>CAWGJV010000001.1:0-37547 GCA_963822975.1 uncultured Alphaproteobacteria bacterium
AGATTGCCCAGAGTCTCCGGAATGCCCGGCTCGGTCGCATGGCCTCGCCGATTGCGCAGGAACAGCTGCCGCGCGGTCGTCGGGGAGCGCGCCGTGAGGCGCTGAACCCGCCGCATCGAAAACCGCATGCGGCAGCAGATGAACCTGGAGTTTGCCCTCGGCGTTCCTTGAGGCGGGTCGCCTCCTCCCTGCGCGCATGTCGGGCGAGGATGTTCGCCAGCGCACCGTGCGGCGCGGGTCCGACATCCTTAGTCGTGAGAACCCGTGAGGCAACCTGCCCGCGCCAGACACCCCGCCCGGCTGGCGGTGATGTAGGGTGGTACACACAAGAATCGTCATCGGTGCGTCACTGGCATGGACAAAAGCAACGTTACAATCGGAGTTACGGGGCAGGCGCTCGTCGAGACGCCGGTCGCGCCACCTTCGGCGGCGCTTCGGCACGTCCTGTCACGAAGCAACATGCTGTTTGCCAATTTCGAGGCAACGGTTCTCGCTCGAGATGCGTGGCCGACGAAGACCCGCACGCTTCACGTGGCGGCGCCCGAAACGCTCGCCAGCCTCGCGGCATTCGGCGTCACCGATGTCGGCCACGCCAACAACCACGCGTTCGACCTCGGACCGCCCGGCATCGCCGCCACCCATGCGGCCGCGGCGGCAGCAGGGCTTTCGGTGACGGGCGGCGGGGCGAACCTCGAAGAGGCCAGCCGCCCCACCATCCGGACCGTTGACGGGGTCCGCGTGGCCATTCTCGCGGCGGATTGCGGCCCGCAGCCGGAGATCGTCTACGCCGCGCCGAAGCGGGCGGGCATCAACCCCTTGCGTGCCAATCGCAGCCTGGTGGTTCCAGGAGACGACTATGCGACCCTTGCCCGGCTGCTCGCCGAGACGGGTGAGGACCGACGGCAGGCGGGGCGCACAGAGGTCGGCTACAGAGACTCAGTGGCCGCGGAAACCCTGGACTTCTTCGGGCTGCCGGTTGAGCGCGGGGCAAAGGTGGCCGACATGCGCCGCCCGAATACTGACGACCTTGAGCGGATGCACGCCCGGCTGGCCGAGGCGCGCGCCGCCGCCGACGTCGTGCTCGTATCGTTGCATCACCATCACTGGGAACCGACCTGGGCGGTCACGCCCGCCTGGTTCACGGCGCTTGGCCATGATCTGATCGAGCACGGCGCCGATGTGATTGCCGGCACGGGCGCGCCGGTTCTCCAGCCGATCTCGTTTCACCGCGGCCGGCCGATCCTTGCCGGACTGGGGAACCTCATGTTCCACACGCACCGGGCCGAGCGCTACGACGCGCAGAAGATCGATGTGTGGACCGGCGCCATCTGCCTCTGCCGGTTCGACCGAAGCGGCTTCGCCGGCATCGAGATCTGCCCCGTCGCGGTCGGGCGACCGGCCGGCAGCGGGCTGGCCCCCGCGCCGGAGGTCCTCTCGGGCGGCGAGGCGGCGCTGGTATTCGAGCAGATGACCGGCGGCCTTTCGCCGGACGACCGGGCGCGCGTCAGCCTGACGGTTTGAGCGGTACGAGCGATTTGACTGGCACAATCGGAAGAACAACACGGGATGGGCGCGTCGCGTCGCAATAGACCGTGTTCCGGGCCACGCAGGTCGTTCGGCCGGTGCCTTCCGGCGCGCCGGTATTCGGATTGACGTCGAATTTCGGGAAATTGCTCGACGAGATATCGAGCCGAATGCGATGACCGGCCTTGAACAGGTTGGCAGTGGCAAAGGGCTCGATTCGGATCTCGAAGGCTTCGCCCGGCGCGAGCAGTTCGGGCGCCTCGTAGCCGTTGCGATAGCGGCAGCGGAAGATTCCGTCCGTGAGGATCATGGCGAACCCGGTCGGGTCGTCGGCGCTAGGCGGGTGGACATCGATCAGCTTGGCGGTGAAGTCCGTGTCCAAAGCGTCGGAGGCGACGTGAAGCACGACCACGACCGGCCCGACGACCGCCATGTCCTCGCCAAGCGGTGCGGTCTCGAAGCTCAACACGTCGGCGCGCGCCGACAGCGGCAGGCCGGGTCTGGTGGAACCGTAGAAACGCGCCGCCTCGCGCTGGTCGAAGGCACCGCCTTCGAAGACCGGCTGGCCGCTGGTGAGCGCGCCGCCGATGGTGGGCACCGGGTTCCGGGGATCGAAGTCGTAAACGAAGGGCGTGGCATTCTTCGGCGGCAGTTGCCCGGCGAGCCGGCCATCGGGATGGAGATAGAAATCCTGAAAGGATGTACCGGGAAGCGGCCAATCCTCCGCAGCGATCCACCTGCCGCCATGATCGACGCGACCGGTCGGTGTGCGCGCACCCGTCGCACCGCCCATGACGAAGATGCGCGCCCGCGGTTCCGCGTCGACGCCGTTGTCGATCTCTTTCAGCCAGCGATCGAACCAGCGGCGGCGGAACTCCAGCCAGGACGGCGCGACATTGCCGCCGATCGTGGCCTGCGTGCCGAACTCCGCATCGCCGGCGAAGGTCGAGTTCCGGTTTCCGTGCAGCCACGGCCCCATGATGAGTTGTGGCGCCGGGCGGCCCGACCGGGAAAGGCCGGCAAAATTGGTGAGGGTCGAGGCGACATAGGCGTCGTACCAGCTCGACATCATGGCCACGGGGATAGCGGGGATGCGATCGTAATAGCCCTCGGCCCAGATGCCGACCTGCTTCCAGTAGTCGTCGAAGGTGCCGTGGCGCCACTGTTCGAGGAGGTAGTCCTCATATTCCGGCGCCCAGCGGATTGGCGAGCGCCCCTCGCTCCACGGCATGGCCTTGAACCAGGCGCGGATGTCCTCGGCCTCAAGGGCCCTCAGCGCCAGTGTCTCGCCGCGCGCCGAGGCGCTTTCGCGCGCATTGTTCCACGCCCATGTCGCCTGCTTCAGCTCGAACGCACCGCCCTGCCTGATGCCGCAGCGATGGGCGTTGGCGAAGCCGCCCGAGTCGAGGACCATGCAGGCAAGCCCCGGCGGATCGAGGCAGGCGGCAGCCATTTGCGTGTGGGCGGCATAGGACAGCCCCATGGTGCCGACCCGCCCGTTGGAGAACGGCTGGTGCGACAGCCACGACAGCGTGTCGTAGCCGTCGGGCCCTTCCGACAGATACTTGGTGAAGGCGCCTTCCGAGCCATTCCGCCCGCGGCAGTCCTGGTACACGACGGCATAGCCATGACGAACGAAATGGCTCGCCACCTCCGCGCGCGTCATCGGCTGTGCCATCCCGACCTCGACCTCCGAGCGCGAACGGGCGCTCTTGCCGTAGGCCGTGCGTTCCAGGATGGACGGCAACGGGCCGTCCACCGGCCCGCCATTGTCGGCCGGCCGGTAGATGTCAGTGGCCAGGCGGACACCGTCGCGCATCGGGACCATGACGTCCCGGTGCACGACGACACCCGTGGCGACCGGCTCCGGCGGCGGAAGCAGCGTGATGTCCACCGGAGCCGGCCTTTTCTATTTTGCGACGCGCGCGTTCATGGCTAGCGTGTCCTCGCGCCGGCTTGGCGTGAAGTCGACGCTCGCCTTGCCCGCCCAGAAGACCTGCTGCCAGTAGAGCGGAATGATGCCGTGGTCGCGCGAAGCCAATGACCGCGGCTTCCTCAAGCAGCTTTTCGCGCTTGGCATCATCGAACTCGGTGAGCGCTTCGTTGACCTTCGCATCGAATTCGGCGTTCGAGTACCGACCGCGATTGAAAGCGCCGGTGCCGGCTTCCTTGTTGTAGGTCATCATGACGTTGCGGAGCGACTGGCCGGAATTGGGCGTCGAGTTCCCGATCGAATAGAGGAAGACGCTGAATTCAAGCTTGGTCGCGGCCGGCGCATAGACGTTGTACGGCAGGGTCGAGACGCCGTTCACCTTCAATCCGCCGCGGGCGAACATCTGGCCCAGTCGCCTGCGCGACGTCACCGTCGCCGGGGAAGCGATCGTTCGAGGAATGGATGGTGAGGCCAAAGCCGTTCGGCAGCCCGGCTTCGGCGAGCAGCTTCTTGGCGCCCTCGACATCGTAGGCATCCGGCTTGAGGTCGGGGTTGTAGCCACCCATGCCTTCGCCGACCATCTGGCCGGCCGGAACGCCGGCGCCGTCAAGCAGGCGGTCGATGATGCAGGTTGCGGTCAATCATTCCGGACAGGGCCGCGCGGACCTTCGCATCCTTCAGCGGATTGGGCGTGCAGCGGCTTGCCGTCCAGATCGGTGATGAACGGGCTGGTATCGCGATTGGAATCGAGGGCGAGATAGATCAGTCGCGTGGACGCCACCGGGAAGATCTTGAGCCCGGCCACCGCTTTCAGCGACGCAACATCGTTCGGCGGCACGGCGTCGATCAGATCGACAGCGCCGGACACGAAGCGCCGCGACACGCGCGGCGTCGTTGGAGATGAACTTGAAGGTGACGGTCTCGTAGTCCGGCTTCTCGCCCCAATAGCCGTCGTTGCGGACGAGGGTGAGATGATCGCCCGGCATCCATTCCTTGAACTTGTAGGGACCGCTGCCGATGGCGGCGACGCCGCTGTTGAAATCCTCGATGGACTTTCCCTCGGCCGCCGCCTTCTCGACGATATAGAGCAGCCCCGCAGTCTCGAGAAACTGTGGCATGGGCTTCTTGGTCTTGAATTCGATCGTCTTGTCGTCGATCGCCTTCATGGACGCGATGCCCGCGACGTTGGCGGTGAATGGCGCCGGGCTGTTCGGAATGTCCTTTGCCCGTTCCATCGAGAAGATGACGTCGGCGGAAGTCACCGGATTGCCGTCGGTGAATTTGGCGTCGGCGCGCAGCTTGACGACCCAGGTCGTGGGGTCGACCAACTGCCAGGATTCAGCGAGGCCCGGATGGATCTGGAGATTGACGTCCTGATCGGCCAGTGAATCGAATATGTGCGCCGCAATCTGCTGGTTGCTGCCGGTCCGCGAGAAGTGCGGGTCGATCGCCGACGGCTCGGTCGAGCTGCCGATCACGAGGTCGGCGGCGGCGACGGTGCCGCTCGCCATGGCAAGCCCGATCGCCGCGGCGGCGAGGGCCATTGAGATACGCTTCAGGTCAAACATCTTTCCTCCTTCAAGCCTGGTTGGTGATATGGGGCGCATCCTCCGAGGGGCGGATGGGCAGGTCGTTGAGATGGCAGGCGCTGAGATGGTCCGGCGCGATCTGCCTCAGGACAGGCGCCTCGATGCGGCACCGGTCGAACGCCTTCGGACAGCGCGGGTGGAAAGTGGCAGCCGGACGGCGGATCAAGCGGCGAAGCAATCTCACCCTTGACCGGCCTGAAGTTGCGACGCCGTTCGCTGATCGATGGCGCCTCGTTCAGAAGCGCGATCGTGTAGGGATGGTTGGGCGCGGCGAAGAAAGCGTCCGCAGGCGCGGCTTCGACGACGCGGCCGAGATACATGATGACGACGCGGTCGCTGACATGCTTCACCACGCCGAGATCGTGGCTGATGAAAAGATAGGTCAGCCCGAAGTCGCGCTTCAGCTCCATGAACAGATTGATGATCTGCGCCTGGATCGAAACGTCGAGGGCCGCGACCGAACTCGTCGCAAATGATGAAGCGCGGCTTGACGGCAAGCGCGCGCGCGATGCCGATGCGCTGCCGCTGGCCGCCCGAGAACTGGTGCGGATAGCGGTGTCGGTAGACGGGGTCGAGCCCGACCATCTCCATCAGGTCGCCGACATAGGTGTCGACTTCCCGGCGGGGGACGACGCCGTGAACGATCGGCGCCTCGCCGATGATCTCGCGCAACGCGCTTGCGCGGATTGAGCGAGGACATCGGGTCCTGGAAGATCATCTGGCGGGTCAGGCGGATCCGCCGGCGTTCCTCGGGAGCAAGCGCGGCGACATCGACGCCGTCGAACAGCGACCGTGCCCTCGCTCGCCGGCATGAGGCCGGCCATGATGCGGCCGACCGTGGACTTGCCGCAGCCCGAATTCGCCGACGAGGCCGACGACCTCTCCCGGCTGGACGGCGATGCTGACGTCGATCGACAGCGCGCACGATCCGCTCGTCGATGTTGGCACCGAGCCTGCGGGCAAGCTTCTCGGCATAGTCGAGGTTGCGGGTAAACCGCTTGGAGATGTCGTTTGCCGCGATCAGGGGCGTGCTCATGCCGCCGCCCTCGCCTGCGGATGGAAACAGCGCCAGGTTCGTCCCTCGCCGCCCTCCGACAGGGCCGGCTCGGCGTGGCAGGCGGTCGAGGCGGCAAAACAACGGTCGCGGAACGCACAGCCGCTCGGGCGGGCCAGCGGTGGCGGCGCCACGCCGGCGATCGGTCGCAGTGGCATGCCGCGCGGCACGTTCGCCGGCACCGAGTTCATCAGGCCGATGGTGTAGGGGTGGACCGGTGCATCGAGCACCGCGCCGACCGGCCCGGACTCGACGATGCGCCCGGCATACATGACCGCAATCCGGTCGGCGAGGCCGGCGACCACGCCGAGGTCGTGGGTGATCCAGACCAACGCCGAGCCGAGGCTCTGTCGTAAGATGCTGTATTTCATACAGGATCTGCGACTGGATGGTGACGTCGAGCGCCGTGGTGGGTTCGTCGGCGATGATCAGTTCGGGGCGGTGCAGCAGCGCGATCGCGATTGCCACGCGCTGGCGCATCCCGCCGGAGAACTGGTGCGGATAGGACGCCAGGCGCTCGTCCGGCGACGGGATTCCGACAAGGCCCAGCGCGTCACGGGCGCGCTCGCGCGCCGCAGCCCGGCCGACCTTTTCGTGGGCAAGCACCGCCTCGACCATCTGCGTCTCGATGGACAGGACCGGATTGAGCGTCATCATCGGGTCCTGAAAGATCATCGCGATCCGTCGCCCGCGCAGGCGGCGCATCTGCTCGGCGGGAATGCCGACGATGTCCTCGCCGTGAAAAAGGATGCGGCCGTCGACAATGCGGCCGGGCGGATCAACCAGCCCGAGCACCGAGAAGCCGGTGATCGACTTTCCTGATCCGGACTCGCCCGACGAGACCGACGATCTCTCCGGCGGAAACCTGAAGATCGACCCCGTCGACCGCCTTCACGACGCCCCGCGTCGGTGAAGAAGTGGGTCTTGAGACCTTCGATCGAGAGGGTGGCGGTCATGGCCGGCTCACTCCGCCAGCCGCGGGTTCAGGACCTCGCGCAGACGATCCCCGACGATGTTGATGCTGAAGACGACAGCGAGCAGCAGGAGACCAGGATAGACGCTGATCCAGTACTGCCCGGAGAGCAGCACCTGATAGCCGTTGGCGATGAGCAGCCCGAGGGAGGGCTGGGTGATCGGCAGGCCGATGCCGAGGAAGGACAGCGTTGCTTCGGCGGATATGGCGTTGGCTACCTGGAGCGTGCCGATGACGATGATCGGCGGCATGCAATTGGGCAGGATGTGGCCGAAGAGAATCCGCCGCGAGCTGAGACCGAGACCCTGGGCGGCCTCGACATACTCCTTGCCCTTTTCCACGAGCGCGGTGGACCGCACGGCGCGGGCAAAGGACGCCCATTGCACGAGGATCAGGGCGAGGATGACCTTCCATACGCCCTGGCCCAGGACGGCGAGCAGCATGAGGGCGACAAGGATCGTCGGCAGGCCAAGCATCAGATCGACGGCGCGCATGATGAGGGAATCGACCCGGCCGCCAAAATAGGCCGCCGCCAGCCCGAGGGCCGTCCCGACGACAAGCGCGAAGACGCCGCTCGACAGGCCAACAGCAAGGCTGGTGCGCAGGCCGTAGATCATCGCCGACAGCATGTCGCGACCTTGCCCGTCGGTACCGAGCCAGTAGATGCCGCCATGCATGGTGGCCGCGCCGGGCGGCAGCTTGGCATCGAAGATATCGATCTGAAGAAGATCGTATGGATTCTGCGGCGCGAGGTGCGGGCCGATCACCGCCGCCAGGAACAGCAGGATGCAGACGACAGCGGCGACGGTCGCCTTGCGGCTGGCGAGAACGCCACGAAGCGCACGACCCAGCAGCGTGTCGCGCGATGGCAGCCGCAGGCCAAGGTTCATGACCGCGCTCATGCCGAGGCCAGCCGAACGCGGGGATCGAGAACGGAATAGAGGATGTCCACGATCAAATTGATCACGATGAACATCGAGACGACGACGAGCAGGTAGGCCACGATCACCGGGCGATCGAGACGCATGATCGAATCGATGAGCAGCTTACCGATGCCGGGCCAGGCGAAAATCGTCTCGGTAACGACCGCAAAGGCGATGATGTTGCCGAATTCGACCCCGATCACGGTGATGATGGGGATGAGGATCGTCTTCAGGACATGGACCAGAACGATGCGCTGCTCGCTCAGGCCCTTGGCACGCGCGAATTTGACGAAATCGAGCGGCATCGTCTCGCGCACACCCGTACGCGTGAGCCGCAGGACAAGGGATATCTTGAAGAGCGAAAGGTTGAGGGCCGGCAGCAGGAGATGGGACAGACCGGAGGCCGTCAACAGGCTTGTGGTTATGCCGAAAACCGCAACCGTATCGCCGCGTCCGGTCGACGGCAGCCAGCCCAGCCAGACCGAAAAGATCATGACCAGCATCATGCCCTGCCAGAAATTCGGCAGGCTGAAGCCGAGGATCGAGCCGGTCATCACCGTTTCATCAAAGAGGGTGTTCGGCCTCAGCCCCGACCAGAGGCCGAGGGGGATGCCGATTACCAGCGAGAGGAACAGCGCGACGAAGGCAAGCTCGAGGGTTGCCGGAAGGCGATTGAAGATCAGCTCGATCGACGGCTGGTTGAATACAAAGGAGCGGCCGAGATCGCCATGCACGGCGTTCCACAGGAACGTCAGGTACTGTTCGGGCAGCGAACGGTCGAGGCCAAGATTATGGACCGCTTGGGCGATCTCGGCCTGCGTGGCATCCGGCGAGACGAGAATGTCGATCGGATTGCCGATCGCATACACGCCGACGAAGACGAGCAGCGATGTGAGGAAGAGGACGAGCACGGCCTGCATGAGGCGGCGAATGATGAAGACCGTCATCCCCGCTCCGCTCCCCCGCCCGTCATTGGCCGTCAGCCGGCATGGCGCCCATGACCGCAAACTAGGCACGGCGAAGACGCGCCCGCAATATTATGACAAGATCGCATTGGGTGATGACGCGGGCGATTATCCGGTCGGCGCGGGGCTCCATGAACCTGAAGCATCTGGAAGTCTTCAAAGCAGTGATGACCACCGGCTCAACGATTGCCGCTGGATCGGCCCTGCAGATGTCCCAATCCGCGATCAGCCGGCAGCTTTCCGCGCTTGAAGCCGAACTCGGCTTCGCCCTGTTTCATCGCGATCGCGGGCGGTTGGTGCCGACGGCCGAGGCCCACGCGCTGATTCCCGAGGTCGGGCAGACGATCGAGCGGCTGGCGCTGATGCGCCGCAAGGCCGAAGACCTGCGCTCGGGCGCGGCGACCGATCTTTTCATCAAGGTCGCCTTTCCCCATTCGATGACCACGACGGTGCTGCCGCGCATCGTCAGCACGTTCCTCGCCGATCGGCCGAGCACGTCGATCGAGATTCTTTCAGGCCCCTATGACGCGATCGAGCAGTTGGTCGTCGACCGCTCCGCCGATCTCGGCTTTGTCCGCTTGCCGACCGAGGAGCAGGAGGTACAGGTCTTCCCGCTGATGCGGAGCCGCATGGTCTGCGTGATGCCGCGTGGACACCCTCTCGCCCGGCAGGAGACGGTCGAGCTCTCCGAGCTGTTGCGCCACGAGCTGATCATGCTTGGGCGCCAGCGTGCCCATCGGCGGGAGCTGGACCTGCGCCTCAAGGCGCTGCGGTCGACCATCCGCTGCCGCATTGAAACCCATTCCGTCGAGGCGACCTGCGCGCTGGTGGCACAGGGGCTTGGCGTCTCCATCGTGCCGGCCTTGATCGCCAGCCTGTTGCGCGACATGCCCATCGAGTTACGCCCCCTGAACCCCGCGACGAGCAACGACTACGGCGTGATCACGCCGCTCGGCACCCCGCCTTCCCGGCCGGTGGTCGAACTGATGGCCCTGATCCGTTCGATCATGACAACGACAGCGATCGAGACCGAGGCGATCCCGGCCGCCCGGCACCCCGACACGCGCAGGGCGAAGAGTACGGCAGGAGCCTAGCCACGACGTCGGCCCGAAGCGCACTTTTCCACGGTCGCCATAGCGGACGACGCTCATTCCTGTCGATTGAACAGTCCAAAGTGAAGCGCGCTTCGTTCGCGCCAAGCCGACAGGCTACGACGGGCCCCAGGCCACTCGCAACGCCGCCGTTCACTGTCTCGGCATGCCTTCTGGCGGCAGGGACCGGCGCTGGGCGGCAATCCTGAAGATCGCGTTGGGCGCGCCGTAGCCGGCATAGCCATCGCGACGCTCGACGATCTCGAAGAAGAACCCGCCGCCGTAGGGCGCTATGACGACGGCGACAACCTGGCGCTCCAGATCACCAATCGCGGCTCGAGGAGCTAGCGTTTCTGCCTTGGCCGCTTGCCCATCGCGGTTCGACGCGCCTTGCCTTGGGGGGCAATCTGCGCGATTTCAGTCTCGCACGCCGTGACCGAGCAAACGCCACAACGGTCTTCGAACAGGACGCAACATGGAACCCAGCACTTCCGGCGCGCGTCTCTTGATCGTCGAGGACGACACGGCTTTGGCCGGGGAAATGGCACACCTTCTGGCTGAAAAGGGATATTCCGTCCGCATTGCCGAGGATGCTCCGCATGCCCGTGCCACCGGATGGCTCGACATGGATCTGGTGCTACTCGATCTACAACTGCCCGGAGTGAGCGGTCGCGTGCTCTGCAGGGAGATCGCCGATACATCCTCTACCGGCATCATCGTCGTTAGCTCCCACACCGAACTTGTCGACCGTGTGTCTCTGCTCGAGATGGGCGCCGACGACTACATCGCCAAGCCGTTCGAGGTGGCGGAACTGGTGGCTCGGATCCGAGCCGTATTGCGCCGGCGGGGGACCGCAAGTTCTATCGGACATGTTGAGACTTTCGGACCTTGGCGCTTTGCCGAAAATGGGCGCCAGCTGGTGCATGAGGACGGTCGTGTGATTGCGCTGACGCCAAGTGAGGCAAAGGTGTTGCGGCACTTGGTCGACAATCCCGGATTGGTGTTCGGCCGCGAGGAACTACTGGCGATTTCGCGCGCGCGCCAGCATGCGGGCGCCGGCGACCGCAGTGTCGACAACCTCATCAAGCGATTGCGCCGAAAACTCAAATCGGCGGCCCACCAACCCGGTTTCATCCAGTCGGTGTGGGGGCGGGGCTACGTGTTTCAGGCCGATGGCGTGCAGCTGCCCTCTGGCAAGCCCACGTGCTGAGCCGGATCGTCGCGCGGAGGCCGCCTTGGGCCATGTTGGTCAGCTCCAGCGTGCCGCCGTTGTCGCCCTGTTCGTTACGATTCTCGACGTGCGAAAGGCTCGGGCGACGTCGGCGCGCAAGTCCGGCGTCGCGCAAGTCCGGCGTCGCAGCGATCACGGTCTTGGCGCCAGCGACGGCATGGCCGGCGGTGGTTGGCCCCGAAGAGGTATCGGGCCGGCTGACGACCTGGGTGGTGATGCGCAGCCGGCACGCAGCGGCAGCGTCTCTCGACGGCGAGATCGGTGTCGGCAGTGACTAACTCACCTTGTCAGCAGAAGCCCGCTTTGGTGCGCGGTTCTGAGGCGGGGAGATCAGCGCCAACGTGCCGAGTGGAGATCTTTTCGCCTTCCTGGATGTGCCCGCAGGCTCAGGGCCGCAAGGCGAGCCCTCGTCCAGCGGACGTGACAGGAGGGGCCTTGGCAGGTGATCCCGCGCGGGGACCTCGATTCCAAGTGGGTCGGAGGGAAGCGGCAATTCGATTCCGAAGGCCGTATTCCCGCTGAGCGCAGGCCGAAGCCGCTCGTGGACGTCCTCGGGCTTGGTGAGTCGGTGCAGCCTCTCGACGATCGCGGCAGACCTTCGGTCGCTCGGCCGAAGGCAATTGATCACGATCTCCGGATCGATCGCAGGCGAGGGAGCGATTGAAAACGTCGTATATGCCAAATTCACGGTGCCGAGCGTCGTTCTTCTGCGCAGCACCATGCCGCCGAGATCGCGGAAGTCGACGTCCATTTCCAGCCAGGACCCCGGCACCGGCGTCAAAGCGAGAATTTCGCGCAGCACCTTGTCTCCACTTTCCGGGTTGCGCAGTCTCTCGCGCAGCACGGTTTGAAGATAGTAGGCTGCGAAATCCTCCCAGTTCTCGACGTAGCGCCTCATGCCTTCGGGGTGAAACACGACGCGATGGTGGCAGAGCACACCATCGGCGAAGACCTCCGCACGCTCTGCGATCTCGCTCCACCACACGGCCTGAACCAGACTCAGGCACTGCACATCGCCCTGAGCGGCAACGGCAGAGGCAGGAAGCGGCTCAAGTCCGCTTATCATCGTTCCCGCCCAAAACGTGCGTGCGGACCATCGCTCGGCCAGTCCGGTTCCTCTGGTGCGAGCGCAGCGCTATGGCCCAGCAGGTTCAGGAGCCGGTTGCCGTCGGCATGGGAAAGGGCCAAGGCATCGATGATGCGGCGGAGCACGGCAGTGCTCGGTCGCGTGCGGCCATTCTCGATGAAGCTGATGTGGCGCTGGGACAGATCGATGATTGCGCCAAGTGCCTCCTGCGAGAGACCGCGCGCGCGCCGCCAGTGCGCGATCAACCTCGCGAATTCAACCGGGTCTTCCCGTGCGTAGCTCGCCATCGCTCTTTACCCGAGAAAATTCGAATAACAGACCCGCCACGAATTGCTTCGCGTCGCCACCCAGGCAAAGTGCGATGTCTGGCCTCTACTCGCCGCCGCTAAATTTACGCTGAGGGAATTTGGCCAAACAAGCCGAAATTGACCCGAGCGCAACTAACTTCTTCTCAGATTTAATGTAAAACTACATCTCATCCTGAGTGTTCATGCACCGCGGCTGCTGCCGCCTTACAACGATACTTCAAGAAGTAGCACGCGCGCGATTGATTTATTGTTCCGCCTTGTATCAAATGTTTGCATTCTTGTTACACACGGCTGCGCCCTGGTTGCCTGCTAGGCGCCTTCATGCCGCTGCCGCAGTTCCATCATGTGGCCGATTATTACGTCACAGGTAATAGGCGGAGCCGGCCTCACCCCTGACTTGCGTGCGCGGTTTGGCAATTGCCCAAGGCCCGGCCAGCGCAGCTGTCTCTCCAATTTCTCGCGAGACAGAAACGGATATTGCACGCGATATTCGTTATGTGTAATCTTGGCCTCAATCGATGCGCCGGCTCGTGGTGAGCCGTGACGACATCGTCGGCTTGGGAGGAATTTGATGAAATCAGAACTCGAAATCCGTTCGCATTTTCGCGCTGACGAGCGCCATGTCGGCGATCGCGCTGGCTGCGGGCATTGCTTCAGCGGGCGCGTCGGACAACAAGATCGCGCTTATCCCGGGTGGCCCGCACCCGTATTTCGCGCCGTGGGAACAGGCCGCCGCCGACGCCAAGAAGGACTTCGGCATCGCCTCGGTGGACTTCAAGGTTCCGACCGACTGGAAGCTCAATCTGCAGACCGAACTGATCGAGAGCCTGGCCGCCCAAGGCTACAACGCATTCGGCATCTTCCCGGGCGACGCGGTCGGCATCAACTCCACCATGTCGGAACTGAAGGGCAACGGCATTCCATCCGCGGCCCTTGCCGGCTGTGCGCAGGACCCGACGGATGCCGCGTTCTGCCTCGGCACCGACGTCTTCAATTCCGCCTATCTCGGCACAAAGGAGCTGATCAAGGCGATGGGCGGAAAGGGCAACATCGTTCATATCGCCGGCCTGCTCGTCGATCCCAACACGACGCTGCGCGAGAATGCGGTGCAGAAGGCAGTCGACGAGACCAACGGCGCGGTGAAGCTGCTCCAGACGGTCGCCGATACGGATGCGCAGGAAGCCGCCGACCAGAAGATCAACGCGCTTCTCGCCGCGCAGAAGGACCAGATCGACGGCATGATCGCGACCGCCTACATCCCGTCGGTAGTTGCCTCCAAGTCACTGCGCACGCTCGGTGACAAGCGCATCAAGTTCGTCGGCATCGACGACGATCCCATCGTGCTCGACGCGATCAAGGACGGCTTCGTTGCCGGCACCATGGCGCAGAACCCCTACGGTCAGGGCTATATCGGCGCCTATGTACTCGACCTGCTGGCCAGCGGAAGCTGCACGGTGAAGGCCGACGCTCCGTGGATCAAGACGCCGCAGACCGCCCACTTCATCGATTCGGGCACCATGGTGATCGATACCGCCAACATCTCGTCCTACAAGGACGATCTCAAGAAATTGACGGCGGACATCCAGGGCAAGTTCAAGACGACCTACCTCGACTGCAAGTAAGCCGTCGCGTGGCTGTCGGTCCGGGACAATCAGCGTCCCGGACCGACTCGTTCATGGCATACAGGACAGGCCGCCGAAGCGCCGCGGCGTGAGCCCGTGCGTTCTGCGAAACCACCGAAAGCCGCAATGAGCGACGAAACCATCAGCGAAGTGTCCCTGCCGCCACGACGGTTCAACGTCGGGGCGCTCTTCGCGCAGTTCGGCCTGGTGATCATCATCGTTGCGTTCTGGGCGTTCTTTTCATCCCAGGCGTCCGGCTTCCTCTCGTCGTTCAACCTGTTCAACCTCGGCCGCACGCTGTCCATCGACATCATCATCGGCTTCTCGCAGATGGTGGTGCTGGCGACCGGCGGCATGAATCTCGCGGTGGGCGCCATCGGCGTCTGTGCCGTGATGACCGGCGGCTACCTGATGCAGACGCTCGGCCTGCCCGTGTGGCTCGCCGTGATCGGCGCTCTCGCGCTCGGCACCGCGCTTGGCTGGCTCAATGGCTTCGCCATCGTGCGCACCGGCGTCAACGCCTTCATCATCACCCTGGCAAGCGCCAATCTGTTCTCGGGCGGCATGCTCATTCTCACCAAGGCCGTTCCCCTCAATGGGCTGCCGCCGGAAGTTGGCGCCTTCGGACGCATGAAGTTCGGCTTCGTGTCGCCGCTCCTCATGGTGGCCCTGGCGTTGGGCGTCGTGCTGTTCGTCCTCTTCCGCTACACGACGCTCGGCCGTCAGATCCTCGCCGCCGGCGCCAATCCGCGCGCGGCGGCCATGTCGGGCGTTCCCGTCGGTCGCGTCATTATTACCGCGCACGCGCTGTCCGGCCTGCTCGCGGCCATTGCAGGCGTCCTTCTCGTCACGCGCCTCGGCGCCGCCATGCCGTCGGTCGGCGGTAACGACTGGCTCTTGCCGTCCTTCCTCGGCCCGGTGATCGGTGGCACGCTGCTCTCCGGCGGCTTCATCTCGGTGGTCGGCACCGTCCTGGGGGCGCTGCTCGTCACCACCATCCGCAGCGGCCTTCTCGTCCTGCAGATCGGCAGCTTCTGGCTCGATTTCTTCCTCGGCGTGATCCTGCTCTTCGCGGTGCTGATCGATCGCTACCGCGGTCTTTACGTCGAGCGCATGAAGGTGGCGCGCCAATGAGACTATTGCGCAAACTCGTCATGGTCGAATGGTCCGGCCTTGCCGTGGCCATTGTCATCGGCGGCGCGGTTCTCTCCGTCGTGGCGCCGAACTTCCTGACGGAATTCAACATCTACGTGATGCTGCGCAGCTTCTGCGTCGGACTGCTGGTCGGCTTCGCGCAGATGGTGACACTCGGCGTCGGTCAGCTGAACCTTTCGGTTGGCGCGCTTGGCGGGCTCGTCGCCATCTGCTTCGGCGGCATGATGGAGGTGCTCGGCGTGCCCCTGCCGCTTGCGCTCGTCGCCGCGGTCGCGCTTGGCGCCGGCGGCGGGCTGATCAACGGCCTGCTCACCGTGCGCACCGGCATCAACGGCTTCATCATCACGCTCGCCACTGCCTCGGCTTTCACCGGCATCAACTTCGGCATCACCCGGTCGATTCCCTTCTACAAGATGCCGCCGCCGCTGGTCGCCTTCGGCGAGCAGCACATCTTCGCCTTTCCGTATCTTCTCATTGCGCCGCTGATCGTCGCCGCACTGCTCGGCCTGTTCTTCGCGCGCACCGTGCCCGGCCGGCAGCTTCTGGCGGTCGGCGGTAATCCCAATGCGGCGGAGCTGTCGGGCATTTCGCGCGGGAGGGCCGTTGTTCTCGCGCACGTCGTCTCCGGCACGCTCGCCGCCATTGCCGCGATCCTCGCCGTTGCCCAGCTTGGCTCGGCCCAGCCGACCATCGGCGCTGACTGGCTGCTGCTCTCCTTCGCTGCGCCGATCATCGGCGGTGCTGCGCTGACCGGCGGCTACATCTCGGTGCTTGGCACCATGTTTGCCGTTGTCCTCATCGCGTTGATCGAAAACGGCATGGTGCTTGCCAATGTCGATCCCTACTGGGTCGAGTTCCTGCTCGGCGCTCTCATTCTCGCTGCCGTTTGGCTCAATCGCTGGCGCGCCGTGCGCGCGGGAACGGACTGAGCGCCATGCGCATCGGTATCGAAAATGTCAGCAAGGCGTTTCCCGGGGTCAAGGCGCTCGACGACGTTTCGCTGGAGCTGGCGCCCGGCGAAATCCATGCGGTGATGGGTGAGAACGGCGCCGGCAAGTCGACTCTTATCAAGATCATTACCGGGCTCTACCGTCCCGACACCGGCCGTGTGGTCATCGACGGCAAGGAGGTCGTCTTCAGCTCGCCGCGCGACGCCATCGCCGCCGGCATCAGCGCCGTGCATCAGGAGCGCAACCTGATCCCGCGCTTCTCGGTTGGCGAGAACATCCTGCTCGAGCGGCCTGCCGACCCGGAACGGACTCGTCGACTACGCCGCCATGGACG
Organism: uncultured Alphaproteobacteria bacterium; assembly: GCA_963822975.1. Taxonomy (GTDB): domain Bacteria; phylum Pseudomonadota; class Alphaproteobacteria; order Rhizobiales; family Kaistiaceae; genus CAVSRC01. The sequence goes on from CAWGJV010000001.1 coordinate 16,740, forward strand.
TCGAGGCGCGTCGCTATCTCGACCTGCTCGACCGTGGCATCGACACGCGCGCCGAAGTCCGCACGCTGTCGGTTGCGCAGATGCAGATCGTCGAGATCGCCAAGGCGCTGTCTCTCGAGGCGAAGATGCCTGCTGCTCGACGAGCCGACCGCCTCGATCACCGAACACGAGACGGCCGCTCTCTTCTCCCTGCTCGCCAAGCTGCGCGCCGATGGCGTCGCCATCGTCTTCGTCAGCCACAAGCTCGAGGAGGTCTTCGCCATCGCCGACCGCGTGACGGTGCTGCGCGACGGCAAGATTGCCGCCGCCAACGAGCCGATCGACCGCATGTCGCGCGGGCGTCTGGTCTCGCTGATGATCGGCCGCGAAGAGCGCGCGGCGCATTTCGGCCGTCGCGACATCGATCAGAGCAACGTCGTCCTGGAAGCGAGGAAGCTGGCGACCTCCCTCGGCCATCGCGATATCGACTTCTCGCTCCATCAAGGCGAGATTCTCGGCCTTTACGGCCTGGTCGGCGCCGGGCGCAGCGAGCTTGCCCGTGCCCTTGTCGGCGATGCGGCGATCACCGCCGGCGAGCTGCGTGTGCGCGGCCAGGCCGGTGCGACATCCGCGACATGCACGAAGCGCTCGGCAAACACCGCATCGGCTTCATCAGCGAGGACCGCAAGCAGGAGGGCCTGATCCTCATGCATTCGATCCGCGAAAACGTCGCCATCACGATCTGGCGGCGGCTGGCTGGCCGCGCTCGGCCTGCTCGGCGCCGCGGCAAGGAAGCGCGCGCCGTGCGCCCCTATCGTCGAGAGGCTGGACGTGCGCACGCCGTCGCTCGGACCAGACGGTCGGCAATCTCTCCGGCGGCAACCAGCAGAAGGTCAGCGTCGCCAAATGGCTCGCGGCCAATGTCGAGATCCTGATCATCGACGAGCCGACCGTCGGCATCGACATCAAGACGAAGACCTATCTGCACGAGCTCATCGGCGAGATCGCCGCCGGCGGCGTGTCGGTGCTGCTCATCTCGTCCGACATGCCGGAAATGATCGACGGTCGCCGACCGCATCCTCGTCATGCACGACTTCCGCCTGGTCGGCGAGGTTGCCAACGACCATCATTACGAACCGATGAGCAAGGCGATCATGGGCCTCATCCACGCTGTGGAAGAGCCCCGGCCGCCGCCGAATAGGAGCGCAGGGAGCCATGAAGCGCTACGGAATGGTGCTCGGGGTGAAACCCGAGAAACTTGTCGAGTACAAGCGCCTGCATGCCGCCGTGTGGCCGGAGATCCTGCGGTCCTGCTCGAGCGGCGCATGTCCGGAACTATTCGATCTTCCAGAAGGACGAGTTGCTCTTCGGCTACTTCGAATATCACGGCGACGACCTGGCGGCCGACTTCAAGAGGATGAACGCCGAGCCGATCGTCAAGGAATGGTACGCCGTCTGCTCGCCCTGCCAGGTGCCGCTTGACACACGCAAGGAAGGCGAATGGTGGGCGGAGATGGACGAAGTCTTCCACATGGATTGAGGGACCGCCGGCATGGCCAAGATCGAACGGGTCGAGATCCTGATGGTCGACCTGACGCCCAAGGTGAAGCGGACCGACGCGATCCAGGCTTTCGTCAGCCAGGAGACGCCGATCGTGCGCATCTTCGCCGACGATGGCGCGGTCGGCACCGGCTACACCTATACGATCGGCACCGGCGGTCATGCGATCGCCGAACTGCTGTCGCGCAATCTCGCCCCGCAGCTCATTGGCCGCGATCCCGAGCGCGTCGAGGAGATCTGGAAGGCACTATTCTTCCATACGCATGCCACTGCGGTCGGCGCCATCACGTCGCTGTCGCTGGCCGCCATCGACACCGCGCTCTGGGACATGCGTTGCCGCCGGTCGGGCAGGCCGCTTCACATCGAAGCCGGCGGCGCACAGCGGTCAGTGCCGCTCTACACGACCGAGGGCGGCTGGCTGCACATCGAAACCAGCGAACTGGTCGAGGACGCTCTCCGTGCCAAGGCGGCCGGCTTTGGCGGCTCGAAGATCAAGGTCGGACGTCAACCGTCGGAAGACGTGGCGCGCCTTGAGGCCGTGCGCGAGGCCGTCGGTGACGGTTTCGAGATCATGGTCGATGGAAACCAGGGCGCGGCCGTCGATCAGGCAATCCGCCGGGCGCGGCTCTACGAGCCGCTCGATCTGGCCTGGTACGAGGAGCCGCTGCCTGCCGAGGACCTCGACGGTCACGTGCGCCTGTCGCGGCCACGACCCTGCCCGTGGCCGTCGGCGAGTCGCTCTACAGCCTCCAGCACTTCCGCGAATACCTGCAGCGCGGTGCCTGCAGCGTGGTGCAGGTCGATGTCGCGCGCATCGGCGGCATCACGCCGTGGCTGAAGACCGCGCATCTCGCCGAGGCATTCAACGTCGCGGTGTGTCCGCACTTCCTGATGGAGCTGCATGTCAGCCTGACCGCGGCCGTGCCGAACGGCCGTTGGGTTGAATACATCCCGCAGCTCGATGGCCTCACCACGGAAGGCATGCGCATCGAGAACGGTCATGCCGTTCCCTCCGATGAACCGGGTCTGGGCATTGCGTGGGACTGGGACGCAATCGATCGGCAGCGTGTCGACGGCGTCACGCGGTTCGTCGATTGACGGCAGGCTCGATGGCGAAACGCCCAGCGCACCAGAGCGGAACCAGCAACGGGTCGCCGCCTCTCTACGAGGTCATATATGGCGTCCTCCGCGAGCACATCGTTGACGGCAGCTTTCCCGCCGGCCTGGTGCTCGGGGAGGCCGGCGTCGCCCGCGCCTTCAGGGCCAGCCGCGTGCCCGCTGGCGCGGCGCTGAGGCGTCTGCTGCGGCGAAGGGCTGGTCAGCGACTACGACGGGCGCGGCTATCTCGCGGGAAAGAGCCGGGCGGTTGAGCCGATCCGCCTCGAACTGACCGCGGCGGGCCTGAAGATGCCCGCGGCCCTCGCCAGCGATCTCAAGCTGCGCAACCGGCGCGACCGCATCTATCCCGACGTCGAGCACACCGTTGCCGCCTGCCTGTCCTATGGCCGCTTTCTGCTGAACGAGAGCGCGCTCGCCGAGCATTATCACGTCAGCCGGACGGTCGCCCACGAGGTGCTGACGCGCCTGGAGCGGGCCGGGCTGGTGACGCAGGACGTCAATCAGCGCTGGTACGCCGGGCCGCTGACCGTCGACCTGCTGCGCGAGCACTACGAGATGCGCTGGCTGCTGGAGCCAATTGCGCTCGGGCAGGCTCATGCCGGGCTGTCGGAGAGAGACCTCCGGGCAAAGTACGAACGGCTCGACCACGCGCGCCACGGCCGCCGCCGGCGTCCGGCGAGCCTCGAACGGCTCGAGTACGATCTCCACGTCGATACGGTCCTGCGCTGCCAGAATACGCAACTGCGCGAGACGATCCGGCGGAGCCAGCTTCCCCTCATCGCGACCCATTCGACATTCGAGCGCTTCCAGAATGCGCGCGAGATCGCGACCATGATGGACGAGCATCTGGGCATCTTCAGTCACCTCATCGAGGGACGGCGCGCCGCGGCGATGAACGCCCTGGAGAGGCATCTCAGGCGCTCTCTCGATCCGAATGTCGCGATCCTGGAGCAGTTCGAACTCGCGCCGGACGTGGACCTTCCGCCCTATCTTGTCCCGGTCGAGGCTAGATAGTCCTCCCAACCGCCACCAGGTCCCACTGTTGGGCTGATGTCCGATGCTGGCGCACATCCGGGCGACCAGCGACAACGGCGATGCGACAGTGGCCACTGCGCAGAAGGTATTCGGTGACCATCCGTCCGGCCGCAGCATTGTCGATGATTGCCGAATTCGAACTGCAGCCCCTGGACAGTTCGACCGATCATGACGGTTGGCACCGCGATCGTCCGCCGCGGCTTCGCGGCATAATCTGCGCCAGAGCTGGGATCAGGCCGTCCACGCGCTGGCGGCGCGCAATTCCTTGTCGGAATTCTCCGCGGAGTTGCAGAACGTCAGTGTGTAGCCTGCTGTGTCGCACGCCACTTCGATGGCGCTGACCATCGCCGTGAAGTGCGGATTGGCAATGTCGCTGATGACCAGCCCGATCGTGCGAGTTCTGCCGAGCTTCAGGCTGCGCGCGACATCGTCCGCGTGTAGCCCAGTTCCTCAACGGCGGCCATGACCTTGCGTCGCATTTCCGCACTCACTGGCGCGGCCTCGTTGAGCGTGGCGGAAACCGAACCCACGGAGACGCCGGCGCGGCAGGACGCCGCGCCGATCTCCTTCAGCATTGCCGCATAGGTCTTTGCGCCAGTTTGGCGTTGGTTGCATCAAAGGTGTCGCGGGAGCCAAATTGTGAGGTGTGGCGAAGTCGGCTACATCTGGGTGTGGGCGACGTAGGTCGCCCGTCAGCGACTGATTGGTGATGTCCCGGTACGACTTTGCTCACGCCCTGAATATTGCTGCTTGGACCGGCTCGCGATCTGCTTTCCGGGGGTGGCGGGGTGTCTGAATTCGCCGGGCCGCTCGGAGGCAGTGAGTTGATCGGACAGCATCCGTCGATCACGAAGCTGCGTGAGCTCATTGAGCGGATCGGTCGCAGTCCGGCGCAGACCGTGATGGTCTACGGCGAAACCGGCACGGGCAAGAGTTTCGTGAGCCGGATGATGCATGATCTTTCGTCGCGTGCGACCGGCCGTTTCGTTGACGTCAACTGCGCAGCCATCCCGCAGACCCTCATCGAGTTCGAGTTGTTTGGCCACACGAAAGGCTCGTTCACGGGCGCTGCCGCGAACAAGATCGGCCTTGTCGAGGCAGCCCACAAAGGCACGCTCTTTCTCGACGAGATATCCGAACTCGACCTGACCATGCAGGCGAAACTGCTCACGGTGCTGGACACCCACCGGCTGCGGCGTGTCGGTGGGGTCGACAGCATCCCGGTCGAACTTCGGCTGGTTGCCGCCACCAACAAGATGCTGTTGACCGAGGTTGCCCAGGGCCGCTTTCGCGAAGACCTGTTCTACAGGCTGCAGCTCGTCTTCATCCGCATCCCGCCGCTGCGCGAGCGCGGCGACGACGTGTTTCTTCTTGCCGAGCACTACCTGAACGCCTTCGCTGATCGTTATGGCGCGCCGGCCAAGGCGCTCGATCCAGCCGTCCGCGAGGTCTTCGCGAGCTATCGCTGGCCTGGCAATGTGCGTGAATTGGCTCACCTGATCGAGCGCCTCTTCATCTTGTCTGACGACACCTGCGTGCGTGTTTCCGATCTGCCGCCACGCATGACGGATTCGGGTTTCTGGACGTCGCTGGGGCAGGCCGAGAATACCGGCGTCCCGGCGACGCAACTCGACGTGGATCAGCCGATCGTTGCGCTGGACGAGGCGACGACGGAATTTCAGCGCAATCACATTCGGCGGGCACTCGACCGCCACGGGCGGAACGTTGCCCGGGCTGCCGAGGCCCTTGGGCTGACCCGCCACGCCTTACGCTATCGGATGATGAAGCTCAGCGTGAGCGTCGATCCCGAGTGAAGGTCACGCAATTGCGAGATTTTCACGCAAGTTGACAACGAATCGATCCAGCCGAATCCGCAGAAATCAGAGGTTTTCCTGACTGCGCCGGCTTGGCACAGCGCTTGCTCATTTCAAGGCACGGCCGCTTGTCGACAGCGCCGCAATTCAGGAGCTGGGCGTGCCAACCACCAAGATCATCGTTCCCTCCGGCCATCTCGGCACGATGCCGTTCAGTCCCGAAAGTTTCAGGGCGGGGGTCGAGCAGAAACCGGATTTCATCATCGCCGATTCCGGCAGCTGCGATATCGGGCCCTATCCGCTTGGTGCGGACATTCCGCCCTCGAGCGAGGAATTTCAGCGCCAGGACCTCGAGCGCATGCTGATCGCCGCCGCAGAGCTGGGCGTGCCTATGATCGTCGGCTCGGCATCGGATACCGGCAGCGACCGCGGCGTCGATCAGTATATCCGCCTGATCCGCGAGATCGCGGCCGAGCACCGGCTGGCGCCGTTCAAGCTTGCCGCCATCTACTCCGAAATGCCGATGGCCCAGTTGCGCCAGCTGATTGCCGACGGGACGGTGATCACCGGCCTCAATGGCCGCCCCGATCTCGACGCAGAGACCGTCGCGCGCACGGACCGGGTCGTTGCTGCGATGGGGGTCGAGCCGATCCTGACAGCGCTGGGGGACGGCGCCGACGTCATCGTCTGCGGCCGCGCCTGTGATGTCGCCATATTCGCCGCGCCGCTGATCGCCCGCGGCCACGCCAGAGCTGACGCCTATTTCGCCGGAAAAGCGCTGGAATGCGCCTCGTTCTGCGCCGAACCCTACCGGAGCAAGGAGACGGTGCTCGGGCGCATCGCCGACGACGGTGTCTATCTGACGGCCATGAGCCCGGTGCAGCGTTGTACGCCGATGTCGGTTGCGGCGCACGCCATGTATGAGCGCGCCAACCCGTTTCGCGAACACGTGCCCGGCGGATATCTCGACATGGAGCACTGCCGCTATGAGGCCATCGACGAGCGCACGACGCGGGTCACCGGTCAGACCTTCGTCGAGGATGACGTCATCCGCATCAAGCTGGAGGGCGCCGGCAAGGTTGCGGACCGGCGCATCTTTATCGCTGGCCTTCGTGATCCTCATACCATCGCCAATCTCGACGAGGTGCTGCGGCTTGCCCGCGAGCGGGTGGCGGGTCTCTTCGGTACTCCGAGAACGGCTACTCGCTTCACTACCACCGCTACGGCAGGGACGGCGTCATGGGCGACATGGAGCCCAGGCCGGTCATGACGCCCCAGGAGATGTGCATCATCGCCGACGTGACCTCGAAGGACCCGAAGCTCGCCGAACAGGTCTGTCACATCGCCGGAAAGGCGATCCTGCAGGCGCGGCTGCCCGGAGTGAAGGGCACCGCGGGTATTGCCGGCATCTTCAGCGACGAGGTGATGCACATCCAGCCCGCCTATGAGTGGACGATAAATCACCTGCTGACGGTCGAGGCCGGCGACGCCCTGACCAAGACCGAATACCTCACCATCGGCGGCTGAAAGGCAAAGATGATGGACCTCCCAGTCACGGCGGACGCCAGCCCCGGCCAGCGGCCCATGCTCGGCCCGGAAGGCGGAACGCGCCTGTACGATCTCGCCAGCACCATCCGCAGCAAGAATGCCGGCGTCGATCACATCACGTTCGACATCATGTTCAGTGATCGCGCCAATTTCGAGCGGGTGCGCGACAGCGGCGTGCTGTCGGCCGACAGCGTTGCCGCGCTCTACGGCGTGCCGCGCGAACGGGTGACCGACTTCGTTGTCTTCGAACCGGCCAACGCCATCAAGTTCACGATCCGCCGGGCCCGTCCCAGCGGATCGATTCCCGATACCGACGTGTTCGGTTGCCAACACTACCCGCCGCTCTTCGAGGTGCGCATTCCCTGATTGCGCATCCCGTTGGAGAGGTGGCGGGTTTTCGGACGCCTCGACCAGACGCTTGCGACCCGCAAGGCTCATAGGAGGATAAGGACATGCAGCGCAAAATCCTGGCACTGGCCGGCGTGGCCGTGCTGACAGCATGCTTCAGCACGCCTGCTTCGGTTTCGACCGCGGCCGAGATCACCATCGGCGCGGTCGCGGATCCGGTCTCGCTGGACCCTCAGAACCACCGCGACCGCAACGCGCAGTCAATTCTTGGCAACGTCTATGACGGCCCGTTCATGCGCCTCCCTGGAGGAACCCGCCTGCCGGCGTTGCTCAAGGAGTGGATCCAGGTCGATCCGACCACCTACAAGGCGGTGTTCCGCAAGGACGTGAAGTTCCACAGCGGCGATCCGATGACGATCGAGGACGTCAAGTTCTCCTTCGACCGTGTGCTCGTCGACGGCGCGCTGGACGGCAAGACGAGCCCTCGCAAGGGGCTTGCCGGTCCGATCGTCTCCACCGAAGTGGTCGGCGACGACACGCTGTTGATCAAGCTCTCTGCTCCCTCGCCGACGCTGCCCGGCTCCTTGTCCAGCGAAGGCGGCATCCAGATTGTCAACAAGAGCTTCGTGGAAGCGGCGGGGCCCGGCGGCATGTCGACCAGGACCGACGGCACTGGGCCCTTCGCGGTCGTCAGCTGGTCGCCGGGCGACCGCATCGTGCTCAAGCGCTACCCCGACTACTATGGCGGCCCGGCGAATCCCGGTCCCGTGGGCCCGGCGCGGGTCGATGGCGTCACCTTCCGCACCATACCTGACACCTCCACGCGTCTGGCGGCTCTGCTCGCCGGCGAGATCGACATCGCCACCGAGATCCCGCCCTTCCTCCGTCCGCAGGTGGAACAAAGCGGCATCGCCGACGTGGTGACGGTCAACGGTACGCGCACGTTCTTCGTCACGCTGAACAACACCAAGCCGCCGTTCGACGATGTGCGCGTCCGGCGGGCGGCCAACCATGCCATCGACCGCAACCTGATCATCGAGCGCGTGCTGGAAGGCACGGCCTCTCCGGCCAACGGTGTGCTCAGCGCCAATTCCTTCGGCGCGAGCGAATTGCCGTCCTACGACTACGATCCCGATCTGGCCCGCAAGCTGCTCGCTGAGGCGGGGCATGCCAGCGGCTTCGATGTGGTTCTGGATGTACAGGGTCAGTTCAAGGATGTCGCTGAACTGATCGCCAGCCAGCTCACCGAGGTCGGAATTCGCACAACCGTTCAGGTCTGGGAAGGCTCGGTTATCGGGCCGATGTGGGCCGACAAGAAGAAGCGCGATCGCGACATGTACTTCACCTCGTGGGGGAATGCCGGTCTCGATCCGAACGGCATTTTCGTGCCGACGCTCAAGACCAATGATCGCGGCAACTACTCGGGCTATTCGAACCCGGATGTCGACAAGCTACTCGAGGCGGCCCAGTACAACACTGACAGCGCCGGCCGCGCCCAGCAGTACCACGACGCCGAAGCCATGGTGCACGACGACGCGCCATGGATCTTCCTTTGGGTGCCGCAGGACATCTATGGTGTAAACAAGCGGGTGAAGGATTGGGCTCCGCTGCCCAGTGCAATGATCTACATGCACCGCGCCACGGTGTCGGAATAAGCGTCCGGCGAGCGCGACTTCGAGGTAATCCGGCGTGAGCTTGCGAGCTTTCATCGAAAGACTGCTGCAACTCGTGCCGGTGCTTCTCGGGGTCGCGCTGGTCGTCTTCCTCATGATGGCGCTCACGCCCGGCGACCCGGTCGAAATCATGGTCGGTGGCGATGAGAACATCACCGAGGCGCAGATGGATCAGATGCGCCACGAGCTTGGTCTCGACCTGCCGCTGCCTGTCCGCTTCTTTCATTTCATTGGCAAAGCCGTGGTCGGGGATTTCGGGCTGAGCTTCTATCACCGTCGGCCGGTGATCGATGTTCTGCTTGAGCGGCTGCCGGCAACGGTCGAACTCGCCCTGGCTGCCATGATGGTGGCTTTGGCCATTGCCATTCCCGCAGGGATCGTCGCAGCCGTCCGCCGCGGTTCGCTGTTCGACAAGCTCGCCACCACCATTTCGGTCGCCGGAGTCGCCATCCCGAATTTCTGGCTCGGCATCATGTTCATCATGTTCTTTGCCGTGCAACTCGGCTGGCTGCCGGTGTCGGGCCAGACCGCCGGCAACATCAACATCCCGAGAGTTACCGGTTTCATGCTGATCGACAGCGTGCTGTGGGGCCGACCCAGTGCCCTGCTGGACGTGCTGAAGCATCTGGCGCTCCCGGCGATCACACTCGGCACGGGGCTGAGCGCGCTGCTGATGCGCGTAACCCGCACTTCGATGATCGAGACCATGCAGCAGGAATACGTCGCCTTCGCCACGGCCAAGGGTCTTTCCCGCGGCCGCGTCCTGCTCCACCACGCCCTGCGCAACGCCCTGATTCCGGTGGTAACCGTTATCGCGATCGATTTCGGATCGCTCCTCAGCGGCAGCATCATCACCGAGACGATCTTCGCCTGGCCGGGGGTCGGCCGTCTGCTCATCGAAGGCGTGACGACGCGCAACTACCCGCTCGTGCAGACCGCGGTCCTGATGTTCGCTCTGTTCTACATTGCCGCCAGTCTTGTCGCCGACATCCTGTATGTGGTGCTCAACCCGAGGATCAGGCTGACGCAATGACCGAGATCGGTATTCGGCCGGCGGGCGTTGCTGCGAGCAGCGAGTCGATCCTTCGCCAGAATCTGCGCAGTTTCTATGGCGACAGGATCGGTGTGTTCTTCACGCTCCTGTTTCTGGCGTTCATCGCCATGGCCATCCTCGCGCCGTGGATCGCACCGCACGATCCCAATGCCAGCTCGCTGCTCCGCCGCCTGCAGCCGCCGTCCTGGCTGAAAGGCGGCAATTGGGACTACCCGCTCGGCTGCGATGCTCTCGGGCGCGACATCCTCTCTCGCATCGTCTTCGGCGCACGCGTCTCGATCTTCATCGGCGTCGTGGTCGTGCTGCTTGCCGGTGTCATCGGCACTCTGCTCGGGCTCCTGTCCGGCTTCGTCGGCGGCGCAGTGGACGCCGTGATCTCGCGCGCGGTGGACGTGCTGCTTGCATTCCCGCTCCTGATTTTCGCCATCGGTCTGATGGGCATGATGGGCCCCGGTCTCGCCAACATCGTGATTGCCCTCGTCTGCTTCGAATGGGTGATCACCTGCCGGCTGGTCCGCGGGCAGACGCTTGAGGTCAAGCATAAGGAGTATGTCGAAGCGGCACACGCGATCGGACTGTCGCACATGAAGATCATGCTGAGCGAAATCCTGCCCAATATTCTCTCGTCGGTGATCGTGGTCGCGACGCTACGGGTCGGCACCATCATCATCGTCGAGGCCAGCCTCTCGTTCCTCGGTATCGGCGTGCAGCCGCCGACCCCGGCCTGGGGCACGATGATCGCCGACGGCCGCATCTTCATGCTCAATGCCTGGTGGGTCAGCGCCTTTCCCGGCATCGCCATCTTCCTGCTGGTCCTCTCCGCGAACCTGTCGGGCCAGGCGCTGCGCGACGCCTTCGATCCCAGACTGACGCGATGACGGCCGGCGCCGGAACGCCCTTCCTGTCGCTGCGCAATCTGCGCACGGAGTTTCCGACCGCGCGCGGCACCGTGGTTGCCGTTGCCGGGGTCGATCTCGACGTCATGCCGGGCGAATGCCTTGGCGTCGTCGGCGAATCCGGATCGGGCAAATCGGTGACGTTCCTGAGCGCGCTGGGCATGGTGGGCAAGCCGGGGCGCGTATCCGGCGAGGTGCTGTTCGAGGGACGCAATCTTCTGGAACTGTCGGAACGCGAACTGCGTGACATTCGCGGCAGAGCACTGGCGATCACCTTCCAGGACGCCCAGATGGCGCTCAATCCGTCGCTCACGATCGGCGACCAAATCCTCGAAATGCTCAATGCCCACAAGGCCGGCAGGCGAACGCACTGGCACCGGCGCGACCCCGAGGACGTGAGCCGTGCCATCGAGATGCTGACGCGCGTCGGCATTCCTGACGCGGCGGGAAGGTTTCGCAACTATCCGCACCAGTTCTCGGGGGGCATGCGACAGCGCGCGATGATCGCAACGGCGCTGATCTGCAATCCGAGACTGTTGATCGCGGACGAGCCCACCAGCGCCCTGGACGTGACCGTGCAGGCGCAGGTGCTGGAACTGATCGCCGACATGCGGCAACAGCTCGGCATGAGCGTCGTGCTGATCGCGCACGATCTCGGCGTCGTTGCCGAACACTGCGACCGCATCGCCGTCATGTATGCCGGCCAGATCGTCGAATGCGGCACGGCCGATCAGATCATTGAGGATCCGCGTCATCCCTATACAAGGGGGCTGATAGCCTCGGCGCCGTCGATTAGCGACCTGACCCGCGAATTGCAGCCGATGCCAGGCTCGGTGCCCAATCTCATCAACCTGCCGTCGGGTTGCCACTTCGCGCCCCGCTGCGCGCTGCGTCGCACGGTCTGCGACAGTCCGGTGCCGCTCGTTTCCGCGGACCAGGGGCGCCAAGTGCGCTGCGCGCTCGTCGGAGATACCGCCTGATGAGCGACGTGATGCTTTCCGTGCAGGGCGTTTCCCGTCATTTCGACCTGCGCCACGGGCTGGAGCGGCTCTACCGGCCGCTCGAAGGGGCCACGGTGCGTGCCGTGGACGCGGTCAGCTTCGAGGTGAAGCGCGGCGAGACCTTCGGCGTCATCGGCGAAAGCGGTTGCGGGAAATCCACGCTCGGGCGTGTCCTCCTGCGCCTGCAGGACCCCGATGCCGGCACGATCACCTTCGACGGCGTCGACATAACCAGCATCGACCGAGCCAGCCTGCTGCCCTACCGGCGACGCATGCAGATCGTCTTCCAGGACCCGTACGCATCACTCAATCCACGCCGCTCGATTGGCCAGATTGTCGAACAGCCGCTGACGGTGCATGAACCGATGAGCGCGGCCGAACGGCGCGACCGCGTTGTCTCCATGCTCGAAACGGTCGGGCTGTCCGCCGATAGCCTGCAACGCTATCCGCACCAGTTCTCTGGCGGACAGCGCCAGCGCATCGCCATCGCCCGTGCGCTGGTCGTGCGGCCCAGGCTTGTCGTCTGCGACGAGGTCATTTCGGCACTCGACGTTTCGGTCCAGGCCCAGGTGCTGCAACTGCTGCGCCAGCTCCAGAAGGAATTCGGCCTCACCTATGTCTTTATCTCCCACAACCTTGCGGTCGTGGGATACCTCTGCGACCGGGTCGCGGTGATGTATCTCGGCCGGATCGTGGAACTCGGCGACGCGCGCAGCCTGCTGACGAGCCCGCGCCACCCCTACACCGAAGCTCTGCTGTCGGCAGTGCCACGGATGCGCCGCGCCGAGCGACGCCAGCGCTTCCTGCTCAAGGGGGATCTGCCTTCGCCAACGCGGCCGCCCGCCGGCTGCAAGTTTCACACACGCTGCCCCCGGGTCATGGACATCTGCCGCAGCAAGGAGCCGCCGTTGCGGCCGCTGCCGGACCGCAGCGGGCAGGTCGCCTGCCATCTCTACCCGTCAGATTGAGGTACGCGACCATGCTCTATCCCCGGATACAGCCGATTGACGTCTCCGGATCTCCCTATGAACGCGGCCGCGCAATCGCCGCGGCGGGCAGCGCCCATCGGGCGATGGTCGTCGAGCGCACTGTGTCCGCGGCTGAGCCGGACGAAGCTGAGCGCGAATGGACGGAAGCGCAGTGGCACGCGCAGCGACAGCATCTGCCGGAGATGTGCGCTCTGATCGAGGGGCTCGCCGCAGGCTTCGGACTTACCGCGCGGCAACTCTTCACCCGCCACGTCGCCTATGCGCTCGAGGATCGCAAGCTCGCCGCCGAAGGCCCCGATCCCGAAGGCTGTTCAGCCTTCGTCGTGCGCACCGATGCAGGTGTACTGGTTGCCAAGAATCGCGATAATCCACCGAGCTTGAAGCCGCTGCAGACCCTGATCCGGCAGCGTGATCCAGCCTGGGCGCGCGCAACGCTGAGCATCGGAAGCTTCGGCAGCGCGCCCTCCGCCTCGAGCGGGGTCAATTCGGATGGGCTGTGCGTGGCCGACACCTCCGTACGCACGACCAATCTCGGTATCGGCGTCCTGCGCTACTACCTGATGGAGGCGATTCTGTATCGCTGCCGCAACGTTGCGGAAGCACTGGCGTTGATCCGCGCGCTCCCGCACCTCGGTGGTGGGACCCTGGTGCTTGGCGATGCCGACGGCCACATCGCGGTGGTCGAGATTGGCCACGACCGCGTCATCGTCGAAAACGATCCGCAGAGCGGGTGGCTCAGCCGCACCAATCATTTCCTCGACGCGCGGCTCGCTGCGACGCTGACCAATCCGCCGGGCAGCGAGGCGCGGCGGAACTCCGAGAGCCGGCTCGCCTTCGTCGAGCGCCGATTGGCGCCGGGATTCGCGGCATGGAATGCGGAAGACTGCGTGCGGGTGTTATCGAGCCGCGGCGAGGACGGCTTTGCCGCGCTCTGCCGCGATACGCCGACGGTTCTGACGCTCTCGGGGGCGATCTTCGATGCATCCCAGCGCACGCTGCTGCAATCGGTCGGCCGCCCAAGCGCGAACGTCTGGCAAAGGTCGGGATTTGGCTAAGGCTATGGACCCGGCCGAGTTGACGAGCAACCGAGATTACCGGGCCGCCTCCATTCCGGCAGCTCGGCCTCCCGCTCGGCCGTGCTGCGGGCGAACTCCCGGAAGCGAAAGCTGACCCCCGGCGCCACGCGGCTGCGTGAAAGGCGCATCACGGCGGCGTATGGTTCTTCTCCAAGCGTATCAGCAAGGGCGGCGGGATAATCCGCCCGAGCTTTGACCAACATCAACATTCAGGATGCCAGCGAGCGCAAGATCATATTGAAACAAGCGAGCCTGACCGGCGGTCTGTTTGGCATGAGAGACAACGATCCAGGGCGATATGGCGACTGAAGCGGCAGCGACCGGAACAGTCCTGGCGGTGCGCGGCGCTGTCATCGATGTCCGCTTCGATGCTCCTCCGCTGCCGAGGGTCGATGAAGCACTGTTCGTCGACTGGGACGGCCAGGGCCCTCTGGTCGTCGAGGTTCAGGCGCATCTCGATGACCATGTCGTCCGCGGCGTGGCGCTCCAGGCGACGGCCGGCCTGCGACGCGGAACCCGCGTCAGGGCGACGGGAAGCCCGGTGACCGTGCCGGTCGGCGACATCGTCCTCGGTCGACTGCTCGATGTCACCGGCACCCCTCACGACAACGGACCGGCGCTGCCGACGGACATCGAACGCATGCCGATCCACCGTCCGGCGCCGCCCCTGGCCGGGCGCAGTTCCGCGACGCAGATTTTTGAAACCGGCATCAAGGTGATCGATCTGCTCGCTCCGCTGGCGCGCGGCGGCAAGGCGGCGATGTTCGGCGGCGCCGGCGTCGGCAAGACCGTTATCGTGATGGAACTCATCCACGCGATGGTGCAGAGCTATCAGGGAATTTCGGTGTTTGCCGGCATCGGGGAACGGTCGCGCGAGGGTCACGAACTGCTCGCCGAAATGCGCCGTTCGGGCGTGCTC
Organism: uncultured Alphaproteobacteria bacterium; assembly: GCA_963822975.1. GTDB lineage: Bacteria > Pseudomonadota > Alphaproteobacteria > Rhizobiales > Kaistiaceae > CAVSRC01. The sequence goes on from CAWGJV010000001.1 coordinate 31,751, forward strand.
GATCGAAGCGTCCTCGTCTATGGCCAGATGAACGAGCCTCCCGGTGCGCGCTGGCGCGTCGGCCTGACGGCGCTCACCATCGCCGAGTATTTCCGCGACCGGAAACGCCAGAACGTGCTGCTGCTCATGGACAATGTGTTTCGCTTCGTTCAGGCGGGCAGCGAGGTGTCCGGCCTGCTCGGCCGGCTGCCCTCGCGGGTCGGTTACCAGCCGACGCTGGCGAGCGAGGTCGCGGCCCTGCATGAGCGAATAACCTCGGCGTCCGGTATCTCGGTGACGGCGATCGAAGCCGTTTACGTGCCCGCCGACGACTTCACCGATCCGGCCGTGACCGCGATCTCCAGCCATCTCGACGCGATGATTGTACTGTCGCGCAGCATGGCCGCCGAAGGCATGTATCCGGCGATCGACCCGCTGAACTCGTCGTCCATCCTGCTCGATGCGGCCGTTGCCGGCGAGGAGCACTATCGGGTTGCGGAGCAGGTGCGCGAAACCATCGCCCATTACAAGGATCTGCAGGACATCATCTCGCTGCTCGGCATCGAGGAACTGAGCGTGCGCGATCGTGTCATCGTCGGCCGTGCCCGTCGGCTTCAGCGATTTCTCACGCAGCCTTTCGCCGTGACGGAGGCGTTCACGGGAATGACGGGGCGATCCGTGCCGCTCGCCGAGACGGTCAAGGGTTGCGCCGCCATCCTCGATGGTCAGGGCGACGATTGGCCGGAGAGCGCCTTCTACATGGTAGGCACTTTCAACGAGGCCCGCGCCAAGGCGACCGCAACCGGCAAGCCGGTATCCGCGCAATGAAGCTGCTGATCACCACGCCGACGGCGGTGGTCGTCGATGAAGCCGATGTCGAGGCGGTCCGCGCCGAAGACGAAAGCGGCGGTTTCGGCATCCTCCCGGGTCACGCCGACTTCCTCACCGTGCTCGCCATTTCAGTCGTGAGCTGGAGGCAACCGGATCATGCCCAGCGATTCTGTGCCGTTCGGCGGGGTGTGCTGACGGTGAGCGACGGCAACCGGGTCTCGATAGCGACACGTCAGGCGTTGGTCGGAGCCGATCTCGCGACGCTGGAGAGCGTGGTGCTCAAGGAATTTCGAAGCACCACCGAAGTCGAGCAGAGCGCCCGCACCGACGCCATCAAGTTGCAGATGCGCGCGATCCGACAGATATTGCGCTATCTGCGGCCGGCGTCGGCCGGCATGGTTGGAGACGGCGGATGACGACGTCGTCGCCCAGATCCGGACCCCCAGTCGCGACCCCGGACGAACCCGACGGCATGGCCGAGTTGGTCAGGCGCGAACGAGCCCGGCGCAGCCGGTGGCTGAAGGAAGGCGAGCCCACGGTCGTGCGCTTCGTCGGGCAGATCGGGCTGCTCGGCTGGATGACGGTGATTCCGACCCTGATCGGCCTTTTCGTCGGTCGCTGGCTGGACCGGCAGTTTGACACGGGCGTCTTCTTCAGCGCGCCTTTGTTGATGATCGGCGCCGGCATCGGTTTCTGGTCCGCCTGGAAATGGATGCACAGACAATGAACCTCCCGGTCGAACCGTCACAAACCGCCCTTGAGATCGGCGCCGGTCTGGTTGTCGGTCTGGCCATCGGAACCGTCTATTTCGGCATGCTGTGGCGAAGCGTGCAGACCCTGGTCGAAAGCGGATCCGTCTTGCGCGTGATCGCGCTTCAGACACTGCGCGTCGGGCTGGTCGGCGCGGTCCTGATTCCGGTCGCCATCTATGGCGGCGCTCTGCCGCTGGTTGCCGCGGCCACCGGAATCGTGGCCGCGCGTGAATTGGTCCTGCGCTGGACGGGAGGCCGGCCATGATCGATTCGCCGTTGGTCAGCCGCACGGTCTTCACCATCGGCCCGGTCGCCATCACCGAGCCGGTGGTGGTCACCTGGGGGTTGATGCTTCTGCTTGGCGTCGGTGGGTGGCTTCTGACCCGCTCGCTGAAGCAGGTTCCGTCACGCCGCCAGGCGGCGCTCGAGATGGTGGTAGAGACCATTGTCGGCCAGATCAGGGATACCATGCGCGTCGACGCGTGGCCCTACGTCCCGCTGCTCGGAACCCTGTTCCTCTATATTCTCGCAGCCAACTGGTCTTCGCTGATCCCCGGCGTCGATCCGCCGACGGCCCATATCGAAACCGACGCAGCCCTCGCCCTCGTCGTCTTCTTCGCGGTCATCTGGTTCGGAATCCGCGGCAAGGGCGTCGGCGGCTATCTCAAGACCTTCGCCGAGCCGACGATCTTCATGCTTCCGCTGAATGTGATGGAGACATTCACCCGCACGTTCTCGCTGGTCGTGCGCCTGTTCGGCAACATCATGAGCGGCGTCTTCATCATCGGCATCATCCTCTCGCTGGCGGGCCTGCTGGTGCCGATTCCGCTGATGGCGCTCGATCTGCTGACCGGCGCCGTTCAGGCCTACATCTTCACCATCCTGGCGACGGTGTTCATCGGCAGCGCGATCAGCGGCGACGCTTCGGAAAACGCAACACAAGGGTCGGAGACATGACCGATATCATCCAGATCGTCAGCATCGTTTCCGCGGCGATCGCGGTTTCGTTCGGAGCCATCGGGCCGGCACTGGCCGAGGGGCGGTCGGTGGCGGCGGCCATGGACGCCATCGCCCGGCAGCCGGAGGCGGCCGGTACGCTGACGCGCACATTGTTCGTCGGCCTCGCCATGATCGAGACCATGGCGATCTACTGTCTGGTGATCGCTCTGCTTCTCCTGTTCGCCAACCCGTTCGTGCAGTGATGTCATGACGGTTGACTGGTGGACGCTGGCGCTCCAGACCGTCAACTTCCTGGTCCTGGCGTGGATTCTCGGCCGGTTCTTCTTCCAGCCCGTACGGCGGATCATCGCCGAGCGCCAGCAGGCCGCCGGCAAGACTCTGGCCGACGCCGAAGCCATGCGCAATTCGGCAGCGCAGGCCGAAACCGACGCGAAGGAAGCGCGTGCGAGGATAGCCGGCGAACGGGACGCGTTGCTTTCGGCGGCGCACGCCGACGCGGATCGTGAGCGCGAGCGCCTGCTGGCCGATGCGAAACGGGATGCGGACAAGATCGTCGGCGAGGCCAAAGCCGCCGGGCGCCGGGAACGCGCGGCGATGGAACAGCAGTTGATCCATCAGGCGCGCGATCTCTCGATCGATATCGCTCGCCGATTGCTGATGCGTCTGCCGCCGGCCGCGGCCATGGACATGTTCGTCGAGGCGCTCTGTGGCCAGATTGCAGGACTGAAGCCCGATGCGCGGGCAGCCTTCACCGCACCCGGTTCCCCTGTCGACCTCGTGACCGCTGCCGCGCTTTCGCCGGACGAGCAAGAGGGACTGCGCGCGAAACTGGAGGGCGCGTTCGGCGCGCCGCTCCACCTGTCGTTTCGCGCCGATCCTGCCGTGATCGCCGGCATCGAACTGAACGCACCTCACGCTTACATTCGTTCGAGTTGGCGTGAAGACCTGGACCGCATCCACAACGAGTTGAGCAGTGACGCAGCAGCGACAGGATAGCGTCGGCGATTGGCTCGCCACCGCGCGCGAACGGCTGCGGAGCGTCCCGCTGACGCCGCGCGTGGCTCAGATCGGCCGTGTCGAAAGTGTCGGTGACGGGATTGCTTTGGTGTCCGGACTGGCCGACGTCCGGCTGGACGAACTGGTCACGTTTGCCGGCGGCCAGATGGGATACGCCTCGACGCTTGAGCGCGATGTCGTCGGCTGCGTGCTGCTCGACGATCTCGCGGGCATCGAGGCCGGCGATGAAGTCAGGGGGATCGGCGAAGTTGCCCGTGTGCCGGTCGGCCCCGGTCTGCTCGGACGGATCGTCGATCCGCTCGGCCGCCCCCTGGACGGCGGCGGCCCGATCGCCAGCGAAACGTTGGAGCCGATCGAGCGGGCAGCCCCTGCCATTATCGATCGCGACTTCGTCACGCAGCCCGTCCAGACCGGCCTTCTGGTGGTCGATTCGATGTTCGCGCTCGGCCGCGGACAGCGCGAACTGATCGTCGGCGATCGAGCCATCGGCAAGACAGCGCTGGCCGTCGATTGCATCATAAACCAGCGCTCCAGCGACGTGATCTCGGTCTACGTGGCGGTCGGCCAGAAATCGTCGTCCGTTCAGCGGGTTATCGATGCCGTCCGCACTCATGGTGCCTTCGACCGCTGTATCTTCGTGATCGCCGGCGCTTCCGCCTCGCCGGGGCTTCAGTGGATCGCGCCGTTTGCCGCCGTGACCATGGCCGAGTATTTCCGCGATCGCGGACAGCATGCCCTGGTGGTTCTCGACGATCTGACCAAGCACGCAGCAACCCATCGCGAGATTGCACTGTTGACCCGGCAACCGCCGGGGCGCGAGGCGTATCCGGGCGATGTCTTCTACGTTCACGCCCGCCTGCTGGAGCGGGCGGCCAAGCTGTCAGCAGCCAAAGGCGGTGGGTCGCTGACCGCCCTGCCGATCGCGGAACTCGATGCAGGCAACCTCAGCGCCTACATCCCGACCAATCTCATCTCGATCACCGACGGCCAGATCGTGCTCGACACGCGATTGTTCACCGAGGGACAGAAACCGGCGGTGGATGTGGGAGCAAGTGTCAGCCGCGTCGGCGGCAAGACCCAGGCCGTCGCCCTGCGCGAAGCTGCCGAATCGATCCGGCTCGACTACGCGCAGTTCCTTGAACTGGAGATGTTCACGCGGTTCGGTGGGCTGACCGACGCCAACGTCAAGACGAAGATCGAGCACGGGCAACGCATCCGCGCCCTCCTCTCGCAACCGCAATTCGCGCCTTTGCGCCTCGTGGACGAAGTGGCGATGCTGGTGGCGTTGCGCGACGGCCTCCTCGATCGCGTGCCGGTCGAGGCTATCGCCGCGTTCCGATCGGCCTTGCCGGCATGGCTCGATCGCGAGGCCAGCTCTGTCGCTGCAGCGATCGAGCAGTCCGGGACGCTCGATGAGCCGGGGCGTGAGGCCCTGGGCAAAGCGCTTGACGGTCTTGCGCAGCGCTTTGCCGAAAAGACGGCTCCGACGGGGACCTAGATGGCGGAACGCCTTGCGGACATCGTCAGCCAGATCGGCAACGTCCACCAGCTCGAGGCGGTGGTCGGCGCCATGCGTGGCATCTCGGCCTCGCGCGCATTGCAAAGTCGGACTCTGGTGGCCGGCATCCGTGCCCATGCCGGCGTTGTCTCCGAGGCGATCAGTCAAGCGCTGAGCCTGCTGCCACCGGCCGAGGCGACACCCACTCCGGTCGACAACCGGCGGACGATTGCGATCTTGTTTTGCGCCGAGCACGGCTTTGCCGGTGCGTTCAGCGAGCGCGTCCTCGATGCGGCGGCCGGGGTCCTGACCGCGGACTCGATCATTTTCCTCGTCGGAACGCGCGGTCGAAGCGTTGCCGGCGAGCGCGGCCTCCGACCGGCCTGGTCGGGCGCGCAGGCAAGCCACGCCGCCGCCATACCCGACTTTGCGAACCGGCTGACCGAGGCGCTCTATGATCGGGTTGCCGACGGCGCGGTGACCCGCGCGGAGATCTTCTACTCGACGTCCGAGCCCGGGCGGATATCCGTCGCGCGGCGCATGCTTCTTCCCGTCGACATCGCCAGCTTCACACGCGGCAATCCGAATGAGCCGCCGCTGGTCACGCTTCCACCCGAGATCCTGCTCGAGCGGCTGGCCGCGGAATATGTGTACGTCCAGCTTTGTGAAGCGGCCATGAGCTCGTTCGCGGCCGAAAACGAGGCCCGCATGCTCGCGATGACAGCGGCGAAGACTAACATCGATCGGAAGTTCGAGGCAT
>CAWGJV010000002.1:0-16210 GCA_963822975.1 uncultured Alphaproteobacteria bacterium
CCACCGTATGCGCCGCGCTGCCATCCGGCTTGACGATGATGCCGCGGAAGCGCAGGCGCTCGCCGTCGATCTCGGCAAGCCCGCCGATCGGCGTGCGGCACGACCCGTCGAGCACCGCCAGGAACGCCCGCTCGCAGGCGAGCGCCGCCGACGTGGCGCGATGGTCGATGGACGCCAGCAGCGCCCGCACGCGCGCGTCGTCGGCCCGCGCCGTGATGGCGATCGCCCCCTGCCCCGGCGCCGGCAGCCAGTCGTCCGCCGCGAGGATGCTGGTCGCCCGCGCCGCCAGTCCGAGCCGCGTCAGCCCGGCAAGCGCCAGGATCGTGGCGTCGGCCTCGCCGGCGTCGAGCTTCCTGAGCCGCGTCTCGACATTGCCGCGCATCGGCACGACGCGAAGGTCCGGCCGCAGCCTGAGCGCCAGCGCCCGCGCCGGAGCGACGACGTGCCGATCGCCGCGCCCGCCGGCAGGTCGGCGAGCGTTGCGGCGCGTGGCGACAGGAAGGCGTCGCGGACGTCGGCGCGCTGCAGGCAGGCCGCCACGACGATGCCCTCCGGCAGCGCCGTCGGCAGGTCCTTGGCCGAATGGACCGCGAGGTCGATCCGGCCGTCCAGCAGCGCCTCGTCGATTTCCTTGGTGAACAGTCCCTTGCCGCCGGCCTCCGCCAGCGGCCGGTCGGTGATGCGGTCGCCCGAGGTGCGGATCGGCGAGCACCGTCACCGGCAGGCCGGGCGTTTCCAGCGCCGCGCGCACCGCCTCGGCCTGCCCAGCGCCAGCGGGCTGCCGCGCGTGCCGAGGGTCAGGGCAGCGGTACGGGTCTCGGCAGATTGCAAGGCTGGCATCCGGGGTGTTAGGGGCTTCTGCCGCGCCAGTGTAGGGGCCGTTGCCACCGCAGGCGAGGGCCAGAAATGCTGAATTTCACCGGAATCCGGCGATGATCGTTCTCGGCATCGAGACCAGTTGCGACGAGACCGCCGCCGCGCTGGTCGAGCGCGACGACGACGGCGCGGGCCGCATCCTCTCCGACATCGTGCTCTCCCAGGTCGCCGACCACGCCGCTTTTGGCGGCGTCGTGCCGGAGATCGCCGCCCGCGCCCATGTCGAGGCGCTGGACGGGGTCGTGCGCGCCGCACTGGCCGAAGCCGGCCGCACGTTCGCCGACATCGACGCCGTCGCCGCCACCGCCGGACCCGGGCTGATCGGCGGCGTGCTCGTCGGCCTGACCACCGCCAAGGCGATCGCCTTTGCCGCCGGCAAGCCGCTCGTCGCGGTCAATCATCTCGAAGGCCATGCGCTCACCGCCCGCCTCACCGACGCCATCGTCTTTCCCTATCTCCTGCTGCTCGTCTCCGGCGGCCACAGCCAGTTCGTCGCCGTCGAAGACGTCGGCCGCTATCATCGCCTCGGCTCGACCATCGACGACGCCCTTGGCGAAGCCTTCGACAAGGCGGCAAAGCTGCTCGGGCTCGGCTATCCCGGCGGACCGGCGGTGGAGGAGACGGCGAAATCCGGCGACCCGACGCGCTTCGCCCTGCCCCGTCCGCTCATCGACCGGCCGGGCGCCGACTTCTCTTTCTCCGGCCTCAAGACCGCGCTGCGCCTCGCCGCCGAAGCCGCCGCGCCGCTCTCCGACACGGACGTCGCCGACCTCTGCGCCTCCTTCCAGGCGGCGGTCACCGACATCGTCGCCAACCGCGCCGACCACGCCATGCGCGCCTTCGCCAACGACCATGACGGGCCGCACGTGCTCGTCGTCGCCGGCGGCGTCGCCGCCAACCAGGCGCTGCGCGCCGCGCTCCGCGAAACCGCCACCCGTCACGGCTTCCGCCTGGTCGCCCCGCCGCCGCGCCTGTGTTCCGACAATGCCGTGATGATCGCCTGGGCGGGCGCCGAGCGGCTGGCGCGCGGCCTCACCGATTCCCTCGATGTCGCCGCCCGGCCGCGCTGGCCGCTCGACGAACTGGCCGCGCCCAAGCTCGGCAGCGGCGCAAAGGGAGCCCGGGCATGATCGAGTCCATCGGCATCGTCGGCGGCGGCGCCTGGGGCACCGCGCTGGCACTGACCGCCGCCCGCGCCGGCCGCACGGTGCGCATCTGGGCGCGCGACCGCGCCACGGTTCACGCCATCGACGAGCGCCACGAGAACCCGCGCTATCTGCCCGGCGTCGATCTCACCCACATCCCGGCGACCGATTCGCTCGGCATCGCGCTCCGCGCCGACGCCATCGTGCTCGCCGTGCCGGCCCAGGCCGTGCGCGCCGTCGCCGCCGCCGCCGCGCCCTATATCCCGGCCGGCACGCCGCTCGTCGTCGCCGCCAAGGGCCTCGAACGCGACACCGACATGCGCCTCACGCAAGTCGTCGCCGAGGTCGCGCCGCAAGCCGTCCCCGCCGTGCTGTCCGGTCCGGGCTTCGCCGCCGACGTGGCGCGCGGGCAAGCCGACCGCCGTCACCATCGCGGCGCAGGACGAAGCCCTCGCCCTGTCGCTCTGCCACGCCTTCGCCAGTTCCGCCTTCCGCCCCTATGCCGAGACCGACGTGATCGGCGTCGAGATCGGCGGCGCGGTCAAGAACGTGCTCGCCATTGCCGCCGGCATCGTGTCGGGGCGCGAGCTCGGCGCCAGCGCGCTCGCCGCCCTCATCGCCCGCGCCTTCGCCGAACTGCGCCGGCTGGGCGAGGCGCTCGGCGCCCGGCCCGACACGCTGATGGGCCTGTCCGGCCTCGGCGACCTGGTGCTCACCTGCTCCGGTCCGCAGTCGCGCAACTTCGCCTACGGCCTCCATCTCGGCCGCGGCGGCGACCCGGCCGCGCCCCATCCGCTGGTCGAGGGCATCGCCACCGCCGCCGTCGCCCGCGAGCTTGCCCGCAGGCACGCGGTCTCGACGCCGATCGTCGATGCGGTCGCCGCCATCATCGACGGTACGCTCGACCGTCGACGCGGCCATCGAGGGCCTGATGAGCCGCCCGCTGAAGCGCGAGGCGGACTGAGCGTCTGGACGCCACGGCCCGACGCTCCTAACGTCCGCGCGAGACGACAGGGAGAGCACTCGATGGCCTACTGGCTGTTCAAGTCGGAGCCGGGATCGTGGTCCTGGGACGAGCAGGTGAAGGCCGGCAAGGCCGGCACCGAATGGACCGGCGTGCGCAACTACACCGCCCGCAACAACATGCGCGCCATGAAGAAGGGCGATCGCGGCTTCTTCTACCATTCCGGCGAGGGCAAGGAGATCGTCGGCATCGTCACGGTCGTCAAGGAGGCCCATCCCGAGACCGGCGCGCCCGATTGGGAATGCGTCGACATCGCCGCCGTCCAGCCGGTGCCGAAGCCGGTGACGCTCGCCACCGTCAAGGCCGACAAGGCGCTTGCCGCCATGGCGCTGGTCAAGCTCTCGCGTCTTTCGGTTCAGCCCGTCACCGACGCCGAGTGGAAGCACGTCTGCAAGCTCGCCGGCGTCGCGCCCTAGATCAGGCGCGATCGATCCGGCACTGATAGCAATTGTTGGTCGACGAGCGCACGTGGGCGTAGGCAATCCGCTCGTCCGCGAACAACTTCTCCGCCTCGGCACCGAGGGCCGCGCTGGCGACGACCCTGCCGCTCCCGTAGACGATCCGGTCGTCCGTGCCGTAACCGCGCAGGATGTAGGTGCCACCGGCCAGCATCGGCGGCAGCGCGTCCGAGTTCTGGCGCCGCCGGGCACGGATCGGCATGCAGGAAGATCGGCCCGATCTCGGCATAGGGCTGCGGCTCCGGAAACGGCCGATAGGCGAGGATCAGGTAGCGCTCGCTCTCGCCGATCTGGCGCAGGCAATGCCGGCAGGGCAGCCCCGAGCCGGAAGCGATGTGGACCTCCGGCGTCTGGCCGTTGGCGTCCGGCTGGCCGGATAGCAAAGCCGCGACTTCGGCGGTCGGCAACGGGCGGAAGCGAATGGGCATGGCATCTCTCCGATGGGTGCGATGCACCGTCGAATAGGATGCGCGCGCGGTCGCGCCCACCCGTTTCCTGCGCGGGCGCCGTGTCCGGGTTTCCAATGCCGGCTGCGGCACGGCGGGGGCTTGCAACCACCCCGCCCCCGGCGCTTTAAAGAAGCGGGAGATTCCGGCTCCGGCCGGGAAACACAGTCGGGAGGGAATGCGCATGTCCGAGGTTACGACCCATCCGGTGCCGGCGGAGTGGAAGAAGCGGGCCTACATCGACAACCGGAAATACCTCGACATGTACAAGGCGTCGGTCGACGACCCCGACACCTTCTGGCGCGAGCAGGCCAAGCGCATCGACTGGATCAAGCCGTTCACCAGGGTCAAGAACACCACCTACAAGGCGCCTGACGTCTCGATCAAATGGTTCGAGGACGGCTCGCTCAACGTCTCCGCCAATTGCCTCGACCGCCACCTCGCCACGCGCGGCGACCAGACCGCGATCCTGTGGGAGCCGGACGATCCCAAGGCGCCGGCGCGCACCATCACCTATCGCCAGCTCCACCACGACGTCTGCGTCTTCGCCAACGTGCTGAAGAAGATGGGCGCCAGCAAGGGCGACCGCGTCACCATCTACATGCCGATGATCCCGGAGACCGCGGTGGCGATGCTGGCTTGCGCCCGCATCGGCGCCATCCACTCGGTCGTCTTCGGCGGCTTCTCGCCCGACAGCCTCGCCGGCCGCATCGACGATTGCCGCTCCGAGATCGTCATCACCGCCGACGAGGGCCTGCGCGCCGGCAAGACGGTGCCGCTCAAGCACAACACCGACGAGGCGCTCAACAAGTCGCTCGGCGACGAGAAGGTCATCGTCATCCGCCACACCGGCAACGAAGTCGCCATGCATGAGGGCCGCGACTTCTGGTATCACGAACTCGCCGAAGGCGTTTCCGCCGACTGTCCGCCGGAGGAGATGAACGCCGAGGACCCGCTGTTCATCCTCTACACCTCGGGCTCGACCGGCAAGCCGAAGGGCGTGCTGCACACCACCGGCGGCTATCTCGTCTGGGTGTCGCTCACCCACCAGATGATCTTCGACTATCACGACGGCGAGATCTTCTGGTGCGCCGCCGATGTCGGCTGGGTCACCGGCCACAGCTACATCGTCTACGGCCCGCTCGCCAACGGCGCCGTCACAGTGATGTACGAGGGCGTGCCCAACTGGCCGACGCCGTCGCGCATCTGGGAGGTGGTCGACAAGCACAAGATCAACATCATCTACACCGCCCCGACGGCGCTGCGCGCGCTGATGGGCGCCGGCGACGAGCATGTGAAGAAGACCTCGCGCAAGTCGCTGCACCTGCTCGGCACGGTCGGCGAGCCGATCAATCCGGAAGCCTGGGAATGGTACTGGCGGGTGGTCGGCGAGGGCCGCTGCCCGATCGTCGACACCTGGTGGCAGACCGAGACCGGCGGCGCGCTGATCACGCCGCTTCCCGGCGCCACCGACCTCAAGCCCGGCTCGGCGACGCGGCCCTTCTTCGGCGTCCAGCCGGCGCTGGTCGATGCCGAGGGCAAGCCCATCGAGGGCGCCGGCGCCGGCAACCTCATCATCAAGGAACTCATGGCCGGGCCAGATGCGCACCGTCTACGGCGACCACAAGCGCTTCGTCGACACCTACTTCATGACCTATCCCGGCAACTACTTCACCGGCGATGGCTGCCGCCGCGACGAGGACGGCTACTACTGGATCACCGGCCGCGTCGACGACGTCATCAACGTCTCCGGCCACCGCCTCGGCACCGCCGAAATCGAGTCGGCGCTGGTCGCCCACGAGAAGGTCTCGGAGGCCGCCGTCGTCGGCTATCCGCATTCGGTCAAGGGCCAGGGCATCTACGCCTATGTCACGCTGATGCACGGCGAGACGCCGTCCGACGCGCTGCGCAAGGAACTGGTGCAATGGGTGCGCCACGAAATCGGGCCGTTCGCCGCGCCCGATCTCATCCAGTTCTCGCCGGGGCTGCCCAAGACCCGCTCGGGCAAGATCATGCGCCGCATCCTCAGGAAGATCGCCGAGGACGATTTCTCCAATCTCGGCGACACCACGACGCTGGCCGATCCGGCGGTGGTCGACGATCTCGTCACCAACCGGCAGAACAAGGCGCACGCCTGACCGGCTGGCTTCGGCGGACGACGCGGCCGGGCGGCGTTACCAACCGTCCGGCCACATCGATCTGGCCGGCTACATCGCCTCGGCCTGCATCATCTTCGTCGCCGGCATGATCTGCCACAGGGCCGACAGGCCGACGAGGATGTAGGCGATCTTCGTCAGGATGGGTGCGAAGGCGAAGACCGTCGCGACGAGGTTCCACTCGAACAGACCCACGAGACCCCAGTTGATCCCGCCGATGATGACGAGGATCATCGTGATGAGATTCAGTGCCTTCATGTTCGATTCCTCCGTCAGTCGCATTCCTCCCCTGGCGTCTGGAATCTGGCGTTCCGGCTTTTTCGAATCACGCCGGCGCGCATGGTGGGCCGATCCAACAAGTGCCGCAAGATTAGGCAATCTCACCCGCCGAGGCTGGCGAGGTCGCACCAGTCGCCGCGTTTCTTGCCGTCATAGGGCCGCGCCAGCCCGCTCTTGAGCATCGCCGCGGCAAGGTCGAGCCCGTCGGGCGAGGTGGTGACGTCCGCCTCCACCCGGCCGAAATACTTGTCGCCGCTGATGTTCCTGAGCGTCACCAGCGGCGTCGTCTCCTTGCGCAGAAGGTCCGTCGCCTGCGCCGCGAGGTCCTTCTCGCGCTGGCAATGCCCATGCACCTCCGGCGCATCGATGCCACGCAGGCGGACATGCACCGTCAGCTGCACGCCCAGCCAGATGTCGGCGCGCGCCTCCAGCGTGTCGCCGTCGATCACGCGCAGCACCTGCGCCGCGATCGGGCCGGCCAGCCGCTCGGCGGCCCCGGCGCCGCTGGCCACCGCCAATGCCGGGATCAGGATCAGGGATCGAAGCCGTGCGGACATGAGCCTTCAACGAATCGCAACAGGAATTTATTCCTTCTAGATCACTTGCGGCCCGGAGAAAAGACCTGCTGCAAACTCTACCATGAATTGCAGATTGATAAATAAACGCTCTTTGCGCGCATCACCGCATGCCGGCCTGGCCGGAAATCTTGCGAACCGGCCCGGCGATCCCGACATATCGCAGGCTCTGGCAACAGCGGGCGGCGACAGGAAACACACGGGAACCGGCATGAACACGCTCCGCACCGGCATGCTTCTGGCGGCGCTCACCGCCATCTTCATCGGCGTCGGCTATCTCATCGGCGGCGGCGGCGGCGCCGTGATCGCCTTCGTCGTCGCCGCCGGCATGAACTTCTTTTCCTACTGGAACGCCGACCGGCTGGTCCTGTCGATGAACCGCGCCCGCGAGGTCGATGAGAAGTCGGCCCCCGAGTTCTACGGCATCGTCCGCGATCTCGCCGCCCGCGCCGGCCTGCCCATGCCGCGCGTCTACATCGCCGACAACCCGCAGCCGAACGCCTTCGCCACCGGCCGCAACCCGGACCACGCCGCCGTCTGCGCCACCACCGGCCTGTTGCAGATGCTGTCGCGCGACGAGGTCGCCGGCGTCATGGCCCACGAGCTCGGCCACGTGCGCAACCGCGATACGCTCACCATGACCGTCACCGCCACCATCGCCGGCGCGGTCTCGATGCTGGCCAATTTCGGGCTGTTCTTCGGCGGCTTCGGCGGCAACCGCAACAATCCGCTCGGCCTCCTCGGCGTGCTGGTCGCCGCCATCGTCGCGCCGATCGCCGCCATGCTGGTGCAGATGGCGATCAGCCGCACGCGCGAATATTCCGCCGACCGCGCCGGCGCCGAGATCAGCGGCCGCCCGCAGGCGCTGGCCTCGGCGCTCGCCAAGATCTCCAACGCCGCGCGGCGCATCCCCAACATGAGCGCCGAGCGCAATCCGGCGACCGCGCACCTGTTCATCGTCAATCCGCTCTCCGGCCAGCGCATGGACAACCTGTTCTCCACCCATCCGGCGACCGAGAACCGCATCGCCGCACTCATGGCGATGGCCGGCGAAACGACGCCCGTCCGCCATTCCGTCGCCCTGCCGAGGGTCGGCCGCACCGGCCGCCAGCCGGGCCCGTGGGGATAAGCCTTGCCGCGGCCCGATTGCCGGGCTAACCGCTCGGCCCAATGACGCAAATCAGCACCACCGCACCGGGCGCTGCGGCCCCCGGCGCTCCGGCGCGCGCCGCCGCGGCCCGCCTGGTCGCCGGCGTTCTCGACCGGCACCAGCCGCTCGACGCGCTCCTCGACGCCGACCCCGGCTTCGCCGCCCTGCCCGATCGCGACCGCCGGCTGGCGCGCGCCATCGCCTCCACCACCCTTCGCCGCCACGGCGAGATCTGGGCGCTCCTCGACCGCCTGATCGAGAAGCGCCCGCCGCGCTCGCGCGACTTCTTCCACATTCTGGAGGTGGCGGTGGCGCAGATCCTGTTCATGGAGGTTGCCGACCATGCGGCCGTGTCGATCGCCATCGACCGCATATCGGCCGACCCCAAGGCGCGCCACCTCAAGGGCCTCGCCAACGCCGTGCTCCGCCGCATCGCCCGCGAACGCGACGCGCTCATCGCCTACATCGACTCGCCACGCCTCGATACGCCGGAGTGGCTGTGGGAGCGCTGGTGCGCGACCTGGGGCGAGGCGACCGCCCGCGCCATCGCCGAAGCCCATCTGGTCGAACCGGCGCTCGACATCTCGGTCAAGGACGATCCCGCCGGATGGGCCGGCAAGCTCGGCGGCGCCGTCACCGCCACCGGCTCGGTCCGCCTCCCCGATCCCGGCCCGGTCGAAGCGCTCGCCGGCTATGCCGAGGGCGCCTGGTGGGTGCAGGACATGGCGGCCGCCTTGCCGGCGCGCCTGCTCGGCGACGTGACGGGGATGCGCGTCGCCGATCTCTGCGCCGCGCCGGGCGGCAAGACCGCCGCGCTCTGCCATGCCGGCGCGACCGTCACCGCCGTCGATATCTCCGCCAACCGGCTGAAACGCCTGGCCGCCAATCTCGACCGGCTGAATCTCGTCGCCGAAACCGTCGCCGCCGACATCCTCGACTGGACCCCGCCGCAGGCCTTCGATGCCGTGCTGCTCGACGCGCCGTGTTCCTCCACCGGCACCATCCGCCGCCACCCGGATATCGCCTGGCTCAAGCAGCCCGCCGACATCGTCACCCTTGCCGGCCTCCAGACGCGCATGATCGGCCGCGCCGCCGCCATGCTGAAACCCGGCGGAACCCTGGTTTATTGCACCTGTTCGCTGGAGCCCGAGGAGGGCGAGGATCAGGTCGCCGCCGCCCTTGGCGAGGGGCTGACGCTCCTCCCCGTTAACGCCGATGAAATCGGCGGTCTGCGAGAAACCGTCACGCCCGCCGGTTGCGTGCGCACGCTCCCCTGCCACGGAGCCGGAAGCGGCGTCGCGCCGGGCATGGACGGCTTCTTCATGGCGCGTTTCCGCAAGGGCTGAACCGTTGATCCGTTTGCCCGAAACCCTGCAAAAGCGCGATAGTTCGCCCGCAGCAATTCGGGATGCGCGGCAGCCGGTTCGAAAAGGAGAATGACGGACATGGCGATCGGATCGACGTCCGGTCAGGGTCGGCAGATGCGTTTCGCCGGCGGCGCCATGATCCGCACCCTTGCGCACTGGTTTCATGCCAGCGTCTTCTACCGCTGGCGCTATGCCGGGCCGACGCCCGAACGGCTGCTCATTGCGCCCATCGACCTGAGGACCGCCGACCCCACCGTCGCCCTCGACATCTATGCCGGCCGCTGGGTGTTCTTCGGCGACGGCGTCGACGTCGAAGGCTTCTCGGTCTTCGATGCCGAACCGCCCAACGAGGACTGGTCGCGCCAGCTCCATGCCTTCGGCTGGCTGCGGCACCTGCGCGCCTCGGACATGAAGGTCTCGCGCTCGAATGCCCGCAACCTCATCGACGAGTGGATTCGTTTCTCCGCGCACCACGACCCGATCGCCTGGCAGCCGGACATCCTGGCGCGGCGCATCAGCGCCTGGCTGTCGCAGACGCCGCTGATCCTCGACGGCTGCGATTTTGCCTTCTACCGCCGCTTCATTCGCTCGCTCACCCGTCAGGTCCGCCACCTGCGGCGCGTCGCCTATGACGGACCGCCCGGCCTGCCGCGCCTGCGCGTCATGATCGCGCTGGCCGCCGCGGCGCTGTCGATGTCCGACCAGCCGCGCTTCCTCAAGCAGGCCGCGCGCCGCCTCGACCTCGAACTGGTCAACCAGATCCTGCCCGACGGCGGCCATGTCAGCCGCAATCCCGGCGCGCTGGTCGAGGCCATGATCGAACTGCTGCCGCTCCGCCAGGCCTTCGCCGCGCGCGGCAATCCGCCGTCGCGCATCCTCGTCTCGGCCATCGACCGCATGATGCCGATGCTGCGCTTCTTCCGGCAGGGCGACGGCAGCTTCGCCCATTTCAACGGCATGGGCGACACCGCCACCGACCAGCTCGCCACCGTGCTTGCCTATGACGACTCGCGCGGCGCCAACCCGGCCAGCGCCCCGCACAGCGGCTATCAGCGCATCGACGCCGGCGGCACCACGCTGGTCGATGGATGTCGGCCGTCCGCCGCCCATCGAGTTCAGCGTCGGCGCCCATGCCGGCTGCGCCTCCTTCGAGATGAGCGTCGGCTACGAGCGGCTGATCATCAATTGCGGCGTGCCGCACCCGAATTCGGTGTCGCTGCGCCGGCTGGCGCGCACCACCGCGGCGCACTCCACCGTCACCCTCAACGACACCTCGTCCTGCCGCTTCCTCACCCGCACCTCGATCGGCGACTGGCTCGGCGAGGCGATCGTCTCCGGTCCGACCCGCGTCGACCTCGACCGCCGCAGCCTGCCCGGCGCCACCATGATCGCCATGCGCCACACCGGCTACGTCGAGCGCTACCGCATCGTGCACGAACGCCGCCTGACCCTTTCCGACCAGGGCGACCGCCTGGAAGGCTACGATGCCTTCATGTCGCCTACCGGCAAACCGCTGTCGCGCAGCGGCAAGGATATCTTCGCCATCCGCTTCCACCTCCATCCCGACGTGCGCGTCACGCCGAGCAGCGACGGCCATGCGGTGCTCATGCAGCTCCAGAACGGCGAGCGCTGGGAGCTCGAATGCGATGCCGGCGAGATGGTCATCGAGGAAAGCATCCTCATGTCCGACCGGCGCGGCAACCGGCAATCCGACCAGGTGGTCATCTACGGCCGCGTCCAGCAGCACCCGGTCGTGTCATGGCAACTGCACCGCACCGGCCTCGGCGCCCGCCGCCAGCGCCTCATCGCCGCATCGTCGAGCGCCGGCGCCCGCGCGTAGCGCGGCCGGCCGTCCGCGGCCGCCCATGCGACAGCCGGCGCGTTTGTCCGCGCGGTGAATCGTGCTAAGCGGCGCGCCGCCCGCTTCGAACCACCGACCAGAGCCATGGCCATCCAACCGGCGACCTCACCGCTCCCCGACCGCGTGCCGCTGCGGCGCGCACTGCTTTCCGTCTACGACAAGACCGACCTCGTCGAGTTCGCCCGCATGCTGGCGCGGCGCGGCGTCGAGCTGGTCTCCACCGGCGGCACCCGCGCCGCGCTGACCGCCGCCGGCATCGCCTCGCGCGACGTCAGCGACCTGACCGGCTTTCCCGAGATCATGGGCGGCCGGGTGAAGACGCTGCATCCGAAGATCCACGGCGGCCTGCTCGGCGTGCGCGACGACAGCGGCCATGCCGCCGCCATGGACGAGCACGCCATTCGCCGGCATCGACCTGCTGGTCTCCAACCTCTACCCCTTCGAGGAGACCGCCGCCGCGAGCGACGATGCCCGCACCATCGTCGAGAACATCGATATCGGCGGCCCCGCCATGATCCGCGCCGCCGCCAAGAACCACGGCTACGTCGCCGTCGTCGTCGATCCCGTCGGACTATGCCGAGCTGGCCGCCAGCCTCGACGCCAATGACGGCGCCACCGGCGCTCGATCTCCGCCGCCGCCTGGCCGCCAAGGCCTTTGCCCGCACCGGCGCCTACGACGCGGCGATCTCCAACTGGTTCGCCGGGCAGCCTCGACCAGCCGCTGCCGGTCTGGCGGAGCTTCGCCGGCCGCCTCGTCGAGACGCTGCGCTACGGCGAGAACCCGCACCAGATCGCCGGACTTTACGTCACCGGCGACAGCCGCCCCGGCGTCGCCACCGCCCGCCAGGCGCAGGGCAAGCAGCTCTCCTACAACAACATCAACGACACCGACGCCGCCTTCGAGCTTGTCGCCGAGTTCGATCCCGCCGTCTCCGCCGCCATCGTCATCGTCAAGCATGCCAATCCCTGCGGCGTCGCGATCGCGCCGACGCTGGCCGAGGCCTACACCAGGGCCCTGCGCACCGATCCGGTCTCCGCCTTCGGCGGCATCGTCGCCGCCAACCGGCCGCTCGACGCCGCCGCCGCCACGGAGATCGCGAAGATCTTCACCGAGGTGATCATTGCACCCGGCGCGTCGGATGAAGCCGTCGCGATCTTGCGGCGAAGAAGAACCTCCGCCTGCTCATCACCGACGGCCTGCCTGACCCGCGCAGTCGCGACATGACGGTGCGCTCGGTCGCCGGCGGCCTTCTGGTCCAGGACCGCGACCGGGGCATGGTCGCGGAAGACGCCCTTCAGGTGGTCAGCAAGCGCCAGCCGACGCCGGCCGAGATCGCCGACCTGCTCTTCGCCTGGCGGGTCGCCAAATACGTCAAGTCGAACGCCATCGTTTACGCCCGCGACGGCGCCACGGCAGGCGTCGGCGCCGGCCAGATGAGCCGCGTCGATTCCGCCATGATCGCCGCCCGCAAGGCGGAGGAAGCCGGCAAGGCGGCCGGCCTTGACGCCTCGCTGGCGAAAGGCTCGGTCTGCGCCTCCGACGCCTTCTTCCCGTTCCCCGACGGGCTGATCGCCGCGGCGGAAGCCGGCTGCACCGCCGTCATCCAGCCGGGCGGCTCGATGCGCGACGACGCGGTGATCGCCGCCGCCGACGAGCGCGGCACTCGCCATGGTCGTCACCGGCATGCGCCACTTCCGGCACTAGCCGCCGTCGCCATCTTCTCCTTCACCGCCGCCGCGATCTCGGCGAAGACGCCCGCCCAGTCGCCGCGCGCCGTCTGGCGGAAGAGCCGCATCGTCGGATACCAGGGCGAGTCGTCGCGGCCGGCCATCCAGCGCCAGTCGGGATCGTCGGAAAGCGCCACCCAGACCGGCCGGCCGAGCGCCCCGGCGAGATGGGCAACGGCCGTGTCAGACGTGACCACCAGGTCGAGGCCCTCCATGACAGCGGCCACTTCGGCCATGCCCTCCGGATTGGCGGTGATCTTGTCGCCAAGCGCTCGACCTTCATGCCCGCCGGCAATTGCTCGAGCTGCTCGAGCCCGTGCACCGCCTGCAGGCTGATCAGCCGCACGCCGGGATCGCCGCCAGCGGCGCGAAGCAGGTGAGCGGCACCGAGCGGCGCCGGTCGTTCCCGTATTTCGGGATTGCCCTGCCAGTTGATGCCGACACGGAATCCTTCGCTGCCGATCCGCGCCTGCCAGGTCGCCACCGCCTCGCGGTCGGCGAACAGGTAAGGCACCTCGCCCGGCAGCGAGTCGAGCGTCGTTCCGAACACGCGCGGCAGGCTCATCAGCGGAATCTGGTAGTCGAACGCGCCGGCCGCGCTGGCGCGGTCGATCCATTCGACCGGCACCGGCAGCGAGCGGGCGAGTTTGGCCGAAAGCCGGTTGCACCAGCATCTTGACGGTCGCCCCACGCCCGTGCGACAACGCCCAGGAAGCGGGCGAACTGGATCGTGTCGCCGATGCCCTGCTCGGCCAAGACCAGCATCGTCTTGCCGGCGACGTCCTCGCCCGTCCAGCGCGGCGCCCGCCGCTCCATCTCGGCCTGTCCGCGATCGAACACGCCGGCGCGAAACTCGTTCTCCTGCCAGCCGCGGACGAAATCGCCGGTCGTCAGGTAGTAGTGCGCAGCGCCTGATGGAGCTGGACGTCCTCGTGCCGGCGTAGCGCCGCCTCGGCCGCCGCGATCGCCTCCGGCCGCCGCCCCAGCTGCCAGAGCGCGGTTGCGCGCACGACCTGGCCCTTGGCGCCGCCACCGGCCGGTAGCCTGTCGACCAGATCAGCGCCTCGCTATTGCGATCGAGCGCGGCCAGCACCTGGGCGCGGACCAGAAGTGCGTCCTGCCGGGCCGGATCGGCGGCGACCACCGGGTCGATGGCGGCGAGCGCCTCATCGAAGCGCTTCAGCTCGAACAGCGCCGCCGCCCGGCCGATGGCCGCCTCTTTGACACCGGGCCGCAGGCGCAGCACGCGCTCGAAATCCGTGAGCGCGGCGGCATGATCCTCGCCCTCCATGCGGACATAGGCGCGCTGCAGCAGGGCCTCGGCATTGTCGGGCTGCGCCGCGAGCAGCCGGTCGAACGCCTTGACGGCATCCTCACCGCGCCCGAGCAGCTTCAGCACGTTGCCGCGGCTGAACAGGGCATTGGCGTGGCCGCGCGCATGGCGCAGCGCCGTGTCGTAGGCGGCGAGCGCCTCTTCGAGACGGCCGGCGCGCTGCAAGGCGACGCCGCGGTTGCAGTGGGCGTCGGCGAAGGACGGCGCCGCGGCGATGGCGCGATCGAAGAGCACGAGCGCCCCGCCGGTATCGCCGGCCTGCATCAGCAGCGCGCCGAGCACGTTGCAGCCGGCGGGATGGGCGACGCCCGGGCGTCGTTCCTGAGAGCGTCGATCGCCTCGCGCAGGCGGCCGGCCGAGGCCAGCGCCAATGCCCTGCGCGCCGCATCGGCGACCGCGGCATCGGCCCGGTTCACCGCGCCGCCCTGCCCGTCACCAGATCGGCCAGTGCCGCGGCGATATCGTCGAACACGCCGGCCCAGTCGCCCGGCGTCTTCTGGCGGAAGAGCCGCATGGTCGGATACCAGGGCGAATCGCTGCGACCGTCATCCACCGCCAGTCGGGATTGTCGCGCAGCGCCACCCAGACCGGGCGGCCGAGCGCGCCGGCCAGATGCGCCGGCCCGAGTCGGAGGTGATCAGCAGGTCGAGATTGGCCATCACCGCCGCCATCTCGCGGAAGCCGTCGGGATTGGCGACGATCTCCTCGCCCAGCCTCTCGACCTCCATCCCGCTCGGCAGGGTGTCGAGCTGTTCGAGCCCCTGTTGCGCCTGCAGGCTGATCAGCCGCACGCCCGGCACCTGCCCCAGCGGCGCGAAGGGGTCAGCGGAATCGAGCGGAGGCGGTCGCCGAGATAGGCAAGGCTGCCCTGCCAGCTGATGCCGATCCTGAAGCCCTCGCCGCTGAGCCGGGCCCGCCACTTCGCGACGCGCTCCGGGTCGGCCGCCAGGTAGGGCACGTCGCGCGGGATCGCCGCCTCGCTGGTGGTTCCCAGAATATGCGGCAGGCTCATGATCGGCGCCTGGTAGTCGAAGCCGCGGCGCATGGCGAGCGCCTCGGTGACGTCCATGTCCGGGAAATTCGCCGCGAACAGCCGGCGCAGCGCTTCGTGCACCAGCAGCGTCACATGCGCGCCGCGCGCCGCCACCATCGGCGCATAACGCACGAACTGGATGGTGTCGCCGTGCCCCTGTTCGGAATAGAGCAGCACCTTCTTGCCGGCGACCCTCGCCGCTCCACAGCGGGGCGATGCTCCAGCATCTCCGGCCGGTTGAACTCGGCGGACTTCAGCCGCCATTCGTGCTCGCGCCAGCCTTCGGCGAAGTCGCCGACAATGAGTTTCACGAAAGAGCGGAAGTGGTGCGTCGCGGCGTTCTCCGGCTCGATCGCCAGCGCGCGATCGAAGGCCGCGATGGCTTCGTCGTATCGCCCGAACTCGCCGAGCGCGATACCGCGGCCCTGCTGCAGATCGTGACCGCGCACGCCCAGACCTTCCGCCCGGCCGAGCGCCTCCCATCGCTGGTCGTAAAGCCCGAGGTCGCCGGCAAGCGACGCCAGGACGAGTTGGGCCTCGCCATCCTCCGGCGCCAGACGGACCGCCTCGGCGGCGGCGGCGTAGCCGTCCTCGAACCGCTTGAGCTTCCTGAGCGCCATCGCCCGCGCCACGTGGCCTGGCGCGTCGGCGGCGTCGCCGGCGACGAGTTCGTCCGCCACCGCCAGCGCCTCGCCGAAACGCCGCGCCTGAAGCAGGACGTTGCTCCGCGCCGTCAATACCGCGCGAAGAAGACCCAACCGAACCAGGCGGCAAGGGGA
>CAWGJV010000003.1:0-61797 GCA_963822975.1 uncultured Alphaproteobacteria bacterium
CCTCATACTGGCCCTTTGGAATGGCCTGCAAACCGCCGCGCACGGTCTCGGCCATGTAGGCGGAGGTGAACAGGGCGACGCCGATGAGCGCCCGCATCAACTTGTCGAAATTGACGCCGGGCGGCAGGAACACCGGCAGCATGACGCTCGCCATGAACAGCACGGTGATCAGCGGCACGCCGCGCCAGAACTCGATGAAGGCGATCGAGCAGAACTTGACCACCGGCAGCTGTGAGCGCCGGCCGAGCGCCAGCAGAACGCCGATCGGCAGTGACGTCACCATGCCGACGATGGCGACCACCAGCGTGACCAGCAAGCCGCCCCAGAGCTGCGTTTCGACAAACGGCATGCCGAAGTCGAACGTCAGCAGAAGGATGACGACAAAGATGCCGAGGATCAGCGCCCAGACCGTACGCAACGTTCCGCCGCCGGACCTGTCAGGCGTGGCAAGAACGGCCATCAGGCCGGCAGCAGCAGCCACCAGCGCGGCAGCCGCCACGAGAAGCTGAAAGAGCCCGACCGAGAGGCCGCCGATCGCGATCTCCGGCGCGGAGATGACGAAGGAGGCAACAATCAGCACCACCGCGATTGCCGTTGCGATCGTGGCGACGCGGCCGGCGGGCGAGGACGTCACGATGCCGCCCACCAGACCGGTGGCCGCAAAGCCGACGATCGCCAGGGTGAAGACCAGACCGGTCGGAAACGTGAAATGCCCGCCGGTGAGCAGGATGAGCGCGACGATCGGGAAGATGACCAGCAGGAAGATGCCGTTCTCGCGCTTGAACGGCACC
The DNA here is from genome assembly GCA_963822975.1 of uncultured Alphaproteobacteria bacterium. Taxonomy (GTDB): domain Bacteria; phylum Pseudomonadota; class Alphaproteobacteria; order Rhizobiales; family Kaistiaceae; genus CAVSRC01. Next base: position 792 of record CAWGJV010000003.1, read on the forward strand.
CGCGGAATCGCCATCGGGATCAGCCCGACCACCAGCAACAACCCGGTCAGGTTGACCCGCCAGCGCTCGTCGATCGGGTAGCGGCCATAGATGAACTGGGCGAACTTGGCATCGACGAAGGCCCAGCAGGCGCCGGCGCCCGGCGCGATGCAAGCCTCCCGGCCATCCCCGACCCACACCGCATCGACGAACGCCCAGCGGATCAGCGGCGGGACGATCCACACAATCAGCGCCAGCCCGAGCAACGTGAGGATCGTGTTGGTCGCCGACGAGAACAGGTTGCCACGCATCCAGCCGACCGCCCCGACCTCGCTGCGCGGCGCCATCAGGATCGGCTCTTCCTCCGTGCGGAAATACGCGAGCTGCTCGGCGCTCGATTCCTCGATATCGGCCCCCTTGATATGGCGGCGCTCGGGTCTGCCGTCTTCCCGGTCAGCCATCGGCTATCGCTCCACCAGCGCCACGCGGCGGTTGAACCAGTTCATGAACGCTGAGGTGGCCAGGCTCACCGCCAGATAGACCAGCATGGTGATGAAGATCACCTCGACCGCCTGGCCGGTCTGGTTGAGCACCGTGCCGGAGAACACCGAGACGAGGTCGGGATAACCGACGGCGACCGCCAGCGACGAGTTCTTGGTCAGGTTCAGGTACTGGCTGGTCAGCGGCGGAATGATCACGCGCATCGCCTGTGGGATGATCACCAGACGCAGCGTCGTCCCCGGCCGCAGCCCGAGCGCGTAGCTGGCCTCGGTCTGTCCCCTGGCCACCGCCAGAATACCGGCGCGCACGATCTCGCCGATGTAGGTGGCGGTGTAGAGCGTGAGGCCAAGCAGCAGCGCGATGAACTCCGGCTTGATCTGCGCGCCGCCGACGAAGTTGAAGCCCTTGAGCTCCGGCACGTCAAAAGTCATGGGCCGTCCCGTCGCAAGGAACACGATCCCCGGCACGACGATGAGAATCGCCAGCCCGACCCGGAAGGTCGGAAAAAGCTGTCCGGTCGCCATCTGCCGCCGTCGCGCCCAGCGGGCGAGAACGAAGACGGCGGCCACCGCCAGGAGGAACGCGATCAGCGTCGCCGAGAACCCTTCGCCGAAGACCGGCCAGGGCATGATCAGGCCGCGATTGCTCAGGTTGGCGTTGAAAGGCAGGGCGTAGCCCTGGCGCGGGCCGGGCAGGATCGACAGGACCGCCCGGTACCAGAAGAGCAGCTGGAGCAGCACCGGGATGTTGCGCAGTGTCTCGATATAGACGGTCGCGATGCGGGCGATGAGCCAGTTCTTGGACAGCCGCGCGATGCCGAGCATGAAACCGATGATCGACGCGAACACGACGCCAAGACCCGCCACCAGCAACGTGTTCAGCAGGCCGATCAGGAACGCTCGGCCGTAGCTCATTTCGGCGTCGTAGGCGATCAGCGTCTGGGAGATGTCGAAGCCGGCGCGTTGCCCCAGAAACCCGAAGCCGGACGCAATATGCGCCCGCTGCAGGTTTTCGATCGTGTTGGAAGCAATCCAGTAGATGAAGGCGATCAGGCCGATCGCCAGCAGCGCCTGTGCGACGATGCCCCGGAATTTCGGATCATAAATCAGCGACGAGCGCTGCTCGGGAAGCTGCGTTGCGTGATCCTGAACCGCCATCAGTCACGACCCCCTGGCGGAGCCTGCCCTGTCGGCGGGCAGGCTCGGCTTGTCGGGCGGGCGCACCGCCCGCCCGACGATTTCGTGTGTGGTCAGCGGACCGGCGGAGCGTACTGGATGCCGCCGTTGGTCCACAGATCGTTCAGGCCACGCGAGATCTTCAGGGCGAGTCCTTGCCGACGTTGCGGTCGAAGATCTGGCCGTAGTTGCCGACCCCCTTGATCGCATTGGCGGCCCAGTCGTTGCTCAGCCCGATATCCTCGCCGAATGTGCCGTCCACGCCGAGCAGGCGGCGGATTTCCTGGTTCGTGCTCGACTTCATCTCGTCGACATTTTCCGACGTGATGCCGAACTCTTCGGCGTCAAGAAGCGCGAAACCGACCCATTTGACGATGGTGAACCACTGGTCGTCGCCCTGGCGCACGGACGGCCCCAGCGGCTCCTTCGAGATGATCTCCGGCAGGACCATGTGGTCGTCAGGCGCCGTCAGCGTCAGGCGGATCGAATAGAGGCCCGAGGCGTCCGTCGTGTAGGCGTCGCAACGGCCGGCATCGTAGGCGGCGTTGGCTTCCTCGAACTTCTCGAAAACGACCGGGTTGTATTCCATCTTGTTGCGTTTGAAGTAGTCGGCGAGGTTGAGCTCGGTGGTGGTGCCGGTCTGCACGCAAATCGACGCGCCGTTGAGCTCCAGCGCCGATGACACGCCCAGCTCCTTCTTCACCATGAAGCCCTGGCCGTCATAGTAGCTGACGCCGGTGAAGGTGAGGCCGAGCTCGCTGTCGCGCGACATCGTCCAGGTGGTGTTGCGGGCAAGCATGTCGATTTCGCCGGACTGCAGCGCGGTGAAACGCTCTTTCGCGGTCAGCGGCGTGAACTTGACCGCCTTCGGATCGCCGAAAATCGCCGCCGCGACGGCACGGCAATAGTCGACGTCGAAGCCCTTCCACTCGCCCTTGTCGTCCGTCGAGCCGAAGCCCAGCAGGCCGGTGTTCACACCGCACTGCACGAATTTCTTCGCCTTGACATCGTCGAGCGTGCCGGCCTGCGCCGAACTGGCAAGCGCCATCGTGGCGCCAACCGCAACCACGAGCAGAGTAAACTTGCTGTTCATGTACCCCTCCTGGTTTTGGCCTGCCGCCCCGAGTTCAGGCGACGACACCGCCGATCATGCGCTGCGCCCAAAAGTGGGCCAAAGCGGTTTGGCCGAGCCAATTGACCCGTCTATCACAGGCCATTATTCGATATGGGTCAAGGGCATCGCCTGAGCAGGCGGCTTGCCCCAGTGCCTGTTTCTGCACCACCGTATGGTTGAACATCCTGAATGACCCACAAGTCCGACGACGGCCATAGCGCCGCAAAACCGGCGACGCGCCTCGTCCACCTCGGTCGCGACAAAACCATCACCGGGCCATTCGTCAATCCGCCGGTGGTCCACGCCTCGACAGTGCTGTTCGACAGCGTCGACGACATGCAGCACCGTCGCCAGCGCTATTCCTACGGCCGGCAGGGCACGCCGACCAGCGAGGCGCTCGAATCGGCCATCACCGAGATCGAGGGCGCCGCCGGCTGCGTGTTGTGTCCGTCCGGGCTCGCCGCGGCGACGGCCGCCCTGCTCTCGTGCCTGTCGGCCGGCGACCGCCTTCTGATCGTCGACAGCGTCTACGGGCCGGTGCGCCATTTCGCCGACCGGTCGCTCGAGCGCCTCGGCATCGAGACGGCTATTCTACGATCCAGCCCTCGGCGCCGACATCGAGGCGCTGTTCAACGAGCGAACGACGGCCGTCTATGCGGAAGCGCCCGGCTCGCTGACGTTCGAGATGCAGGATCTCGCCGGCCATCGCCGCGGGTCGCCAGGAAGCACGGCGCCACCGTGCTGTTCGACAATACCTGGGCGACGCCGCTGTTCTTTCGGCCGCTCGAGCACGGCGCCGACATCTCCATCCAGGCCGGCACCAAATACATCGGCGGCCACTCCGACCTGATGCTCGGCACCGTCGCCGCCAGCCCGGCCGCTCTGCCGAAACTGAAAGAGATCCACCGTACTCTGGGCCTCCATGTCGGCCCCGACGACATCTATGCTCGGCCTGCGCGGCCTGCGGACGCTCGCTGTCCGGCTCGAGCGGCACCAGAGCATCGGCGCTCGCCGTTGCGACCTGGCTGGCGGCACGGCCGGAAGTCGCCCGGGTTCTCTATCCGGCTCTCCCCGGCGACCCCGGCCACGCTCTGTGGAAGCGCGACATGACCGGCGCCAGCGGCCTGTTCGGCGTCGTGTTCGACGGCTGGAGCGAGGACCGCGCGAAAGCGCTTCATCGACGGCCTGCGCCTGTTCGGCATCGGCGCGTCCTGGGGCGGCTTCGAGAGCCTTGCCGTCCTGGCCCATCCGGTGAGATCGACCGCGACCGTGGCAGGCCGAGGGTCCGCTGGTTCGCCTGCATATCGGGCTGGAGGATCCGGACGATCTGATCGCCGACCTGGCGGCCAGCCTTGCGGAAGTCGCTGCCGGCGCCTGATCATCCCCCCGCGGCGGCCGCGGAAAACAGGTGGATTTCGACCCGGCGCATCTTGCGCAGATTGAACCCGACAACCCGACCGCGCTCGACCGGTTCGACGCCGAGATCGTCGGCACGTTGCCTGAACGACGAAATCTGCGACGTGTCGACCGCGGCGATGCGGCACCCCGCCTCATCGAGGAAGTCGGCGGCGCCGAACCCGTCGGTCAGTTCGGTGCGCGGCCCGGCCGCCAGCACGACGCTCTCTTCGGGAAAACCCGCAACCGAGAACATCGGGTTGGCGCAAGGCGCCCGGTCCGTTCCGGTCGCAACGATCCGCTCGGCAACCCTCAACTCGATCGATCCCCGGCACGATGATGCCGAAGAACCCCAGATAGATGAACACCACCGTCACCACCGACAGGGCGGCCGCGGCAACCGCCTTTCCACGCCTCAGCCAGAGCCACGCAATCGGACCGAGGACAGCCGCCACGACGAGAACCGCAAAGGCGGCGAACGGGAAATGCCCCTCCAGCATGAGGAAGGCGAACGGCAGGACGACGGCGATTGCCGGCGGCCAGATGAGCGGTCCGGCCGAATAGATCAGGCTGACCTTGCCCCTGACCTGTGTCACGCCGGCGTCAATGGCGGTCCCGGCCATCAGGGCGAGGAACGGGACGACCGGCAGCACATATTGCGGCAGCTTCTCGGGGACGAGTTCGGCGGCGATCCACAGCGGCGCCCCCCAGGCGAGCGCGAACAGGATCGCCGGCCGCCCGACATTGTCGACCAGCCACGGCAGGGCGAGGAAGAGGAAGGTCATCGCCGGACCGACCAGCAAGGGCGCCAGCAGCGCATAGGTGCCGGGCGGCGCCTCGAGATGGAACGGCACGCCGATCCGCGTCAGGAAGTCCATGTCGGGCCCGCTGCTGTCGGACACCGCCAACGCCGCCACCGACGCCAGCCACGGCAGGACGATGACGATCAGGACGGCAACACCGGGTCCGGGCCGTAGCCTCGCCAGCCAGCCGAACGACCTGCGATCGACCGACAGCACCAGAACGGCCGCCCCCGCCATCGCCGGCGCAATCGCGCCCTTGAGCAGAATGCCGGCGCCGATGGCGGCCCAGAGCCACAAAGAAAGCGAGCGGGAGGCGCTATCGTCCCGCGCCAGCCACAAACGGGCGAGCACGCCGGCGGCCAGTGTCGTGACGGCGGCAAGTGCGGCGTCGGGGCCAACCTGCCGCGCCTCGAGGCCGAGCAAACCGCTGCCGGCCACCAGCAGCCCCGCCAGCAGGGCCGCACGCGGCCGGCCGAAGGCCAATGCCAGCCACCAGGTCAACAGCGCCACGGCCACGCCGCCAACGAGAGACGGCAGGCGATAGAGCCACATCGGCGGGTCGGTCGTATTGCCACCGAGGGCAACCACCGCCGCCGCCAGCCATTGCGCACCGTGCGGTCGCCACGGCTGCGTGTCGGTCTGCACATGCGATCCGACGAGGTCCCCGGTCGCCGCCATGGCCCGCGCCGCAACCGCGTAGGCCGGCTCGTCGCCGTCCAGCACCGGCAGACCCGCGAAGCCCGGCAGGAAACAGGCGAGCGCCACCACCAGAACGAGCCCCAGGCTCGCCAGGCGCGATCCCGCCAGCCGGTCAATACCTGCTTCGAATGCCGCGGCGTAGTCCCCGCCGGCCCATGACTTCGAGGGCGTCGCCATCGCGTCTGCCGGTCATCCGCCACGCAAGGTACGGACGATACTGGGGAATCGCGCAGGGATCAAAGGCGGCTGGCGCGGCCGCGCCCTTGGCCAGCCGCGCCGGGAGGCAGACCTCAGCCCTTGACCGCCCCCGCCGTCAGGCCCGCCACGATGTACTTCTGCGCGAAGATGAACATGAGGATCGCCGGCAGGATCGTCAGCGTGATGAAGGCGAGAATGAGTTGCCACGACGTCATGTACTCGCCCTGATACGCCATCAGGCCGAGCGGCCACGGATATTCGCCGTTTGTGTTGAGCACCACCAGCGGCAGCAGGAAGTTGTTCCAGCTGTTGACGAAGGTGATCACCGAAACGGTGGCAAGGATCGGCCCGGACAGCGGCAGCGTCACCCAGGCGAAGAAGCGCATGTAGCCGCAGCCGTCGACGAGCGCCGACTCCAGCAGTTCGGGCGGGATCGACCGGAACGCATTCCGGAACAGAAGAACGCGCAATCGCCTGGTGGAAGGCGACCTGCGGCCAGATCACGCCCCAGTGACTATCGAGCAGGCCGAGGTCACGGATCTTGATGAACAGCGGCAGGATGGCCGTGGCGAAGGGGAACGTCAGGCCGATGATGAGGTAGTTGAACAGGAACTTCTCGCCGAAGAAATGGAGGTGGGCGAAGGCAAAGGCGGCTGGCGCCGCCAGCAGCAACGTCAGGAACACCGTCATGCCGGCAATGAACAGCGAGTTCAGCAGCACCTGCCAGTAGCGCCAGCTCGCCAGGATGTCCCAGTAGTTATGCCACTGCCACACATGCGGCAGGCCGAAATTGACGCGCAGCTCACCGAGCGACTTAAAGCCGCCGAGCGCCGTCAGCAGGAGCGGCACCAGCACGATCCCCGACACGAGGAACAGGACCAGCAGCCGCACCAGGTTGCCCGTCGGCGACGACATTGGCGAAGCCGTCCTGTTCACCTCGATGGCGGAGCTGTCGGCGGCTCCTTGGGGCAGATTGGCGGTCGCCTCAGTCATTTTTCATGAATATCCGCTTGTAGCCGAAGGCAACCGTCGCACACAGAAAGAACAGGACGACGCCCACCGCGGATCCGAAGCCGACCCGCATTCGCCCGATGCCGAAGTAGTAGAGGAAGGACACCATCGTGTGTGTCGTGTTGAGCGGCCCGCCCTTGGTCAGCGAGACGATCATGTCGAAGAACTGGAGCGAACCGAGCAGCGAGAAGAACACCGACAACCGGATCATGGGCGCCAGACCGGGCAGCGTCACGAAGCGGAAGCGCTGCCACGCGTTGGCGCCATCGATCGCCGCGGCCTCGTACAGGCTTCGGTCGATCTGCTGGAGACCGGCGATGTAGAGCATCATGTGGAAGCCGAAGTATTTCCACATGATGACGATCAGCACACCCGAAAAGGCCCAGGTGCGATCGGCAAGCAGGAAGAAGGGATCGCCGCCGAAGAACTGGATGATGGCCGAGAACGGGCCATAGTCGCCGTCCAGCATGAAGGCCCAGATCAGGCCGCAAGCCACATCGGCGAGGATGTAGGGCAGGAAAAAGATCATCCGGAAGCCGACAGCGCCCCACCGCCGGTCGGCGAGCAACACGGCCATCGCCAGCGCAAAGGGCAACTGAAGCCCCAGCGATACGACGATGATCCAGATGTTGTTGATGGACGAGCGGTCGAAGACCTTGTTCCGGAACAGCTGGAAATAGTTCTCGAGACCGATGAAGCGGCTCGGCAGACCGAGGCCGTTCCAGTTGTAGAAGCTGTACCAGGCGGCTTCGCCGATCGGCAGGATCACGAAGATCGTGAAGACGACCAGCGCCGGCGGCAGGAACACCAGGGCGGTTACCCAGTGGCTGCGGCTGTTGCTGCTGTTGCCCCGCGACAGGACGGCTGTCTCGGCCATGGCCGGATTCTCTCCAGAAGGAGCCCAGGTCGGACGTCAGAAATTGGGGAACCTCAGCAGCAATGCTGCCGAGGCTCCCCGGAATTGCCCCGCGCCTAGCGTTGGTCCCAGGCGTCCTGGATGGCCTGAGCGGCCTCCTCGGGAGTCGCCTCACCCGCCGCAATCGCCACCGACATGTCGTTGATGACGCGGCCGACCGAAGCACCGAGGTCCTGATCGAAGAAGTTCTGGTGCCACTTGGCATTCGAGATGCGATCAGCAGCCTGAGCGAGCAGCGGATCCTTCACGTACTTCGACGTACCGATCGATGCCGGAATGTAGACGCCACCCTCGGCTGCCTTCTTAGCCTGGTCCGGGGTCTCGAAGAACTCGAGCATCTTGGTCGCGGCATCAGGCGCGTCCGCGGTGACCAGGAAGCCCTGCACGCCACCCATCGTGTCGGTCGCGGAGCCCTTGCCACCCGCAACCATCGGGAAACCGGCCAGGCCAATGTTGTCGCGGTCAAGACCATTGCCGCTGGCCGAGTTGCTGGCCTGGGCGTTGAGCACCCAGGTGCCCTGGATGATCATCGCACCCTTGCCGTCACCGAACAGACCGGCCGACGGCGGATACGGGATGCCCAGCCAGCCGTCCTGGAACGGCTCGAGGTCGGCGAGTTCCTTCAGCTTCTTGCCGGCTTCGACGAAGACCGGATTGGTGAAGCCACCATCCTTGCCGGCCTTGGCGTTCTTCAGAACGTCCGGACCGCCGAGGCGCATGATGAGGTAGGAATAGATGAAATGCATCGGCCACTTGTCGCCGCCGCCCATGATGAGCGGGGTGATGCCGGCCGCCTTGATCTTCTTCACAGCGCCCAGGAAGTCATCCCAGGACTTGATGGCGTCCATGTCGACGCCAGCCTTGCTGATCAGTTCCTTGTTGTACCAGATGCCCACGTAGCTCAGCATGAGCGGCGCGCCGTAGAGCTTGCCGTCGACTTCATAGGCGCCGAGCGGGCCGTTCGCGACCAGCTTCTGCAGTTCAGGCTTCGCTGCCGAGATGTCCTTGATGAAACCGGCGTTGATCTGGTCTTCCATCACGCCGCCGGCCCAGCTGTAGATGACGTCCGGGCGATCCTTCGACTGCAGCAGCGTGGGCAGCTTCGCCTTGTATGCCTCGTTCTCGAGCGAAGCGTTGATGTCCACCTTCACACCGGGGTTCGCGGCTTCGAAGTCATCACCCATCGAGCGCCAGACGGCCTCGTTTTGGGCTCCCGAGTTGAACATGAGGTGGACGACGGTGTCCTCCGCCATCGCCGGACCGGCCATCAAGGCCAAGCCCACCCCGACTCCCGCTAGATATTTCGCAAGCATTCGCGTTCCTCCTTGGTTGAATTCCCGATCAGCCGGTTGACGCCGACTTTATTTTCGATGTCGTATTAAATCTGTCTTCGGCTCGCCTCCCCTGTCAAGCCGTATTCTGTATCGTGCCACCTTTTCGGCCCCGCCGCCATTGACACCCTGTGGGTTGGCGGAGATTAAATCGCAGGTCCGGACAAAAAGGGCCTCGGCCTCTCCGGCGCAATACGCGGGGACCGATGAAGACCGCCGATCCGGAATTTATGAGAGCAATCAATCGCTTCCACGTTGTGGACGCGATTCGCCGATTTGGGCCCATCTCTCGCGTCGAGATTGCCGAACGCACCGATCTGAGCCCGACGACCGTCTCGGCGATCACTGGCGCCTTGCTGGACGACGGGTTGATCATCCCGCGCTCGCTCGGCGCGGTGCGCGACGCCGCGCGCGGTCGTCCGCGCGTGATGCTGGAGCTCAACCCCGATGCCGCCTACGTCGTCGGGGCCAAGCTGGCGCCCGACCAGATCACGGTCGCGGTGACCAATTTCCGCGCCGACGTGGTCAACACCCTGTCGCTGCCGATTCGCGTGGATCGTCAGCCGGTAGCCGTCATCGCCGATCTCGTGGAAGACGGCGTTCGCCGTTGCGTCGCCGACGCCGATCTCGACATGCAGGACATCAGCGGCGTGTGCGTCGGCCTGCCCGGCGTCGTCGAGCGCGCCTCCGGGCGCTGCCGGCAGAGCCCGATTTTCCGCGAGCGCGATGTGGCTTTTGGCGAGGAGGTCTCGGCGCGGCTGGGAACCGCCGTCACCGTCGATAGCGACGTCAACCTCGTCGCGCTCGCCGAGCACTGGTTCGGTCACGGCATCGGCCTCGACGATTTCCTGGTCGTCAGCGTCGAGCAGACCCTCGGGCTTGGCATCATGTACCGCGGCGACCTGTTTCGCGGCGCCGACGGGCTCAGTCCCGACCTCGGTGATTTCCTCGTCCACCTTCCCGGCGGCAACAGCGCGCCGCAACGGCTGGTCGATCTGATGTCCGCCGCATTGGCGGATGACGAGGTCGCGCCGCCCGCCTTGCGCCTCGCCGATGGGCGCGGCGCCAGCCTTGCGGTGGCCCAGGACGTCGCCGGCCAGGCGATGCAGCTTGCCGGCAACGCGATCGGCTTCGCCATTGCCAATCTGATCACGGTCTTCACGCCGCCCAAGGTGATCCTGACCGGCTCGGCGCTGTCGGCGGGCAATCGACTGCTCACGCCGCTGCGCGCCGCGGTGCTGCGCTTCACGCCGGCGACGCTGTCGGACGTGGCCAATATCGTCGTGCGCGACTTCGGCGACGACATCTGGGCGCGCGGCGCCGCTGCCATGACTCTGCGCGATCTGTACGGCGCGCCGTGGAGTTCGACCGGCCCCGCCAGACCGCAGCAACCGTCGGCATGACCTCGCCCGCCACGTGGTCTCGGCCGCCTTCGGCGCGCTTGAGACGCCGGAAACCCTCTCGAGCGATGAAATCGATGCGCGCGCGCGCGCCCTGCTCGGCCAGCTTACCCTCGACGAGAAACTCGGCCTCATGGACGGCGATCTGCCGTTCTGGAAGGGCCTGGCCAGGATGTCCGTGCCGAAGGGCTATAGCCGCCAGTTCTGGGTTGCCGGTGCGGTGCCGCGGCTCGGCATCCCCGGCATCCGTTTCGTCGACGGACCGCGCGGCGTGGTCATGGACGGCGCCACCGCCTTTCCGGTGTCGATGGCGCGCGGCGCCACCTTCGATGCCGATCTGGAGGAACAGGTCGGCGACGCGATCGGCCGCGAGGTCCGCGCCCTCGGCGGCAACTATTTCGGCGGCGTCTGCATCAATCTGCTGCGCCATCCGGCCTGGGGACGCGCCCAGGAAACCTACGGCGAGGATTCGTACCACCTCGGCATCATGGGGGCGGCGCTTGCCACCGGCGTCCAGCACCATGTCATGGCCTGTGCCAAGCACTTTGCCCTCAACTCGATGGAGAACGCGCGCCAGGACATCGACGTGACCGCCGACGCCCGCACCCTCCACGAGGTCTACCTCGCCCATTTCAAGCGGGTGGTCGACGCCGGCGTCGCCTCGGTGATGACCTCCTACAACAGCGTCAACGGCGAATGGGCCGGTCAGAACAAGCAACTGATCGCCGGCATTCTCAAGGGCATGTGGGGTTTCTCGGGCTTCGCCGTCACCGATTTCATCTCCGGCATGCGCGACGCGAAGAAGGCGGCGCTTGCCGGCCAGGACGTCGAGATGCCCTTCGCCACGGTCTTTGCGCAGCACCTCAAGGGGCTGGTCGAGCGTGGCGAGGTGCCGAAGGAGCGGATCGACGATGCGGCCTTCCGCGTGCTCCGCCAGCAGGTGCGCTTCGCCCAGGGCCGCGACCCGGCCGCCTATCCGAAAAGCGTCGTCGGCAGCGCGAACCATCGCGCCCTTGCCCGCGCCGTCGCGGAGAAGGCGGTCGTGCTCCTCAAGAACGACGGCGGCCTCCTGCCACTCGCCGGAACGGAGCGCATCGCCGTCATCGGCCGCCTCGCCGACCTCCCCGTCACCGGCGACGGCGGCTCGAGCACGACCCACTCCGAATATGTGGTGACGCCGCTGGAGGGATTACGCCAGGCGCTTGGCGGACGGGCAACCATCGTCCACGACGACGGCAGCGATCCCGCGCGTGCGGCCGGTGCCGCCCGGGACGCCGACGTCGCCCTGCTCGTCGTCGGCTACACCCACGACGACGAGGGCGAGTACATCCCGCCCGACCAGCTCAAGCCCCACGCCGCCATGTTTCCGCCGCCCGGCCCCGGCGACGAGGCGCTGGCCCACAAGCTGGTCACCGGCATGGGCGAAGGCGGCTTCGCCCCCGGCGGCGATCGTCTGAGCCTGACCCTGCGCCCCGAGGACGAGGCCCTGATCGCCGCCGTCGCCGCCGCCAATCCACGCACGATCGTCGCCATCGTCGCCGGCAGCGCGGTCATCACCGAGGCCTGGCGCAACAGCGTTCCCGCGATCCTGATGCTCTGGTACGCCGGGATGGAGGGCGGCAATGCGCTGGCCGACATCCTCACCGGCAAGGTCAATCCCAGCGGCCGCCTGCCCTGCACCTTCCCGGTTTCCGCCGACGACCTTCCCTTCTTTGACCGCGACGCCCGCGCGATCACCTACGACCTGTGGCACGGATACCGGAAGCTCCTGCGCGACAAGGCCAAGCCCGCCTTCCCGTTCGGCTTCGGCCTGAGCTACACGACCTACCGCCACGACCAACTGCGGCTCGAAAGCACGACGCTGGCGCCGGGCGGCACCTTGACGGCCAATGTCAACGTCACCAATACCGGCAAGGTCGCCGGCGAGGATGTCGTGCAGCTCTACGTCTCGGCCCTGGGATCGCGCGTGCCGCGGGCACCCCGCGAACTGAGGGCCTTCGCCCGCGTCCGGCTGGAGCCGGGCGAGACGAAGAGCGTCCGTCTGCTTGTGCCGGTCGAGGCACTTGCCTACTACGACGATGCCGATGGCTGGGTCGTCGAACCTCTCGAATACGAGGCAATCGTCGCCCGGCACGCCCACGACGAAGTGCCGCTCACCGCCCGCTTCCGGATCGGCGAAAAGAACTGACGACCGAACACGCAATCTGAACGACTACCGACAAGGAGAATTCGCTTGGAACCGGTTGGCATCGGCATCATCGGCTGCGGCAATATCAGCGGCGCCTACCTCGCGGCAGCGCGCGTCTTCCCGATCCTGAAGATCCGCGCCATCGCCGACATGAACCCGAAGGCGGCCGAGGCTCGCGGCAAGGAATTCGGTGTTCCCGTGAAGAGCGTCGCCGACCTGCTCGCCGACCCCGCGATCGAGATCGTCGTCAACCTCACGGTCCCCGGGGTTCACGTCGAAGTCGGGCTGCAGGCCATCGCCGCCGGCAAGCACGTCCATTCGGAGAAGCCCCTTGGCATCGCTGTGGCCGAGGCCAGGCAGCTGCTCGACGCCGCCGCCGCGAAGAACCTGCGCGTCGGCTGCGCTCCTGACACTTTCCTCGGCGGCGCCCAGCAGACCTGCCGCAAGCTGGTTGACGAGAACGCCATCGGCCAGCCGATCGGCGGCACCGCCTTCTTCGGGACGGCCGGCCACGAACGCTGGCACCCCAATCCCGGCTTCTACTACCTCAAGGGCGGCGGGCCGATGCTCGACATGGGGCCCTACTACATCACCGCGCTGGTCAACCTGCTCGGACCGGTCAAGCGTGTTGCCGGTCTCGCCTCGCGCCTCAGGAGCGAACGGCTGGTCACCAGCGAACCGCTCAACGGCACGAAGATCCCGGTCGAGGTGTCCACCCATGTCGCCGGCACGATGGAGTTCGTTTCGGGCGCCCTCGTCACCATCGTGATGAGCTTCGATATTGCCCGCCACGCTCACCGCCCGATCGAGCTTTACGGCAGCGAAGGCGCCATGTCGGTGCCCGATCCGAACAACTTCGGCGGCCAGATCGAGACCGCGACCGCCGCCGCCGCAAACTGGCGCGCCGTGCCGACGGTCCATCCCTATGCCAACGGCAATTTCCGCATCATCGGCGTCGCCGACATGGCGCATGCTATCCGTTCCGGTCGTCCGCACCGGGCCAGCGGCGCCTTGGCCTTTCATGTGCTCGAAGTGATGGAAGCGTTCCAGCGCTCCTCGGATTCGGGCACCCATGTCGTCATCGAGAGCCGGCCCGAGCGGCCGGCGATGGTACCGGTCGATCTTGCCAACGGCATGCTCGACTAGCGCCACAACCGCGGTTCAGAAGGAGTTTTCAATGCGCGAGGCAATGATCGTTTGGGGCGGCTGGAGCGGCCACGAGCCGGAACAGGGCGCCCACATCGTCGCCGGCATGCTCGAGGAAGAGGGCTTCAAGGTCTACATCGAGAACACCACCGAGGCTTTCGCCGATCCGGCCATCGCCGACATGAGCCTGATCGTGCCGATCTACACGATGTCCAAGATCGAGAAGGAGGAACTCGACAATCTCGAGAAGGCCGTGCGCGGCGGCGTCGGCTTCGCCGGCTACCACGGCGGCATGTGCGACGCCTTCCGTGACGCGGTCAATTACCAGTTCATGTGCGGCGGCCAGTGGGTCGCCCACCCCGGCAACGTCATCGACTACCGGGTCAACATCGTGAACCACGACGACCCGATCACCGCCGGCCTCAACGACTTCGACTACCACTCAGAGCAGTACTACATGCACGTCGACCCCTCGAACGAGGTGCTGGCGACCACCACATTCTCGGGCGAGCACGCGCCGTGGACCAAGGGCGTCGTCATGCCGGTCGTCTGGAAGCGCCGCCACGGCCAGGGCCGCGTCTTCTATTCGTCCCTCGGCCACGTCACCAAGGAATTCGAGGTGCCGGAGATGAGGACGATCCTCAGGCGCGGACTTCTCTGGGCGGCGCGCTAGGCAGCGAGCGCTGCCCGCCGCTTCCCGACGGCTATTTCAAAACCCAGTGCTTGCCGACCTTCTTGCACATGAAGGGCAGCACGCCGCAGATCAGAGGCTTGTATTCCGGCGCGGCTTTGGCCGCGGCGGCCTTGGCCAAGGCAGGCGTTCCGGTCACGGCCCCGGCGGCAAGCGCAATCGCACACGCTGTCAGCGCTGCGAGGATCGTTCGGCTGGGCATGGTTTTCTCCCGGTGATTGCGGCCCGCCAACCCTGACGCAAACACAGGGGGCGAACGGTTTCGCACAATACGCCGATTCCGGTTCGGCAGGCGGCGTTGTCCACCGGTTTGTCGCGGCGATGTCGGGCTGCCCGCTGGTGCGCACGGAGAGGATCGAACTCCCGACCTTCGCGTTCGAAGCGCGATGCTCTGTCCACTGAGCTACGTGCGCGGCCGGTGGAGGCGACTCGACCGTGATGCTGGCGACCCCGGGAGGACTCGAACCTCCGACCAACAGCTTAGAAGGCTGCTGCTCTATCCTGCTGAGCTACGGGGCCAACACGGCGGCCGCCGGCTTCGGACCGGTCAATGGGTCCACGGTTGCGGGCGGCCGAAACGGAAATTGTCGGCGTAGGACATCTTCTTCGGCGCCGGGTCGTGGGCCGGCGATGCCGAATAGGGAATCGCGCTGCGTTCGGCATAGGCGATCGCCTCCTCGCGCGTGTCGAACTCCAGTCTGATCTGGCGGCGCATGTCGGCCTGCGACGTGTAGCCCATCAGCGGGTCGGCCGCGGCGCGCGTTTCGGGCTCGTATTCGAGCACCCATTTCACCGTTCCTGCCTTGCCCGATTGCATCGCCGTCCGGGCCGGCCTGTAGATCCGCGCGAGCATTCACGTTCCTCTTTGCTTCCGAACCGGCCGATCGCTCCGGTTCGCAGGCAACGAATGGTCGGAGTGGCAGGATTCGAACCTGCGACCCTCTGCTCCCAAAGCAGATGCGCTACCAGGCTGCGCTACACTCCGATACCCGATCGACGGCTGCGCCCGGAGTTACACGTTTGGCCGTCCTCCATCAAGCACGGGGGCCAGCGTGGGCCTGCCGGGCACGGCCGTTGTGACGGCCGGCGCCGCCGCTATACTCCGCGCCGCATGCGGGCGGCCGGATGCTTCGGAGTTCGGGAATTCATGAGCAAGAGCGCCACGCGGCGGCGGAAGACCGGGCGCCCGGCGAAGGGCGCCGCCCCCAAGCCGGCCGCCGCCCCGCCGCCTCGCAAGCCCCCCGTCCTGCTCTGGCTGGCTCTTGCCGCCGTTGTTGTCGCAACAGTGGTCGGAACGGTCCTGCTCTGGCCGAGGTCACCGGGCCCCGGCAGCGTCGCTGAAACCGGCTGGCCGCGCGTCGTGACCAAGGTCGAATTCCCTCTACAACGACATCACCGTCTACGAGCAGGAGAGCGGCCTCCTGACCCTCGCTTTCGGCGCCAAACGGCTGAATTACGTCGAATCGATCGTCAATCCGAGCCGACGAACTCGACCTTCCGGTCACCTACACCCAGTCGATGACCGCCGGTCTCGCCTACGCCTCGCAACTGAACCGCGCCGCCATTATCGGCCTCGGTGGCGGCCGCACGGCCTGGTACTATCACAAGTCGGTGCCGGGCCTGGACTTCACCGCCGCCGAGCTCGACCCGGACGTGGCCAGGATCGCGGCCAGGTACTTCAAGGTCCGTCCCGAGAAGGACTTCGACATCCAGGTCCAGGACGGCCGGGTCTGGCTCACCAAGAGCGACAAGACCTTCGACGTCATCCTCATCGACGCCTATCGCGGGCCCTTCGTTCCCTTCCACCTGCTGACGCGCGAGTTCTACAAGCTGGTCGCCAACCACCTGAACCCCGGCGGCGTGGCCGTGCAGAACGTCGAGCCGACGACCATGCTGTTCGACAGCGCCGTGGCGACCATCAGCCGCGCCTTCGACCATCTGGTCTTCCTGCGCGGCAGCGGCAACATCGTCATCGTCGCCTACAACGGGCCGGAGAAGGACGAGGCGACGGTTCGGCAGCTCGCCGCCGAACGGACGAAGCAATACGGCCTGCGCTACGACCTCACCGACATTCTCGACCGCCGCTTCAAGCCGGACTGGGATCCCGAGACCAGTCCGCTGACCGATGACTTCGCCCCGGTCGAATACCTCAAGGCGATCGCGCGTCACAACGAGAAGCAGCCATGAAGGACGACGCGCCCTCTCGCGCGAGCCGCAACCACTGTGGCGCCGCCTCGCCGTCGGCCCGGGCGCCGCGGCCCTGGTCGTGCTCGACGTCGCCACCCTCGGCTTCATCACCCTCGGCTTCGAGATGGTCGCAAGCCGCATCCTGACGCCGCTGTTCGGCAGCGGCATCTACACCTGGGCGACGATCATCTCGATCGTCGTCGCCGGTCTGATGGCGGGCTACTTCCTCGGCGGCTTCATTGCCGATCACCGGCCGACCTTCGCCGTCGCCGCCGTCATCAAGCTGGTCGCTGCCGCTTATCTGTTCTTCGTCTTCTGGATGACGGCCGGCGGGCTCGATCGCATGATCGATGCGATCCCCGGCGAGATCGCCGCGCTGTTCGCCAGCGGCTTCGTCGTCTGCTTCCCGCCGCTGCTCGTCCTCGGCATGTATTCGCCGCTGTCCGTGCGCCTCGTGCTCGGCGACCCGCACGATGCCGGCAAGGTATCCGGCGGCCTGTTCGCCATCTCCTCCTTCGGCAACATCGTCGGCATCATCGCCACGACCTTCGTGCTCATTCCGAGCATCGGCACGCGCGCCATCACCCTCGGCTTCGCGGCCTTCCTGGTCATTTCCGGAGTGGCGTCGATCGCCACGGCAGCAACCCGGCAGCGGACCTAGCCGCTGCCGCAAATCTCCCGGATTTCGGGGATTTCAGCCGCCTATTGCGACTGGAACGGTCCGCCGCCCTCGGGCTGGATCTCGGCCGCCATCAGCCCCTTCGGGCCATCGCCGAAACGCACCAGGACCGTCTGGCCCGGCCTGAGTTCCGTCAGGCCGAAGCGGCGCAGCGTCTCCATGTGCACGAAGATGTCCTCGGTGCCCTCGCCGCGCGTCAGGAAGCCGTAGCCGCGTACCCGGTTGAACCACTTCACCACGGCCCGCTCGAGCCCGCTCGTCGGCACGACGGTCGTGTGGGTGCGCGACGGCACCATCTGCGGCGGACAGCAGCGCGGTCAATTCGTCCATGCTGATCACGCGGAACGCCTGCCGCCCCTGCTCGCGCTCGACAGCGTCGCATACAACGCGCGCGCCCTCGTATGCGGTCTGGAACCCACCGCGTCGCAAACAGGTGACATGAAGCAGCACGTCCGAACCGCCGTCGTCAGGAACGACGAAGCCGTACCCCTTCGATGCATCGAACCATTTGATGACCCCGGTGACCTCGAACAGATCCAACCGGCGTCTCCTCACCGAGGCTTCCGTCTGCTGAAAGCTCGGGAGAGACCTTTGCCCCCATCGACCCCGCCCTTGTCACTGCACCGCATCTTTCGGCTTGGCCAAACCGAATCCGGATGAAAGCATAGCATCCGGCAAGGGAGTGGCTAGCATAAATCGCCCTCCGTGTGCCATCAGTGCATGGGCTGTGTGACTCCTGTCACACTCATTGCGTTGCCTTTCTCCACAGGGCGGCTACGCTTGGCCTCGCACAGCATCAGAAGCGACGGGAACAAGTCGATGAAATATCTGCACACAATGGTCCGCGTCACCGACCTCGAGAAGTCGCTGCACTTCTATCGCGACCTGGTCGGGTTGAAGGAAGTGCGGCGCACTGAAAACGAAAAAGGACGCTACACGCTGGTCTTCCTCGCGGCCCCCGGCCAGGAGGACGCGCCGATCGAGCTCACCTTCAACTGGGACCCGGAGGTCTATACCGGCGGGCGCAACTTCGGCCACCTCGCCTATCAGGTCGACGACATCTACGCCTTTTGCGAGAAGATGATGAAGGCCGGCGTCACCATCAACCGGCCGCCGCGCGATGGCCACATGGCCTTCATTCGCTCGCCCGACAACATCTCGCTCGAGATCATCCAGAAGGGCGGCTCGCTGCCCGCCAAGGAGCCGTGGGCGTCGATGCCGAATACCGGTTCGTGGTGAGAATCAGCGGTTCCTGCGGCCTTGCCGGCCCCTTGTGAGGGCCGGTCAAAGGCCGTAAGAACCCGCTGCCCGCGCCCTTCGTCTAGCGGTCCAGGACGCCGCCCTTTCACGGCGGAAACACGGGTTCGATTCCCGTAGGGCGCGCCACGTCCTGATCAGCCGTGGAGGAACACGATGGCCCGACCGGTCGCTGCAATCGTGGGAATCGGCCCGGGCAACGGCGCCGCGCTGGCGCGGCGTTTCGCCGAGGACTACCGCGTCGCCCTGCTGTCGCGTTCGACCGACCTGTCCGACAAACTCGCCGCCGAGATGGGCGACGCGCGCTCCTATGCCTGCGACGTTGCGGACGCGGCGTCGGTCGACCGTGCCTTCACGGCCGTCGCCTCCGACCTCGGTCCCGTCGACGCGCTCATCTACAATGCCGGCTCGGGCGTATTCGCGGATGTGGAAAGCATCACCGCGGCCGAGTTCGAGGCTGCCTGGCGCGTCAATGCCGCCGGGCTCCTCGCCGCATCGCACAAGGTCATCCCGGCCATGAAGGCAAAGGGCCACGGCGCCATTGTCGTCATCGGCGCCACCGCCTCGCGCCGCGGCGGGGCGCGCACCGCCGCTTTCGCCCCCGCCAAGGCCGCCCAGCGCAGCCTCGCCGAATCGATGGCCAGGCATCTCGGGCCGCTCGGCATCCACGTCGCGGTGGTCATCATCGACGGCGTGGTCGACATCCCGCGCACCCGCCAGCGCATGTCCGACAAGCCGGACGATTTCTTCGTCAAGCCGGACGATGTCGCCGCCACCGTCCATTGGCTCGTCGGGCAGCCGCGTTCGGCATGGTCATTCGAGGTCGAGGCGCGCCCGTTCGGCGAGAAGTGGTAAGTCGGCCACCGTCAGATTCGCCGCAGGGGAAGCGTCCAGGCAAGGATCATCGCCACAAGGCCAAAGCCCGCGATGGACAGGAAGGCGGCGCGGAAGGCTCCGCCGATCTCGGCCTGCACCACACCCTGCCGCTCCGGCGACAGCGCCGACAGGGCATCCGGGCCCTGCTGCAGGATCGCCGCGAACATGTGGGCCGCCTCGGTGTCGGTGGCGGCAAGAACGGCGAACAGCGCCACCCCGACCAGCGCCGTCCCCACCGCCGCCCCGGTGGAGCGGGAGAACTGCACCGATGCCGCCGCCGTGCCCAGCATGGCAGGGCCGGCCGCCACCTGCACGGTCACCTGAACGACGTTCATCACGGTGCCGAGGAACAGGGAGCCGACGCCGAGCAGGATGGCGAGTTGCGTCGCGTCGAAATCTTCCAACCAGATCCCGGCGGTCACCAGCGTCGCCACGACGAATATCAGCCCGACCGACGGAAAGATCGCCGTCCGCCCCCCGGTGAGCCCGACCAGTTGGCCGACCAGGATCGAGCCGAGCGGGACGGCGGCCGTCACCGGCAGCAGGGAAAGGCCGATCAAACCGGCATCGGCGCCGAGCCCGACCCGCAGATAGAGCGGGAAGAAGGTTGCCAGCGACACCATCAGCGCACCGTGGCAGAACGCCATGCCGTCGCAGCGCCATATGACCGGATTGCGGAACAACGGCAGCGGAAAGAGCGGATGCGGCGTCTTGCCCTCGCGCCGGATCAGAAGCACCACGGCGGCAACCGCGAGCACCGTCAGCCCGACGCTGATCGGGATGACGGACAGCGTGAAATCCTGCACCTGGCGCAGCATGACCAGCGTCGAGATGATGAAGATCGCGAACCACAGGAGGCCCAGGAAGTCGAACCGGAAGCGCTGGACCTGTTGCGCCGGAACCGGCAGCCGCCGGACGAGAACCATGGCAAGCAGGCCGACAGGCACGAAGACGAAGAACACCGACCGCCAGCCGAAGTGCTGCGTCAGCAAGCCGCCCGCGACCGCGCCGAACCCGGTCGAGAAGACGCCCGTGCTCGCCAGGAAGCCCTGATAGCGGACGCGCTCGCGCGGCGGCACCGTCTCGCCGATCAACGCCTGCGACAGCGTCATCAGACCGCCGCCGCCGAACCCCTGCAGCACGCGCGCGGCCGTCAGCATGGTAACGCTGGTCGACAGCCCGCAAATGATGGTTGCGACCACCACGGTGCTCAGCGCAACCATCATCAGGCGCTTGCGACCGAGGATGTCGCCGAGCCGGCCGTAGACCGGCGAGGCAATCGTCGCCGCGACCAGATAGGAGACGACCACCCAGGAGATGCGCTTGGCGTCCCCGAGATCGCCGGCAATCGCCGGAAGCGCCGCCGCGACGATCGTCCCGTCGACGATGGCCAGGAACATCGGCAACATGATGGAGGGGAACAGGGACATGAACCGGCCGAAGCCCCCGGCCGGCGGGGCGGGCTGGGGCGCGGCAGGCTGGGGAGCGTCGGGCGGCATATGGGAATCGAACGGAAGGTAATGGTGAACGGTAGGATATGATGATGTACCCTACCTTTGCGGACAGCACGCCATCAAAAGGTGCCGGCCAATGAAAACAATCCTACTTCCCGTCGATGGCAACGACCTCGCGGAATTGAGCTTTGCCACGGCAGCACTCCTTGCCAGGACGTTCGGCAGCTATATCGAGGGTTTCGCCCTCACCGCCGAGATCAACCCGCTGATGGCGACCGAAGCGATGGGTTCGATCGTCGTCTACCCGGCCGACCTCGGTCAGGAAGGCAGCGCCTCGGCCGAGGAGGCCCGGCGCCAGTTCGAGGAGGCCATGAAGCGGCATGGAATCGGTCCGGGCGATGGCGACGGCAAGGCCGCCGGTTATGCCTGGGATGCCCGCCAGCCGGTCGGCGACTCCTTCGTCGGCAACCGCGGCCGAATGTTCGACGTGACCGTGGTGGGACGGCCTGGCTCGACCCCGACCAGTCCGCACATGAGCACACTGGAATCGGCCCTCTTCGAAAGCGGCCGTCCGATCTTGATCGCGCCGCCCGTCCCGCCCCTGCGGCTGGGCGAGATCGTGACCATCTCGTGGAACGGCAGCACCGAGTCGGCGCGGGCCATCGCCTTCGCCATGCCGATTCTCAAGCGGGCCAAGCGGGTTATGGTTCTGGTCGTCGAGGGCGCCGGCGTTCCCGGACCGAGCGGCGAGGACATGGCGCGCTATATCGAGCGTCACGACGTCCATTGCGAAGCCGTGACCGTCAAGCGCGAGTTCGCGATCCACCGGCGCGGCCATTCTGGAGGAAGCGGCGGCGGCCGGCAGCGATCTCCTGATCAAGGGGGCCTACACCCAGAGCCGCCTGCGTCAGTTGATCTTCGGCGGCGCCACGAGCCACATCATCGCCGAAGCCAACCTGCCGGTGCTCATGGCGCATTAGCGCGCCGCCATCGCCTCCACTTCGGCCAGCACCTCACCGAGCAGCTTCTGCTCGATGCGCTCCAGCGTGCGCGCCACCATCGAGCCGTCGAGCACGCGGTGGTCGTACATAATGCGCACGGCGACCGCGCCGTCCTTGCCGATCACGCCGTAGTTCATCACCGCCGTCAGTGGCGAGATCGGGTGCAGCGACTCCGCCCCGAGACCGGAATAGACGGTGATCCCGAACGTGCCGAAATAGTTGCCGCGCTGACGGCCGATGTTGAGCCCCAGCCACCAGATCAGGCGGCGCAGCGGCGTCGGCCAGCGCGCCAGCGAGAACATCCGCCGGAAATCCCGGTTGTCCTCGATCGGCTGGCTCTTCGTCCGCTTCATCGCCGCGCTGAGCTTGGCGACGGCCGTGTCCTCCGGCGAGCGGAACAGCGTCGTCAGGATGACCGGCTCGCCGTGGTAGTCCATCTCGAAGACCATCGACAGCGTGCTGTACGGGTACTCGTAGAGCCGCGGCCACGGCAGCTTCACGTAGGCACGCCGGAGATCGGGGATTTCCCGTGCCGCCAGCCCGTAGGCCTTGGCGAAGAGCGACGCCCACACCGGCCGGTCGGCGCAGGCAGCCCGCGCCGCGGCCAGGGGACCGAGTTGCATGACCCGCTGCACCGGCACGCTTGGCACATGGAAGCGCGTCAGGTCGACGACCAGCTTCCGGGCCGGTGAAAGAGGAATGGCGCGCCCGCGCATGGGTTGAGCCTGCTCGAATAATCACGAAAACGGGCCGGCAGGCCCGCTTGCCGGGCATTCATCGCGGGAAATGGCCCGCCGATCAACCGGCAGACCTCGCGCCAGGCCAGCGATCCGAACGGCGCGTCCTACTTGTGGCGCTTGTCGCAGGGGCCGATCCAGCCCTTCTTCACAGCAATCGCGTAGCCGATCGGGCCGGTGAAGCAAGTCAGGGTCGTGGCCCAGATCTCTTTCTCTTTCAGCTCGCGACCGCCGTCCATGGCGCTCACGAACATCGGCGCCAACACGGAGCACACGATGGGCAACATCGGCCAGATGGCGGGTCCGGCGTTGGCCGGCGCCGTGGTAACGACACAAGCGCGCGCCCCGGTCGGCGCCACAGCCAATGCGATTGCAGCAGCGGCCGCGACAATTCTGAGATGTCGATTCATCAATATCCCCCACAGGTTCCGTGTCCACGATCCACCGATCCCGGACACTGGCCCAGCCTC
The DNA here is from genome assembly GCA_963822975.1 of uncultured Alphaproteobacteria bacterium. Classification (GTDB taxonomy): domain Bacteria; phylum Pseudomonadota; class Alphaproteobacteria; order Rhizobiales; family Kaistiaceae; genus CAVSRC01. The sequence goes on from CAWGJV010000003.1 coordinate 24,000, forward strand.
CCCGCTGCGCCTCCCATCCTAAACGGCACACCCGATTCTTTGAAAGCCCGGCAGTTTCAGCCGGCCGCCGGCTCTGCCGCGTCGATGAGCCGGAAGCTCGGTTGGCGGCGACCCTGATAATGGTCGACGGACAGTGAGCCGGCGAAGTGCAGGACGCGACCACGGGCCGCCAGCAGCGCATCGCCAAGCGGCGAGCCGGCGCCGCGAAAGGCCACGGCCTTGAGATTGGCGCCGTCCGACGAGGTCAGCGTCAGGCGGATATGGCCCTTGCCGACCACGTCGGCATAGGCAACCTGATGCGACGGCAAGGCATAGACCGGCTCCGGATGGCCGGCGCCGAAGGGGCCGGCCTTGTCCACCGCTTCGATCAGCTCGATGGTCGCGCCGCGCGCACTCAGCGCCGCGTCGATGGCAAGCCCGTGGCTCTCTGTCGTTGCCCAGACGCGCGTTGCCAGGCTCTCCAGCAGGAAGGCACGGAGCTCGCCAAGTTTCGCCTGCGCCACCGTCAAACCCGCCGCCATCGCGTGACCGCCGCCCTTGGCCAGGATGCCGCGTTCCACCGCAGTCCGGATCGCCAGACCAAGATCGACGCCGACCACCGAGCGCCCGGAACCGCTGCCGACGCCGTTCGCGGCAAAGGCAATCGCGATGGCCGGCCGCTGGTAGCGGTCCTTGAGCCGCGAGGCGATCAGGCCGACGACGCCCGGATGCCAGCGCGGGCTGGCGGTCACCAGCACCGCCGGCCCCTCCCCGCTGCCGATCTCGGCATCGGCCTCCGCCATCGCCTCCTCCAGCATCGCCGCCTCCATCGCCTGCCGTTCGGCGTTCAACCGGTCGAGTTCGGCGGCGATCCGTACGCATTCCGCCGGCTGTTCGCTGGCAAGCAACCGCGCGCCGAGCGAGGCGTCGCCGATCCGCCCGCCGGCATTGATGCGCGGTCCGATAAGGAAACCAAGGTGATAGGGCGCCACCGGCCCGCCGAGACGGGCGACATCGGCAAGCGCCGCGATGCCGCGGTTTCCGCGCCGGGCAAGCGTCATCAACCCCTTCGAAACGAAGGCGCGGTTGAGGCCGACAAGCGGCACCACATCGCAGACCGTGCCGAGCGCCACCAGATCGAGCCACTGCAGGAGGTCCGGCTCCGCCCGCGCGGCGCCGTACCAGCCGCGCGCCCTGAGCAGCCGGTTGACGGCGATCACCACCATGAAGGTGACGCCGACAGCGGCGAGATGACCCAGGCCGGAGAGGTCGTCCTGCCGGTTGGGGTTGACCACCGCCACCGCCGGCGGCAGGTCGGTGCCGAGTTCGTGGTGATCGACGACCACCACATCGACACCGAGCTTCGCCGCCTCGCCGAGCGCATCGAAGCTGGTCGATCCGCAATCGACCGTGACGATCAGCTTCGCGCCCTGCCCGGCCAGCGTCCGCATGGCCTCGACGTTCGGTCCATACCCCTCGAACAGACGGTCGGGGATGTAGATCGTCGGGTCGAGGCCCTGATGGCGCAGGAAGCGCGCCAGCAACGCCGACGACGAGGCGCCGTCCACGTCGTAGTCGCCGAAGATCGCGATCGGCTCACCGGCAACGATCGCGTCGGCGATGCGCGCCGCCGCCTTGTCCATATCGGTCAGAACCGAGGGGTCGGGCGTCAGGGATTTCAGCGCCGGGGCAAGGAACGCCGGGGTCTCGTCAATGCCCACCCCGCGCCCGGCGAGGACGCGCGCGACCACGTCGTGGACCTGATGGCGCTGGGCGATAGCAAGCGCAACGCTGGCGCCCGGACCGTCCAGCCGCTCGATCCAGTGCCGCCCGGTGAGCGAGTGCTCCACGCCAAGAAAGGTGCGGTGCGCCGGCTGCGTCGGAGGGAATCACTGGGGTGGCGGTGGACGGCATGGCCCTCTTATAGCGCCATGCCCGGCCCGCGCCCCCTAGCCGAAGCCGATGAAGCCCGGCATCGCGCTGATCGGCGGCGCCGCCTTGAGCCGGTCGATGTCGGGCACCGGCCGGGCCGTGCGCGGGTCGCCCGCCAGCGCCGCTTCGAGCGCCGCGGCGACACCGAGCACATAGGCGTCGCCGCCGCGCGGGCCGACGATCTGGAGGCCGAAGGGCATGCCGCTCTCGTCGACACCGACGGGCAGGCTGACGGCGGGATGGCCGGCGAGCGTCACCGCATAGGCGAGCGCCAGCCAGTGGAAGTAGCTCTGCGTCGGCTTGCCGTCGATCTCTGTCGGGTAGAGTTCCGTCCACGGCCGCGGGCTGATGGTGATCGACGGCGTTATGACCACGTCGAAATCGGCGAAGAAGCGCTGCCAGCGACGGTACATTTGCGTCTGCATGACCTCGGCGCGGGCGACGTCCGCCGCGCTGTAGCCGAGGCCTTCCTCGACATTGGCGCGCACGTTCGGCCCCACCTGGTCGGGATGTTTGCGCACGCGCTCCAGATGGCTGGCGAGGAAGCCGACCGCACGCAGGATGGCGAAAGCCTCGTCGGCTCCGCCACAGTTTGGCGTGTCGTCGCGGGCGACGCCGAACAGCGGCCGCATCAGGTCGGCCTTCTCCGTGAACACCCGAACGATCTGCCGCTCGACCGGCGCAAAGCCGAAATCCGGCGTGAAGGCCACGCGCACCTTGCCGAGATCGACGGAAGGCGGCGGGAAGAATTCGCCCGGCTCGCGCACCCGCCGGCCGTGGACCGTGGCAGCGAGCGGATCGCGGGCATCCTCGGATATGAGCGCGGAAAGGAGCAGGCAGAGGTCGGGCACGTTGCGCGCCATGGGCCCGAGCACGCCGAGGCCGGACCAGCCGAGCAGCCTCTCCTCGCCCGGCACCAGCCCCGGCGACGGGCGGAAGCCGACGATGCCGCAAAAGGCCGCCGGATTGCGCAGCGAGCCGCCGGTATCGCTGCCGGTGGCGAGCGGCATCATGCCGGTCGCCAGGGCAACCGCCGATCCGCCAGACGAGCCGGCGGCCGACTTGGCCGGGTCGAAGGGATTGCCCGTGGCGCCATAGACCGCATTGCGCGTATTGGCGCCGGCGCCCCATTCCGGCGTGTTGGTCTTGCCGAGCACAATGCCACCGCCGGCGCGGACATTGGCAACGATCAGACTGTCGCGCTCGGGCACGTGGTCACGAAAGAGCGTGCTCCCCCACGTGGTGCGCAGTCCGGCGGTCGCCTCGAGGTCCTTGATGCCGACCGGCAGTCCGTGCAGGGCGGGCAGTGGCCCGCCAGCCATCATGGCGGCTTCGGCCTGGCGCGCCGCCGCGCGGGCACGTTCGTCGTCGCGCGCGACGACTGCGTTGACGGCGTGGTCGATCGCATCGATGCGGGCGATACAGCTTTCCAGAAGTTCGACTGGCGAAAGCTGCTTGCGGCCGATGCGCTCACGCGCCTCGACCGCGCCGAGATCGCACGGCTCGCTCATGCCCCTTGCACCGGGCCCGGCCTCAGGCCCGCGCGTCCGTCAGGGCTGAATAGACCATCGCCCGCAACTGATGGCGCATGCCGGCGCGCGACGGCTGGGCCATCACCTGCGTCATGAAGACGACGGCGAGGTCTTCCACGGGGTCGATCCAGAAATAGGTCGAGGCCGCGCCGCTCCACGAATATTCGCCCTTGCTGCCCGGCAACATGGATTGCTCCACGCTGACCTTCGCCGCGCAGGCGAGCGAGAAGCCGTAGCCGGCCTGCCCTTCCGGGATGCCGAAACCCCACGTGGTCATGTCGACCATGCTGCGGCCACCGGGCAGAAGGTTCATGCTGAACATGTCCACCGATTTGCGGCCGAGAATGCGTGCTCCGCCGAGTGTCGCCGCCGTTCAGCATCATGCGGCAGAAGCGCATGTAGTCCGCGCGCAGTGGAGACCAGCCCGCCACCGCCCGACTCGAGCTTGGGCGCCGTGGCGTAGGTGCTCTTCCCGGCGTCGTCCTGAAGGGACAAGCGCCGTCCGGCTTCGCCTCGTAGCAGGAGGCGAAGCGGTCGAGCTTCTCCGGCGGGCACCAGAATGCGGTGTCCGTCATGCCGAGCGGCTCGAAGATGCGCGTGCGAAGGAATTCGCCGAAGGACTGGCCCGACACCTTCTGGACGAGATAGCCCATGACATCCATGGCGACCGAATAGTTCCAGGCGTCGCCCGGCGAGAACGTCAACGGCAGCCCGGCGAGTTGCTCGACGAAGCTCTCGAGGCCGCCCTCGGTGGTCTTGGCGGCGACGCCGAGTTCCTTGTAGGCCCTCTCCACCTGGCCGCGGTCCGCGTTGCCGTAGGTCAGGCCGGCAGTGTGGGTGCAGAGATCGATGACCCGCATCGGGCGCTTCGTCGGCGTCGTCCTGAAATCGCCCAACGCGCCCCTTTCGTAGACCCGCAGGCCCTTCCACGACGGGATGTAGGTCTCCACATCGTCGGCGAGGCTGATCCGCCCCTCCTCGACCAGCATCATCAGCGCGACCGCCGTGATCGGCTTCGACATCGAATAGATGCGGAAGATGGCATCCTCGCGCATCGGCTTCGACCGCTCCATGTCGATGGAGCCATTCATGCCGCTATAGGCGAGCTCGCCCTTCCGCCAGACCTGGGTGAGCGATCCCGGCAGCAGGCCGGGATCGACATAGTTACGCTGAAGATGGCGGCCGATCTTCTCCAACCGGGTCAGCGACAACCCAGCGCGATCCGTACCTGACATGGCTTACTCCCCTCTTCTGGCCCGCGCGGCGTTGGTTCGCCGCGTTCCTATTCCGGCCCGGCGCCGTCGAACTTCTCGAGGTCCTGGTGCTCGGCCTTGATCCAGCGCACCGTGCCGGACGACGAGCGCATGACGACGGTGTGGGTGACGATGGCGCGCTTGCCGAAGCGGACGCCGGCGAGCAGGTTGCCGTCGGTCACCCCGGTCGCCGCGAACAGCACGTCGCCGCGGGCCATCTCGCTCATGTCGAACTTGCGGTCGATGTCGGTGACGCCCATGCGCCGCGCCCGGTCGCGCTGCTCGTCCGAGTTGATCACCAGCCGGCCCTGCATCTGGCCGCCGATGCAGCGCAGCGCCGCCGCCGCCAGCACGCCCTCCGGCGCGCCGCCGATGCCGAGATAGATGTCGATGCCGGTTTGCTCCGGCTCGGTCGCATGGATGATGCCGGCAACGTCGCCGTCGCCGATCAGCCGGATCGCCGCGCCGGTCGCGCGGATTTCCTCGATCAGCCGCGCATGGCGCGGGCCGGTCGAGGACGCAGGCCGTCATTTCGCTGACCGGCACGCCCTTGGCCGCGGCGAGCGCCAGGATGTTGTCGCGCGCCGGGCGGTCGAGATCGACGACGCCCGTCTCGGATAGCCGGGGCCGATGGCGATCTTGTCCATGTAGACGTCGGGCGCGTTGAGCAGGCTGCCCTGCTCGGCGATGGCGATGACGGCGATCGCGTTCGGCAGGTTCTTGGCGCCGATGGTCGTGCCTTCCAGCGGGTCGAGCGCGATATCGACGCGCGGTCCGCGCTTGTTGCCGACCTCCTCGCCGATGAACAGCATCGGCGCCTCGTCGCGCTCGCCCTCGCCGATGACGACCGTGCCGTCGATCGGCAGCCGGTTCAGTTCGCGCCGCATGGCATCGACCGCCGCCTGGTCGGCGGCCATCTCGTCGCCGCGGCCGCGCAGCCGCGCAGCCGCCACGGCCGCCCGCTCGGTCACCCGCACCAGTTCGAGCGTCAGGATGCGGTCGAGCGCCGGGCCGCCCTTGAGCAATCCGGACTTCCTGGTTCATCCGCGCCTCCGCGCAAGACCGAGTCGGCCCTCAGGCCAGCGGCTCTATCCGTATCATCTGCGGCTCGCCGACAATATGACCGTCGCGCCATGATGCCGTCGAGCGCCCGCCGAATGGCGGTCTTCGGTCGTTTCATAGGTGATCAGGATCACCGGCTGCGGCGCTTCCGGCACCGGATGTTCGGGCGCCGTCGAGCGAGGCGCCCGGCGCCGCTGGACGATCGATTCCAGCGAAATTCCGATCGGCCGCCATGCGCGCGGCGATCGCGGCGAAGGCGCCCGGCCGGTCGTAGACCGACAGGCGGATGTAATAGCCGCCCTCGTGGAGGCGCATGCCGGCCCGCCGGTAGGGCTCGAGGCTGGACGCCGGCCGGCCGAAGGTGCCCACCCGGTCGCCGCGGGCGATGTCGGCGATGTCGCTCATCACCGACGAGGCGGTCGCGTCGCCGCCGGCGCCCGGCCCGGCAGCACCAGCTGCCCGACGAAATCGGCCTCGACCGCGACCGCGTTGGTCACGCCGTCGACCCGCGCGATGGCCGAGGACTTCGGCACCATGGTCGGGATGGACGCGCTGCTCGATGCCGGTTCGGTGCGGCTGGCGACGCCCAGCAGCTTGATCCGGTAGCCGAGATCGTCGGCCGCCTCGATGTCGGCCGGCGTGATCGATGGAGATGCCCTCGACATAGATCGACTCGGCGTCGATCTCGGTGCCGAAGGCAAGGCGGTCAGGAGGGCCAGCTTGTGGGCGGCGTCGTGGCCCTCGACGTCGAAGGTCGGGTCGGCCTCGGCATAGCCGAGCTGCTGCGCCGCCTTCAGGCAATCGGCGAAGGACAGGCCCTCCTGCTCCATGCGGGTGAGGATGTAGTTGCAGGTGCCGTTGAGGATGCCGTAGACGCGGGTGACCGTGTTGCCGGCAAGCGCCTCGCGCAGCGTCTTGATGATCGGGATGCCGCCGGCCGCCGCCGCCTCGAAATTGAGGCTGACGCCCGCCTCCTCGGCGGCGCGCGCGAGTTCGACGCCGTGCTCGGCAAGCAGCGCCTTGTTGGCGGTCACCACGTGCTTGCCGGCGCTCGAGCGCCGCCTTGACCGCGTCAGGGCAGCGCCGTCCGCGCCGCCGATCAGCTCGACGAAGAGATCGATGCCGGGATCGCGCGCCAGCGCCACCGGATCGTCGAACCAAGCAAAGCCCGAAAGGTCGATGCCGCGGTCCTTGTTGCGGCTACGCGCCGAGACCCGGAGATCGAGATCGGCCGGCCGGAGCGCACGGCAAGGTCGTTGCCGTGGCGCTCGAGCAGGCGCACCAGCGACGTGCCGACAGTGCCGAGGCCGGCGAGGCCGATGCGCAAGGCGGAGCGTTCATCGCGCCTGTCCGCAAACGTCAACCCTATGAAAACACACGGCGAATCGTCTCCAGCCGTCAGCCGACGCCCGGCCCGTCTCGGCGGCCGGACGGCGAAATCAGCGGCGGCTGCCGGCAATCGGGACGACGTTGTGCAACGTCTTGTCGGCCGATTCAAGGAAACGGCGGACGTTGCGGCCGCCTGCCGGATGCGCTGCTCGTTCTCGACCAGCGCGATGCGCACATAGTCGTCGCCGTGCTCGCCGAAGCCGATGCCCGGCGCCACCGCCACATCGGCCTTCTCGATCAGCAGCTTGGAGAACTCCAGCGAGCCCAGCGCCCGGAAGTGCTCCGGGATCGGCGCCCAGGCGAACATCGAGGCGCTCGGGCTCGGAATCTGCCCAGCCGGCGCGGCCGAAGCTGTCGACCAGCGCGTCGCGCCGCCGCTTGTAGGTGGCGCGCATCTCGTCGATGCAATCGGTCGGGCCGTTGAGCGCCGCCGTGGCCGCCACCTGGATCGGCGTGAAGGCGCCGTAGTCGAGATAGGACTTCACCCGGCCGAGCGCCGCGATCAGCCGCTCGTTGCCGACCGCGAAGCCGATGCGCCAGCCCGCCATCGAAAAGGTCTTCGACATGGAGGTGAATTCCAGCGCGATATCCATCGCGCCCGGCACCTGCAGGATCGATGGCGGCGGATTGTCGTCGAAATAGACCTCGGCATAGGCAAGGTCGGACAGGACGATCAGTTCGTGCCGGCGCGCGAAGCTGACCAGGTCGCGGTAGAAATCGAGATCGGCGACATGCGCCGTCGGATTGGACGGGTAGCACACCACCACCGCCAGCGGCTTGGGAATCGAATGCATCACCGCCCGTTCGAGGGCGTGGAAATAGTCCGCGTCCGGCGTCGCCGGCAGGGCGCGGATGACGCCGCCCGCCATCAGGAAGCCGAAGGCGTGGATCGGGTAGCTCGGGTTGGGGCAAAGCACGACATCGCCCGGCGCCGTGATCGCGTGGGCGATATTGGCGAAGCCTTCCTTCGAGCCGATGGTGACGATCACCTGGCTGTCGGGATCGACCTTCACGCCGAAGCGGCGGCCGTAATAGGCGGCCTGGGCCTTGCGCAGGCCGTTGATGCCGCGCGAGGCGGAATAGCCGTGGGTGTCCTCGCGCCGGGCGGTCTCGGCCAGCTTCTCGACGATATGCGGCGGGCGTCGGCAGGTCCGGGATTGCCCATGCCGAGGTCGATGATGTCGGCGCCGGCAGCGCGGGCGCTGGCCTTCAGCCGGTTGACCTGCTCGAAGACATAGGGCGGCAGCCGCCGCACCCGGTAGAACTCCGACATGAATTCCGACATGGTCTCAGTCCCGTCCCGATAGGCATGGTCCACCCGGCGCGACCGGGCGGCGCTCAATTAGCATTCTCCGCCGTTACTTGCACCAGCAATGCGCTGGCCAGGCTTGAGTGTCTCTTTGTCGCAGTCGGCCGCCTTCTTGGCCTTGCCCTGCCGTGCGGTCTGGCTCTTGGCAAGCGCTTCCAGTTCGGCAATCACCTTGGCCTTCTCGTCCGGCGTCAGCAGCTTGCCACCCGGCTGCTGCGGCGGCCGCTTCAGGTCGGTATTGCCCGACGGCGGCGGAGGCAGAGGCGGCAGATCGGCGTCGGCGGTTCGCGCCGGCCGTCTGCGTCTGCGGGACCAGCGCGATCGGCGCGCCCGAGGCCGGCCCTGCCGACGCCGGCGGCACGGTTGCCACGGTCGCCGGCGCGCCACCGGCCGGCGGCAACGGCGCCGACGTCCGGATAGACCGCAGGGGTCATCGTTGCCGGAGAAGGTGTCTGGGCAAATTCGCTCATCGATTGCGCGCAGCCGCTTGCCGCCAGTCCAAGGCCGATGGCGGCCAACATGGCGCCGCGACGCCGTGACGCCGCCCAAGGCCGCGCCGATGCTGCGCTTTCATGGTGACCAAATGGTTACACAATGGACTGGTATTCCGTGAGCCAGTCTTTAACTAGCAGCGTATTATGACCAAAAAGCGGGCGGCAGCCCATCGTAAGTGGCGGCGATGGGCCGCGGAGCGGTAATGGCGAAGGACGGCGAAATTCCAGGCAGCCGCTCTCGGGATCAAGGATCCGGAGGCCTTCGCCCATAACCTGGCCCGGATGATCGAGGAGGCCGGCAAGGCCGCGTCCGCCTACCTGAAGCCCCGCGAGGAAGGCAAGACCTCGATCGAGGTCGATGGTTTCGTCCAGGACGCGGTCAAGACTCTCACCAAGGTCGGCGAATACTGGATGGCGGATCCCGAGCGCGCCGTCGAGGCCCAGAACCGGCTCGTCGCCGGCTACATGGACCTGTGGATGTCGAGCATGAAGCGCATGATGGGCGAGGCTGCGCCGCCAGCCGCCGCGCCCGACCCGCGCGACAAGCGCTTCAGCGACCCGGATTGGAGCAACAACCAGTTCTTCGACTTCCTCAAGCAGCTATACCTGATCACCAGCCGCTGGGCAGAAACGCTGGCCGATGACGCCACAGGCCTCGACCCGCACACCCGCCAGAAGGCTGCGTTCTACGTCAAGCAGATCGCCAGCGCGCTGGCGCCGTCCAACTTCGTCCTGACCAACCCCGAACTGCTGCGCGCGACGCTCGCCAGCGACGGCGGCAACCTCGTCCGCGGCATGCACATGCTGGCCGAGGACATCAAGGCCGGGGGCGGCAACCTCAAGATCCGCCAGTCGGACGGCTCCTCGTTCAAGCTCGGCGAGAACATCGCCACCACGCCGGGCAAGGTCATCCACCAGAACGACCTCTGCCAGCTCATCCAGTACGAGGCGGCGACCGACACGGTGCTCAAGCGCCCGCTGCTGATCGTCCCGCCGTGGATCAACAAGTTCTACATCCTCGACCTGAACGAGGAGAAATCCTTCATCCGCTGGTGCGTCGAGCAGGGCCACACCGTCTTCGTCATCTCGTGGGTGAACCCCGACCGCCACCAGGCGAAGAAGAGCTTCGAGAACTACATGCGCGAAGGCATCTTCGAGTCGCTCGACGTGATCGGTGAGGTCACCGGCGTCGACCGAGGTCAACGCCATCGGCTACTGCGTCGGTGGCACGCTGCTCTCGGTCGCGCTCGCCTGGGCGGCCGCAACCGGCGACAAGCGCATCAAGTCGGCGACCCTCTTCGCCACGCAGGTGGACTTCACCGAGGCCGGCGACCTGAAGGTCTTCGCCGACGAGGAACAGATCGCCGCCGTCGAGGAGAAGATGGACGTGCGCGGCTATCTCGAAGGCCGCAACATGCAGGTGGCGTTCAACATGCTCCGGCCGGACGAGCTGATCTGGCCCTATGTCATCGGCAACTACTTCAAGGGCAAGGAGCCGGCGCCGTTCGACCTCCTCTACTGGAACTCCGACACGACCCGCATGCCGGCCGCCAACCACTCCTTCTACCTGCGCAACTGTTACCTCGATAACCGCCTGGCCAAGGGCGAGATGGAGATCGGCGGCATCAAGCTCGATCTCAGCAAGGTCAAGGTGCCGGTCTACAACCTCGCCACGCGCGAGGATCACATCGCCCCGGCGAAGTCGGTCATGCTCGGCTCGTCATTCTTCGGCGGCAAGGTAACGTTCGTTCTCTCGGGCTCCGGCCATATCGCCGGCGTCATCAACCCGCCGGCCCGCCACAAATACCAGCACTGGACCGGCCCCGCCCCGAAAGGCGATGACATCGACTCTTGGCTCGCCAAGGCGACCGAGCATCCCGGCTCGTGGTGGCCGCACTGGCAGAAGTGGATCGAGCAGCACGGCAAGGCACGCGTCAAAGCGCGCGCTGTCGGGAGCCGCAAGCACAAGCCGCTCGAAGACGCCCCCGGCAGCTACGTCCGAGTCAGGGCCTGAAGCCCGACTCTAGCGCGGCGCGCGGGTCGCCTGATCCTGTTTGCCTGTCAGGTCGCGCTTCGCGTCGAAGACATCGTCCATCTGCAACTCGGCCGGACGCTCAGTCCCGGTCTTGTAGGTCGCCGTCTTCGCGCCATAGCGAAGGATGCCAAGCTTTGCGAGAATCTCGAGGAACTTCATCGGAACCTCCTCATTTCAGACCATTGCAGCTTGTCCCTCCGCGCGCGGAACGCATTGATCCGGAGCAAATGCCGCAATCTTCAGCATCCCGCCCCTACCCGTTCGCCAGCCGCGACAGCAGCGCCTGATCCGGATAGGAATCCGCCGGCAGGCCGAGCTTGATCTGCATGTCCTTGACCGCCGCCCGCGTCAGCGCGCCGATAACACCATCGATCTTGCCAACGTCATAGCCGCGCTCGGCGAGCAACTTCTGGACCTGGCGCACCTTGGCCGCACTCAGCGACACCGCGCTGCCGCGCTGAACCTTGGGCGCGCCGGCAAGCCGGGTGGCGAGATAGGCCGCCGTGGTCGAATAGACCAGCGAGTTGTTCCACACGAGATAGACGTCGAAGTTCGGGTAGGCGAGGAAGGCCGGCCCGTTGCGGCCCATCGGCAGAAGCAGCGAGGCATCAGGCCCCTTCGTCGACAGCGGCCTGCCGTCGGTGCGCGTCACGCCCCACGCTGCCCATTTCGACAGCGGCAGCTTGATGGTGAGGTCGGCCTGATCCCAAGGCAACGAACCCGGAACGCGCACCTCTTGCAGCCACGGCTCACCGCGACGCCAGCCGATGGACTTGAGATAGTTCGCCGCCGAGGCGAGCGCGTCGGGCGAACTGCGCAGGAGGTCCACACGGCCATCATTGTCGAAATCGACGCCGAAGTGGAAATAGCGGTCGGGAATGAACTGCAACTGGCCGAGTTCGCCCGCCCAGGGCCCGCGCATCTGGCTCGGCGAGAGGTCGCCACGGTCGATGATGCGAATGGCGGCGATCAATTGCGTGCGGAAGAGGTCGGGCCGCCGGCAGTCGTAGGCGAGCGTCGCCAGTGAGGTTAGCGTCGGCCCGTCGCCGTTGAACGCGCCAAAATCCGTCTCAAGCGCCCAGAACGCCGTCAGCACCGGGGCCGGCACGCCGAACTGCTTCTCGATCGCGTCGAAGGTGCGCTTGTACTGCGCGATCTTCTTCGGGCCGACCGTCAGGCGGTGGCTGGAGACCATGCGATCGGAAAACTGCAGGAAATCCTGAGTGAAGACGCCCTGCGCGTGGTCCTTCTTGACGATCGCCGGATCGAACCGCACGCCGCCCAGGGCCGCGTTGATGGCGCCCTGCGACAAACCCAGCGAGGCCGCTTCCTTGCGCACGCCGTCAAGCCATGCCGCGAAATTCGGCTCTTTGTGGCACCCGGCGGCCAGCGCCGGCGTAACCGAGGCGGCGAGCAGAACGCTCGCCGCCGCTATTCCCAGTCCGAGGGCTTTCATCAGCCGTCCCTTGCGTCTGAATCGCCCACCCCGCTGCAACTATAAGCGGTTCATTCCGGCGGAGGGAAGGCGCGCTGTCTCACGCCGCCGCCAAGGCCTGATCAAGGTCGGCGATGATGTCGGCGACATCCTCGATGCCGACCGACAAGCGCACGACGTCCGGACCGGCGCCGGCCGCCTTGCGCTGCTCGTCGGTAAGCTGGCTGTGGGTCGTCGACCACGGATGGATGATCAGGCTGCGCGTGTCGCCGATATTGGCAAGGTGCGAGAACAGCTTGACGCTGGAGACCAGCTTGATGCCCGCCTCCGATCCTCCCTCGACGCCGAACGTCAGCACCGCGCCGGCACCCTTCGGGCAGTATTTCTGCGCAAGCTGGTGGTAGCGGTCGCCGGGAAGGCCGGCATAGCTCACCCAGGTTACCTTGTCGTGGCCGGCGAGATATTCCGCCACCGCCTTGGCATTGTCGGAGTGTCGCTGCATCCTCAGCGGCAGCGTTTCAGAGCCGGTGAGGATCAGGAACGAGTTGAACGGCGAGATCGCCGGCCCGAGATCGCGCAGGCCCAGGACCCGACAGGCGATGGCGAAGGCGAAATTCCCGAAGGTCTCGCCGAGCACCATGTTGTTGTATTCCGGACGCTTCTCCGACAGCATCGGGTAGCGCTTCGACGCCATCCAGTTGAACTTGCCGCCGTCGACAATCATGCCGCCGATCGAATTGCCGTGGCCGCCGATGAACTTGGTCATCGAGTGCACGACGATGTCGGCGCCATGGTCGAAGGGGCGGCAGAGATAGGGTGTCGCCAGCGTGTTGTCGACGATCAGCGGCACCCCGGCCCGCTTGGCGATCGCCGCAATGGCGGCAATGTCTGTGACGACGCCGCCCGGATTGGCAATCGACTCGATGAAGATCGCCTTGGTCTTCGGGCCGACGGCGTTCTCGAACGTGGCGAGATCGTCGATGTCGGCCCACTTGACCGTCCAGCCGAAGCTTTTGAACGAGTGGTTGAACTGGTTGATGGAGCCGCCATAGAGCTGGCCCGCAGCAACGAATTCGTCGCCGGGCTGCATCAGTGCGTGGAGCGTCACCAGTTGCGCGGCATGGCCGGAGGCAACCGCCAGCGCCGGCGGTGCCGCCTTCCAGCGCGGCGATGCGCTGCTCCAGCACATCGCTGGTCGGGCTCATGATGCGCGTGTAGATGTTGCCGAACGCCTGCAGCCCGAACAGCGAGGCGGCGTGGTCGGCATCGTTGAAGACGTAGGATGCCGTCTGGTAGATCGGCGTGATGCGTGCGCCGGTTGTCGGGTCGGGCTTGGCGCCGGCGTGAACCGCCAGCGTTGAAAAGCCGGGTACGCGATCTTCACTCATCGTTTCTCTCCCTCCGTCTGCGGGGCGCCGTTGTGGCGTCCGCCGCTGGCGCTATCCCTAACCGGCGAGCGGTGGAATCCAAAGCAAATGCTGCCAAAAGGCGCCGCCGGGAGCGGAAGGATTTTGCCCGCGTCGTCAGAGCCCCAGCCGGTCGTGCTCGATCTTGATGCAGCGATCCATGACGACGTTGAGCCCGGCCGCCCTCGCCCGTGACAGCCGCCGCGTCGTCGCGCAGCCCGAGCTGCATCCAGATCGCCTTCGGCAGCGGGGACAGCGCCAGCGCCTCATCCACCACGCCCCCAGGGCGTCGGCGCGGCGGAAGATGTCGACAATGTCGATCGGCTCCGGCACGTCCGCCAACCGCGCATGGACGGTCTGACCGAAAATCTCCTCGCCGGCATGACCCGGATTGATCGGGATGACGCGATAGCCGTGGCGGATGCAGATAGCCCATGACGCCGTGGCTCGGGCGCGCGGGATTGGGCGAGGCGCCGACCACCGCGATGGTGTGTGTCGCGGTCAGGATGGTCGCGCAAGTCGGCGTCTGACGGATTCGTTGGCCACGCACCATTGCCTCTGTGTGGAAACGACGCGCGGTTATGACACGTCGTTGGAGTGGACCGCCATCACGTCGGCCAAAATCGACTGCAGTGCGTGCATCTCGGCCGATGCATCATATCGCAACACACTCGGCATTTTGCCAATGTGTCTGTTGTTGCGGTCGAACCCGGATAGGCTGCCGTCAGTTGCCGTGGGGCCTCAGGCGGAACACTCGACCGGAGGCCCACCATGCGTCACTCGTAATAGATTGATGTCGATGGCTTTTGCTGCTGGCACAATTGGCGCCACGGCGGCCAATGCGGCTGATCTCTACTTCCACCCGCCGGCACCTCCCGGTCTATGCGCCAGCCGCGGCCTACGACTGGTCGGGCTTCGACTCGGCCTTCAGGGTGGCTTTGACTGGAATCACGCCACGTCCCCAGCCGGACTTTCGCCGCTGACGAGAGCGGCGGCATGTTGGCGTTCAGGCGGATACAACTGGATGTTCGGCGTCGAACTGGCTGCTGGGTGTCGATGCAGCATCAGCTATCGCTGGGCTTACTGGCAGCGATCCGACCATCTGGCCGGGGACACTGCGCGGGCCAATTGGAAGTGGTTCCGTTCGCGGCCGCCTTGGCTACGCCTGGGACCGATTCCTGCTCTACGTCACCGGCGGCTGGGCTGCTGGCATGGGCTACACTGCGAACGTAAGCGGATTCGGCCCCGGCACGGCATCCCCGTGGGGCTGGACCGTCGGCCTTGGCGCAGAATGGCGCTGAGCCAGAACCTGACGGCCCGCTCGAATACTCTACATCGACTACGGTACATTCACCCTCGCGTCCTGCCCCGGTTGGCGCGAACCACGGTCAACGTCAACAGCCACACTTGATGGCCGGCATCGAACTACAAGTTCTGACCAACGTTCTCTTCATCGAGAGAGATGGCCGGCTCTTGCCGGCCATTTTCGTTCGCTCGAACCTATGATGCGGTATTCGAATACCTCTCGATATCTGTCTGAATATGCTTTGATAATCGGCCTGAATTTCCTTGACCTGCACGCAACATCGCCACTAGAACCCGCCCCAACCGGCGGCGCTCCAGCGCCGCCTTGCCATTTTCCACCCGCCGAAACGGGCAGCACCCATGAAAACCTTCAATCTCAAGCCGGCCGACGTCGAGAAGAAGTGGGTCGTGATCGACGCCGAGCGGCCTGGTCGTCGGCCGCCTCGCGGCCATCGTCGCCCGGCGCCTGCGCGGCAAGCATCGGCCGACCTACACGCCCCACGTCGATTGCGGCGACAACGTCATCGTCATCAACGCCGAGAAGGTCGCCTTCACCGGCCGCAAGCGGCAGGACAAGAAGTACTACTGGCACACCGGCCATATCGGCGGGATCAAGGAGCGCACGGCCGCCAAGATCCTCGACGGCCGCTTCCCCGAGCGGGTGGTCGAGAAGGCGGTGGAGCGGATGCTCCCCGAAGGCCCCCTCGCCCGCCAGCAGCTGAAGAATCTCCGCGTTTACAAGGGCACCGAGCACCCGCACGCTGCACAGCAGCCGGAAGCGATCGATATCGCCGCCCTGAGCCGCAAGAACGTAAGGATCGCCTGATATGGCCGATCTGCAATCCCTCCAGGACCTCGCCACCCAGGTGCCGGCCGCGCCGGTCCACGTGCAGAAGCTCGACGGCCAGGGCCGCGCCTACGCCACCGGCAAGCGCAAGAACGCCGTCGCCCGGGTCTGGGTGACGCGCGGCGGCGGGCGCATCTTCGTCAACGACAAGGACTTCACCGAGTATTTCGCCCGGCCGGTGCTGCAGATGATCCTGCGCCAGCCGATCCTGGCGGCGAACCGCGACGGCCAGTACGACGTCCGCGCCACGGTTTCCGGCGGCGGGCTTTCCGGCCAGGCCGGCGCGCTGCGCCACGGCATCTCGCGGGCGCTCACCTATTACGAGCCCGAACTGCGCGCCGTGCTCAAGAAGGCCGGCTTCCTCACGCGCGACTCCCGCGCGGTGGAGCGCAAGAAGTACGGCCGCGCCAAGGCCCGACGCTCCTTCCAGTTCTCCAAGCGCTGATCGGCGCTCCCGTTTCCCTCATGTTTCAAGGGCGGGCCGATCGGCCCGCCCTTTTCGTTTGTCCGCGTTGCGAGCTATCTGCCTGCACGAACGGAGGATCACACGATGGTTGCGACCGTTTTCATCGATGGCGAGGCCGGCACGACCGGCCTGCAGATCCGCCAGCGGCTGGAAGGCCGCAGCGATCTCAGCTTGCTGTCCATCGCGCCGGAGCGGCGCAAGGACGCCGCGGCGCGGGCCGAACTGCTCAACGGCGCCGATGCCGTCGATCCTCTGCCTGCCCGACGACGCGGCGCGGGAAGCCGTCGAGCCTCATCAGCAGCAACAGCGTCCGGGTCATCGACGCCTCGACCGCGCACCGCGTCGCGGAAGGCTGGACCTTCGGCTTCCCGGAGATGGACGCCGACCAGCGGGCGAAGGTCGCCGCCGCCAGCCGCGTCTCCAATCCGGGCTGCTGGTCGACCGGCGCCATCGGCCTGATCCGGCCGCTGGTCATGGCCGGCATCGTGCCCCGCCGACGCGGCGCTGACCATCTTCGGCATCTCCGGCTATTCCGGCGGCGGCAAATCGCTGATCGCCGAGTTCGAGGATCGAGCTGCGCCCAACCACACCCGCGACAACGCCCGCATCTACGCCCTGACCCTCAAGCACAAGCACGTGCCGGAGATCATGAAGCATGGCGGGCTCACCGTGCGGCCGGTCTTCGCGCCGATCGGTCGGCCGCTACTACAAGGGCATGATCGTCGAGGTGCCGCTGCATCTCGACGCCCTGCCCGGCAAGCCGTGCGCTCGCCGACATGCATGCCGTGCTGGTCGCCGCGCTATGCCGGCGAGCGCTTCGTCGAGGTCGCCCCGCTGGCGGAGTCGGCGACGCTGACCGGCCTCCAGCCGGAGGCGCTGAACGGCACCAACCGCATGAAGCTGTTCGTCTTCGGTTCGGACGACGTCGCGACAGGCGCGCCTCGTCGCTCTCCTCGACAATCTCGGCAAGGGCGCGTCCGGCGCCGCGGTGCAGAACCTCAACCTGATGCTGGGTCTCGACGAGGCGGCAGGCCTCGACGTGAGCCGCTACCGGTTCGCGCCGTCGCCGCCTGCGGCATCGCCGGCCACATGGCGCGGAAATGGGTGACCGCCGCGATCAGCACGATCACGGCGCCGAGCTGGTGCAGCAGCGCCAACGGCAGCGGCACGATCGCCAGCAGCGTCGCGATGCCGAGCATCGCCTGCAACGTCACCAGCAGCGCCAGGACCGAGCGCCGGCCGCGCGTAGGGCGTGCGCTGCGCCTGAAAGGCATGAGCCCAGCGCAGCGGCGAACAGCAGGTAGGCGCCGATCCGGTGGTCGAACTGCACGGTCGAGGACGCTCTCGAACAGATTCCGCCACCACGGCGACAGGTCGAAAAGCCCGGACGGCACCAGTGAGCCGTCCATCAGCGGCCAGGTGTTGTAGGTCAGGCCGGCGTCGAGCCCGGCGACCAGTCCGCCGAGGAAGATCTGCACGCCGACCAGCCCGACGATCAATCCCGCCGCGCCGCCGCAATCGGCGGCGGGCGCCGCTGAGCGGGCTCGGCGCCAGCCCGCGGATCACCCAGACCACATAGGCGAGGATCGCAGCGGCGAGCGTCAGGTGCGTGGCGAGCCGGTACTGGCTGACGTCGGTGCGCTCGCTGAGGCCGCTCGACACCATCCACCAGCCGACCGCGCCCTGCAGCCCGCCCAGCAGGAAGATCGCCACCAGCTTCGGCTTCAGCGCCGGTTCGACGCGCCCCGTGATCCAGAAGCCGATCAGCGGGATCAGCACCACAGCACCGATCGCCCGGCCGAGCAGCCGATGCGCCCACTCCCACCAGAAGATGCCCTTGAACTCCGCCAGCGTCATGCCGCGGTTGATCTGCTGATATTCGGGGATCTGCTGGTACTTGGCGAACTCGTCCTGCCACTCGGCGTCGTTGAGCGGCGGGATGACGCCGTGGATCGGCTGCCATTCGGTGATCGACAGGCCGGAATGGGTGAGCCGCGTCGCCCCGCCGACGACGACCATCGCCACGATCATCAGCGCCACCAGCGCCAGCCACGCGCGCACCACGGCGCGGTCGCGCCCGCGCTCACGCATCGATACTGGACTACTGCCGGCGATACTTGCCAAGAACGCTACTCCTCGGGCAATGGGTTACAGGCCGGTCCCGGTCGCGGGCAAGCGCGCATCCGGTCGCGGCCATGAAAAGCGGAGGATGGAACGTGCCGCGCACCGTCCGCAAGCTGATCGGCGCCGTGCTGCTGATCGTGTTCGTGCCGTTCTACGCGCTGGTCGCGATGACGGTCGGCGCCGCCCGCCTGCCGGGCACATCGACACTGACCCAGACGCTCTATTTCGCCATTGCCGGGCCTGATCTGGGTGATTCCCGCCGGGCTCGTCATCAAGTGGATGCAGCGTCCGGACAGGGACGCGTGAGGCCTACGCGGCCGCGCCGGCAGAGGCGTCCTCGCGCGGCACGGCGGCCACGCTGCCGTCATCCGGCACTGTCGCCGGCGCAGGATCGACCACCAGCAGCAGCACGTGCGCGTCGTTGACGGCGGCGATGCGCTCGAAAGCGCCGCGGGTGCGCGGATCGGACGCACCGAACTCACTGACCACCACGCCGACGTCGGCGGTCGGCCCGACTGTCGCGATCATGGCGTCGCTGGCATCGAGCACCACGCAATCGTAGGTCAGCGCCAAAGCCGACAGGATGGTCTCCAGCCGATCGTCGGCGCCGAGATCGTCAGGCAGCGGCTTGCGCCCGGCTGGAATGAAATGGGCGCGTGACCGGCGGTCGCGGAAGATCACCTGCGCGAACGAGGCATCGCCCTCGTAGAGGTCCGAGAATCCGGGCAGGTCCTTCTCCTCGCCCATCGACACCGCATCGGCACCATCGCCACGGAAGTCGACAACGACCGCGCGCGCGTCGGCACGCGCCAAAGCCCGGGCGAGCGCCACTGCGGCCAGCGGTCGGCCGCTCTGGTCTGAGCCTTCGGCCAGCGTCACCAGCGCGCGCCGCGCGCCGCTGCTGATGATCTCGGCGGCGATCTCCGCCAGCGACTCCTCCACCCGATCGACCATGTCGAGCGCCAGCGTCGGCTCGTTGGGCATCATCCGCCGCACGCTGTGGTCGTCTGCCCAGCGCATGTGGCCGTCGATCGGCATGGCGTCGGGCACCAGCGGCAACGGCTCGCTGAAGGCAACCCGCCGCATCGGCCGGCCGCTCGCCAGTTCGCGCAACAGGATGAATGCGATCGCCAGGATGAACGCCGCCACGGCCGCGGCCGCCGTCATCGGCCCGACCTTCGGGAAGCTCGGATCGTTGGGCACCGCTGCCCGCGAGATGATGCGGGCATCCGCCGGCGGCAGCATCGCCTGTTCGCGCGAGACCGCCTCGCGATAGCGGCGGAGGTAGAGGTCGAGAAGGTCGCGCTGGGCGGCGGCCTCGCGCTCGAGCGCCCTCAGTTCCACCTCGGCGTCATTGGCCTCACCCGTCACCACCTTCTGCTGCGAAAGGCTCGCCGTCAGCTGCTTTTCGCGGGCATCGGCGAGGTTCGCCTCCGCGTCGAACGCATCGACGATCTTGCGCGCCTCGTTGGCGATTTGCCGGTCGAGGTCGGCGATCTGCGCGTTCAACTCCTTCATGCGCGGATGCCCGGGCAGCAGCGTCGCCGACGACTGGGCGATCTGCGAACGCAGCGCCACCTGCTGCTCGATCAGCCGCTGGATCAGCGGCGAGTTCAGCACATCCGGCACATTGGGCGTCGTGCCCGCCTTGAGCGCGGCGCGAATCTGGTCGGCCTTGGCCCGGGCGTTGACCCGCTCCGCCCTCACCCGCGCCAGTTCGGTATTGAGGTCGCCGAGCTGTTGCTGCGGCAGCGTCGCGTCGGTGGCCGAGCCCGACGAGAACAGGTCATGCTTGCTGCGGAACGTCTCGACCTTGCTTTCCGCCTCCTGCACCTTTGTGCGCAGGTCGACGATCTGCGCCGAGAGGAATTTCGCGGCGCCGCTGGTTTCGTCGCGCTGGGCCTCCTGCTGCAGCGCGATGTAGCCCTCCGCGATGGCATTGGCGATTGCCGCCGCCAGTTCGGGATCCTGCGACTGGAAATCGACGACAATTACCCGCGACTTGTCGACCGCATAGACGGAGAGCTTCTTGTAGTAGGCGTTGAGCACCTGATCCTCGGCCGAGCCGGTCGCCTTGGTGCGCAGGCCAATGGCCGCGAGCAGGCCGCCGAGCGGCGAGGCCGGCCTCATCGCCGGGTTGAATTCCGCCTTGTTGGCAAGGTCGAGCTTGTCGGCAACGCTCCTGGCCAGGTCGCGCGAGCGGACGAGTTGCACCTGACTGGTGATCGCCTGTTCGTCGAGGGCGGTCTGTCGCGTCCGCGGGGCTGGCTTGGGTGGCCTGCGTCAGGTTCGATCCGCCGCTCCCGAAGAGAATGGTCACCTCGGAGGTATAGGTGGGCGTCAGCTTGCCGAGACCCACATAGGCTCCGGCGGCAACCAGCACAACAAACACAATAATATACGGGAGTTTCCTCAACAAAGTTGAGAAAAGCGCACGGAGATCGATCTCCATCTCTGCGTCGGCTGCACGCCCGTTGTTCATCGCAAGACTCACCCTTCGATGGTCCGGATCATCGAGACTCATGGTAATCACATCGTTAACGAGCCCCACGACTCCGGTAGCAGTTCGTTAAACTTGCTTAACGATGCTTTAAATCATCGAGATACTTTGCTTACCCGAGTCGTCGCGCCGAGGACCCGAATTTACGGCGCATTAACCATACCGGCCCGATAGTCGCTGCATTGCCGCACCATCAGGTCTGGGCCCATAAATGCGTTCGTTTGGACTGTTTTCCCTCCTGATCGTGCCCTTGCTGCTCGCCGGGTGCGCCAACACCCCGACCGCCGACGGCTATCACCCCGAACTGGTTTCGCCCTATCGCCTCGACGCCGGCGATCGCGTCCGTGTCATCGTTTTCGGCCAGAGCGACCTTTCCAACACCTATGTTGTCGATCAGTCCGGCGGCATCGCCATGCCGCTGATCGGCACGATTCCGGCCCGCGGGCGCTCGACCGCCGAGGTTGAGGCACAGATCGCCACGCGTCTGCGCAAGAGCTACGTCCGCCACCCCGACGTCTCGGTCGAGGTCGACCGCTACCGTCCGTTCTTCGCCATGGGCGAGGTTGGCGCCGCCGGACAATACCCCTATGTGCCCGGCATGACCGTCCAGCAGGCGGTGGCTGTCGCCGGCGGCTTCACGCCGCGGGCGGAGACCTACACCGTGCAGGTCACGCGCAGCATCGACGGCCGGGTGGCAACCGCCGCACTTGGTCTGAGCGATCCGGTGCTTCCCGGCGACACGATCTACGTGCGGGAGCGCCACCTCTGACGGCGCGGACGTGACGATTCGGCGCAGGGATGACGTGCCATGAACATCGTCCACTGCTTCCGCGAGCCGTCCGGCGGACTCTTCCGCCACGTGCGCGATCTCGCCGAGGCGCAGACATGCGGCCGGCCACGCGGTCGGCATCGTCTGCGATTCCTCCACCGGCGGCAGCCTCGACGACGCCATGCTGGAACGCTTGCAGCCGCTGCTCGGCCTTGGCCTCGTCCGCCTGCCCATGCGCCGTCAACTGGCGCTATCCGATCTTGCCGCGACCTGGCGTATTGCCGGGCTGGTGCGGCCTCTCGCTCCCGACATCCTGCACGGCCACGGCGCCAAAGGCGGCGCCTATGCCAGGATGATCGGCACGCTCTTGCGGGCAACTGGTACGCGCGTAGCCCGCATCTACACCCCGCATGGCGGTAGCCTGCACTACGATCCGAAATCGCTCACCGGCCGGGCTTTCTTCGCCGCGGAGCGCGTTCTCGGCCGCCTGACCGACGCCTTCATCTTCGTGAGCCGCTTCGAGGCCGCCACCTACGAAGCCAAGATCGGCCGCCCCCAGGCGCCCGCCACCGTCATTCCCAACGGTGTCAGGCCGGAGGAGTTCGAGCCGGTCGCGCTTGCCTCCGACGCGGCCGATTTCCTCTTCGTGGGAACGCTGCGCGACCTGAAGGGCCCTGACGTGTTCATCGAGGCGCTGGCGCTGCTCCGCGCTCGCAGCGGCCAACCGCCGACCGCTGTCATCGTCGGCGGCGGCGTCGACAAGCCGGGCTTCGTCGCGATGGCCGCCGAACACGGACTCGCCGATGCCATCACCTTCCTCGATCCCATGCCGGCCCGCGCCGCGTTCCAGCTCGGTCGCATCATGGTGATCCCCTCGCGCGCCGAGTCGATGCCCTACATCGTGCTCGAAACCATCGCCGCCGGGCGTCCGCTGATCGCCACCAGGGTCGGCGGCATCCCCGAAATCTATGGCGCCGAATCCGGCCGCCTGATCCCACCCGGGGATGTCGAAACCCTTGCTGCCGCGATGGCCGCCACGCTCGCCGCGCCCGAGGCGGCAAGAGCGGCCGCGGACGGGCTGAGAGGCCGGATTCTGTCGGCTTTCTCGGTGGCCACGATGGCCTCCGCAATCGAGACGGTCTACCGCGGCGCAATCGCGCGTTAAGAACGTTCCGCTGTTTCACCCCCGGACATCTCGAATTTTAGTAATCAAACCAAGCGGTTGTTAGCCCAAATCGGCTAGGCCTTGGGCCGGGCGAGAGGCGGGTGCGTGGACGCTTGCAGATGAACCAGCATGACATGACCACCGGGATTGCCGCGCGGGCGCTCAATCAGCAGCCGACCGCGGAGGCAGCGGTGTCCGTCGCGGGCAATCCGACGCTCAGCGCCGCCGCCCGACTGGTCGCCGCCGGTCTGTCCAAATCTCCACTCTCGCCGGTCCTCATTGCCGGCTTTGCCCGGCTCATCGAATTTGCGGCGATCCTCGCGGCCGGCGTCGCCATCTTTCTTCTCTACGTCGCGCCCACCGACGGCTTGTCCTGGTGGTACGCCCTGCCCCTGACCTTCGGCTCCGTCCTGGCCGTGCTCCTCGTCCAGTTTGCCGATGGCTATTCGATCGTCGCTTTCCGGCGCGGCGCGCTCCAACTCGGGCGTGTCTTCCTCGCCTGGACAATGGTCTTCGCCGTATTGGCGGTGGCGGCCTTCCTCGCCAAGATCGGCGACACTTACTCGCGCATCTGGGTCGGCAGCTGGTACCTCGCCGGCCTGCTCATCTTCGCCGGATTCCGGCTGGCGCTCGCCCGCCTCGTGCGCGAATGGATCAAGTCGGGTCGCCTCGAGCGGCGCGCCCTGATCGTCGGCGGCGGCGAGGCGGCGGAGAAGCTGATCCACGCCATCGAGGCCGAGCCCGACAACGACGTCCGCATCTGCGGCATCTTCGACGACCGCAAGGACGACCGTTCGCCCTCGATTGTCGCCGGCTATCCCAAGCTGGGCACCATCGCCGAACTGGTCGATTTCGGGCGCATCGCGCGCATCGACCTGCTCATCGTCGCTCTGCCGATCACCGCTGAGAACCGCCTGCTCCAGATGCTCCGCCAACTTTGGGTGCTGCCGGTCGACATCCGCCTCTCGGCCCACACCAACAAGGTGCGCTTCCGCCCGCGTACCTATTCCTTCGTCGGCAAGGTTCCCTTCCTCGACGTCTTCGACAAGCCGATCGCCGGCTGGGACGTCGTCTCCAAGTGGCTGTTCGACCGCATCGTCGGCAGCCTCATCCTGCTCGCCGCCGCCCCGGTCATGGCGCTGGTGGCCCTCGCCATCAAGCTCGACAGCAAGGGCCCGGTGCTCTTCAAGCAGAAGCGCTACGGCTTCAACAACGAGCTGATCGAGGTTTACAAGTTCCGCTCGATGTATACCGACCAGAGCGACGCCGCCGCTGCGAAGCTGGTCACCCGCGACGATCCGCGCGTCACCCGTGTCGGGCGCTTCATCCGCAAGACCAGCCTCGACGAACTGCCGCAGCTCTTCAACGTCGTGTTCAAGGGCAACCTGTCGCTGGTCGGGCCGCGCCCGCATGCACTCCAGGCCAAGGCGGCCAACCGCCTCTACGACCAGGTGGTCGACGGCTATTTCGCCCGCCACCGGGTGAAGCCCGGTATCACCGGCTGGGCGCAGATCAACGGCTGGCGCGGGGAAACCGACACCGCCGAGAAGCTCCAGCGCCGCGTCGAGCACGATCTCCACTACATCGAGAACTGGTCGGTGCCGCTCGACCTCTACATCGTCGCGGTCACGCCCTTCCGACTTTTCAAGACCGAGAGCGCCTACTGATCGCGGCCGTCAACCGGCCTGTCCCGCCCGCGGGATGGCTGGCGGCCGTGGCGCGCGCGGTATTACGTCAATCAGCCGTCGCGGCGTTGTGGTGACGATCCGTCGTGACGCATGCGGCACGGTCTCGCGGAAATTGGCCTGACTGAAGCCCCAGAGCAGACCGATGAACAGCCACAGATGCCGCCAGTGCTCGCCCTCGTGCAGCGTGGCGCACATGACCACGACCAGGAACGTGAACAGCAAGAGCACCGCCACCGGGCTCCGCGTCCGCCGATAATTCTCCACCGCCAGCACGATCGACGACCCCACCAGCAAGAGCCAGGTGACACCGCCGGTCCAGCCATAATTGACGAAGGACGACAGGAAGATGTTGTGGATCGGCTCGGGGAAGATCTTCAGCAGTTGCAACAAGCCGACGCCCATGGGGTGGTCGAGGATCATCGGCAGGACGAGGAGATAGCGGCCGTAGCGGCCCTCGCGTCCGAGATCGTATGACTCTGCAAAGGTCAGGCGCTGAAAGAACTTCTGGGTGAATTCCGGCGACGCCAGGGAAACGATGGCGAACAGCGCCATCGCCAGAAATCGCCAGTGCGAGCAGCGCCGGCACCAGTTTCTTCAGGTCGAGCCGGTTGAGAAAGAAGATGTACGCGCATGTCGTGATCAGCGTCGCCACGATCGCGGCGCGCGAGAACGACAGCATGAGGCCAACGACGAGGATGGGCAGCACGACAAGCATGATCCAGCGCTTCACCACGCGCTGACTGATCAGGTAGACCGCACACAGGATCGACGGCGCCAGCATCGACCCGTACATGTTGGGATCGTCCAGCAGGCCACGGGCGCGCTGGTCCCAGGTCAACAATTCGATACCGAGCGCAAAGCCGATCGTTCCCAGAATCGAAGCGATCACGCACGTGGCGACGTAGACCTTCATGAAGGTCTCGTAGGTCTTCCGGTCCCAACTCGTGGCGATGTAGCTCGCCGTGAACGCGATCATCAGAACGAAGGCGACCTTCAGCAGCTGGAACGAAACGCTGCCGCGATCGACGTTTTCGAGGACCTCATAGAGATGCGGCACCGACGAGACGAAGATCGACAGCCCCCAGGAGAGCAGGAACAACGTCAGGACGATGAAGTTCGTCCGCATCGGCTGGTTGACGACCAGGCAGAAAGCCAGCGCCGCCATGAAGAGAAGATCAACCGGCGACGGTCGCATGACCGTGTAATTCATTGCGATCACCGCCATGAAGAACACGAAATTGCGTGTTTTCCAAAGGCCGAGATCGACGCTGCGGACGGCTACGCGCATGCCGGAACTCAACGACGCCACACGGGCCGGAACAAGGCCCCGGCCGGACCCTAGGGCGTATGTGGTTAATGACTCGCTGAAAGCCGGTCCGGGCGGCCGCGCTGGCCTCGCATTGACGGCCGCGGCCCAAGCCGACAGTCTCCCGGGCGAGAGAGGAGCCCCCGCCCGCGATGTTCCCCATCCCCACCAGCTTCTTCCTGACCGGCGGCATCGGTGTCCATCGCGAGCAGCTGACAGCCTTCGAACTCGCGCTTCGCGACGCTGACATCGAGCAGCAGAACCTCGTCACGGTCTCCTCGATCCTGCCGCCGGGCTGCGAACAACTCGACCGGCAGGCCGGCGTGCATACGCTCAAGCCCGGCGAGATCACCTTCTGCGTCATGGCGCGCGCCGAGACCAGCGAGCCCGGACGCCGCGTCCATGCCAGCATCGGCCTCGCGCGTCCCAGCAACCCCGCCATGTACGGCTATATCTCCGAGCATCACGGTCACGGCATGACCCGCGAGCAGAGCGGCGACTACGCCGAGGACCTCGCCGCCAGCATGCTCGCCTCGACGCTGGGCATCGAGTTCGACCCCGACGCCGCCTGGAACGAGCGCCGCAAGGTCTACGAGACCAGCCAGCTCATCATCGGCAGCACGTCGCACACCGCCGCCGCCGAAGGTGACGCCGCCGGCCGCTGGACCTGCGCGGTCGCAGCGGCCGTCTTCCGATTCGAGTGACCGCGATGGCCGAAACGCCCACTTTCGCCCTGCCGCCAACCTTCCTCGCCATCGGGCGCCACGACGCGGATGCGGCGTTCTGCGTCGCCGGCATTCCCTTCGACATCGGCACCACAAATCGCCCCGGCGCCCGCTTCGGCCCCGCGGCCATCCGCCGGGCGAGCGGCATGCTGGTCGACGGCGACCATCCCTTCTGGCGTCTCGACCCGGCGGCGGCGCTGGCGTTGGCCGACGTCGGCGATTTCGCCATCGCCCTCGGCGACATCCCGGCGAGCCTCAAGTTGATCGAGGAGCAGGCGTCCGCGATCGGCCACCTTGTCGCTCTCGGCGGCGACCACAGCATCACGCTGCCGCTGCTGCGCGCCGCGGCCAAGAAGCAGGGAGGGCCGCTCGGCGTCGTCCATTTCGACGCCCATGTCGACACCTGGCGCTCCAACTTCGGCCAGTCTCTTGGCCACGGCTCCGTCTTTTTCCACGCCATCGAGGAGCGCCTGGTCGATCCCCGCCGCATGGTGCAAATCGGCATCCGATCGCCGGTCGCAGGTGCGGTGCATGACCGGACGACGGAAGCCGGGGTAACGATCGTGGATGCCCAGGCCGTCCACGAGGCCGGGCCGCAGAGCAGTCGCCGAGCGCATCAAGGCAGTCGTCGGCAGCGGACCGACCTATCTCAGCTTCGACATCGACGCTCTCGACCCTGCCTTCGCGCCGGGCACCGGCACGCCGGAGATCGGCGGCCTGGCAAGCTGGCAGGCGCAGGCAATCCTTCGCCGGCTCAACGGCGTCGACTTCGTCGGCATGGACGTGGTCGAGGTCTCGCCACCCTATGATCACGCCGAGATCACCGCACTCGCCGCGGCGACTGTCGCCTGGGAATACCTCGCCCTGATCGCGGCCGGCGAAGAAAGATGACAATGCCGCCTGACAGCCGCCGCCCGTCTCTGCCCGGATCCACCCCAAGCGCGGCGGACAGCCCCTTTGGCCCCGACTTTGATTTGCCGCCGACCGAGGCGGAGCGTTGCTATGCTGTCCTTTCGGTTCCGCGGAGCGGCAGCACCATGCTCTGTTCGGCCCTCAGCCAGTCAGGCGTGGCCGGCCGGCCGGATGAGTATCTCAGCCGTTCCGCCCGCAAGCTCTATGCGTCACGGCACCGGATGTGGACGCCCGACTCCATGCTCGATGACCTACAGTGGCGGCGGACCACGCCCAACGGCGTATTCGGCCTCAAGGCCCACGCCGCCGATTTTGTTGA
Organism: uncultured Alphaproteobacteria bacterium; assembly: GCA_963822975.1. Lineage (GTDB taxonomy): Bacteria > Pseudomonadota > Alphaproteobacteria > Rhizobiales > Kaistiaceae > CAVSRC01. The sequence goes on from CAWGJV010000003.1 coordinate 51,952, forward strand.
TTGCTTCGGCAAGGACGGAATCAGAGAGGCTGGCGCCCGTTTCCTGGCCCGGTTTGACCGGTTCGTCCTCTGCTGGCGCCGCTCGAAGGTCGACCAGGCCATTTCCGACATGCTGGCGAGCGAACGAAAGCTCTGGACCCATCAGGGGCCGGAGCCGCCGAAAACCCCAGAGCGCTTTTTCCGGCCTGTAGATGTCGAGGAAATCTCCATCGAAATCGCCAGGTTGGCCGGCCAGGAGCGCTTCTGGCGTGAAAGCCTTGCTCGATTGACCCAACCGGTCATGGAGGTCGCCTACGAAGACCTTGCCGCCACCCCCGATGCGACCATCGCCAACGTTCTGGCCTTCCTTGGCGTGGCCGCGCCGGGCGGGATGAAGCCCCGGCCTACAACCCAGCGCCTGGCGAACGCGACAAACGTGAGCCTCAAGGCCGCGTATCTCGCCGCCGTCGGCGTTATCTCATCCTAAGCGCGGGCCGCGCGGACTTCCTGTTGCAGCCGAGGCGACGTCTTGACAGCGAGGAATCGGCCGCCTGTGACCGGCTTCACTGCCCCTGCGCGCCGGTAGCGCTACCTACAGCGCCGACCCGAAGCCCAAACCGAACCAGAACGGCCGTGAAGGTTTCCGCGCGGCCGAGGCTTCGGCGCGACGGAGTTGATGACCATGACCACGCCCTCCCCTTACCCGGCGCCTGCACACGAGCACCGGCAGCCAGACTTCGGGCCGCGCCCGACCCGCGTGGTGATCCTCGGCGGTGGATTCGCCGGCGTTGCCACGGCATGCAAGCTGACGCGCATCGCCAAGGGCCGCCACGACATCGAGGTCGAGGTGCTGTCGTCGGAAAACTATTTCGTGTTCCAGCCCCTGCTTCCCGAGGTGGCCGCGGCCGGCGTCAACCCGAACCACATCGTCAATCCGATCCGCGACCTGCTGCCGCGCGCCCATTTCCGCTGGTGCCGCATCGAGGGCGTGGATTCCGCCCGCAAGGTCGTGCTGGTCACCCAGGGCGAAGGCCGCGAACTGGTCGAGGTCCCTTACGACCATCTGGTCTTCGCTCTTGGAAAGGTCAGCGACGTCTCCTCGATGCCCGGCGTGCGCGAACACGGGCTCGCCATGAAGGACCTCGGCGACGCCTTTCGGCTGCGCAACCATGTGCTGCGCTGCCTGGAGTTGGCCGATATCACCAGCGACCCCGCCGAGAAGCGGGCGCTACTGACCTTCGTGGTTGCCGGTGGTGGCTTCTCCGGCGTGGAGACGATCGGCGAGCTGTCCGAAATGCTGCGCCGCTGCCTGCGCAATTTCCCGAACATCGCGCGTTCGGACGTGCGCCTTTGCCTGATCCATTCGCGCGACGTGGTGCTGCCTGAAATGAATCCGGCGCTCGGCCGCGCTGCTGATCGTATCCTGCGCAAGCGCGGCGTCGACATGGTCATGAACGCGCGCGTGCGCGCCGCGACGCGGCACGGGGTTTACCTGTCGACGGGCCTGTTCATCCCGACGCGGACCCTTGTCTGCACCGTCGGCAACGTCGCCAACCCGGTGGTTGGAGCGCTGCTGAAGACGGGCGACTTCGTCGAGGGCGTCTACAAGGGGCGCGGCATCGGCGTGTTCGAAACCGACCTGACGCTTCAGTTGACCGGCCGCCCCGGCTATTGGGCCGTCGGCGACAACGCCGGCATCCCCGATCCGGCGAACCCCGGTTCGCTGTGCCCACCCACCGCGCAATTCGCGGTCGGCGAAGCGCGGACCTGCGCCCGCAATATCCTGGCCGCAATCGACGGCAAGCCGCTGACCCGGTTCCGCTTCCACAATCTCGGCATGCTGGCCTCGCTCGGCAATCGTTCCGCTGTCGCCGAAGTGCTCGGCGTCCGCTTCTCGGGCTTCTTCGCATGGCTCGCGTGGCGCGCGGTCTATTGGGCCAAGCTTCCCGGCATCACCCGCAAGGTGCGCGTGCTGCTCGACTGGATTCTCGATCTCGTCTTCCCGCGCGATATCGCGCGCATCCGCAACGCCGGTCATCGGGGCGTCCACACGGCCCATTTCGAGCCGGGGGAAACGATCATCCGCAAGAACGAGATCGGCCGTGAGTTGTTCGCCGTGCAGAGCGGCGAGGTCGAGGTCTTCCAACCGGCCGAAGCGGGCGAACCCGAGCGGCAGGTGACGATCCTCCGCCGCGGCGAGGTTTTCGGCGAGAAGGCCCTCCTTGACGACGTCCGCCGGACAGCCGACGTCCGCGCCCTCACCGCCGTCGACGTGCTGGTCGTTCCGCGCGAAGATTTCGCCGCGCTGGTCAGCCAGTTCAACGCCCTTGGCGACTATTTCGACAAGCTGATGAGCGATCGCTATGGACGAAGGGAACCAGCCAACGCCCCGCCTATCCAGGCGACGCCCAGGGCCGCGTGACGCTCCGTCAGCTCCTGTGCCGCCCTGTGTGATAGCCGAACTGCGGGAGAGGCCGTCAACATCGATGTCCGTGTTTGCAGGCGTCTGTCCGTCGCGCCTCAGGAAGCAGCGCGCAGCGGAGTCTGGCTTGTCGCCCGCCTGCTGCGTTTTCCTCTCGGTGATGTCTTCGATCCAGGTCAGGGCTCGGACGCCATGGGCAAGGCCCAGGGTCGGGATGGCGAGCAGCGCGACCTGTGCCAGCGCCTCCTTCGATATCCCCTCGGTCAAGGCGCGCCTTGTGTGCGAGTGCACGGCACCCTCCAGAGACGCACCAATGGCCAGCGCAAGCTTGACGAGACGAAGCGTGCTCCCCTCGACCGGACCGGCCTCGGCCGTCGCCTTGCCGAGTGCCGCGTAGGCTGTCCATATCGCGGGATGGGTCCTTGCGATATCTCCTGCAGCTGGTGGCAGGCCCTCCGGACTTTCCATGACGAATCCTTTCGTGCTTCGTTTTGCGTCGCAAACCCGATTGTTGCCGATCACGACGACGTTGGTGATCGCAGGAGCTTTGGTCCGTAGGAGACCACAAATCCACCAAAGGCGACGAGCCAACTGACCGCTGCGAGCGACAATAGATCAAGCGTCAGGTCCGGCAACAGCGATGCGGCGATCCGGCTGAAGGCTGCAACGATCGCGGCCACGTAGATCAGGCGGGTCGGGATCGACGCTGTCAACGGAGCACCCGTGTGACCAAGACTTGCGCGGGTCATGACCGCCAGGGTCATGAGCGCCACGGCGCCGGCCGTCCACGCATGAAGCGCGCCGCTGGCCGGAATTGCGTCAGGCAAGAGAATAGACAGACTTACCAGCATGAAGCCGAGGGGCACGAAGGCATAGCCGCAATGCAGCACGAGAACCAGCGGCTCCCGCCACGTCTGGAGGCCCGCCCAGCGTGACATTCGAACGGTCTGCAGCACACCCGCGGCAAACAGCGCCATGCCGCTCCACGGCGACACTGGCAACGCCACCCACATCACAAGGGCTGCGCCCGAGACCGCCATCGCCGCGACGTCGAAACGGCCAAACGGCACCGGAAGCCGCGTGGTGCCCTGGCGGACGAGCCAATTGCGCGTAAAGCTCGGCACGATCCGGCCGCCGACCAGCATGATCAAACCGATGATGGCGGCAATGGCCGTCCGCAACGAATAGTCCGGCGCACCGTCGAAATAGACCTCGACGTGAAAGCCGATATTGGCGGCGGCAAGAAGCGAGACCAGGGCGACGGTCTTCAGGTTGCGCCAGTTGCGGCCGGCAACAATCTCGCGAATGACCGCCAGCGCGAAGAAGACAAGGAACAGAGCATCGACGGCCATGGCAGCGACAAGGCCCACCCAGTCGACGGCAAGGAGCGCGATCCGGCCGGCCGCCCACAGAAGGAACAACACCAGCAGCGGGCCGCCACGCACCGGAAGGCGCCCGGTCCAGTTCGGTATCGCCGTCAGCAGAAATCCGGCGACGACCGCTGAGACGTAGCCGAAGAGCAGTTCGTGCGCATGCCACGCGACAGGTCCGTACGAGCCGGCGATTGCCCATACGCCAGTGACGAAACCGAGCCACAACGCCATCGCCACGACCGCCCAGGTCGCTGCACCGAGAAAGAAAGGACGAAAGCCATAACCAAGGACCGGGATACGGGCCAGGCCGGTCGGTTCCTTCCTCATGGCGAATATGCCGCGGCGTCAATCATCCTGCGACGCGTCAGCCTCCGGCGTCGTCGCACCGGCGAGCACGTAAGTGAAAGCCCGCTTGAGGCAGGTAAGGCCCGGATCATCGGAGCGCCCCAGTGCCCCGACAAGCGTCGTCCACTCTTCGGAGGAGGCGTTGTCGGCGTAAGTACGAACCGCCCAGGCGGCGTAAGCGCCCATCCCTACACCGTTCTCCTCGGCATGGGCGCGAAGGCTGGCGATCAGTTGCAGATCATCGAGCCCGAGGATCGTCTCTGCCGCGGTCGTCTCGTCCGTGAGGCGTGCGATGACGTCGCCAAGCAGCAAGGCCGTCCCTCAGCTGACCCGGTGGGCTTCGGCGGTCGCGAGGTCGATGCCGCTGATCTTGGCACTCGACACGAGCCTCGCCAGATATTGCGCCGTCGCCGTCCGCCGGGCCCGCTCCGTCAGATAACGCCCGATGCGATCGCGGACGGTCTCAAAAGGCAGTGTCTCGCCCGCGATCCGTCGATCGAGGCGGATCAGATGGAAACCGTAGCGGGTCTCGACCGGATCGCGCGTCGTCTCCCCGGCGGCGAGTTCCGCAACCGCCGCGGCAAATTCAGGCGTCGTCTCGCCGGGGGTCAACTGGCCGAGCCGGCCGCCTTCGCCGGCAGAAGCGCAATCCGAATGGGCGCGAGCCAGTTCGTCGAAAGCCTCGGGCCTCGCTTCAAGCTCGGCGCCGATCGCCACGATCTTCTCCCGCGCCAACGCAAAGGCCGACTTGTCGCTTGAACGCGCGGCTACGAGGATATGGCGCGCTTCAACGATTTCCTGAGGCTTGAATTTCGTGAGGTTGGCTTGGTAGTAGCGTCGCAATTCGTCTTCCGTCGGGATCGGCACCTGCACCTCGCGCTCGATCAATTCGCGGATCTGTGCCTCCTCCTCCGTCTCTCGCCGGCCTCTTTCGTCAACCTGAGGGACGGCCTGCGTATCTTGCCGCCGGGCTTCCTGCAGCAGCAACTCGCGCAAGACCAGCGCCTCCGCCGCCTTTCGCCAGGACTCCATCGGTGATGCGGCGGGATGATACTGGACCTCGCGCGTCACCGCGCTGCGCGCAATCACCGTCTCATTCACCGAAATAACCGGCGGAATCCCGGGCCGGCTCTTCCCTGCAAGGACATTCATCGTGCCCTGCCTTCCGGCCAGGCCGCTGGCGTCTTCGTGGCCGAGGACGAAGCCGCACGCCCCATCGCGCCGACTGCCGACATCCGTGACACGGGCACCGCCTGCCGCCGACGGACGATCTGGTATCCGCGCCGGCCCAGGTACCAGACCGGTGCGCTCCAGATGTGGACGAGCCGCGTGAACGGGAAGACCAGGAAAATCGTCATGCCGAGCACAAGGTGGACTTTGAAGATCGGATCGACGTCGGCGACCACCGCCGCGATGCCCGGCTGCAACGTCAGGACGCCCTGCGCCCACGCCATGAACTTGACCATCTCGTGGCCGTCGAGATGGCCGAGCGACACCGGGATGGTCGAGAGGCCGAGGAGAAGCTGGGCAAAGATCAACAGCAGGACGGCAATATCGCCAAAGGACGAGTTGCGGCGGATGCGTGGATCGAGCAGGCGACGATGGGTCAGCAGAGCTATGCCGACCAGGCAGATGAGGCCGGCGACACCGCCGATGGCGATGGCCATCCATTGCTTGAAGGTATGTGAGATTCCGAGCGCGTCGAAGACCCAGATCGGCGTCAGCAAGCCGACAAAATGCCCCCCGAAAATGGCCAGGATGCCGACGTGAAAGAGATTTGAGCCCCAGGAAAGCTGGCGGCGGCGTAGAAGCTGGCTCGACCCGCTGCGCCACGTGTACTGTTCGCGGTCGAAGCGGATCAACGCTGCCTACGACGAAGACCGTCAGGCAGAGATAGGGATACCAGCCGAACATCGCGTTGTTCAGAAACTCGCGCATCGCCTGCTCCTACTGTGGTCGAGCCGCAGGACGCCTTGCCGCCCTGATCCGTGCGGTAAGGTCGTCCCTGCAGTTGCCTGCTGCTTCCGGACCGAATGTGACCGGCCGATCCTCCCACGCGGCATCCAGCGCTGCGGGATCATCCGGGTCGGTGTCGGGCACCGCGAGTACGGCGTCCACCTCGGCGCGTACCGGGTCGACGGCCGCGACATCCACCAGGGCCCCGAAAAGCGCCGCATAGGGTGAACCACGCTTGGTCAGACGCTCGCCCAGCGCGGCAATGATATGCGCGGTCTGGCCGAGCAGTTCGCGGGACTCCGCCATCGGGCGGGTCGACAGATATTCGAGGAACAGCGGAAGGAAATCGGGCAGCTCCGTCGTTCCGATCGACAGCCCATGCGTTTCGTACAGGTTCTGCAGATCAATCATCGCCTGACCGCGGTCGCGACTCTCGCCGTGCACATGCTCGAAGAGGTGAAGCGACAGAGAGCGCGTGCGATCGAACAGTTGCACGTAGCGCTCCTGAAGATCGTAGATGTCAGCGATACGGTTATCTTTATTGCCGCGCCTGACTCGTCTACGTATTGCTGACGGATCTCGGCCCGCGGCGGCGGATTTATAAACGGGTGGCGGAATTCAGCCTGTATCAATCGCCGAAGTTATACGAACAGTTGGCACGCCTGCCGTTGGTGCCGATTACGTTGTTTACGGTGCGCGAAACAATCCGCTCGCGCACTGTCCGGAGATCAACGTCACGCACGCCACATGGCCGATGAAGGGGCGGCGACGAAGAAATCATGACGCCGTGGTACAACACTCCGAATTTACATTTGATGTCCATGCCGGATTTTCGCGATCTCGTCGACGTCGTCGAGGGGCGGATCGTTAAGGAACTCGCCATTATCCGCGGCCGGGCCCGAACCGCGCCTTGCTGTACCACGACTCGACCGGCGAAACGGAAAAGTTCCGGCCCTATGGCGTGCTGTTGGAGCCGGCCGAACCATCGCAGCAGCAGCAGTCTCAACGGGATGACGAGAATCCCGAGGACGACAATCCGGACGGGAATTGGAACAACCTCGAGATGTTTTCGGTGACCTGACCGGGCAAGTCTCGTCCTGCGCAATCATCAACCGCGGCAGGCGGTCCACATGTTGAGCAACCGTGGCATCACGGGATCCAGCGCGGCATCCCAATCGGCAGGGACATCGAGCATCGCGCCGGCGAAGCGTTCGGGCAATTGATCGGCCCGATCGGCGGCGGTGAGCAAACCGGCGACAATCTCGTCGACTCGCGGCTCGACCGGCAGCAGGTTCGGCGAAATCCGCCGCAACCGCCAACGACGTTTCCGAGGCGATCAAGGACGTCTATCGCGACCTGCTCAGCGCCAATGACAAGGCGCTGCAGAATCAGCCGAAAAAACAAACCAATATTCGCTATGCTGACTTATACGGAGATGATGACAAGGATGAATTGAGCCAGGGCCGCTTCAAGGGGGATTTGTCGATCGGCGTGGAACCCAAGACCAACACCCTCATCGTCTCAGCCACCGAGGCCATCTTGCATAACGTGGGCATGATGATCGACGAACTGGAAAAATCGGCGTCGCCGCTGGAGTCGAATGTGCAGGTCGTCAAACTCAAACCCGGCATGGATCCGGCGTCGATCCATGACAATCTGGCCAAGCTCCTCAGCCCGCGGCCTCCTACCGATGACAAGCAAAAGCAGGAAGCCGAAAAACAAAAGCAGTTACAAAAACAACAGCAACAACAACAAGAAGCAGCCGCACGAGCCGTCCTCGATTGACGACCGCGTCCTAAACACGGCATGTCGCACCCCCCTCAGCCCCCTGCTTCGCGATTTTCGCCCACGTATCCCGTAGCGTCACCGTGCGGTTGATCACCAGTGCATCGGGCCGGGAATCCTTGGCATCGATGCAGAAGTATCCCAGCCGCTCGAATTGCACGCGGGTTCCCGGCTCTAATGTGGCGACGAACGGTTCGACGATCGCGTCGCTCACGACCTCCAGCGAATTCGGATTCAGGTTCGTTTTGTAGTCGACGTCCTTCTTCCACATCGTCCGGGGTCGGGGACGCTGAACAGGTGGTCGTACAGCCGGACTTCGGCCGGCAGGCCTTTTTCGGCTGAGACCCAGTGCAGCGTCGCTTTGACTTTGCGGCCGTCGGGCGAAGAACCGCCGCGGGTTTCGGGATCGTAGCTGCAGCGGAGTTCGACGATCTCGCCGGTCGCTTCGTCCTTGATGACTTCGTCGCAGGTGATGTAGTACGCATACCGCAGACGGACTTCGCGGCCGGGGGCGAGGCGGAAGAATTTCTTCGGCGGGTCTTCCATGAAGTCGTCGCGTTCGATGTACAATTCGCGCGAGAACGGCACCTTGCGCGTTCCGGCCGATTCATCTTCGGGATTGTTGACGGCATCCATCTCTTCGACTTTGGCCGTCGGGATAATTGGTGATCACAACTTTCAGCGGATTCAAGAACCGCCATCACCCGCTGTGGCGTCTTGTTCAGGTCGTCGCGGAGGCAGTGCTCCAACAGCGCAAAATCGGTCGTGCCGTCGAATTTGGTGACGCCGATTTTTTTGCAAAACGCCCGAATCGCCGCCGGCGTATAGCCGCGGCGCCGCAAGCCGACAGATCGTCGGCATCCGCGGATCGTCCCAGCCGTTGACATGCTTCTCCCTCGACCAATTCGAGCAGTTTGCGTTTGCTCATCACGGTGTAGGTCAGATTCAGGCGGGCGAATTCGGTCTGTTCGGGATGATAGATCTCCAGCGCATCGAGAAACCAGTTGTACAGCGGGCGGTGGTCTTCGAATTCCAGCGTGCAGATCGAATGCGTGATCCGTTCGATCGAGTCGGATTGGCCGTGCGTGAAGTCGTACATCGGATAGATGCACCATTTGTCGCCCGCGCGGTAGTGACTCACGTGGCGAATGCGGTAGATCGTGGGGTCGCGCATGTTCATGTTGGGCGAGGCCAGATCGATTTTGGCCCGCAACACGTAGGCGCCGTCGGGAAATTCGCCCGCCCGCATCCGCTCTGGCTTGGAAAACGATTCATCACCGCGGCGAATAACCGGCGGCCATGATTACAATGCGCAGTCCCGCCGTGCTGGTGACGCGGCAAGTTCCCGCATCGCGAAGCGGTCGATGCCGTCGACCATGACTTCGTCCAACGGGGCGGAAAGCGTCAACGGCTGCGTGCCGGGCAATGTTTGCGCCTTCGCCGATTCCGACAGACCTCCGATGAGGGCTGGAGCGCGTGATTCACGAGCGGGCCCGGCTGAGCATCATGACGTCGCTCGTTGCGCATCCCGAGGGTTTGCTGGCGAATGCACGCCGAGCGCGATCGGCCGCCTCCTGCGGACAGCAGGGCGCGAATGTGTTCCAGGATCTCCTTGAAGTCCAGATGCCCGTGTTCGGCGTCGACGACCACCCAATCCAGTCCAAGGGCGACGAGATTTCGGTGATGCTGGGGGACTCCAACGTCACCCACAACCCATAGACCGGCTCATCGTCGCCGAGTTTTTTCGCAGCCGCTCAAGGGCGTTGACTTTCATGGTGATTCTTGCCTCGTTTGGGTGAGGGCAGGATTGATCGTTCTCGCGTTAATTCAACGGTGGCAAACCGCTCCGATCGCAGCCGAATCGCGTATTCTTGGCTAACCGGCCACACCCGCTCCGCGAGACGTTGGCGGCCGCGCTCATCAAGGCGCCGTGCGACGCCCCACGTTGCGCCGTGTTGCGGGGCGTTCTTGCGTTTGAGGGGAGCA
>CAWGJV010000004.1:0-18081 GCA_963822975.1 uncultured Alphaproteobacteria bacterium
GCCTCGCTCGTCGCCACCCTGATCGCGGCCAGCCTCGTCGTCTTCTTCGTGCTGGAGGTGCTGCCGGGCGATCCGGCGTCGTTCATGCTGGGCCTCAACGCCCAGCCCGATACGGTCGCCGCGCTCAGCCACCAGCTCGGCCTCGACCAGCCGCTGGTCGGGCGCTACCTCGAGCTGGATCGCCGGCTTCTTCACCGGCGATTTCGGCATCAGCTACACCTATCGCGTGCCGGTCGGCGAGCTGATCGCCCAGCGCCTGTGGGTCAGCCTGCCGCTGGCGCTGATGGCGCTGTTCCTGGCGATCGTCATCGCCTTCCCGGTCGGCATCGTGGCGGCGGCGCGGCGCAACCGGCCGACCGATGTCGTCGTCATGGGCGCCACCCAGCTCGGCATCGCTATGCCGAATTTCTGGTTCGCCATGCTTCTGGTGCTTGCCTTCTCGCTCGGCCTGCACTGGTTCTCGGCCGGCGGCTTTCCCGGCTGGAACGCCGGCCTGCTGGCCGGTCTGAAGTCGCTGACCCTGCCGGCGATCGCGCTGGCCCTGCCGCAGGCGTCGATCCTTGCCCGGGTCATGCGCTCCTCGCTGCTCGACACGCTGCACGAGGATTTCATGCGCACCGCTCGCGCCAAGGGGCTGACCGCGGCGCAGGCGATCCGCCGCCACGCGGTGCGCAACGCGCTGATCCCGGTGATGACCATCATCGGCCTGCAGTTCTCCTTCCTGCTCGCCGGCGCGATCATCATCGAGAACGTCTTCTTCCTGCCGGGCCTCGGCCGGCTGGTTTTCCAGGCCATCGCCCAGCGCGACCTGATCGTGGTGAAGAGCGTCGTCCTGCTGCTGGTCGCCGCCGTGGTCGTGGTCACCTTCGCCGTCGATCTCGCCTATGCGGCGATCGACCCGCGCCTGAGGCGGCACGGCCATGACGATCGAGCCGCCCGCCGACGCCGCGCCGCGCCAGCGGGCAGCGCTGCGTCGCCAGTCTGATCGTCGGCGGCGCGATCGCTGCCTGCGTCGTCGTGCGTCGCGCTCGTGTCCTTCGTCTGGACGCCCTACGATCCGACCGCTGATCGTCATTCCCGACAGGCTGCAGCCGCCGTCCGCCGCGCACTGGCTGGGCACCGACCATTTCGGCCGCGATGTCGCTTCCATGCTGATGGTCGGCGCGCGCAACTCGATCGCGGTGGCGCTGGTCGCGGTCGGCATCGGCATCGGTGCCGGCGTGCCGCTGGGCCTGCGTCTGCGGCCGCGCGGCGCGGCTGGCTCGACGAGCTCGTCATGCGCGTCAACGACCTGGTGTTTGCCTTCCCCGCGCTGCTGCTGGCGATCATGATCACGGCGCTGCTCGGCCCGGGCGCCGTCAACGCCATCATCGCCATCGGCATCTTCAACGTGCCCGGTCTTCGCCCGGCTGACGCGCGGCGCGGCGCTGTCGCTGTGGACGCGCGACTACGTGCTGGCCGCCCGGGTCGCCGGCAAGGGGCGTGTGCTGATCTCGGTCGAGCACATCCTGCCCAACCTGCTCAACATGCTGGTCGTGCAGGCGACCATCCAGTTCTCGCTCGGCATCCTGGCCGAAGCGGCGCTCTCCTATGTCGGCCTGGGCACGCAGCCGCCGGCGCCGAGCTGGGGCCGCATGCTTGCCGACGCGCAGACCATGATCGCCATCGCGCCGCGCCTGGCCATCCTGCCCGGCCTCGCCATCGTCGTCACGGTGCTCGGCCTCAATCTGCTCGGCGACGGCCTGCGCGATCTCCTCGACCCGCGGCTGAGGCGGCTGCGATGAGCCTGCTGGCGGTCGACAACCTCACCGTCGCCATCGACGGCACGCCGATCCTGAACGGCGTGTCGCTTTCCGTCGAGGCCGGCGAGATCCTCGGCCTTGTCGGCGAATCGGGCTCGGGCAAGTCGATGACGGCGCTGTCGATCATGCGTCTGCTGCCGCATCGCGCCATTGCCGGCGGCCGTGTCGATGCTCGACGGCGACGACCTGATGGCGGTCGACGAGGCCGCCATGTGCGCGCGTCGCGGCCGGACCATGGGCATGGTCTTCCAGGAGCCGATGAGCGCGCTCAATCCGGTCAAGACGATCGGCGCGCAGGTCGCCGAGACCGTCCGCGTCCACAGGCGCGTGTCGCGGGCCGAGGCCTACCAGATGGCGGCCGAGGCGCTCGACCGCGTCGGCCTGCCGGTGGAGCGCTTCGGGCTCGATCGCTATCCGCACGAGCTCTCCGGCGGCCAGCGCCAGCGCGTGGTGATCGCCATGGCGACAGTGCTGAAGCCGAAACTGCTGATCGCCGACGAGCCGACCACGGCGCTCGACGTGACCACGCAGGCGCATGTCCTCGAACTTCTGCGCCGGCTGGTCGAGGAGGACGGCGTCGGCCTCATGCTGATCAGCCACGACCTCGCGGTGGTCGCCGACATGGCGGACCGCATCGCCATCATGAAGGACGGCACGGTGGTCGAGTCCGGCGAGACCATCGATCTGTTCCGCAACATGCAGCACCCCTATTCGCGAATGCTGTTCGCCGCCTCGACCTACCGGGCCGAACCCCGGCGCCGGCTTGCGCCGGACGAAGGCCACGGCGCGCCGATCCTCGACGTGCGCAACGTCGTGCGAGAGTACCGGCTGCCGCGCGCTTCGCTGCTGGCGCGCACCACCTACCTGCGCGCCGTCGACGACGTCGGCCTTACCATCCGGCGTGGCGAGAACCTCGGCCTGGTCGGCGAGTCGGGCTCGGGCAAGTCGACACTGGCGCGCGTGATCCTGGCGCTCGACCCGCCGCGCACGGGGACTGTCACGCTCGACGGCCGTGATTTCCTCGCAAGCCACGGCGCGGCACGCCTCGACCTCCGCCGTCGCATCCAGGCGGTGTTCCAGGATCCCTACGGCAGCTTCGATCCGCGCTACAAGGTGGCGCACCTGATCGCCGAACCCTTCCATCTCGACGCGGCGAAGCCGTCACCGGCGGAGCAGCGGCGGCGGGTGGACGAGGCGCTCACCGAGGTCGGGCTGAGGCCCGCCGATGGCGACAAGTATCCGCACGAGTTCTCCGGCGGCCAGCGCCAGCGCCTCGCCATCGCCCGCGCGCTGGTCACCCGCCCGTCGCTGATCGTCCTCGACGAGGCGGTCTCGGCGCTCGACGTGTCGATCCGGGCGCAGATCCTCGATCTGCTCGCCGATCTCAGCGACCGGCTGAACGTCTCCTACCTGTTCATCGCTCACGACCTGGCGGTGGTGCGGGCGATCACCGACCGGGTGGTCATCATGCGCGACGGCAGGATCGTCGAGCAGGGCGAGACCGAGGCGGTCTTCGCCAATCCGAGCCATCCCTACACAGCCGCGCTGATCGCGGCGACGCCGAACCTCGAACGGGCCCTGGCCGCCCGCAGCGAGCGCGCCTTGACGCCGGCCAGCAAAGGGAGATTACCGTGAGACTTGCCGACAAGACTGCGATCGTGACCGGCGGCGCCTCTGGCTTCGGCGCCGGCATCGTGCGGAAGTTCGTCGCCGAGGGCGCCCGCGTCGTCATCGCCGACATAAACGGCGACGCCGCCGAGACGATGGCCCGCGAGATCGGCGCCGCAACCTCGGCGATTCGCGTCGATGTCGCCTCCAATGCCTCGGTCAAGGCCATGATCGACGCGGCCAAGCAGACGCTCGGGCGCGTCGACATCTTCGTCAACAATGCCGGCATCGGCCACCTGCCGCAGCCGCTGGAGGACGTGACCGAGGAGGAGTTCGACCGCGTGCTCGCCGTCAACGCCAAGTCGGTCTACCTGACCTCGCGCTACATCGTTCCGATGATGAAGGCGGCCGGTGGCGGCGTCATCCTCAACATCGCCTCGACGGCCGGCGTCAGCCCGCGCCCGCGTCTCACCTGGTACAACGCCTCCAAGGGCTGGATGATCACCGCCACGCGGTCGATGGCCGTGGAGCTGGCGCCGGCCAGGATTCGCGTCAACGCCATCAATCCGGTCATGGGAGAGACCCCGCTGATGTCAGACCTTCATGGGCGGCGATACGCCTGAGTTGCGCGCGCGAATTCTGTCGACCATCCCGTTCGGCCGCTTCTCGCAACCGGACGATATCGCCAACGCCGCCTGCTTCCTGTGCTCGGACGAATCGAGCCTCGTCACCGGCATCGGCATGGAGGTCGATGGCGGCCGCTGTATCTGAGGTCGTAGCGCGCGGGGGGCTGGCTAGAGGCCGGCCGCCTTGCGGAGTGCGGCGTTGATGCGCTCCTGCCAGCCGGGGCCGTCTTCCTGGAAATGGTCGAGCACGTCCCGGTCGATGCGCAGCGACACGGTCTCCCGGGCGCCCGGCAGGCTCGCCGGTTTCGCCGACGGCTCGGGCAGCGGCGGCGCCTTGGCGGCGAAGACGGCTTCGGCGGCCTTGCGCGGATCGGCCGGCCGGCGTGGCGGCGAGGGCGGTTTCGGCATGGTCAGACCGCCGCGTCGAAGGCGCGTTCGAGCATGCGCCGGCAGGCTTCCGCCTGCTCGCGCACACCGTCCTCGCCCAGCGCCCGCGCGATGTCGCGGAGGTCGCGGATGGCGACGTCGACGGCGGTCATCAGGTCGAGGTCGAGATCGTCGCTCTCGATGTCGATGCTACGCACAATCGGAAACGGAATGATGTCTGCCATGTACTCGTGCCCCGCCGGCGAATCGGTTGTGCCGGTTGCCCCATTCGGCCAGCGAAAGGTTGCGCAGAGGTTTACCGGGTCGGGCAGCCGGTCCTAGTCGGCGAGGGCGAAGCCGAGGCGGGTCTCGGCTTTTCCGCGATCCTCGCAGGCGGGATCGTTGGAGATGAAGGCGGCGCCGGCGTCCCGGCAGCGGTAGAGCGGCAGGGCGCCCGGCTCGGGCGAATCGTAGGCCCAGCCGGCCGTGCGCAGGCGCGTTCCGCCGTCGCGGGCGCAGGTCCCGTCGATCTCCAGGCGGTACTGGCCGGAAACCGCGCACTCTTCCAGCTTGACCGAGGCAACGCCCTCCGGGGCGCGCGTCATCAGGTAGCCGAGCCCGAGATCCAGTGTGAAGGCGCGATCGACCACCGGGCCGGTGGAGGCCCGGGTTGCGCCATTCTTGGCCTTGCGCCAGCGGGTGAGAGCGGTGCGCACCTGCGGCGACACCGGTTCCGGCCGCATCGCCACGTGCACCGGCTGCAGGGCCAGGTAGCGGTGCGCGAAGGTCTCTCCGGGCGGCACGTAGACCATGGCGAGCAGGAAATCCCCGCCGACGACGTTGGAGCCGTTTTCCGGGTCGAGGATGCTGAGATAGGCGATGAGATCGGTCGGCGCCGGCCGCTGCCAGTCGGTCGCGTCCACCGGCAGCAATGGCTCCTTCAGGTCGGTGAAATGCGCCTTGTCGGCTGAAAGCGACAGACGCACGCCGCCGAACCATTGGTCGGCCACGACCAGGCCGACCCGGCCGACATTCTTGAGGAAGCCCGCGGCGACGCCATTGAAGCCGATCGCCGAGCGCTTCACCGCCCAGGGCATCGACGTCCCAGCTTCCGTCACCAAACTTGCGCCAGTTTCCTGGCCCCAGGTCGTTGCGGGGGGCGCGCGCCGCGATGGTGCGCGAGTCGGAATTGCGCAGGCAATAGGCGTAGGCGTAGCCGTCCTCGCCGTCGACCATGGTGCAGTCGCCCTCGCCGGTGCCGGCGTCGGGCCGGGGCGCGTCGCTGCCGGTGATGACGTCGCCGAGGTCGGTCCAGGTCAGGCCCTCGTCGCGCGATACGGCCATCGCCATCGACTTGTGGGTCTGGCCGCGGGCGTAGTCGCAGCCGGCCTCCTGATGCACAAGGCCGTACAGGGCGCCGTTTGCGGGCAAGAGTGCATTGAGCCAGCGGCCGCATTCGCTTGGGCTTCCCTGGGGGCCGGGCTGCATGACAACGCGGCGGGGGCCGCCCATGTCGTCGATCGCCGTCCCGTCCACGGCGTAGGTATCGCCATTGGCGGTGAACCCGCGCCAGCCGCCCGCCTTCAGGCGTAAGGCACTGAAGGCGTTGTCCAATTCGTCCGGAAACGGGCCCCGCACGACCTTCGGCGGATCCAGCCGGATCGACAGGCAATCCATGCAGAAATCATCCGCGGTGGCCGGTGCGGTGGACGTCAGGCCGGCCAGGAGCGCAATGGCGAGTGGCAGCGGCCTCATCAGCTACGCCCTGGCGGCGCGTGCCAGCATCGCCGGCAGCGCCGCGAGCGCCGCGTCGATGACCTTGGGCAATGGCGGCTCGATGGAAACACGGACTGCCAGCTCGTCGGGTTGCGGCGGCTGGAGCGTGGCAAACTGGCTGTCGAGCAGGCTCGTCGGCATGAAGTGTCCCGTGCGGCCCCCCATGCGTCCGGCGATGGTTTCCTTCGAACCATCGAGCCAGATGAAGATCACCGGCTTGCCGGCGGTCTTGGTCAGCCTGTCGCGATAGATGCGCTTCAGCGCCGAGCAGGCGACCACCAGGCCGCCGTCGGTGTCGCGCAAGGCCGCGCCGATGGCGTCGAGCCATGGCCAGCGGTCGGCGTCGGTCAGCGGGATCCCCGCCGACATCTTCTCGATATTGGCCGCCGGGTGGAACGAGTCGGCATCGCGGAAGGGCAGGCCGAGGTGGGTAGCGATCGCCGCCCCGACGGACGATTTGCCGCTGCCCGACACACCCATTACGACAATGGCGGCGGCGTTCGGTTTCGGTGGGGGTGCTGCCGACATGATCCTGCGGGGCCGGGGGCGGACTGGCCCGCCTTGTCGATTTGCCGGGCGCGCCGATCTATAACGGCCTCAAGTGCCCGGACAAGGGGTAATGCCATGCAGAAACTGCAATCCCAGGCGGTTCATCACATCACGCTGGTTGGTGCCGACCGCCAGACCTCCATCGACTTCTGGGAGGGCGTGCTCGGCATGCCCTTCGTCTTCGAGCAGCCCAACCTCGATGTGCCGGAGGAGAGCCACCTCTACTTCGACCCCGGCGACGGCCGGCTGATCACGATCTTCACCAAGGAGAGCCGCAAGCCGGATGCGACGCCGACCAGCCGTGATGTCGGCGTGGTCCATCACATCGCTTTCTCGGTTTCGCGGGCGACCTTCGCCCAGGCGGTCGAACGACTGGACGAGCGCGGCATCGAGCACAGCGGCGTCAAGGATCGCGGTTTCATGGACTCGATCTATTTTCGCGATCCGCTGGGGCTGCTGATCGAACTCGCCTCGTACCGCTTCTTCCCGCCGGAAGGCGTGTCGTGGGGCGAAGTGATGCTGGAGGCGCACAAGCTGCGGGTGGAACGCGGCGACTACAACATCGCCGAGGTGCACCTCGCGGATGCGATCGAGAACCTGACGAAACGGTCGCGCGGCAGCCTCTCGGACGATCGTTCGCCGAAGGACCCGTATTCGCGCTAGAATAGCGGGCGGGGGGACGTGTTTTCATTGGCGCGAAGATGCCAATGGCCAAGAGGGGAGGAACGAAGATGGCAGCCAAGCTGTACATACTCGAGGTTTCCAACACGAGCCGGCCGATCCGTGCGCTGATCGCCGAGAACAAGTTGCCGATCGAGGAGGTGGCGCTCGACTTCTACAAGGGCGAGCACGCCAGCGAGCCCTATATCTCGCTCAACCCGAACGCTCTGGTGCCGACGCTCGACGACGACGGTTTCATCCTCACCGAGAGCTCGGCGATCATGAAATATCTCGCCGACAAGTTCGACCTGCCGTCCTATCCCAAGGGGTTGAAGGAGCGCGCCAAGGTCAACGAGCTGATGGACTGGTTCAACACCGGCTTCTACCGCGACTACGGCTACAACGTCGTCTATCCGCAGATCTATCCGCACCACAAACGTCCCGACGATGCGACCCACCAGGGCACGATCGAATGGGGCAAGGCGCAGACAAAGAAGTGGCTGAAGGTCCTCAACGATCACTGGCTCGGCAAGGGAAACAAGTTCCTGACCGGCAACCAGATGACCATTGCGGATATCTTCGGCTATTCGCTGCTCACCTGCGGAATCGTCACGCGCGACGCGTTCAAGGACTATCCCAACGTCGAGCGCTGGGTGAAAGAGGTCGAGAAGCTGCCGAGTTGGGAGACGGTCAACGCCGCGCTTGCCGGCTTCCGCGATTACGTCAAGGACCAGTCGTTCGTGAACGTCTGACCGGGCCTCACCGGCTTCCGGCCTCGCTCCAGTCGACGAGCTTCGATTTGTAGCTCGATCGCGGCAGGCTGCCGAAGGGCACCAGCGCCACGTCGGTGGTGACGACCAGCTTGTGGCGGATGCGCAGGCGAATTCTTTCGGCGAGTTCGCTGTCGTCCTCGCTGCCCTCGCCGCGTTCGACGACGAGCCTCAGCGGCGGGTCCTGACGGAAGCCCTTGAGGCGCGGGCGCACGGACATGACGCCGCTCACCGCCGGGGTGAATTCGTTGACCACCTCGCGCAGGGCTGAAGGGAAGACATTGACGCCGCGCACCACCAGCATGTCGTCGGTGCGCCCGATGCAGCGCACGCGCGGCGCGGTGCGGCCGCACGGGCAGGGGCTCGTCCACACGCGGACATGATCGCGGCTGCGGAAGCGCAGCAGCGGCGCGGCGCGGTGGCGGAGGTGGGTGTAGACCAGTTCGCCCTCGGCATCGTCCTCCAGAGGCACGGGCGCGCCGGTCACCGGGTCGATCAGCTCGAAATGGACGAGCCCGCGCCCGCTGAAATGCATGCCCTGGCGATGGTGGCACTCGCCCCATAGCGACACGGCGATATCGCCGATGCCCATCGCCTCGGTCACCTCGGCGCCCCAGGCGGCCTCGAGGCGGGCGCGCATGGCCGGCTCGCCGCCGCCCGGCTCGCCGGCGACCAACAGCCGGCGGACGCTCGACGCGGCCGTGTCGATGTCGCGCTCGCGCCCCCATTCGGCAAGGTGCAGCGCGTAGGACGGCGTCAGCGCGATGGCGTCCGCCTTGAGCAGTTGCACGGCCGACATCAGCCGGTCGGTGTTGCCGCTGCCGACCGGAATGTGGGTTAGGCCGAGGGCTTGAAAGGCCTCCAGCGCGGCGCCGGCGACGAACGGCCCGGCGTTGTAGGTGGAGATCAGGCGATCGCCGCGGTTGACCCCGGACGCCGCGTAGGAGCGGGCCGATATGCGCACCCAGTCGGCAAGATCGTCGGCGGTGAGCGGCACGTAGCTCGGCGCGCCGGTGGTGCCGCTGGTCGAGAAGATGCGTGCGACCTCGGTCATCGGCACGGCGAGGTGCGTACCGATCGGATCGGCCTCGCTGCGCGTGCCGCGGAGCTCGTCCTTCTCGGTGAAGGGGAGGCGACCGATCGCCTCAAGCTCGCCAACGGCCTCGGCAGAGGCGAAGCCGGCGGCCGTCAGCTTGTCGCGATAGAAACGTGAGTTGGCGAAGAGCCGGACGATCTGGTCGCGGTAGAGGGAATCGTCGATGCGGGCCTGTTGCTCCCAGGGGAGCATCTCGACTTCGGGATCGCGCATGGCGGCCTACGTGTCGTCCTCGCCGCCATCATAGGCGATGGCCTCTTCGCCGCGGGCGGCCATCAGAAACCCGATCGGCCGCGTCTGCTCCTCGGCGAGGTGGGCAAGGAGCCCGGCGGTGCGGGCAAGCAGCGGGATCGCCTTGACCATGGCGACCGGAAAATCCAGATCGAGCAGGCACGCGGCGATGGGCATGGAGACGTTCATCGGCAGCGGCCGGCCCCAGGCCTTTGCGACCGCGGGGGCAAAGCGGCGGGCGAGATCGATATGGGGCCCGGCGATCCGGCGCTCGTCGGCGAGGGCGAGAATGCGCTCGGCGCGCGGGTCCACCGGCTTGTGCAGCGGATGGCCGAAGCCCGGCATCGGCTGGCCCCGCTCGCGGATGGCGCGGGCGACGGCAGTGACGGCCGCGTCGGCGTCTTCCCCGCCGGCGACGCGTTCGCGCGTGTCGACGAGGACGTTGGCGCATAGTTGCGAGGTGCCGAGAATGACCGGGCCGCAGCCGAGGATGCCGGCGGCGACGGCCGCCTGCAGCGAATCGGGCGCGGCATCGTAGGTCATGCGCGCGGCGACGGCGGTGGGCGTCAGGCCGTGCTCGGCGATGGCGACGAGCAGGAGGTCGAGGAAGAAGCGCTGCTCGGCGGTGGGCTCCTTGCCGGTGAGAAGCAGGTAGACGTATTCGGTGAAGGTCAGGCGGCCCATCAGGTCGTTGACGAGATCGCGGCCGCGCACCTCGATGCTTGCCGCGTCGGCGCGGGCGATCGCCGTCTTTGCCGGTCCCGGCTTGCCGATCAGCACGTGGCGCTTCTCCCAATCCGCGTCGCCGGCTCACGCGGCGTGCCGCGCGTCGAGCCTATCAGCCGAATCGGGCCGGCAACAGGTCGCATGGGTCAGCTCCCCGGCGCGCTCCACGGTCCGGGCGGCGGCACGTCGCCCCACGGATGGGCATTGTCGGTGGCGGGCGGCGGCTGGATCTCGGGCGGCGGCTCGGGTCGCGGTTCCGGAAGCGGGCCGGGGTCGTGACCGCCGGCGAATTTCACCAGGTTGGCGATGCGCGCCTCGATCGGCGGATGGGTGGCGAAGAGGCCGCCGAGGCCGTGGGCGCGGGGATGATCGAGGAACATCTCCTGCACCTGCGCGGGCGCCTGGATCTCCGAATGGCCGGCGATCTTGCGGAGCGCCGTGATCATGGCATCGGGGTTCTTGGTCAGTTCGACGGAGCCGGCGTCGGCGAGGTACTCGCGCTTGCGCGACACGGCGAAGCTGAGGGCAATGGCGAGGACGCGGGCGACAAGGAAGATGGCGACGGCGATGAGGATGAGGATGATGGCGGCGCCGCCGCTCTTGTCCCGGCCGCGCGAACGGCCACCGCCGCTGCTGCCCCATCCGCCACCACCGCTGCGCCCCGACGTCGACCACAGCAACGCGCGCGGGACGCGGATGATGAGGTCGCCGACCAGCGAAATGATGCCGACGAACACGGCGGAAATGACCAGCAACTGAACGTCGCGGTTCTCGATGTGGGTGAGTTCGTGGCCGAGCACGGCCTCGAGCTCGGCGTCGTCGAGGGCGTCCATCAGGCCGCGGGTGACGGTGATCGAGTATTGCTTCTTGCGCACGCCGCTGGCGAAGGCGTTGCGGGCGTCGGTCTCGATGATGCGCAGCTGCGGCATGGTGATGCCGCGGCTGATGCACAGGTTCTCGAGCATGTTGTAGAGGCGCGGCTCGGCCTTGCGATCGACCCGGCGCGCGCCGGTGACGGCGTCGATGATGCCCTGATTGGCGAACCAGGCGATGACGAACCAGATCAATGCCGCGCCGATGGCGACGGGGATCAGCGCCGGCAGAAGGCCGACGGCGTCCTGAATGCCCTGGCCGACATTCGGCTCGTTCGAGGCCACGATCAGCAGGGCGAAGGCGAAGCAGATCGGCAGGAGGAGGACGGGAAAACCGGCGAGCAGAAGGATCGACTTCAGCCGGTTGTTCCAGATGTAGGTCCTGAGGCCATAGGCGCCGAGCAAGGAAGCCGACCTCCTGCCTGCCTAACGCGACGCCGCTTCCACCGTCAGAACTTGACCTGCGGCGGCGTGTTGACGGCGGCGCGCTCGCCTTCGTCGAGTTCGAAGAAGGTGCGCTGGGTGAAGCCGAGCGAGGCGGCGAAGAGCACCGCCGGGAATTGCTGGATGGCGGCGTTGAACTCCTGGACGGCGTTGTTGAAGAAGCGCCGCGAGGCGGCGATCTTGTTCTCCAGATCGGACAGGTCGGACTGGAGCTGCAGGAAGTTCTGGTTGGCCTTGAGGTCGGGATAGGCCTCGGAAAGGGCGAAGAGCTGGCGGAGCGCCCCGGTCAGCATGTTCTCGGCCTTGGCCTGGGCCTCGGGGTTGGCGGCGGAGACGGCGGCGTTGCGCGCCTGGGTGACGGCCTCGAGCGTGCCGCGCTCATGGGCGGCGTAGCCCTTGACGGTCTCGACCAGATTGGGAACCAGATCGTGGCGCTGCTTGAGCTGGACGGAGATGTCCGACCAGGCCTGGTTGACGGTCTGCCGCAGGCTGACGAGCCGGTTGTAGATGGTGATGCCGAACAGCGCGATCACGACGATCACGCCAAGGATGATCCAGCCTGCCGTTCCCATGATGTCTGTCTCCGTCAATTGAGCCGGGCGGCAGCTTAGCAGCGGCGATTGTGGCGGGCGAGGGGCGAGCCGCCGCCGTCTGCATGCCTTGTCATGCTGGCCTCGAGCGGCCGACGGCTATTTGCGTCCGGATTCGCGCGCTCAGGGATTTCCGAGCAGCAGGCGCTTCAAGGCAAGGGCAAGCCAGTCCCGATAGGTTTCCGGGCCGGCTCCGTCGACGCTCGTCCACAGGATGAACAGTTCCGGGCTCGCCAGCGACCACACGTGGTTCGTGGCGGTCGCTTCGTCCAGGCCTTCGCGCAGGCCTCCAATGCCTGCAAGCGTGGCGACGAAATGCGACAGGTTCCTGCGCCGCGATGCGTGCAGTTCCAGATAGAGGTCGCGCATTTCGTCGTCGCTCTCGGCGGCGGCACGAACGACGGCCATCACCGGCGCGACCCGCGCCAGAACACCGCACAGGTCCGCGGCGAAGGCGTCGATCATGCGGCGCGGGTCGGTCTGGCCCTGCACCGCCTGCCGTCCGGCCTGCTCCATGAATGGCGTGTCCGGTGTGGCCCCGCGCATCGCGGCGACGATCAGCGCGTGGACGATCGCCCGTTTGTTGCCGAAGCGGGCATAGACCGTCTCGGTCGCCACGCCGGCCTTCGCGGCGATGGCGGCAATGGTGGTGGCCGCCCAGCCACCCGTCGCGAACAATGTCCGCGCCGCATCCAGAATGGCGGCGCGGGTCGCTTCGGTCTGGATTTCGCGGCGCCTGGACCGGTAGCGGCGTTTCGGCTTGACGGGGTCTGGCACTTTAGATACACCATGACTGTATTGAAATGATCTACAGTGTACTGCGATTCGGCGTGGTTCACGGAAATCGTTGAGTTTGTCGCAAGTGCCGGCCGCATTCGTCCGGGCCGGACACGCGGGTGAGGGATTTCCAGATGCAACCACAGGCTGCTTCGACCATCGCGCGCCCGTTTCCGCTTCTGATGATGCCGCCGCCGCTGATGTTCGGCGTCGCGTTCGGCATTGGCGCAATTGTCCAGCGCATCGTGCCGGTCTCGTTCGGGGTCGGGGGCGCCACGCTGGCAGGGGCGGTGGTTCTGGCGGCGGGCGTGTGCCTCGGCTTGTCCCTTGCCGCGACCTTCCTGATGCGGCGGACGACGCTCAACCCGTTTGCCGATCCCTCGGTCCTTGTCGCCCGCGGACCATACCGGTTCAGCCGCAATCCGATGTACCTCTCGCTGATCATCGCCTATCTCGGCGCGGCGCTCATGTTCGGCTCGGTGTGGCCGCTGGTTGCCTTGCCGGTTCCGGTCGCGATCCTGATCCGCGTCGTCATTCCATTCGAGGAAGCGCGGATGCGGACGATCTTCGGCGCAAGCTATCAGGACTATTGCGCGCGCGTCCGGCGGTGGCTTTGACGGATTCGCGCCGGTTGCGATCGACGGTGGCGGCGATGACATGTCCGGCTGCGGGGCGGCGGTCATGGTTGCCTATTCCTCCGCCGGGGCGTTGCGCGTCGCCGGCGTGATCGTCCGGCCGGCGTCGGGCGTATTGGCCTCGCCGAGGCCGGCTTCCAGAGCGGGGCAGCAGGATCGCGTTCACCTCCTGGCGCATGATCTGGTAGCAGAGGACGTCCTTCGTCCCGCAGCGGCGATTGCGCCTGCAGACGCGGAACGGGCAATAGGTGGCGAGGCCGAGATGGGTGCAGGCCTCGCGCATGAAGGCGGCGCGCTCGGGCGTCATCGGCCTGATCTCGATGTCCTCGCCGTCGACGCGGATCGTCTTCGCCATGGCAGGCACGCCTCTTCGTTTCCGCGACCGCTTTCGCGGCCCGGATCGTTGACCATCGGTCCCGGCGCTTCGGAAGCGCCGAGGGTGGCGGGCGGCGGAAACCGCCGTCCTGGGTACGAAAAGCTGGCGGCTTCCACCGCCCGCCCGGCGACTTGTCGCCATCCGGTCCATGCTCCGGCCCGGCGCAAGTCAAAGGCCGCCGGGCCTTAAGGTGCGTCATGTCGCACGGACCCCTCGTAGTGGGGGTCAGACTTTCCGGACAGCACCCCGGGCCGATGGCCGGAACCATCGTCGCGGGCGCCGACCTCTCCACGTCGAACCGGTGCCGGTACCGGGCACGAGTCCCCCGGCGGGAGAGGCGAGGGTGATTCTACGGCAGGTTCGGGAAGCGGGGATAAGTCGGTGAGTTATCCCCCGGGGGTACGCCGCGGTTGCCGGGGCCGGAAGCTTCGTCACTCGATGTAGCGTCTTGCGAGCAGTGCTTCGGCGCGCAGGGCATCGGCACGATCCGGTCTTTCGAGGCGGTCCATCTCGGCGGCCGCTCGCTCATACTCCTCGATTTGCGCCGTCAGGATCGCGCGCACTTGCGCCGGGCTCAAGGAAAGCCGTTCGATTTCGGCCGATCCATCGCGGAATTGATGTTGATCCGTGTTCCGCTGGCCGGCCTGGAACGGCGGTGCTTCGGCATTGTCGAGCGCTGCGACAAGCGCCCGGATCAACCTGGCTTCACTGGTGCGCCCCTCCTTCATCGCAGTGCGCAGATCGACCCGCATGCGGGTCTTCATCTCGGCTGCGGCATCGTGCGTCACATCCACCTCCCCGTGCGGCCCGCCGCGATCCGGTTATGGCTGCGCGTTCTGAGTGCCGCGCCTAGCCCAGCAGCCCCTGCGCGGCGAGCCAGTTTTCCAGCAAGCCATACCAGGCATCCGACAGCGTGCCCTGCTGGCGCATGCCGAAACCATGCGCGCCGCTGGCGAAGACATGCACCTCCGCCGGCTTGCCGGCCGAATGCCAGGCCTCGTAGAGGCGGGTGCCCGACATGGGCGGGACCTGGGCGTCGTCATCGGCGGCGACGATGAACAGCGGCGGCGCATCCGCCGGCACCGGCACGCCGGCGCGGTAGGCCGGGTAGATGGCGACGGCGAAATCGGGCCGCGTCGCCGCGTCGTGCTCGAATACCGGCCCCATGGCGACGCCGCCGCCGGCGGAAAATCCGGAGATGCCGATGCGTTGCGGATCGACGCCGAATTCGTCGGCGCGTTCGCGCACGAAGCGGACCGCCTGGCGACCGTCGGCCTCGCCCCAGCTGCGGGCATCGCCGAGGAAATCGCGGTTGGGCGGATTGATCTCGGTCTGCGTCGGCTTGTCCAACCGCTTGTGCAGGTCGTTCCTGAAATCGAGCAGCTCGTCGTCGGTGTCGGGCGTGCGCGCCACCCGGTAGCGCAGCACGAAGCACGTCACCCCGCGCGCGGTGAGGCGGCGCGCCATGTCGTGGCCCTCGTGATCGACCATGAGGAAATGAAAGGCGCCGCCGGGCGCGACGATCATCGCCGTGCCGTTCGCGGTTCCCGGCGCCGGCTTGAACAGGGTGAGCGTCGGGATGACGACGTTGCGGGTGAAGCGGTCGGTGGTGTCGGACCACGGGATCTGCATCGTCTGTTCGCGCCAGGTCCAATCCTCCGACCCGGGCGGCACGCCGGCGCCCGGCCAGATGGCGAACAGGCCGTCGGCATCGGGCGGCGCCTCGATATGGTCGGGAAGTTCGGCGGCGCGTTCCATGAGTGTCTCTCCTCCCGAAGTTATCCTGGGCAAGCGATTGCCGCCGCGACCGTAGGGTCGGCAATGGAGGCGGTCAAATCGGGCCGGGTCAGCAGAAATCGCAGGGGCGAGGCGGTTTCCTCGCCGGCCGTTTTGTGTTCATTCGGTCCGGCGACGCCGGTCGTCGCCCCGCTTGCACGCCCGTGGAGTCAATCAGCCGTTGACCGTGAGTTCCGAAATCACCGATGGCGCCGATCCGGGCGCGGCGGCGCACCGGCGCTGGCTTGCCTCGCGGACGCTGATCTACGGCGCGCTGGTGATCGCGGCGGCGATCTATCTTCTGCCGGCGCTGATCGTGGTCTTCAACGTGTTCCGAACCTCGGCGGACGTCGCCCGCGACGGCGTGATCGCCTTTCCGGAGCGGTTTTCGTTCGATGCGTTTGGCAAGGTGTGGAACGAGACCTGCGTCAGCGGCACCTGCGCCGGCATCAAGGCGAACTTCTACAACTCGCTGAAGATCACCATTCCGTCGACGATCATCACGACGGCGCTCGGCGCCGTGAACGGCTACGTCCTCAGCAAGTGGAAGTTCAGAGGCGCCAACTTCATTCTCCTGGTGATGGTGGTCGGCGTGTTCATGCCCTTCCAGACGTCGCTGCTGCCCTGGGCGTTCATCCTGTCCAAACTCGGCCTGTACAATTCGTTCTACGGCCTGATCCTGATCGACTGCGTGCAGGGCATCTCGTTCGCGACCCTGTTCTGCACCGCCTATTTCCGGCGCATCCCCGACGACATCGTCAAGGCGGCGCGCATCGACGGCGCCGGCTTCTGGCGCATCTTCCGCAAGGTCATCCTGCCGCTGGCGCTGCCGATCCTGGCGGTGACAGCCATCTGGCAGTTCACCATGATCTGGAACGAGCTGCTCTACGGCCTGGTCTTCACCGCGGGCACCGAACAGCCGATCACCGCGGCGCTGACCGGGGCGCGGACCGGTGGGCAAAGCGCCGCCGTGCTGATCGCGGCCGCACCGCCGCTGCTGGTGTTCCTCCTGCTCAGCCGGTTTCTCGCCGGCGTGCTGGCGCGCGGGGCGGTCAGCGGGACGTGAGGGGCGCGGGCGAGGCGCGCTCAGTGGAAGTTGCGGCCCCTGGGCATGACCTTGCCGGCGGCGGCGGAGAGCCTGGCGAGGTCGGTGGCGAGCGACGGGTGCTCCTGGAAGAAGCGCACCAGGCGCGGGTGGCGCATGTCGACCTTGTCGCGATTGTCGACGCCGGGGCGGCGGACCTCGTCGGAGCGGGCGAGCGACGAGGTCGCCGGCATCCTCCGACAGCGGCGGCCAGCATCGGCGTCAGGTCGTCGAGCTCGGTCGGCGACGACATGGATGACGCCGCTCTCGCTCTGCAGCTTGCCGGTCACGGCGACCAGGCGGGCGCCG
The DNA here is from genome assembly GCA_963822975.1 of uncultured Alphaproteobacteria bacterium. Taxonomy (GTDB): domain Bacteria; phylum Pseudomonadota; class Alphaproteobacteria; order Rhizobiales; family Kaistiaceae; genus CAVSRC01. The sequence goes on from CAWGJV010000004.1 coordinate 17,074, forward strand.
ATCACGATCGGGCGAAAGCGCTCGAAGACCTTCGGCCAGACGATGGCGTTGGCGATCGCGGTCTCGTCCTCGAGCGTCATGAAGATGACGCCCTTGGCCGTGCCCGGCCGCTGGCGGACCAAGACCAGGCCGGCGACGGTGACCACGCCGTCCGTTGCCGCGTCTCCCGCAACGTCTCGATGGCGACCGCGCGGCGCGCGGCGAGCGCCGGGCGCAGGAAGCGAGACCGGGTGCGCTTTCAGCGACAGCTTCAGGAAGCGGTAGTCGTTGACGACGTGCTCGCCGAGCGGCATCGGCGGCAGGTCGACGTCGGGCTCGCGGCGCAGGTCCGCATGGCCGGCGGCCTCGAACAGCGGCAGGCGGTCGCGGTCGCTTGCCGTCGTCGAGGCCGCGCGCCGCCCACAGCGCCGCGCGCCGGTCGAGGCCGATCGAGCGGAAGGCGTCGGCATCGGCGAGGCGCTCGATGTTGCCGCCGGGAGGCCGGTGCGCAGCCACAGGTCGCGCACGGAATCGTAGCCCTGCCGCGGGCGTCGCGATCAGGCGTGGCGTCGCCTCGGCGAAGCCCTTGATCTGGCGGAAGCCGAGGCGGATCGCATGGGTCGTGCGGATGTCGTCGGTCAGCTCCACCCGTTGGCTGCGACCGACCTCCCCCTTCAGGGGGAGGGCGTCATCCGACGCCTCCAGCGGCTCCAGGGTCGAGTCCCAGTCGGATGAATTGATGTCGGGCGCGCGCACGGTGACGCCGTGGCGGATGGCGTCGCGGACGATCTGGGCGGGCGCGTAGAAGCCCATCGGCTGGGCGTTGAGGAGCGCGGCGCAGAAGACGTCCGGGTAGTGGCACTTGAGCCAGGCCGAGGCATAGACGAGGAGGGCGAAGCTCGCGGCGTGGCTCTCGGGGAAGCCGTATTCGCCGAAGCCCTCGATCTGGTGGAAGCAGCGCTCGGCGAAATCGCGGTCGTAGCCGCGGGCGGCCATGCCCTCGACCATCTTCTTCTGGAAGGTGCCGAT
>CAWGJV010000005.1:0-138607 GCA_963822975.1 uncultured Alphaproteobacteria bacterium
TACTGTGTATGTTTTCTATGTAGCCTGCCTCGACTCATCGTATTGCTGACGCGGCGGAGATTGGCGCGCCCGCGCAGATAGTCGAAGACCGTGCTGCGTCCAGGCGGCCACCTCGGTCTTCGGCGCGCGCGCATAGCCGTAGCCCGGCATGTCCATGATGGCGATGCCGGCGTCGGCGCCGAACAGGTTGAGCTCGCGCGTCCGCCCCGGCGTGTTGGAGGTCCGCGCCAGCGCCTTCTGTCCGACCAGCGCGTTGATCAGCGACGACTTGCCGACATTGGAGCGCCCGGCGAAGGCGATCTCGATGCCCTCGGGCAGCGGCAGGCTCGTCGCCGAGCCGGTCGCCGTGAGAGGAAGTGCCATGGCCGCGCGAACAGGAGCCGGCCCGCCTCGATGCGCGGCTTCGGTGTCTTCGGAATCCTGCGCATCGGGCATGGGGCGCGCGTCCGGCCTCGCCGCGGCGTGGCTATCCCTTGGCGTCCGCCTTGGCCTTGGCGCGCGCCTTTGCCTTGGCGGCGGCGCGCCGCGACTTCACGGTCGATTTCGCCGGCTTGCTTTCGTCAGCTCGGCGGGGCTGCGAATCGTTCGCCGCCTTCGGCTTGGCCGGGGTAGCCGCGGCAGGGGCCGGCGGCGCCGGTTTCTTTTTTCGGAACGTGTCGAGGATATTGCCGAACAGGTTCACGTCGGCGCCCGAGCGCTTCATGATGACGTATTGCTGGGTGACCGACAGCGTGTTGTTCCACGCCCAGTAGATCACCAGGCCCGCCGGGAACGACGCCAGCATGAAGGTGAACAGCACCGGCATCCAGGTGAAGATCATCGCCTGGGTCGGGTCGGGCGGCGCCGGGTTCAGCTTCATCTGCACGAACATGGTGATGCCCATGATCACCGGCCACACGCCGATCGCCAGGAAGTGGCCGATCACCGGCACCATCGTCGGGTCGTAGGGCAGCAGCCCGAACAGGTTGAAGATGTGCGTCGGGTCAGGCGCCGAGAGGTCCCTGATCCAGCCGAAGAACGGCGCGTGGCGCATCTCGATGGTGACGAACAGCACCTTGTAGAGCGAGAAGAAGACCGGGATCTGGATCGCCACCGGCCAGCAGCCGGCGAGCGGATTGATCTTCTCCTTCTTGTACAGCTCCATCAGCGCCTGCTGCTGCTTGGCCTTGTCGTCCTTGTATTGCTCGCGCAGCGCCGCCATCTGCGGCTGCACCTTCTTCATCTTGCTCATCGAGCGGTAGGAGTTGTTGGCGAGCGGGAAGAAGAGCGCCTTGACGATCACCGTGACCAGCAGGATGGCGACGCCGAAATTGCCGAACAGCGTGTAGAAGAAGTCGATCAGGTAGAACATCGGCTTGGTGATGAACCAGAACCAGCCCCAGTCGATCAGCAGGTCGAACCGGTCGATGCCGAGGCTCGCCTCGTAGTTGTCGAGGATCGACACCTGCTTGGCGCCGGCGAACAGGTGGCTGGTCTCCGTCGTCGTGGCGCCCGGCGCCAGGCTCACCGCCGCGCCCTTGTAGTCGGTCTGGTAGAGCGGCGAGGGCTGGGCGTTGTAGATGTAGCGGCCGGTGAACGGCTTCGACTGGTCGGGCACCAGCGCCGCCGCCCAGTACTTGTCGGTGATGCCGAGCCAGCCCTTGGTGACGTCGGCCCAGGTCTCCTCGTGCGTCTTCTAGCATGTCCTTGTAGTTGTATTCCTGCAGGCCCTTGTCGCCGAGGACGCCGATCAGGCCCTCATGCAGGATCCAGTAGCCCGACGATCTTCGGCTCGCCGACGCGCGTGATGCGGCCGAAGGGCGACAGGTCGACCGGCGCGCTGCCGTTGTTGGCGACGCTGTCGGTGACCGTGAACATGTATTTGTCGTCGATGGCGATCTTGCGCTTGAAGACCAGCCCGGCGCCGTTGTCGTAGGTCAGCGTCACCGGCGTCGCCGGGGTCAGCTTGGCGCCGGCCGGCGCCGTCCATTCGGTCGTCGGGCCGGGCAGGGCGCCGGCCGATCGGCCGGCCGACCCAGCCGAATTCGGCGAAATAGGCGTCCGGCCCGCCGCTCGGCGAGAGCAGCACGATGGTCGGGCTCTTCGGGTCGACGGTCTCGTGATAGTCGTTGAGGCGGAGGTCGTCGACGCGCCCGCCGGTCAGGTTGATCGAGCCGGTGATGCGCGGCGGTCTCGATCGGCACGCGCGGCGGATGGGCGAGCGCCTCCTCGCGCGTCTCCGTGGTCTGCTGCACCGCCGCGGCGCCGGGCAGCGCCGCCGTCGAGCGGCGGCGGCGGCCGTGTCGGTGCCGGCGGCCGTGCCGGCCGGTGTCTGGCGCGGTCCCGGCGTCCGCCTGCTGCTGGGCGCAGTTCCTGCTGCTGCTGGGCCTGCTGCGATCTGCGGCCCGGCGATGAAGAACTGCCAGCCGAACAGGACGACCATCGACAGCACGATCGCCAGGATGAAATTGCGGTTGTTGTCGTTCATCGAACGGACCTGTTTAGCGCCTTGGGGTCGCGCGAAAGTGCGGCAAACCCGCTCTCTAGATCGGTGACCAGCCGCTCGAATTGAAGGGTCAGTGCCGCGCGCCGGCCGACAAGCACGTAATCCGTGGCCGTTTCGAGATGCCCGGCCATTGGCGGCCACTGCCGCCCTCAGCCGGCGGCGGATACGGTTGCGCACGACGGCGTTTCCGATCTTCTTGGTCACCGTGAACCCGACCCGCGGTGGCCGGCCGCCGGCATTGTCGGCAACCTTCAGCGCCTGCAGCACAAACCCGGGCCGCGAGACCCGCTTGCCGCCGGCAACCGCCTTGAAATCGGCGCGGCGTCTCAGGTGCTCCATGCCGCGGGGAGCCGTCGCCCGGTCAGGCGGACAGCCGCTTGCGTCCGCGGGCGCGGCGGGCGGCGATCACCTTGCGGCCGCCGGTTGTCGCCATGCGCGCGCGGAAGCCGTGGCGGCGCTTGCGAACCAGCTTGCTCGGTTGGTAGGTACGTTTCATCTCGTCTTCTCCGCGCGGGCCGGCCGCGCCGGGCTTATAAGGAGCGGGCGGAATCGAGTCAACGCGAGCCGCCGCCGGCCACGACGGTCGCTCTGGTGCGGTGGCTTTTAGCGGAAACCGACTATCATTGCCACCGTTTCAGCCGCGGAATCTGAAGGCGAATGGCGGAAGAGCTGACACCCGACATTTGCGTCGTCGGCGGCGGCCCGGGGGGCGTCGCCGCCGCGCTGGCCGCCGTCGCCGAGGGCGTGCCCGTGGTCCTGGTCGAAAAGGCCGCGATGGGCGGCTCCGACCTCGCCTCCGGGTCGATTCCGTCCAAGGCGCTGCTCGCCGCCGCCGAGGTCAACGATCTGCTCCGCCGCGGCCCGGCCATGGGCGTCACCGGGGCGCCGCTCCAGGTCAATCTCGCCAAGGTCCGCGAGCACCTCGGCGCCGTCGCCGCGGCCATCGCGCCCAATGTCTCGGCCGAGCGGCTGACCGCCCTCGGCGTCCGCGTGGTCGAGCGGCAACGCCCGTTTCACCGACCGCGACACGCTTTCCGCCGGCGACGTCACAATCCGCGCCCGCCGCTTCATCCTCGCCGTCGGCGCCGTGCCGGCGGTGCCGGACGACATCGCCGGCCTCGACGGCGTCGACTACATGACCGTCGACGCCGCCTTCGATCTCGGCCGCAAGCCCGCCCATCTTCTCGTCCTCGGCGCCGGCCGCGAGGGGCTGGAACTGGCCCAGGCCTACAACCGCCTCGGCATCGACGCGACCGTCATCGACCGCGGCCCGGCCCTGCCGGACGACGACCCCGAACTCGTGGCAATCGTCGTCGATCGCCTGCGCGCCGAGGGCATCCGCGTGCGCGCCGGCGTCGAGATCGTCTCGGTCGCCCGGCGCCGCGGCGGCATCCGCTTCACCGTCTCCGATCCGCAAGGCGGCGAGGCGGCCATCGACGGCTCCCACCTGGTGGTCGCCGCCGGCCGCAAGCCGAACGTGGACGGTCTCGATCTCGCCGCCGCCGGCATTCGCCACGACGCCGGCGGCATCGTCGTCGACCGGCAACCTGAGGACCGCCAACCGCCGCGTCTATGCCATCGGCGACGCCGTCGCCGGTCCGGCGCACGCCGCCCGCGCCCGCCATCAGGCGGCCGAAGTGGTCCGCTCGATCCTCTTCCGCCTGCCCTTGCGCGACGGTCCCGGCGCAACGCCCTACGTCTGCCTTCACCGATCCGGCGATCGCCACCGTCGGCCTCGGCGAGGCGGCGGCGCGGCAGCGTCACGGCGCCGGCGTCCGCGTCCTGCGCTTTCCGTTCATCGAGAACGACCGCGCCCAGATCGAGCGCCAGCCGGCCGGCATGATCAAGGCGATCGTGGACCGCAGCGGCCGCATCCTCGGCGCGGCGATCGTCGGCCACGACGCCGGCGAGATGATCGCGCTGTGGTCGCTGGCCCTGTCGAGCCGGCTGACCATCGCCGACATGGCCGCCTTTCCGGCGCCGTGGCCCGACCCGCGCCGAGATTTCCCGCCGCGTGGCGGCCACCTTTGCCGCCGCCGAGCCCGGCGGGAGCGCCGGTTTGACCCCGACATGGCGGCGGCGCATCATCGCGCTCCTCAGGAAACTCGGCTGAACGCATGGACGACCGGCCCGCCAGCCGCGAGGACGACAAGACCGCCGCGAGCGCGCCGCCGCCGCGCGCCCGGCGGAGCTTCGGGCTGTCGTGGAAGCTGCTGACGCTGACCGTGCTCTTCGTCATGCTCAGCGAAGTGCTGATCTACGTTCCCTCGATCGCCAATTTCCGCGTCAACTGGCTGTCCGATCACCTGACCATGGCCGACGCCGCCAGCCTGGTGCTGGCCGAGTCGGTCGCCTCCGAGGTGCCGCAGCGAGATCCAGAAGGACCTGCTCTCCGCGGTCGGCGCCACGGCCATCGCCATTCGCACCGGCGCCGCCAGCCGCCTGATCGCGACCGTCGACATGCCGCCCACGGTCGACCGCGTCGCCGACCTGCGCACCATGGATGCGTTCGCCGAGATCGTCGACGCCTTCGACACGCTGTTCGCGCGCGCGCCGCGCACGCTGCGCGTCATCGGCAATTCACGCTCCGGCGCGACGCTGGAGATCCTGCTCAGCGACCGGCCGCTGCGCGCCGCCATGCTCGACTATTCGGTCAACATCCTCTGGCTGGCGGCGCTCATCTCGGTGATCACCGCCGGCCTGCTCTATTTCACCATCAACCGCCTGCTCGTCCGCCCGATGCGGCGGCTGACCGCGAACATCGTCGCCTTCTCCGAGGCGCCCGAGGATACCGGCCGCGTCATCGACGCCGAGCGGGCGCACGCGACGAGATCGGCGTCGCCGAGGAGCACCTCGCCGCCATGCAGCGCGACCTGCAGGGCACGCTCCGCGAGCAGCGCCACCTCGCCGATCTCGGCCTCGCCGTCTCCAAGATCAACCACGACCTCCGCAACATGCTGGCCTCGGCGCAGCTTTTCTCCGATCGCCTCGGCAGCCTGCCCGATCCCAACGTCCAGCGCTTCGCGCCGAAGCTGATCGGCGCCCTCGACCGCGCCATCGCCTATTGCCAGTCGACGCTCGCCTACGGCCGCGCCCGCGAGGCCGCGCCGGCCCGCCGGCTGGTCGCCCTCGACCGGCTGGTCGACGATGTCGCCGACGTGCTCGGCCTGGTCGGCCACCCCATGATCGCCTGGGAGAACAAGGTGCCGGCCGGCCTCGAGATCGACGCCGATCCCGATCAGCTCTTCCGCGTCCTGGTCAATCTCGTGCCGCAACGCCATCCAGGCGATGGAGAGCGATCCCGGCCCGGCGGTGGTCTGCCGGCTGTCGGTCGTCGGCGGCGCGCGAAGGCAACGCCGTCTCCATCAGCGTCGAGGACACCGGCCCCGGCGTGCCCGAACAGGCGCGCCCGTCGCTCTTCCGCGCCTTCCAGGGACCGGTCGCCCGGGCGGCACCGGCCTCGGCCTCGCGATCGCCGCCGAACTGGTGCGCGCCCATGGCGGCACGATCAACGCTGGTCGACGGCGGCCCGGGCGCCACGTTTGCCATCGTCATTCCCGACCGCCCGCGCAGCAACGGACGCAACGGCGCCGGCTGAACGGCTGCCGCGGCCGGGTCACGCCGCGGCGAGGCTTGCAATCCGGAGGGCCATTCAGTAGCTAGTGGCCGCCGTCCGCCGCTTCGTTCCGCGGCCCGGACCGGTCAGGCGCCCGTAGCTCAGCTGGATAGAGCACCAGACTACGAATTTGGGGGTCAGGAGTTCGAATCTCTTCGGGCGCGCCAATCTTTCCAAGGGACTTAGTTGCTCCGTGCGGCGTAGCCGTACGCCGGCCGGTCCATCCCAACTAGCCTTTCTTGCCGATCCGCACGGTGCTGCCGGTCTTCGCCGCTTCCGCCACGGCAAGCGTCACTTCGAGCGTGCGGGCGGCGTCCCGCGCCGTGATGATCGGCTCCGCCTTCCCGGCGATCACCTCGACGAAATGGCCGATCTGGCGCGCCGCCGCGTCGGTCGCCTCCACCCGCACCGTCTCCTCGCGCATGGGCACGCGCCAGTCCGGTGCGCCGTCCGGGCGCCAGAGCCGCATCGAGGGCACGGCGAGCGCACCGCCGGTTCCGGCGATATGGTAGCAGTCCGCCGCCATCTGCGGAAACGTGTAGGAGCTGCGCTCGCCGGCGGTCAATTCCCAGCTCCATGGCGACGGCGTCGTGTCGGAGATGAGCGCCGTGCCGATGGCGCCGTTGGCGAAGGTCAGGAGCGCGGCGGCGGTATCCTCGACACGGTTGCCCCGCCGCGCGCTGGAAACGGCGCCCTGCACGGCGACGATCTCGCCCACGATGAAGCGCAGGTTGTCGATGTCGTGGATCAGATTGATGAGGATCGGTCCGCCGCCCGGCTGGCGGCGCCAGGCGACCTCGTAATAGGCGTCGGGCTTGCGCACGAGGAAGGTCGCCTGCACCGCGGTGATCTCACCGATCAGGCCGTCGCGGACGATGCGCCGCGCCTCCTGCACCAGCGCATTGTGGCGGCGGTGATGGCCGACCAGCACCGGCACGCCGGCCGCTTCGGCGGCATCGGCCAGCGCGTCGGCGGCGGCGACGGAATCGGCGATCGGCTTTTCGACCAGCACGGGGATGCCGGCGGCGACCAGCTTGCGGGCGAGGGGGACGTGGGTGGCGTTCGGCGTCGCAAGGATGCAGCCGTCCGGCGTCACCTTCGCGAGCATCGCGTCGATGTCGGCGAAGAGCGGCACGCCATCGGGCGTCGCCGATGGTCCGTTGGGGCCGGGCTCGACCACGGCGGCCAGCTCGGCGCCGTCGACGGTGGCGATGGCCTGGATGTGCCGGCGGCCGATATCGCCGAGGCCGATGACTGCCAGCCGCGTCATTCAGTGCAACTCCGATGCGAGGGATGTCTGGTCATTATGCCGGCACCCGGCGGGAGCTGCTCGACGTGTTCCGCGAATGGCATGTGAACAGCGCGTTCCACACCCGCGCGGCACGCTCGCGCATGGTCAATCCCGGGACTCAGCCCTTCTACCAGCCATAACGCCGCCGTCTCGGGCCGCCGCGCTCAGAGCCCGAGGAAACCGCGCGGATCGGGCGTGTAGCGGCCGAGCTTGTCCGGATCGAGGGCGACGCCGAGGCCCGGCTTGTCGGGGATGGCGAGATAGCCTTCGCCGTCGAGACCGAAGGGCTCGACCATGATGCCGTCGACATAGGCGCTGCCGCCGATGTACTCGACGAAGTCGGTGTCGGGGAAGGCGGCGGCCAGCTGCAGGTCGGCGGCCAGGCCGAGCGCCGTGTTCCAGCCGTGGCCGATATAGTTGACGCCGAAATCGTCGGCCATCCAGGCGATGCGGCGCTGCTCGCTGATGCCGCCGACCTTGGTGACGTCGGGCTGGACGATGTCGAAGGCGCCCCGCGCCAGCCACGGGAGGAAGGATCTGCCGGCGGGTCAGCACCTCGCCGCCGGCGATCGGCACGCGGCTTGCCTGGCGCAGCGCGACGAAATCGTCGAGCGCGTCGGGCCTCAGCGCCTCCTCGAACCAGTCGACGTCGTGCGCGGCCGAGCATGTCGGCGGTGCGCAGCGCCCATTTCAGCCCGTTCGGCCAGAAGGCGTCGCTGGCGCCGGCATCGACCAACAGCTTGGCGCCGTCGCCGGCAGCGTCCTTGCGCGGCGCGCACGATCGCCTCGTCGAGCTTCGCGATCGTCGCGTGCGGCCGAACGGGCCCCAGCCGATCTTGAAGGCGCGGAACCCTGCGTCGCGATAGCGCGGCGATCTCGTCGCGCCATCTGCTCCGGCTCGTCCATGAGCAGCGAGCAGTAGGGCTTCACCCGCTCGCGGTAGCGGCCGCCGAGCAGCCGGCCGACCGGCAGGCCGGTGGCCTTGCCGAGAATGTCCCACAGCGCGATGTCGATGCCGCTGATGGTGTGGGTCAGCGTGCCGCCGCGGCCCATCCAGAAGGTGTTCTGGTGCAGCTTCTCGCTGACGCGCTCGGGCTCGAGCGCGTTCTCGCCGAGGTAGAGCGGCTCCAGCACGCCAAGCGCCGGCCTGCGACCAGCCGGCCGTCGGTGAAGGCGCTGCCATAGCCGGTCACGCCCGCGTCGGTATGCACCGCGATCAGCGCGTGGATCGAATCCTCGGCCTTGATCTCGTTGGACCAGCCGCCCTCCGGGCTGTCGCCGAACAGCGGCGCCGCGCGGATCGCCGTGATGGTGACTGGCGCCAGGGACGCACGTTCAGGTTGTAGTCTAGCGGCGCCGGCCGGCGAATCCATGGGGCCCCCCTCGGACGGGTTCGTTGTCGCGGGCGCGCCGAAACGGCCGCGCCGCAACCATCTGCATTTGCTTGACAGAGATTACCGTATACAATTATACGATTCAAGCGATTGTTGCTTGGGATCCGCGATGGCCTCCACCTCCGAAAAGAGCCGTATCGTCTGCGATATCGATTTCGAAAAGGACGGTCGGCAGGCGAGCTATATCCGCGCGCCGCTGTCGCGCAATACGTCCGGCTGGGGCACCGTGATGATACCCATCGTTGTCGTGAAGAACGGCAACGGTCCCACGATCCTGCTGACCGGCGGCGTCCACGGTGACGAGTACGAGGGGCCGATCGCCGTTTCCCGCCTGGCGCAGACCCTGCAACCGTCGGATGTGCAGGGCCGGGTGATCATGATGCCGGCCGTCAATGTTCCGGCGGTGCTCAACGACACCCGCCTGTCGCCGATCGACCAGCGCGACATCAACCGCTGCTTCCCCGGCAATCCGCGCGGCAGCTTCTCCGAGATGCTCGCCCACTTCATGGACGGCACCATCCTGCCGCTGGCCGACGTCTCCATCGACCTGCACACGGCCGGGCATTCCTTCGATTCGGCGCTGTCCACCAACATGCATTACGTCGACGACCCGGCGCTGCGGCAGAAGACCCTGGACGCCGCCGCCGCCTTCGGCGCGCCGTACAATGTGGTGTTCTGGGGCGTCGACGAGGGCGCCACCTTCACGTCCTGCGTCGAGCGGCGCGGCATCCTCTCGCTCGGCACCGAGCTCGGCGGTTGGGGCCGCGTCAATATCGAGGGCGTGCGCATCGCGCGCCGCGGCGTCGACAACATCCTCAAGCATTTCGGTGTCATCGAGGGCGAGCCCGACATGACCCAGCGAAACGGCGATGCGGCCGGCAAGCACATGATGGTGCGCGATCCCGGCCTCTACACCTTCGCGCCGATCGGCGGCCTGTTCGAGCCTTGCCACACGACCGGCGACACGGTGCGCACGGGCGAGACCGCCGGCTGGATTCATTTTGTCGAGGACGTCGATCGCCCGGCGGTCGAACTCCGCTACGCCCGCGGCGGCACGATCTGGATGTGCGCCGGCCCCGGCCGGTGCCAGCGCGGCGACGCGCTGGCTGTCGTGATGGAAGAGTTCCGCGTCGCGGAATCCTGAGGGAGCGATATTGCCTTGAACGCCGCTGTCGCGCCCACGGATATCCCGTCGCGCATCCTCTGCGAGATCGACTTCGACCGCGACGGGCGGCAGTCCGGCTACCTGCAGATCCCGCAGTCCCGCGACACCGCCGGCTGGGGCATCATCGAGACCCCGATCATCGTGGTGAAGAACGGCAAGGGCCCGACGGTCCTGCTGACCGGCGGCGTGCACGGCACCGAATATGAGGGTCAGATCGCGGTCTCCGAACTCGGCCGTACGCTGAAGCCCGAAGCGATCCAGGGGCGGGTCATCATGATCCCGACCGTCAACGTGCCGGCGGTGATCGCCAACAGGCGCATCACGCCGCTCGACGAGCGCGACCTCAACCGCTCCTTCCCGGGCGATCCGTTCGGCACCTTCAGCCCGATGCTGGCGCACTTCCTCGACAGCGTCATCCTGCCGCTGGTGGACGTGTCGGTCGATATCCACAGCTGCGGCCGGGGCGGCGACGCGGCGCTGTCGACCAACATGCACCATCTCCCCGACCCGGACGCGCTGAACAAGACGCTCAGGGCGGCGGAAGCCTTCGCCGCGCCCTACAACGTTGTTTTCGGCGGCGTCGACGAGAGCAGCACCTTCACCTCCTCGATCGAGCGCCGCGGCATCATCTCGCTCGGCACCGAGGTCGGCGGCTGGGGGCGGGTCAGCATCGAGGGCCTGCGCATCACCCGGCGCGGCATCGCCAACGTGCTCAAGCATTTCGGCGTCGTCGAGGGCACGCCCGAGACAAGCCAGCGCGACGGCGGCTCCGGCACGCGCCACATGACATCGGAGCGCAAGACCTACACTTTCGCGCCGGCGACCGGCACCTTCGAGCCGCGCAACCTTGCCGGTGACAGGGTGCACGAGGGCGACGTCGCCGGCTATCTGCATTTCGTCGAGGACATCGACCACGACCCGATGGAGTTCCGCTACAGGGCCGACGGTTATCTGTGGATGGCGGCGGGTCCGGGGCGCGTGTCGCGTGGCGACCGTCTCGTCGCTCTGATGAGGGACTACGAGATCGGCTGACGCGCCGATCTCACTTGAACGGCGGCCCGGTCCGACACGATTGCGGCGGGTCCGGGGGAAATCACCGACCGAGGGCGGCGGCGTGACGATCAAGTCGCGCCGGGCCCGAGGTTGTCAACGAGCGGGGAGGGGCGCGCATGCCCAGGATTCTGATCGCCGAGTGCAAGCAGGAGATTTCCTCTTTCCATCCGGTGCAATCCGGCTACGAGAATTTCCACATCGACAAGGGCGATGCGCTTCTCAATCAGCGCGGCCTGAATACGGAATTCGGCGGTGCGTTGCCGGTCTTCGACGCCGCCGGCATGGAGATCGTGCCGACCATCTCGGCGCGGGCGGGCAGCGCCGGCCTCCTGTCGGCCGAGGGATGGAAGAAGCTGTCGCAGGAGGTGCTGGCCGCCATCAAGGCGAAGCTCGACGGCATCGACGCGATCTACTTCTGTCTGCACGGCGCCATGGCGGCTGATGGCGAGCTCGATCCGGAAGGCTATCTGCTGACCGAGGTGCGCAAGATGGTCGGCGACAAGATGCCGATCGTCATCTCGCTCGACCTGCACGGCATCCTGACCGAGCGCATGATCCGCCAGGTCGACGGCTTCTCGATCTACCACACCTATCCGCATGTCGATTTCGCCAGCACCGGCGCGCGCGCCGCGCGGCTCCTGCTCAAGATCATGAAGGGCGGGGTCAAGCCGGTGGTGGCGCGCACCGTCATGCCGACGCTTGTGCGCGGCGACGAGCTGATCACGCGCACCGGCTGCTTCGGCGACCTTGTCCGCGAGTGCCAGCGCATCGAGCGCGACGGCACGGCGCTGTCGGCCGGCATCATGATCGGCAATCCCTTCACCGACGTGCCGGAGCTGTGCTCGCAGGTCCTGGTCATCACCGACGGCGACGAAAAGACCGCGGCGTCCGAATCGAAGCGCCTTGCCGAGGAGTTCTGGCCGCAGCGCTTCCGCATGCAGGGAAAGCTCATAGGCCTGGAGCGCGCCATCGCGCAGGCGCGCACCATCGAGGGGCCGGTGGCGTTCACCGACGCGGCCGACGCCACCTCCTCCGGTGCGACCGGCGACTCCAACGCCATCCTGCGCGGCCTGATCGACGCCGGCTACGGCAAGCGCGTGCTCGCGCAGATCGTCGACGCGCCGGCCGCCGCCGCCGCTCACAAGGCGGGGGTCGGCGGAGAGATCGCCGTCACGCTCGGCGGCATCCAGGACCCGCGCTACACGCCGCTGCCGGTCAAGGCGAAGGTGAAGCTCCTCTCCGACGGCCAGGGCGCGGCTGGAGACCATGAAGCTCGGCCTCGACGCCGGTCCGACGGCGGTGCTCACGTTCGACAACTACACGGTGGTTGTCTTCTCGCGCAGCATCAGCCTGTTCGACCGCGCGATGTACTATGCCAACGGGCTCGACCCGAAGGACTTCGACCTCACCGTCGTGAAGTCGCCGCACACCGAGTACCACATGTATGACGGGTGGGTTGAGAAGAACTTCAACATCGACGTCCCGGGCTCCACCTCGGCCGACCTGAAGAGCCTCGGCCACACCATCTGCGCCCGGCCGATGTACCCGCTCGACGAGGGTGTCACCTTCACCCCCTCGGTCGCCATTCTGTCGCGCTGATCCGCTCGCTCATCACGGTTGAACCTGCCCCATGAAGATTGAATCGGTCGACTTCTTCTATCTCTCCATGCCGGTCGTCACGACGGAGGCGGACGGGAGCCAGGATGCGCTGCTCGTGCGTGTCTCCGTCGGCGGACACGAGGGCTGGGGCGAGTGCGAGGCGGCGCCGCTTCCGTCGATCGCAGCCTTCGTCTGTCCGATGTCGCACGGGGCCTGCCGGCCGGTGAGCGATTCCGTTCTCGGCGCGGCCGCTCGACAGTTCGGACGACATCGCGCAGATCGGCAAGCGCGTCGAATATGACAGCATGGACCTGCTGCAGGCGCCGCACACGCTGTCGGGCATCGAGATGGCGCTATGGGACGCGCTCGGCAAGGCGCGTGGCGAGCCGGTCTGGTCGATGCTCGGCTATCGCGACAGCCACCGGAAGATCCCCTATGCCTCGCTGCTGTTCGGCGACACGCCGCAGGAGACGCTGGAGCGCGGCCGCACGGCGCGGGCCGACGGCTTCACGGCGGCGAAGTTCGGCTGGGGGCCGATCGGCCGCGGCACCGTGAAACAGGACGCCGAGCATTTCGTCGCGGCGCGCGAGGGCATCGGCGAAGACGGCCATCTCATGGTCGATGTCGGCCAGATCTTCGGCGAGGACGTCGAGGCCGCCGCGGCGCGTCTGCCGGCGCTGGAGGCCGCGCAGGTGCGCTGGTTCGAGGAGCCCTTCCACGCCAGCGCGATCGAGGCCTACGGCGCGCTCAGCGAGCGCGGCAGTCCGGTCAAGACCGCCGGCGGCGAGGGCGCCCACAACATCTACATGGCGCGCCACCTGATCGCCCAGGGCAAGGTCGGCTACGTGCAGATCGACGCCGGGCGCATCGGCGGCATCGGCCCGTCCAAGGCGGTCGCCGATCTCGCGGTCGCCGCCGGGATCACCTATGTGAACCACACCTTCACCAGCCATCTGGCGCTCAGCGCCTCGCTGCAGCCCTATGCCGGCCTCGCCGATCACGTCATCTGCGAATACCCGGCGGCGCCCAAGCAGCTCGCCGTCGACATCACCCGAAATCACATTGCGCGCGATGCTGACGGGCACATCCGTGCGCCGGCGGCGCCGGGCCTCGGCATGGACGTCGACATCAAGGCGCTGCGCCCCTACGTCGTCGACACCGAGATCAAGGTGAACGGCAAGGTGCTCTACGCCACGCCGCCGCTCGACTGACGGCGGCGGGGAGGCCAGGCCAGGGGGAGGGTCGGATGGGCGAGCGGCCGAACATTGTCTTCATCCTCTCCGACCAGCATGCCCAGAAAGTCATGGGCTGCTACGGCGATGCGCTGTCGCCGACGCCCAATCTCGACCGGCTGGCGGCGCGCGGCGTCTGCTTCGACAATGCCTATTGCGCTTCGCCGATCTGCACGCCGAGCCGCATGTCGCTGCTCACCGGGCGCTGGCCGCACGAGCAGAGCTGCTGGACGCTCGAGGACTATCTCGCCTCCGACCTGCCGACCTATGCCCACGCGCTCGGCGCCGCCGGCTACAGGACCATCCAGGTCGGGCGAATGCATTCGCTCGGCCCGGACCAGCATCACGGCTTTTCCGAACGCATTCTCGGCGAGGCCGGGCCGAGCTGGCTCGGGGTGGCGCGCCAGAAGCTCGGGGTTCTGAGCGGCGCGCAGGGGCCGAGTGGGCCGGACCCGGATTCGCCGGAGGGCACCGCGATCAGCATCGCCCGGTCCGGTCCGGGCCAGTCCGGCTATGAGACGGTGGACGACGCCATTACAGAGGCGGCGCTGGAACGGATCGATGCGCTGGCCGCGAGCCGCGCCGCCGGCGACGACACGCCCTTCATGCTCGGTGTCGGCTTCGTGCTGCCGCACTGCCCGTTCGTCGCGCGCAAGGAGGATTACGAGCGCTTCGAGGGCAGGGTCGGCCTGCCGGCCATCCCGCGCGCCGACCCCGCCAGCGAACATCCCTGGATCACCCGCTGGCGCGAATACGCCCATATCGACCATCCGTCCGATGCCGATGTCATCCGCGCCCGCACCGCCTATTATGGCCTTGTCTACGCGCTCGACCGCAAGATCGGCCGCGTCCTCGATCGCCTCGAGGCGGCAGGGCTCGGCGAGAACACGATCGTCGTCTATGCCTCCGACCACGGCGAGCAGATCGGCGAGCGCGATCTGTGGTGGAAGAACACCTTCTTCGACGAGTCGGCCAAGGTGCCGCTGATCGCTTCGTGGCCCGGCGTCCTGCCGCAGGGCGAGCACCGCCGCAATATCGTCAATCTCATCGATGTCGGCGCGACCTTCATCGCCGCCGCCGGGGCGCCGGCCCTGCCGCGCTCGCGCGGGCGCGGCCTTCTCGACATCGCCGGCGACGGCCAGGCGCCGTGGCTCGACGAGACGTTCTGCGAATACGTCACCGATCTGTCGTCGCCGTGGACCGGGCCGGAAATGCTGTGCCAGCGCATGCTGCGGTCCGGGCGCTACAAGTACGTGCACATGGACGGCTATCGGCCGCAACTTTTCGACCTCGAGGCCGACCCGCTGGAAACCCGCGATCTCGGCGCCGATCCGGCCCATGCCGGAGTGATCGCCGCCTGCGCGGAGCGCGTGCTGGCGGGCTGGGATCCGGCGGCCATCCGCAAGGAGGTGGCGGAGCGCTGCGCCGAAAAGGCGATCCTGCGCGCGTGGGGCAAGGCGACCCAGCCGGTCAGTACCGCACAGGTGATGATCGAGGACGCCGACAGCTGGCTGGACCCGCGCCCGTAGCTTCGGTGGTGCGGCGTGCCGTCAGGCGAGGGCCGCCAGCCGGTCCTTGATCGCCGCGTCGACGTCGCCCGCCAGTTCCACGCCGCGCGTGTCGCCGATCGCTTCCGCGTTCCGGCGCAGCCGGCCGGCAAGCTCCGCAATCACCGGTGCATGGTCCGGATAGTGCTTGAAGCGCTCGAAGCCGCCATCGGGCCGGGGCGTCACGAACACGTCGAGCTCCTCTTCCGGGTCGGCCTCGAGATCGTAAAGCTCGTGCGCGCCACTGGCTGAAGCGATCAGCTTCCAGCGCTCGGTGCGGACGCTGCGCTGCTCGATCTTCGAGATGTGGGTGATGGTCTCGACGTAGTAGTCGTCGCGCCAGTCGGCCGGCGTCGCACCGGACAGGATCGGCCGGATGCTGCGGCCGTGCAGCGTGTCGGGCACGGGCAGGCCGGCGAAGTCGAGCATGGTCGGCGTCAGGTCCTGCAGCCCGACGGGCGCCACCGAGCGGCTGCCGGCCGCGATCCCCGGTCCCTCGACGAGGAAGGGAATGCGGATGGCGTCGTCGAAGCACACGAACTTGTGCTCGCCCTCGCGCCGGTACCAGAAGGTGTCGCCGTGGTCCGAATAGTAGATGACGACCGTGTTGTCCTTCAGTCCGGTCGCCTCCAGCGCCGCGCGGATGCGGGCGAGGTCCTCGTCGAGCGCGCTGACCGCGGCGTAGTAGCCGGCGAAGGGCACGCCCTTGCCGCGATAGGGCTCGTAGAAGCGCTTCGGCGCCGAGTACGGGTCGTGCGGCGGGTAGTAGCTGATCACCGCCGCGAAGGGCTTGTCGCCGTCCGCCTGCCGCTCGAGGAAGGCGATGGCCGCGTCGGTGCAGCGGTCGGGGCGGTATTCGCCGTCGAGCTTGCCGTCGATCCAGTGGCCCTGGCGCGAATTGAAGCTCTCCTCCCACACATCGAAGAAGGGCGGATGGGCCTCGCCGAGATGCCACTTGCCGAAATGAGCGGTCAGGTAGCCGCCGGCCTGCAGCCGCTCGAACACGGTCTGCTTGAAGGTCGCCTGGGTGGCGAAGGCGTTGTCGACGCCGTAGACGTTGTCGATGACGCCGTGGGCGTGGGGATAGACGCCGGTCCACATGGTGCCGCGCGCCGGCGTGCAGACCGGCCAGGGCGTGAAGGCGCGGTCGAATGCCATGCCGGCTGCCGCCATGGCGTCGGTGCCGGGGCTGGAAACGAAGCGGTTGCCGTAGCAGGCAAGCGAATCCATGCGCTGCTGGTCGGTGCAGACCAGCACGATGTTGGGGCGCTTAGCCATTGGCCTGCTCCTTCTGGCGGTTTGCCGCGACCTTTTCGGCGAAGTGGCAGGCGACGTCGTGGCCGGGCGCCAGCTGGCGGAGCGCCGGTGGCGTCGCGCGGCAGATGTCTTCGGCCATCGGGCAGCGCGTGTGGAAACGGCACCCGGACGGTGGGTTCGCCGCGCTCGGCACGTCGCCCTTGATCGTCTCGAAGCGGCGCTTGCCCTGCCGGCTCGACGGCACGGAGCGCAGCAGCGCGACGGTGTAGGGATGGAGCGGGGCGTCGAAGATCGCATTCTTCTCCGCCATCTCGACGATCTGGCCGAGATACATCACGGCCACCCGGTCGGAGATGTGGCGGATGACGCCGAGATCGTGGCTGATGAAGAGGTAGGTCAGGCCGAACTCGCGCTTGAGGTCCTGCAGCAGGTTGAGGATCTGCGCCTGGATGGAGACATCGAGCGCCGAGGCGGCCTCGTCGCAGACGATGAAGCTCGGCTGGAGCGCCAGCGCCCGCGCGATGCAGATGCGCTGGCGCTGGCCGCCGGAGAATTCGTGGGCGAAACGGCCGGCATGGTAGCTCGCCAGCCCCACCAGCCCGAGCAGCTCGCGCAGGCGCCGCTCGCGGCTCACCGCATCGCCGACGCCGTGGATCACCAGCGGCTCGACGATGATTTCGCCCGCCGTCATGCGCGGATTGAGCGCGCCGAAGGGATCCTGGAAGACGATCTGCATCTCGCGGCGCGCCTCGCGCATCTGCTGCGGCGAGAGCGCCAGCACGTCGGTGCCGTCGAACACGATGCTGCCGGAGGTCGGTTCGACCAGGCGCAGCGTTGCCCGCCCGGTCGTTGTCTTGCCGCAGCCGCTCTCGCCGACCAGCCCCAGCGTCTCGCCGCGCGCCAGGTCGAAGGAGACGCCGTCGACGGCGCGGATGGTGGATCGCTTGCCGAGCAGGCTCATGCCGCGGCCGGGATAGTGCTTGTGCAGGTCACGGACGCTGAGCAGCGGCGCATTCCCGGACCCGGTCGTCGTGGGTTGAGCGCTCATGTTGCGTCCGCCCGAAAGGCGTATCCGGTGTTGCGAATGCAGGCCGCGCGATGTCCGGCACTGGTGGTGCTGAGCGGCGGCGACGCGGTGGTGCAGGGCGGCTTCGCGTAAGTGCACCGCGGCGCGAAGTGGCAGCCCGGCGGCAGGTCGAAGGGCGGCGGCACCGTGCCCTCGATGGCGGTCAGCCGGTCGATGTTGCGGTCGACGCCTGGAATGCTCGCCAGCAGCCCCTCGGTATAGGGGTGCATCGGCTTGTCGAAGACCTCGTCCGCCGGCGCATCCTCCACCGCCTCGCCGGCATACATGATCATCACCCGGTCGGCGAAGGACGACACCACCCCGAGGTCGTGGGAAATCAGGATAATGCTCATGCGATACTCCGCCTGGAGGCTCTGCATGAGTTCCAGGATCTGCGCCTGGATGGTGACGTCGAGCGCCGTGGTCGGCTCGTCGGCGATCAGCAGCTTCGGGCCGCAAACCAGCGCCATGGCGATCATCACGCGCTGGCGCATGCCGCCGGAGAGCTGGTGCGGGAAGTCGTCGATGCGCTGCTCGGGCGTGGCGATGCCGACGCGGCGAAGCGTTTCGATGGCAAGCTCGCGCGATTCGCGCTTGCCAAGCTTGAGGTGGCGCCGGGCGACCTCGACGATCTGGTTGCCGATCGAGAGGACCGGGTTGAGCGCCGTCGTCGGCTCCTGAAAGATCATCGACATCGAGCCGCCGCGGATCTGCTCGAGGCGCTTCTCGCTGGCGGCGAGAATGTCCTCGCCGTTGAAGACAAGCCTGTCGGCGGCGACGCGCCCTTGCGGCGGCATCAGCCGCATCATGGCCAGCGCCGTCATGCTCTTTCCGCTGCCCGATTCGCCCACCACGCCAAGGACCTCGCCCGGCGACAGGGAGAAGGAGACACCGCTGACGATCGTCGTGTCGCCGATGGAAACCCGCAGGTTCTCGACCTGAAGCAGGGGCGCGGTTTCGGGCACGGATTGTTGCATTGGCTGGGGGCGACCTTGTGGGCCTTTGCCGGCGGTGGCCGGTTCAGGCTCGTTCCCTTGACAGCGCGACCTCGACGGCCAATGATCGTATACCATTATACGATTTTCAAGCCCGATGCACCTCCAGTATGCGCATTCGTGGCGTGGCGCGAAGACGGGCAGGGCAAGAATTCGCGCGCGTCAGCCGCCCGAAACGGGTGAGTGCAATCCTGGATTGCCCGGATGACCGGATTGATGTGAAGCGCGGCCGCGGACGGCGGCCCGCGTGAATTGAGGGGGCGGACTGGGCAAATGGTTTCCCGCAGCACCTGGCAGATCAGCAAGACCGAGGTGGTCTCGGACACCGGCGTGGTGGCGACCATGTATCCGCAGGCGACGGAGGCGGGCATCGAGATGCTTCGCCGCGGCGGCAACGCCATCGACGCCGCGGTGGCGGCGGGCTTCGCCATTGGCGTCGTCGAGCCCTTCAACAGCGGCCTCGGCGGCATCTCGGTGCTCGTCTACCATGAGCGCAAGAGCGGCAAGACCTACGTCATCGACGGCACCGGCACGCTGCCGGCGGCGAGCCGGCCCGACCAGTTCGAACTGGTCAGGACGGGCGGGAAGGCCGGCATCTATGGCTGGGCCGAGGTGGTCGGCGACGCCAATAATACCGGTCACCGCTCCGTCGCGGCGCCGGGCACGCCGGCGTGTCTGTGCGAGGCGCTGGAGCGTTTCGGCTCGATGGCGCGCAAGGACGTGATGGCTCCCGCCATCGCCAATGCCGAAGACGGCTATCCGGTCGATTGGTATGTGACGCTCGGCCTGGCGGTGAACCAGCACCGGCTGCACATGTTTCCGGAGAGCCGCAAGACCTTCTTCCTGCCCGACGGCACGCCCTACAAGGCGCCGATGCTCGGCGTCGAGGGCGATATCTTTCCCCAGCCGGCGCTGGCGCGCACCTTGCGGCTGATCGCCGGGCAGGGCGCCGATGCGTTCTATCGCGGCGAGATCGCCGAGCGCATCGCCGAGGACATGCGGGCCAATGGCGGCCTGCTGACCTATGACGACCTTGCCGGCTATCGCACGCGCTTCAGCGAAGGCGGTCTGCGCGGCAGCTATCGCGGCGTCGAGGTCGTCGGCGGGCTCGAGAACACCGGCTACCCGACGGTGATGCAGACGCTCAACCTGCTCGAGAATTTCGATCTCGGCGCGCTTGGCGCCGGCAGCGTCGCGGAGCTGCACCTCATCGCCGAGGCGCAGCGGCTCGCCTTCCTCGATCGCTTTGCCCATCTCGGCGATGCCGACGCCATCCCCGTGCCGGTCACCGGCATCCTGTCGAAGGACTATGCGGCGGTGCGCAGCCGGGCGATCGATCCGGCGCGGGCGATGCCCGGCGCGGCTGCCGGCGATCCCTGGGCCTTCGAGCCCGGTGGCAAGCCGCCCGGCCTGCCGCCGTCGGTGACCCAGGAGGGGCAGACCACCCACCTCACCGTCATCGACCGCGACCGCAACATGGTGTCGCTGCTCTCCACCCTCGGCCAGCATTTCGGCAGCGCCGTCGTGTCGAAGGACACCGGCGTCGTGCTCAACAACGGCACCATGTGGTTCGATCCGGTGCCGGGCTCGGTCAACTCGATCGCGCCCAACCGGCGGCTGATGACGGCCGGCGCGCCGACGATCCTGCTCAGGGACGGCGAGCCGCTGATGGCGGTCGGCGCCCCCGGCGGACGGCGGGTGATCTCCTCGGTAATTCACGCCATCGTCAACGTGGTCGATCATGGCATGGGACCGCAACAGGCGCTCAACACGCCGCGCGTCCATTCGGAAGGCGAGACGACGGTGGCGGACGTGCGCATCGGCGAGGACGGGCTTGCCGCTCTGACGAAGCTTGGCCACAAGCTCTCGGTCAAGGAGGAGACCTTCTCGACCAGCTATTTCGGACGGCCGAATGCCGTCATGGTCGATCCCGCGACCGGCAAGCTGAAGGGCGGCGTGAACCAGTACAAGCCGGCCTACGCGATCGGTCTTTAGAAGAGGGGGCGGGGAGATGAAGCGGCCGAACATCGTTGTCGTGCTCGTCGACCAGATGCGGCGCGACGCGATGAGCGGGGCAGGGGACGTGAATGTCCGCACGCCCAACCTCGACCGGTTGCTCGCCGGCGGCGTCAACTTCGCCAACGCCGTCTCGACCTTTCCCGCCTGCGTGCCCTTCCGCTTCTCGCTGATGACCGGCGAGTATGCCCACAGCCGCAACGTGCCGGCGCTCGGCTACCGCCTGTCGCCGGCCGAACGCACGCTCGGCGAGACCGTCGGCGCGCAGGGCTATGCCACTGCCTATATCGGCAAGTGGCATCTCTATTCCGCCTACGGCGTGAGTGGCGGCCTGACGCTGTCGCAGGCGTGCCGCGTGCCGATCCCGGCGAGCCACCGGCGCGGCTGGGACCACTGGCGCGGCTTCGAGCTGCGCAACGATTTCCATGACACCTGGTATTTCGCGGACGACGAGACCGAGCCGCGCAAGCTCGCCGGCTACCAGACCGACGGGCTGTTCGATCTCGCCCTGGACTATCTGGCCGAGCGGCCGAAGGACAAGCCGTTCTTCCTGATGCTTTCGGTCGAGGCGCCGCATCCACCCTTCGTCGCGCCGCCCGAGGCGGTCGCGCGCGTCGCGGCTCGCGGCCCGATCCGCCACAGGCCGAATGTCGATGTTGGCGCCATCAGCTTCTTCCCGCCGGAATGGTACGAAACGCCGCCGCCGGCCGGGCCGCTCGACACCGGGGACCCGGCCTCGGTCCGGCGCGTCTTCGACGCCAACATGCAGGCCTACTACGCGATGATCGAGGTCATCGACGCGAATATGGGCCGACTGGACGAAGCCTTGCGCCGCGAGGGACTGGCCGAGGACACCGTCGTTGTCTTCCTCGCCGACCATGGCGAACTCGGCGGCAGCCACGGGCAACTCGGCAAGGCGGAGCCGTGGGAGGAGTCGGTCTGGCATCCCGTTGATCGTGCACAGCCATGCGGCCGGGCTTGTTCCCGGCGGGCGCACCTGCACGACGCCGCTGCACACCGAAGACCTGTTCGCGACGCTTGTCGGGCTGGCCGGCGGGCGGTCGCCGCCACCGGCGCCACGGGTCGATTTCGCGCCCTATATCCGCGGCGAGGCGGAGGAGCCGGCGCGAGACGGCGTTCTGCTGGAGTTCGTCACCGAGACGCGCAGCACGCGCGCCTATTATGACGAGACCTGGCGCGGCGTCCGGACCCGCCGGCACAAATACACGGTCCTCGGTTCCCGACGCCGGGGCGAAGCCGTGGCAGCTCTTCGATCTGGAGGCCGATCCCTTCGAGCAGACCAACCTGGTCGCCGATCCGGCCTCGGCCGGCACGGCGGCGGAGCTGCATCGGCGGCTGATCGATCTTCTCGATGCCAGCGAGGACGACTACGCGCTGGCGCCGGCTTTCGGCATCGCGGGGCGTCGTGTGGTTGCCCGGTGAGGCGGCGGGACGCGACCGGCTTTGCCGGTCGCCGGTTCAGCTTGCGGCGTTCGGGCGCTTCAGCATGCGGAGCTGCTCGACCAGGCCCTCGTAGTCGACGGCGCGGGAGTAATCCAGGATATGGACCTCCATCACCGCCTCGAACGCCGCGACGTCGCCCTCGTGCAGCCGGGCAATGAGTTCGTCGTGCTCGCCGGCGATGTCCTTGAGAGTCTTCCGGAAGGTGGACAGACCGAAAATGATGGTGAGCTGGCGTGACAGCGGCTCCCAGGTGCGCACCAGCACCTGGTTGCCGGAAAGCTGGCACAGGCAGAGGTGAAACTCGGTGTCGCGGCTGGCCACGCCGAAGCTGTCGTTCGCATCGGCCGCCGCATGCAGCTTCTTGAGCAGCGCCTCCAGCGGTTCAAGAAGCTTCGGCTCGGTCTTCAGCCGCGTCATGATTTCGCGCCCGGCCAGGTTCTCCAGCGCCAGGCGGACCTTCAGGATCTTCTCCAGCCGATCGATGTTGACGTCCATGAGCCGCATCCCGCGATATGGCTCGTTGACGACGATGCCCTGGCTCTCCAGCAGACGCAGCGCCTCGCGCACCGGCACGCGGCTGACGTTCAGCGAGCGGGCGACCTCCGCCTCCACCACCCGGTTGCCGGGCAGCAGGATGCCCTTTGCGGTGGCCTCGACAATGGCGTCGACGACCTGATCCACCAGGGTCTTGGCGACAATCGGCTGCAGCTTCAGCGGCTTGTCGGCAGGGAGGGCGTCTTGGGTAGCCATGATCGCGCGGTTCTTTCCGTTTCTTGACTTGCGGTCTGGATCGTATACCATTATACGATATTAAGGTCGCTTTGCATATCATGGGGACGACACGCGGCTCTCGCAATGGGCGGGTCGGTGAGTTGGCAAAGGAAGGGAAGGAAAATCATGGCGAATAGCTTCGAGCTGTCCCGGCGGACGTTACTCGCGGGCACTGCGGCTACGGTTGCGTGGTCGGCGATCACCAAGGGGGCCCTGGCGGCGACGACTGGCGGAGAACTCATCTACGTCCAGAGTTCCAATCCGCCGAGCCTCGACGCGATGGTCACCTCGTCGCAGGCCTCGCGCAACATCAACATGAACATCTACGAGATGCTCTACGCCTTCAGCGAGGACATCAAACCGATCCCGGTCCTCGCCGAATTGCTCGACATCTCCGATGACGGTCTCTCTTACGTCTTCAAGTTGCGCAAGGGCATCAAATTCCACAACGGCAAGGAGATGACCGCCGCCGACGTCAAGGCGTCGCTCGATCGCTACACGAAGGTCGGCGCGACCGGCAACCTCCTCGACCCGGTCGCCAGCGTCGACATCACCGGCGACTACGAAGTCACGCTGAAGATGAAGCAGGCGACGCCGACCTTCCTCGAGGCGTTCTGCTCGCCGCGCGCGCCGGCCGTCATCATCCCGGCCGAGGAAGCCGATGCCGAGCCGAACAAGACGAAGTTCACCGGCACAGGCCCCTACAAGTATGCCGAATACGTGCCGGACAGCCACGTCAAGCTGGTGCGCTTCGACGACTATGTTCCGGACATGCGCGGTGCGGATGGCATCGACGGCTTCGGCGGCAAGAAGGTCGCCTATCTGGACACGCCTGAACTTCCGCATCATTCCGGAAGCGGGCGCGGAAATCGCTGCGCTGCAGGCGGGCGAGGTCCACATGGTCGACCAGATCGCGGTGCCTGCCGGCAAGCGCATGGAGAAGGACGATCCCAACATCCAGACCTATGTGAACATGCCGTGGGCGTTCACGACGTTCATCCTCAACATGAACGCCGGGCCGACCACCAACCTGAAGTTCCGCGAAGCCGTGCAGGTTTCCCTCAACATGGAAGCGATCATGGCGATCGCCACCGAGGGGCTCTACGCGCTCGATCATGGCTGGCAGTATCCGGGCAAGACCTACGACGCCGGCGACATCGGCAAGGAGTGGTACAACCTGCACGACATTCCGCGGGCCAAGGAGCTGCTCAAGGAAGCCGGCTACAAGGGCGAGGAATTCGTGCTCCTGACCGACTCCAATATTTCGGAGCACAACAAGGCCGCGGTGGTCATCGCCGAAAACCTCAAGGAGGCCGGCATCAATGTCAGGATCAACCAGGTCGACTGGCCGACGGCCCTGAAGATCCGCATGCAGCCGGACGGCTGGAACGGCTGGACGCTGCAGATGGGCATCGAGCCCTATCTCGGCCCGGTCGGCCTGATCGCGACGCTGACCGGCAAGCGGCCGCATTTCGTCAAGAACGATCCCGAGCTCGATGCGCTCTACCAGGAGCTCATCTCCGGCAAGACCGTCGCGGACCGGCAGGCGACCTTCAAGAAGATCCAGAAGCGCCTCTACGAGTTCTTCGGCATCATCAAGATCGGCGATGCGGGCATCATGCAGGCGGCGCGCACCAGCGTGAAGGACTTCAAGCCGTTCCGCTTCCCGCGCCTCTACAACGTCTGGGTCGAGAGCTGATCCGGCCAACGACACGGGGCGTCCGCCTTGCGGCGGGCGCCCGCTTTCCCGGCGCCTCCGCTCGCGGACCGTGGTAAACGGAAGCGACGCGCCGATCCGCGGTTCGGTGATCGCGTTCTGGGGACAATGAAGTGCTCTGGTTCCTCGTCCGCCGAATTCTCAGTGCGGTACCGGTCCTGCTCGATCGTCACCGTCGTCACCTTCATGATCATCTGGATCGTGCCTGGCGACGTGACGCGCCGAGTTCGCCGGGCCCGACGCCACGCCCGCAGCAGGTCGAGCAGCTTCGCCATCAGCTCGGCCTCGACCGGCCGATCATCGAACGCGCGATGGTCTGGTACGGCAACCTCCTGCACGGCGACCTCGGGCAGTCCTATCTGCTCAACCGTTCCGTCGCCGACGCGGTGCTTGAGCGTCTGCCGGTGACACTGTCTCTCGTCGCCTTCGGTCTGGTCCTGTCGATTGTGTTCGGCATGGGGCTCGGCATCTTCGCCGCCATCCGCCACAACACCTGGGTCGACCAGGGCTCCATGTCGGTGGCATTGCTCGGCCTCTCGCTGCCGGATTTCTGGTTCGGCCTGGTGCTGATCATCGTCTTCGGCGTCCAGCTCGGCTGGCTGCCGACCGGCGGCTTCGTTTCGCCGGCCGAGAATCCGATCGGCTGGCTGCGCTCCATGACGCTGCCGGCGTTCACCCTGGCCTTCACGCAGATGGGCGTGATCGCGCGCATGACGCGGTCGAGCATGCTGGACGTGCTCGGGCAGGACTACGTCCGCACGGCGCGCGCCAAGGGCATGCCCTTCCTCGTCGTCACGTTGAAGCATGCGCTTCTCAACGCGCTGATTCCCATCGTGACGATTATCGGCATCATGACCGGCGTCATGCTTGGCGGCGCCGTGGTCGTCGAATCCGTCTTCTCCCTGCCCGGGGTCGGCCGCCTCATCATCGGAGCGATCCAGCGGCGCGATTTCCCGATTATCCAGGGCGGCCTTCTCATCACCGCGACGACCTTCGTCTTTGTCAACATCGCGGTGGACGTTCTCTACGGGTGGATCGATCCGAGGGTGCGCGATGAGCGGTGAGGCAATCGCCGTCGACGACGCGGGCAGCCTTGCCGCCGAAATGGCGAAGGCGCGCCGCCGCCGGCGCCTGCAACTCGCCCTCCGCCTGCTCCGCCACGGTTCCTTCCGCGTCGGCCTCGGCCTGTTCGGGCTGATCGCCGTGCTGGCGCTCTTCGCGCCGCTGATCGCGCCCTACGATCCGGACAAGAACGACTACCTGAGCCTGATGGCGCAGCCGTCGCTGGTCCATCTGCTCGGAACGGACGCATTCGGCCGCGACATCCTCAGCCGCATTGTCTATGGCGCGCGCGTCTCGCTGCGCGTCGGCGTCGGCGTCGTGCTCGTCACCGGGATCATCGGCACGTTCCTCGGCACCATCGCCGGCTATGTCCGCCGGCTCGACAACCTGCTCATGCGGGTGATGGATGGGCTGATGGCTTTCCCGGGCGTGTTGCTGGCAATCGCGCTCGCCGCCGCGCTCAGCCCGTCGGAAGGCAATGTCATCGCGGCGCTCAGCGTCACCTTCACGCCGCGCACCGCGCGCGTGGTGCGCTCCAGCGTGCTGGTGGTGAAGCGGCTGCCATATGTCGAGGCGGCGATCGCCGCCGGCGCCGGCCACGCGCGCATCATCTTCCGCTACATCCTGGCCAACGCGCTGTCGCCGCTGATCGTCCAGCTCACCTTCGTCTTCGCCGTGTCGATCCTGGCCGAAGCGATCCTCAGCTTCCTCGGCGTCGGCCCGCCGCCGCCGGCGGCATCGCTCGGCAACATCATCGCCGACGGCCGCACCTATGTTCAGGATGCGCCGTGGATCGCGTTCTTCCCCGGCGTGGTGATCGCCAGCGCGGTGCTTGGCCTCAACCTGATGGGCGACGGCCTGCGCGACATCATAGACCCGCGCCTCGGCCAGACCCGCGAGGCGGGCTGAGCCCGCGACGTTTGCGGCGCTTGCCCGAGCCGGATTTGCCGGCTGGCCCGGTCCGCAGCCGAAAAAGCTGCACGCTCGCCATCCGGTGTGGCCTACAATCGGCGTCACGATCGATGCTGACCCCACGCCG
Organism: uncultured Alphaproteobacteria bacterium; assembly: GCA_963822975.1. Taxonomy (GTDB): domain Bacteria; phylum Pseudomonadota; class Alphaproteobacteria; order Rhizobiales; family Kaistiaceae; genus CAVSRC01. The sequence continues at coordinate 26,770 of CAWGJV010000005.1, forward strand.
GGGATTGGGATGAACGAAGAAACCAGTCGCACGTCGCCAGGTTGCTGCCTGGGGTCGAACGCCGACACGCGGCAGCCGGTTCAGTCGGTTGCGCCGCAACCTGTACCCGCGGGCCGAGCGCGGCCCGACCGGCTGGTCGCGATGCCGGGCGGGGTGGTTGAGGTCGGCACGCGCTCGCCGGTGATCCTCGCCGATGGCGAGGGGCCTCCGCGGCGGATGCGGGTCAAGCCGTTCCTCATGGATCCCTACGCCGTCACCAACGCCTGGTTCGCGGAATTCGTGGCCGCGACCGGCTATCGCACCGAAGCGGAGAGCTACGGGTGGTCGATGGTCTTCGATGCGTTTCTCCCCGGCAGGGGGGAGGGCAGGCAGCGAGTTGTGGGCGCGGAGTGGTGGTGCAAGGTCGAGGGCGCGTACTGGGCTCAACCGGAAGGACCGGGATCGTCGGTCGAGGCGAGGTCGGACCATCCGGTGGTTCACGTCACCTGGGGCGACGCCAACGCATTCGCGGCCTGGGCGGGCGGGCGCCTGCCGACGGAGGCGGAATGGGAACACGCCGCCAAGGGTGGCGATGCCAACGCGCGCTATGCCTGGGGTGACGCCGAGCCCGACGACCAGGACTTCCAGCCCTGCAACATCTGGCAGGGCCGCTTCCCCGACCACAACACGGCGCGCGATGGATTTGCCGGCACGGCGCCGGTTGACTCGTTCGCGCCCAATCCGATGGGCCTCTACAACATGTGCGGCAACGTCTGGGAGTGGACGGCCGATCCCTTTCGTGTGCGCTCGGCAAGGAAGGAGGCGCGCCTCGCCGATGAAAGAGCCCGCCAGTTGGGCTCACGGCTGCTGAAGGGCGGCTCGTATCTTTGTCACAAGTCCTATTGCTACCGATACCGTATTGCCGCGCGATCCAGCGTCACGCCTGACAGTTCGACGGGCCACCTGGGCATGCGGCTCGTCTTCGACACCTAGCGCCGTTTCCCGGCCGGCCGCGTGCCACGCTGGGCGATCAGGCGTAGCCCGCCGCCTTGTGCGGCGCCTGCGCCGAGCGATAGGCAAGCAGCTTGCGCTCGTAGCGGCACACCTCGACGCCATCGCGGGTCACGCCCCGTGTGGTGACGTGCAGGATGCCCTGATCGGGCCGCGACTTCGAATCCCGCTTGCCGAGGATCTTCGAACTCGGCGAACACCATGTCGCCGTCACGGAGCGGATTGGGAAACTCGACGTTCTCCCAGGCGAGATTGGCGACGACGCGGCCGAAGGCGCGGGTTGTCGCCGCCGCGAAGGCACCGACCATCCAGGCCTGCTGAATTGCCCGGCGGCCGCCGCCGGCATGGAGCGCGAAGGCAGGGTCGCTCACCACCGGGGAATGATCGCCGGCGAGCGCCGCGCGGTAGCGGGCTTCCTCCCAGGAGAAGGCGAATCCGGGCGGTGCTCGATGACCAGGCCGGGTTCGATGACGTCGTATTCGAGCCCGAGCGTCTCGACATATTCGCTGTCGCCGATCGCGATGTGTGACGGATAATGAGTCATGCCGCGCGTTTCCTTCAGTATCCGAGGGCCGCGAACGGGCCGCGGCCGGCGCGATAGATCGACTGGTCGTAGGTGACGACAGCGACGACGCTTCCGTCGGGCCGCGTCACGCTCGCCTCGCAATTCAGAATGCCGCATTCGGCATCGCCCGGGTCCGCGCCGGTGCCGATGATCCTGGTCCGGACATAGAGCGTGTCGCCACCGAATACGGGGGCGGTCAGGCGGATCGACGCGAAACGCACGATCTGCTTGCGCCGCCCGAAGGTCTTCCAGCCATTGCCGACCGCGCGCTGCAGCGTCAGCGTGCTCACCACCAGCGGGCGGCCGAATTCGGTCGCTTTGGCATAGTGCTCGTCGTAGTGCACCGCCGCCTGATTGTAGGTGGCCAGCGCCTCGTTGATGTTGTCCTGCTGGGTCACCGTGATCCCCGGCCGGTGATGGAATATCTGGCCCTCGGCAAATTCCTCGAAGGGCAGGCCGACAACCTCGCGGACACGCCCCTCGGCTACGGGAAGGAAGGCGTCGAACACTTCACTCGCTCCTCTGGTCGGGCGCCTGGCCGGTCACGTTGGCGCGGGAAAGGGTGCGCCGCGCATCGATCGCCACCGGGGCGTCGATCATGCGTCCGTCGATGGCGGCGGCGCCGCCGCCAGCGGCATCGAGCGCCACGACGATGCGGCGGGCGCGGTCGATCTCGTCGGCGGTCGGCTGGAAGGCGGCGCGGATGGTGGCCACCTGCGCCGGGTGAATGGCGATCTTGCCGGTGAAGCCGAGGGCGCGCACGCGCCGCGTCTCATCGACCAGGGCGGTCGTGTCGTTGATGTCGAGGCGCGGCACGTCGAAGACGCCGACGCGCCGCCGCGCCGCCGCGACGAGCGCCGTGCGTGCGGCGTAGAGCGGTTCCCAGGCGAAGGCCGCACCCGTGTCGGCGGCAAAGTCGGCACCGCCGAAGCCAAGCGCCTCGCCGGGCCGGAGCGCGGCCGCAATTTCCGGCGCGGCGTCCAGCCCGCGCGCGGTTTCGACCGCGGCGAGCAGCGGCAGGGCACCGGAATAGTCGCGGACGATCTCGATGTCGCGCGGCGTCTCGACCTTCGCGAGAAGGATGCCGGCGGGGGCGAGCCGTCCGTCGGCAACCGCGGCAAGATCGTCGAGGGCCGCGCGCGTGCCGAGTGGGTTGAGCCGTACCAAGACGATCGGACCGTGACCTGCCCCGGCTGCATAGTCAGCCGCGACCGCGCGTGCGGCGTCCTTCTCCGCCAGCGGCACCGCGTCCTCGAGGTCGATGACGATCCCATCCGGGGATGCGGCGCGTGCCTTGTCGAAGCGGTCGGGGCGATGTCCGGGGACGAACAGGACGCAGGACAGGTCGGACAGCACAAGGGCGGTCATCGCGCGACACCGAGGACGAGGTTAGGCAGCCACGTTGAGATTTCGGGCACCAGGATCACCATGGTCCAGAGCGCGATCATGGCCGCCAGGAACGGCAGCATGCCGCGCTGGACCTCCGACACAGGGGCGCGAGCAACCTCGGCCATGACGAACAGATTGAAGTCCGACCGGCGGCGTCAGCATCGCGATCTCGATGCCGATGGTCATCAGGATGGCGTACTGCACGCGGTCAATGCCGAGCGCATGGAGAATGGGCAGCGTCAGCGGCAGGGTGATGAGAATGATCGAATATCCTTCGAGGACCGTCCCGAGCACCAGCAGGATCGCTGCCATCATGAACAGGAACTGCGTCGGACCGAGCCCCGCCCCGGTGACGAGTTCGGCGAGATAGACGGCGAGCCCGTCTCGCGTCAGCCATTTGGAAAGGAGATCGGCGCCGGCGATGATGACAAGAATGGCCGCAGTGCGGGAAATGCCCTGAACGAGGACGTTGGGGACCTCGCTTGGCCTGAGGGAGCGGTAGACGAAGACGCTGATAACCAGGGCGACCGCGGCCGAGAGGGCGGCGGCCTCCGTCACCGTGACGAAGCCACCATAGATTCCGCCAAGCACGATCAAGGGCACCGCCAGCGCCGGCAGCGCATGCACGTTGGCCCGGGTGACATTTCGCCACCCGACGAAGGGGGCCGATTTGCCACCCTGATGCGATGCCATCGCCATGATGACGATGGCGAAGAGCGCGACCTGGAGAAGGCCGGGCACGACGCCGGCAAGGAACAGGCGCGGGATAGAGGTCTCGGAAACCAGTCCGTAAACCACCATTGGCATCGAAGGCGGGATCAGGATTCCGAGCGTCCCGGCCGCGGCCGTGACGCCCAGCGCAAACGGACGCCGATAGCCGCGTTCCAGCATCTCGGGCACGACCATCGTGCCCATCGCCAGCACGGTCGCGACCGACGATCCGCTGATCGCCGAGAAGAGCGCCGTCGCCAGCAGCGCCGCCAGCGGGATGCCACCCGGCAAGCGCCCAATCCAGGTTGCGGCCATGTCTATCAACGCGCGGGCGATGCCACCGCCCTGGATGAAACCGGCGGCGATGACGAAGAAGGGCACCGCCATCAGCGTGGCGGAGTTCATGTGGTCGAGAATGTCCTGGCCAATTCCGCCAATCGAACTGCCGTCGCTGAGGAGGAGCAGGACGGCGAGCCCGGTGAGGACGACGAAGATCGGTATTCCGAGAGCGAGAAGCGCCAGGAGCCCGATGGCCAGGAGGATGGCTTCGAATCCCATCGCCCGGCCTATTCCTCGGGACGTGAAAGGCTGTCCACCTCGACGCCGCGCAGAACGCGCCATGTATGGACGGCGATGTGGAAGGCGAGCAGGCCGGCGCCGACGGGCAGAGAAAGGTAGTAGATCCAGAGCGGCAGCTGCAGCGTGGAGGTTGTCCGTTCGTCCCAGCGCGCCGCCTCCTCGACCACGATCCAGCCGGAAACCAGCAGGAACAGGGCAAGGGCGACGCCGGCCAATCCGGCCAACGCAATCAGGGCGAGTCGCGCGGAGGCAGGGAGCGCACTCAGCAGGGTATCGACGCGGACATGCCCGCCCTGCGCGGCGGTGCGGGCGGCGGCGAGAAACGTCGCCCAGATCGTCGCGAAGATCGTCAGTTCGAACGTCCAGTCGAGCGTAACGCCAGGCAACAGGTAGCGTGCCGTCATGGCGACGCAGGCGAGGCCGAGCGCCACGGCGGCAAGCATGGCGATCGCCCACCGCTCGAGGGTGTCGATCCAGGCGAGGAGCCGGGTCAAGGAAGCTTGCCCCGGCTCCCGGAGCGGTGTTGTCGCTGGACCACGCCGGTCACAATACTCCGGTGGCGATCAGTTCAGTTTCTCAAGCTCGGCGCGGGCGAGATCGACAGTAGAGGGATCGACCTTGAGCGCCGTCGCGATCTCCGGCACGAGGGCGAGCAGGCGGGCGTTCACTTCCTTCACCTCCGTCGCATCCGGCCGGTAGATGGTGATCCCGTTCTTCATGTTCTCGTCGGCCGCGCTTGCCTGACGACGCAGCGCCTCGGTGCGCTCGTCATCGATGACGCTTTCCCAGCTCTCGGTGAACGCGTTGCGCTGGGCATCGGTCAGCTTGTCCCAGAAGGCCTTGTTGACCAGCGGGACGTAGTAGAGGACCGACACTTGGTCGACGAACATCGAGCGCACGCCCGATTCGAACAGTTTGGCCGAACGGGCCGTCTCGGCGGTCGTCAGAAGCGCGTCGACCGTCTTCTGGGAGAGGGCAAGCGGCACGTCGGGGAAGGGGATCGACACGCCTTCGGCGCCGAGTGCCTTGTAGCGGGCGATGAAGGCGGCGCCGCCGGGAACGCGGATTCGGGCGCCCTGGAAGTCGGCGAAGCTCTTGATTTCCTTGGCGGCTCCGAAGGTGTCGGTGAAGCCGAGCAGGAACCAGCGACCCGGAACGACCACACCGAGCTTGGCGCTGATGCCGTCGGCGAGATGTCTGCCGAGCGCACCGTCGACGATCTTGTTGACCTGCTCCGGCGAGCGGCCGGAGAACAGAGGCATGTCGAGAAGGTTCATGTCTGCCGAGAAGGCGGCGACCGAGGAGTTCGAGGTCACCGACATGTCGATATCGCCGCGGGCAACGGCCTTCGGCTCGTCGCGGGCGGGGTAGAGCTGGCCGGATTCGAATAACTCGCCCACCAGTTCGCCGTTGGTGGCCTTGTCGAGGCGCTCCAGAAAGGTCCGCAGGGTGATGTTGCGGACGTGGTTCGGCCCCGTGTCGACCGAGATCTTGAATTTCGTCTCGGCGAGCGCGGACCCGGAGATGAGGGTCAGTGACATGGCGGCAATGCCCACGGCCATTGCCAGCCGCGTGCGGGCTTTCGGGGTTCCGGTCATCTTTCCTCCCAATGGCTGCGCGTGGCGGAGTGCCCGGCAGCGTTATTCCCGACGCAGACCTTTCGCCTTGTCGTCGGATACGGTCTTGATGTTGTCCGGACATCCGGACAAAATCAAGCGCCTTTTCCCCAAGGATCGAGACACCGCATGGCATTGCTTTCAGGGGTCCGCGTTCTCGCCGTCGAGCAATACGGAGCCGGCCCGTTCGGGACGCAGGCGCTGGCCGACCTCGGCGCCGAGGTCGTGAAGATCGAGAACCCGCGCGAAGGCGGCGACGTCACGCGCTCGCTCGGGCCGTTCTTCGACCCGGCGCTCGGCGAGACGGCGGACAGCCTCTTCTTCCAGTCGATCAACCGGAACAAGCGAAGCGTGGGGCTCGACCTGTCCAAGCCGGAAGGGCGGGCGGCATTCCGGGCTTTGGCCCGGGGCGCCGATGCCGTCGCCTGCAACCTCCGCGGCGACGTGCCGGCGCGGCTTGGCATCACCTATGAGAGTCTCGCCGACATTCGCCCGCAGATCGTCTGCTGCTTCCTCAGCGCCTACGGGCGCACGGGGAGCCGGGCGGCCTGGCCGGGCTATGACTACATGATCCAGGCCGAGACCGGCTATTTCTCGATCAACGGCGATCCCGACTCGCCGCCCTCGCGCTTCGGCCTTTCGATCGTCGATTTCATGACCGGCTACTGCATGGCGCTTTCGGTGGTTTCCGGCGTGCTCGACGCCCGCGCCACGGGCAAGGGCCGCGACATCGACGTCAGCCTCTACGATGTCGGCCTCGCCAATCTCAACTATCTCGCCGCCTTCGCCGCGAATGCCGGCTACGAGCCCGGCCGCGCGCCGCGTTCGGGGCATCCGACGCTGGTGCCCTGCCAGCTCTTCCGCACGGCCGACGGCTGGATCTACATCATGGCCAACAAGGAGAAGTTTTTTCCTGCACTGTGCACCGCGCTCGGCCGCGCCGAGCTGGCCGAAGATCCCCGCTTCCGCACGTTCGCCGACCGGCTGGAGCATCGCGCCGAACTGTCGGATTTGCTCGATGCGGGCTTCATGGAAAAGCCGACCGACGAATGGCTGCGGCTGCTCATGGGCAAGGTTCCGGCCGCCCCGGTGGCGGGGGTCAAGGATGCGCTGGGTTCGGCATTCACCGCCGAAAGCGGCATGATGGTCGACGTCGTCGCCGATACCGGCGCGCGGGTTTCCGTCGTCGGAACGCCGTTCAGGACGGGTGAGCCTGCCGAGCTGCGCGCCGCGCCCCGGCTCGGCCGCGACACCGATGAACTGCTCGCCGAGGCCGGCTATGATGCCGGTGCGATCGGCGACCTTCGCGCGCGCGGAATTGTCGTGTGATCGGGTGACGATGCGGAACGTGGACGGGGACTGATGGCGCAGGGCGCGGCACCGCTGTTTCGCAGGCTCGCCCAGTCCATCGGCGATGCGATCGAGGATGGCACCCATCCGGTGGGCGGACGCCTCCCGACCGAGAAGGAACTCTCCCGGCGTCATGGCGTCAGCCGCCATACCGTGCGCGAGGCGCTGGGCGAGCTTCGTGACCGCGGGCTGATCGAAAGCCGGCAGGGCGTCGGAACCATCGTCGTGCGCGCCAGCGCGCGCCCCGGCTACACCGAATCCTACGCGTCGATCGAGGAACTGACGCGCTTCGCAAAGGGGACGCCACTGCGCGTCCTGCGCGTCGAGGATGTCATCGTCGACGATGCGTTGGCGCCGCTGCTGCGCGGTCGTCCCGGCCAGTCCTATCTGCGCATCGTCGGGTTGCGGCCGGGCAACACCGCGGACGGTCCGCCCATCGCGCATGTCGAGGTCTATGTCGATCCCACCTATGGCCGCATCCGCAGCCATCTTGAAAATCTCGGCGTGTCGGTCGCCGAGACCATCGAGGCGATCTATGGCGTGCGCATCGCGCGGATCGAGCAACAGTTTTCGGTCGAGCTTCTCGATCGCGAGGCGGCCGAGCTCCTGGGCGTGGCGCGCAAGACGCCCGCGATGCTGATCCAGCGGTGGTACGCCACCGACGACGGACGCATCTTCGAGGTCGCCCTCAGCCGCTACCCGATGGGGCGCTACGCCTACCGCAACGTGCTGGTGCGGGACCGATCCTTGTGAACGGCTGCCGGCCGGGCGAAATTGTGCAGCGGTGCCGGTTCCGCTAGACCTGTGCCGGATCCTGGGTGACGCGGCCGATCAGGCGGCGTTGCGAGCCGGCGCATGATGATCGCGACGCCCTTCGGCAGCGGTTCGGCAATGCCCGGCTGAAACTGCCGACAACTGGAGTCACACGGAATGACCAGAGAGAAGCTTCTGGCGGCGCTCGACAAGCCGCGCAAGGTCCACGCCCTGCTGACAGTGGTCAATCCGGGCGGCTCAATGGACGAAATCCAGACGCTCCTCATGAAGATGCGTGACGAAGGTCTGGTGACGTTCAACATCAACAACGGGCTGTGGTCGCGCGCCTGACGCTGCAACGCGGCAGGGATCGTCAGCCCGGCGGCGGTTGGTCCGGTTCCCGTCCGAGCATCTTCAGCGCCGCCGCCGCCGCGCCGAAACCGTTGTCGATATTGACCACCACCACCCCCGGCGCGCAGCTCGCCAGCGCCGCGTTCAGCGCCGCGTACCCGCCGGCCGCGACGCCGTAGCCCGCGGCCGAGGTCGGCACCGCGATGACCGGCGCCCGCACCAGCCCGGCCACAACGCTGAACAGCGCGCCCTCCATGCCGGCGACGGCGATGACGATCGCGGAAGCGCGCGAGCGTCTCCCGCCGGTCGATGCAGCCGCCAGAGACCCGCAACGCCGACATCGGCAACAACGGTCGCGTGCGTGGCCGGCGAAGGCAAGGGTCCGGCTGGCCTCGAGGGCGACAGGCATGTCCGACGTGCCGGCCGCGACGATGCCGATCGCCGCTCGCGGCCAGCGGCAGCAGTCCGCCGAGCACCGCCGTGCGCGACACTGGCGTCATAGTCGAGCGCGTCCCGGAGCTGCGCATCGAGCGCGTTCCAGCGAGTCGGCATCCAGCCGCGTCAGCAGGAGCCGACGCGCTCTCCGCCCGCGCCAGCGCGACGATCTGCCGGATCTGGGCGTCGCTCTTGCCTGGCGCACAGCACCGCCTCGGCGACGCCGGTGCGCGCCTCGCGCTCCCAGTCCATGCGCACGTCCATGGCTCAGGCCCGCACGAACATGCGCCGCGGCGATAGGGACGGACGCCGGCGAAGGGCCGGCCGCGCGCCGCACAGAGCTCGCCGGCGCTCTCGGCCAGCGATGCCGCCAGCGCCGCGGCCTCCGGCGCCGACCTCGACCACCACGCCGGCCCGCGTGATCCGGCAGCGGAGCGTCGCCCCCCTCGGGGCGAGCGCCGCGAGTTCCGTGCCTCGACCAGTTCGACCAGGGCGAGGTCGTCCGCGTCGATGGCGATGCCCGTCTCGACCCGGCTTGCCAGGCAGGGCTGCGCCGGCAATTCGGCGATGTCGCCGAGCCCGAGGTCGCGCGCCAGCCCGCGCACCGCCGCCTTGGCCATGCCCGCCTCGACGAAGGGATGCACCACGTCGCGCTCGGCCGCCGCCGAAAGGCCGGGGCGATAGTCGCCGAGGTCGTCGAGGTTGGTCGCCGGAGGCGATCCGGCCCGCGGTCAGCGCGCGAATGCGGTCGTAGAGATTGGTCTTGCAGAAATAGCAGCGATCGACCGGGTTGGCGCGGTAGCGGCGCATCCTCGAACTCGCCGGCGCCGGTGACCGTCAGCCGCCAGCCTTCCGCCGCGGCGAGCGCTCGCACCCGGCGCGGTCGCCTCGGCCGGCACCGCCGGCGAGACCGCGTGGACGACGCTGATCGCTGCCGGCGCCCGGCGATGCGCGAAGGTCGCGAGCGTCATGCTGTCGACGCCGCCGCTGACCGCGATGGCGAGCGCGCCGAGCCGGTCGAGGACCGCGCCGAGACGGCCTCGCTGCGGAAACTGCGCTCACGGCTGTCGCCCTCCGCCCCGGCCTTCTCGGCCCGCCGTGCCGCAAGGCTGTCGCCCTTGAGGTCGTCGCTCTCGGCCTTGCGGGTCGTGCCGACGCCCGGCCGCGACACCGACTTGATGCCGATATCGTCGACCACGCTGGTTCCTCGCGCGACAGCACGACGCGGCGCTCCTCGCGCACCCGCAGACCCGATGGTCGAGGTCTCCGCGAAGCAACGGCGGATCACGGCCTCGGCCAGTCTCCGGCCGCACGATGAGCTGGAAGGATTGCAGCGGCCGGCCCTTCTTGCCCCAGCGCTGCCCGATCGAGAGGTCGAGCACGCCCTCGGTCGCCCGCAGGCGCTCGGCCGCGACGCCGATCTCCTCGCCGGTCATGTCGTCGACTTCGAAGGCCGATCACCGTCACGCGATCGTCCGGCGGGCGCCGCCGCGCTCCTCGAACACCAGCGCCCGCAGCACGTTCGGGATGCCCGGCAGCGTGCGGGTGCCCGCGCCGGTCCCCGAGCGCGATCAGCCGCGCCTCCGCCGCCGGGCAGGCTGTCCGACACCAGATGCTTGAGGATGGCGGCGCCGGTCGGCGTGACGCGCTCGCCGGCGACTCCGTCGTCCCGCCAGGCGAAGCCTTCAAGGATCAGGGCGGTCGCCGGCGCCGGCACCGGCAGCAGGCCGTGCGCGGTCTGCACCAGTGCCGCCGCCGCGCGGCAGCGGCGAGACCGTCCAGCGCGCGCCGTCGAGGGCGGCGGCGATGCTGCCCGCCGCCACCATGTCGACCAGCGAATCCCAGCCGGCGATCTCGTGGAAGTGGACGTCGTCGACTGGCGACGCCGTGAATGCGCGCCTCCGCCTCCGCCAGGATGGTGAGCAGCGCGATCGCCTGCGCGCGCGGTGCCCGGCGACAGTGGCGCCGCCGCGATCCGCGCCGACCAGCGCCCGGTAGCTGCCGTGGCTCGCCGGCCCGCCGTGCTCCGCCCGCTCCGGCGACAGACCGAAGCGCAGGGCGCGGATACCGCCGCTGTCGCCCTCTTCCAGCATCGGCGGGTCGGCCCGCGGCAGGAAGCACCGCCGCCGCGTCGGCGAGCAACGCGATCCTTCAGTTCCGGGAACGCATCGAGCAGCGCCGCCACGAACATGTCGCCGGCGACACCGCCGACCGGCATCGAGATGGATGAGCGTCATGCCGCGCGGCCGGCGATAGACCGGAACGACGTAGGGGCCCTCGGGAATGACCGCGACGGCCGGATCGCCATGGCGCGCGACGCTGTCGGCGATCGCCTGGTCGAGCGAGTGGACCAGCTCGACGCCGGTCACCCGCCGCTCTTCGGCGTCGAGGCCGGTGGTGTAGAGCTGGATACGGCCGACGCGCATCGGCTTCAGCTGCATCTCGGTCTGCCACTCGTCGACGTCGGCGAGCGTCTTGGCGGTAAGCGTCGCCAGGAAGCGTTCGCTGCCAAGCTCGACCAGCCGCGCCTGCGCGCGACGCGGAACTCGCGCGAGCCGAACCCCTCCGAGCATTCCGAGGCGATGATCAGCGTGCCGCCCGGCTCGAGGATATCGAGCGGCGTCACCATGCCCTTGATCGTCTGGTAGTAGGTCTTGTCGAGCGGATAGCCGGCCGACGAGGTCACCAGCGTCCTGAAGCGGCGGCCGACCGCCACCTGCGTCGCCCCCTCGACGAAGGCGACGGCGGCGAGGTGGCTGGCGATGATCTCGCCGAAGTTCACGAAGACCAGGTCCCGCTCCTCGTCGATGACCGTGTTGAGCGCGTAGATCGGGCCCAGCATGCGCACGATCTCGAGCTGCTCCTCGTGCAGCGGATTGCCGACGAGATTGCACTGGACGGCGAGCGGGTCCTCCATGAAGCGCGCCGAGTGAAAGGTGCGGATTGTCTCGTGCCCGGCGACGCCCGGCGCCACGACCTTCCGCCCGCCCGACCAGCCCGCCATGAAATGCGGCTCGACCAGCCCGGTCGCGATCTTCAGGTCGGCCTCCACGAAGCGCCGGTCGATCGTGACCGGCGTGCCGCGCGTCGCGGTGCGCCCGAGGTCGACATGATCGTCGTCGTTGCGCGCGAAGTGGTTTTCGACCCGCACGTTCTCCAGCACCCACGGATCGCCGACCAGCTCTGCGAGCTCGGCGCCCTCGTTCGGGCGGTGCAGGCCGGTCGCGACCAGGACCGTGATCCGCGCCAAGCGGAATGCCGGCGCCCGACCATCGTCTCGATCATCGGCCGCAGGAACAGGTGGTTCGGCACCGGCCGGGTGATGTCGCAGATCAGGATGCAGGCGCTGGCCCGGCCCCTCGCCAGCTCGGCGAGCGGCGCGGCGTCGACCGGGTGGGCCAGCGCATCGCGAACCGCGGCGTGGCCGTCCGGCAGCTTCGGCAGCGCCGCCTTGCGGATCACCGTCGCCGCCGCGCCGGCCGGCAGATCGAGGTGAATCGCGCCGCGACCGAACGCAATCTCTATGGGTGCGGCTGACAAGGGACTGCCTCCAGTGCGAAACCGGGCGGCGAACCGCCCGGCAACCCCCCTAGTCTGACTCCGCGTGACTGGCAACGCGAGTCTGCTGTCGGCGCCGGGCAGGGCCGCGGCGGCGATCGGCCGCGAGGTGTTTCAGCAGGCGCCGGTCTGTATGGCGTGGCGGGCGATGCGGCCGGGAATTGTGGCGCGCCGCTGGCGCGGTCACGCCTGCGGCCGCTCGCCGCTGAAGGCGGCGATGTCGCCGGAATAGGCTTTCGGCGCTGGTGTTGCCCAGCCGCCGGCCTTGGATGTGCGCAGGTCGAGGGCGACCAGCGATTCGGCAAGCTTCACCGCCGCGGCGACCCCCTCGATGACCGGCACGCCGTGCTCCTCGGCGAGCGATGCCGCCAGGTCGGCCATGCCGGCGCAGCCGAGCACGATCGCATCGGCGCGGTCGTCGCTGATCGCCGCCGCGATCTCGGCGGAAATGCGCCCGCGCGCCGGGCTGTTGGGCTTCTCCAGCGCCAGCACCGGCACGCCCGCGGCGCGCACCGAGGCGCAGCGGAAGGCAAGGCCGTAGCGCAGGAGGTTGTGCTCCAGCACGGGGATCGAGCGCGCCAGCGTCGTCACCACGCTGAAGCGGCCGGCGACCAGCGTCGCCAGGTGATAGGCCGCCTCGCCGATGCCGATCACCGGCGCGGCGGCAAGCGAGCGCGCCGCGTCGAGCCCGGTGTCGTCGAAACAGGCGATGACGTGCGCGTCGACGCCGGCCCGTTCGCCCGCCGCGATCTCGGCGAGCAGCCCCGGCAGGCTGAGCGCGCCGTCGAAGAATCCCTCGATCGATGCCGGCCCGCTCGCCGAGGTGGCGCTCTCGATCGTCGTGCCGGGCGCCGCGATCGCGCGCGCCGCCGCGGCGATCTTGTCGGTCATCGCGGTGCTGGTGTTCGGGTTGACGAGGCGAACGCGCATCGTGCCTCAGGCGACGAGCCGCCGCGCCCGCCGCCGGCGCAGGATGGTGATGGTGGCCAGCGCCACCAGGATGATGCCGAAGGAAAACGCCGTCGTCAGCGTGCCCAGCGCGTAGAGCACCGGCGTGGTGACGTTGGTGGTCATGGCGTAGATTTCGAGCGGCAGCGTGTTGAACGTGCCGGCCGCCATCAGCGTGCGCGCGAATTCGTCGTAGGAGAGGGTGAAGCCGAACAGGCCGACGCCGACCAGGCTCGGCAGGATGATCGGCAGCACCACGAAGCGGAAGGTCTGCCACGGCCCGGCGCCGAGGTCGCGCGCCGCCTCCTCGTAGGATTTGTCGAAGCGGTTGAACACCGCGAACATGATCAGCAGGCCGAAGGGCAGCGTCCAGGTCAGGTGGGCGCCGAAGGCCGAGGAGTACCAGGCCGGCCTGATATGGGCGATCTGGAAGCCCAGGCCGATGCCGAGGCTGATCAGGATCGACGGCACGATCAGGCTGGCGACGGCGAGATAGAAGAGCACGGTCGAGCCGCGGAAGCGCCGGCGGAAGGCCATGCCCGCCATCAGCGACACCGCCACGGTCACCGCCATCACCATGACGCCGAGCGTCAGCGAGCGGCGGAACGAGCCGCCGAAATCGCCGACCGCCTGTTTCTGGAACAGGTTGGCGAACCAGTGCAGCGAGACGCCGTTCATCGGGAAGGTGAGGCCGCCGCTCGGGCCCTGGAACGACAGGATCACCACCGTCGAGATCGGCCCGTAGAGGAACAGCACGAACAGGCCGAAGAAGATCGCCAGCAGCCAGAAGGCGGGTCCGCGGCGTTCATGCGATCGCATGGGCGTGCTCCTCACGCGACGATGCTGCCGAAAGAACTACTCGCTGCCGCAGGCTCCATCCCTCCCCGTTCCGGGGAGGGGGGACCATGCGCAGCATGGTGGGTGGGGCGCTTTGCCGGACGCTTGTCTGCCGTGTCATCGCCCTACAGCTCCTTGCGGATGTCGACCACCCGCAGGATCGCCGCCACGATGAACAGCACCGTGATCAGCAGGATCACCGCGTTGGCGGCGGCCGCCGGGTATTGCAGCAGCGAGATCTGGTTGGCCATCATCAGCGCGACCGAGGCGCTCTGTCCGCCCGACATGAAGCGCACCGTGGCGAACTCGCCCATGACCAGCGTCACCACGAAGATCGAGCCGATGGCGATGCCCGGCTTGGCCAGCGGCAGGATGACGTTCACCAGCGTCTGCCAGCCGCTGGCGCCGGCATCGCGCGCCGCCTCGACCAGCGCACGGTCGACGCGCATCAGCGTGTTGAAGATCGGCGTCACCATGAACAGCACGTAGAGGTGCACCATGGCGAGGATGACGGCGAAATCGGAGAACAGCAGGAACTCGAGCGGCTGGTCGACGATGCCGAACCTGATCAGGGTCGAATTGAGCAGGCCGTTGCGGCCGAGGAACGGAATCCACGAGATCATGCGGATGATGTTCGAGGTCAGGAACGGCACCGTGCACACCAGGAAGAGCACGATCTGCATGCCGGCGGTGCGCACGTGGAAGGCGAGGAAATAGGCGACCGTGAAGCCGATGACGGCGGTGATCGCCCAGACGATGACGGCGTATTTCAGCGTGTTGACGTAGATGCGCCAGGTCACCGGCGAGCTCAGCGACTCGATGTAGTTGGTCAGCACGAAGCTCGGGATGATGCGGGCGAAATCGTAGTCCCAGAAGCTCACCACCACGATGGTGGCGATCGGGATGAGCAGGAAGAAGAGAAGGATGGCGGCGAGCGGCGTCGCCTGCAGGTAGGGGGCCGCGACGGGAAACCGCCGGCGCCGCCCGCGGCCGTCGCCGACGGCGCCGACCGTCACGCCATGCGCCGGGGCCGCGCTTTCGCGCGACCCCGGAACCAGTGTTTGTTGGGCGGCCGCGTCGCTCACGCCGCGATGAACTCGTTCCACTTGGAGACCATGTAGCGGTCCTCGTCCATGACCGAGTTCCAGCAGGCGATGTGGCCCATGCGCTCCTCGAAGGAGCCGCCGTCGCGCACCGCGCCGGCCTTCTCCATCACCGTGCCGTCGGGCGCCTTGATGTCGCCTTGTGCGGGCTTGCCTTCCATCCAGAAGCCCCACTCGTCGTCGCTCATGTATTTCTTGGCGGTTTCGAGGCAGGCCGAGTAGTAGCCCTGACGGTTGAGGTAGGCGCCGACCCAGCCGGACGTGTACCAGTTGATGTACTCGTAGGCGGCGTCGAGCTTGGCGCCGCTGAGATGCTTGGCGAGGCCGAGGCCGCCGCCCCAGGCGCGGTAGCCTTCCTCGAGCGGCTGGTATTTGCACGGGATGCCCTTGGCGCGCACCGCCGCCACCGCCGGCGACCACATCGACTGGATGACCACTTCGCCGGAGGCCATCAGGTTGACCGACTCGTCGAAGGTCTTCCAGAAGGCGCGGAACTGGCCCTTCTTCTTGGTGTCGATCATGAACGCGATCGTCTTGTCGATCTCGTCCTTGGTCATGTTGCCCTTGTCGGCGTATTTGATCGCGCCGGCCGACTCCATGATCATCGCGGCATCCATGATGCCGATCGACGGGATATTGAGGATCGAGGTCTTGCCCTTGAAGGCCGGGTCGAGAATGTCCTTCCAGTTCTTGATCTCGCGGCCGACGAGGTCGGGGCGGATGCCCAGCGTGTCGGCGTTGTAGATCGTCGGCACCATGGTGAACCAGTTGGTCGGCGACTTGGCGAAGGTGGTCGAGTCGGCCGCCTCGACGAAGCCGACCGTATGCGGCGCCGTGCCCTGGGCGATGACCGAGTTCGGGCGTCAGCTTGCCGGTGATGAACAGCGGCACCAGCTTGTCGAAATAGGTCAGCTTGTTGGTGTCCATCGGCTGCATGACGCCGGCCGGGAAGACCTTCTTGCAGATCCAGTATTCGATGTCGGCGATGTCGTAGCTGTCCGGCTGGGTCACCGCGCGCTGGGCGGCGGCGTCGGAATCCATCGCCGTCATTTCCAGCGTGATGCCGAGGTCTTCCTTGCACTTGTCGGCGATGGCGTTGAGGTTCGACACGCCGGTGCCGAACTGGCGGAGCGTGATGTCGGTCTTCGCCCAGACCATCGGAAAGCCGGTGATGGCTCCGGCCCGGCCGCCAGGCCCGCGACCGCGGCCGAGCCTTTCAGCATCGTCCGCCGCGATACGCCCTTCTTCTTCCGTCCGTCTGTCATCTGCTGCTACTCCCGTTGTTGGCCGACCGTCTTGGGTCAGGCAGAGGTGGCGAGTTCGTGGATGTCCGCTTGGTCCCATCCGATCGCCGCGGCTTCGCCCACCTCGAAGGGGCGTGCGAAGAACGTGCGTTCCGGCACCACGGCGGTAAGCTCGAGGCCGCCGTCGGCGGCGAGCGCGACCAGCACCGCCGTGCCCTGGTATTCGACGTCGGTGACGGTCACCGGGCGGGCGTCGGCGCCGGCCGGCGCCGGCATCAGCCGCACCCGGTCGGTGCGCACGCTGATCTTGCGTCCGTCGAGCGGCACGACGTTGTGGCCGCCCATGAAGCGCGCCACGAACTCGGTCGCCGGCCTGTTGAAGACCTCCTGCGGCGCGCCCTGCTGTTCGATCCGCCCGGCGTTCATCACCACGATCAGGTCGGCGAGCGCCATCGCCTCTTCCTGGCTGTGGGTGACGTGGATGAAGGAGATGCCGAGATCGCGTTGGAAGCGCTTCAGCTCGGCGCGCACGCGGATGCGCAGGAACGGGTCGAGCGCCGACAGCGGTTCGTCGAGGAGCAGGATTGCCGGATCGGTGACCAGCGCGCGGGCAAGCGCCACGCGCTGCTGCTGGCCGCCGGAAAGCTGCGCCGGCATGCGCTCGGCATAGGTGGTCATCTCGACCAGCTTCAGCATGGCGTCGGCGCGGGCGTGGCGGTCGGTCTTCGCCTGGCCGCGCATCTTCAGCGAGAAGGCGACGTTGTCGCGGACGTTGAGGTGCGGGAAGAGGGCGTAGTTCTGGAACATCATCGCCGTGCCGCGCGCCGCCGGCGGCTTGTCGGTGATGTTCTCGTTGCCGAGCAGCACGTCGCCCACCGACACCGTCTCGTGTCCGGCGACCATTCTCAGCGTCGAGGTCTTGCCGCAGCCGGAGGGACCGAGCAGGCAGCAATAGGTTCCCGCCTTGATCTTCAGCCCGATGTCATCGACCGCCACGGTCTCGCCGTAGCGTTTGGTGACGGCGACGAGTTCGAGGTCGGCAGCGTGGCTCATGAGCGGTCCCCGTGGTCGGCCACACGTTCCGCAAGGCCCGTGCCAATCCCCGGCCGGCTGCCGCCGTCATGGTTATCCTGTTGAGCAAAAATACGAATCGGCGATGCGCCGGGTGCCGGAGTAGGCCGGGCCGGCATCCAAGAAACGCATGTCTTTTGTGCACTGCGTCAAGGCAGTGTGCATAAATTGTATACAATGAAGAAGCGCATTGGATACGGGCGCTTTGTGCTATGACTGGGCTTCCCCCGGGGGAACCTGCCTTGGCCGTTTCCGACATCGACATTCCGGCAAGCGACGGTGCAGCCGACCGCCACGCGGCGCTGAACGGCGCCCGCTCGACGCGCATCTATGACGCGCTGCTGGCGGCGATCCTCGATCATCGTCTGGCGCCGGGCACGCGCCTGCCCGAGGACGAGATCGGCGCGGTCTTCGGCGCCAGCCGCACCATCGTGCGCTCGGCCCTGCAGGCGCTGGCGCACGAGCGTGTCGTCACCATCGCCCCCAATCGCGGCGCACATGTCGCCGAGCCGACCGTCGAGGAAGCCCGCCAGGTGTTCGAGGCGCGCTCGCTTATCGAGCCGCGCGTCGCCGCGCTCGCCGCCGGCCGCGCCGCGGCCGCCGACGTTGCTCGCCTGCGGCAGCATCTTGCCGAGGAGGATGCCGCGCTTGCCGCCGACGAGCAGAGCCGGGCGATCGCGCTTTCCGCCCGCTTCCACAATTCCATCGCCGAGATCGCCGGCCAGCCGATCCTTGAGGCCTTCGTGCGCGAGCTGACGTCGCGCTCCTCGCTGGTCGTTGCCCTCTACTGGCGGCGGCGTGACGCCATCTGCGAGCGCCACGCCCATCACGAGCTGGTCGATGCCATTGCCGGCGGCGCTGGCGAGCGCGCCGGCGACCTGATGCGCAGCCATCTCGTCGACATTCTTTCCGGCCTCGACCTCACCCAGCGGCCGCGGCGCGCCGGCGGTCTTTCGGACCTCCTGTCGGCGCAGCGCTGAGCCGCTCGCCTTGCCTCCGGCGGCGCCGGGCGCTACCCAGCGCCGGGGCCGGAGTCTGGCCGGGCAATTGCATACATTTCCGGGCTTGAACGGACCTGAAGACGGGGAAGACGGGGCGGAATGGCCGAAATCGACAAGAACGGGACCGGCATCGACCTTGCCGGACTGCACAAGGATTATGCAGCCGGCATCAAGCCGGTCGACGTGATCGCCGCCGTCTATCGGCGCATCGCCGCCGTCGACGATCCCGGCATCT
Organism: uncultured Alphaproteobacteria bacterium; assembly: GCA_963822975.1. Taxonomy (GTDB): domain Bacteria; phylum Pseudomonadota; class Alphaproteobacteria; order Rhizobiales; family Kaistiaceae; genus CAVSRC01. The sequence goes on from CAWGJV010000005.1 coordinate 45,506, forward strand.
TCATCGCGCTGGTCGAAGAAGCCGACGCGCTGGCTGCGGCCGCCGCCCTGCCGGAATTCGATCCCGTCGCCAGGCCGCTCTGGGGCGTGCCCTTCGCGGTCAAGGACAACATCGACGTCGCCGGCATGCCGACCACCGCCGCCTGTCCGGACTACGCCTACACGCCGGCCGAGTCCGCGCCGGTCGTCCAGCGGCTCGTCGATGCCGGCGCCATCCTCATCGGCAAGACCAATCTCGACCAGTTCGCCACCGGCCTCGTCGGCGTGCGCACGCCGTATCCCGTTCCCCGTAACGCCATCGATGCCAGGCTGGTGCCCGGCGGTTCCTCCTCCGGGTCCGGTGTTGCCGTCGCGCTCGGCCTCGTCTCCTTTGCGCTGGGTACCGATACCGCCGGCTCCGGCCGCGTCCCCGCCGCCCTCAACAATATCGTCGGGCTGAAGCCGTCGCGCGGCGCGCTGTCGGCGCGCGGCGTGGTGCCCGCCTGCCGCTCGCTCGACTGCGTCTCGATCTTCGCCGCCACCGCCGCCGACGCCTGGCAGGTGATGGAGGTCGCCGCCGTCCACGATCCCGGCGATGCGTGGTCGCGGTCCTTCAATCTCGGCCGGCCGTCGCGGCCGCCGGTCGTCCGCTTCGGCGTGCCCGACAAGGCCGGCCGCATCTTCGGCAGCGCCGTCGCCGAGGCCGCCTTCGACGCGGCGCGTCGATTTGCTGCCCGCCACGCCGGCCGAAGTCGATCTCACCGATTTCTTCGCCGCCGCCGCGCTTCTCTACGAGGGCGCCTGGGTGGCCGAGCGCTATGCCGCCATCCGCGATTTCATCGAGGCGAAGCCGGAGGCGCTCCACCCGGTCACCCGCAAGATCATCGAGGGCGCGACGAAACTCTCCGCCGCCGATGCCTTCGCCGGCATCTATCGCCTCGCCGAACTCGCCGGCACGGCGAAGGACCTGTGGAACGCGATCGACGTGCTGGTCGTCCCGTCGATCCCGGACGTCTGCACGCTCGCCGATGTCGAGGCCGATCCGGTCGGCGCCAATTCGCGCCTCGGCACCTACACCAATTTCGTCAACCTGCTCGACCTCTGCGCGCTCGCCGTGCCCGGACCGTTTCGCGGCGATGGCCTGCCGGCGGGCGTCACCCTGATCGCTCCGGCCGGGCGTGACGCGCTGCTTGCCGCGCTCGCCGGCGATCTGCACGCCAAAGCCGGCGTTCGCCTCGGCGCCACCGGGCGGCCGCTGCCGAGGGCCCCGCGTCCGGCCGCCGGTGCGCCGCCCGGCACCATCGGCCTCGCCGTCGTTGGCGCGCACCTGTCCGGCATGGCGCTCAATCGCGAGCTGACATCGCGCGGCGCCACCTTCGTCAAGGCGGTCGCGACCGAGCCGGTCTATCGCTTCTATGCGCTGCCCGGCGCGCCCCCCAAGCGGCCCGGTCTGGTGCGTGTCGCGCGGGGAGGGGGCGCGGTCGCCACCGAGGTCTGGGCGCTGACGCCGGAAGCCTTCGGCGATTTCGTCTCGCAGATTCCCGCGCCGCTCGGCATCGGTACGCTCAGCCTCGCCGACGGCACCACGGCGAAAGGCTTTCTCTGCGAGGCCGCCGCCACCGACGGCGCCGAGGACATCACGCGCTTCGGCAGCTGGCGCGCCTACACCGCTTCGCCGGACTAGCCCGGGTCGTCGATGATCGACACATGGGCGGCGGCGACCCGCCAGCCGTCTGCCGTGCGCACCCAGGTCTGCATCTGGCGCCCGACCTTGCCCGGCGCGCTGTCGCGGCGGAAGAGCGTCGCGGCGACGGCGAAGTCGCGGCCGTAGGTGGTGACCACCGTCTTCTCCAGCCTCCGCGCCAGCCCGGCCGGCGAGCGCGCCGCGCGGAAGGCGGCGATGGCGTCGTAGCCGTAGAGGTTCTCGCCGCCGCCATAGCGGATCGTCGTCGGCGCCTTCAGGAACATGAGGTCGAGCGCCGCCACGTCGTTGGAGACCAGCGCGCGCTCGTATTCGGCGAACGCCGCCTCCATCTCGGCTTTCACCGCCGGGTTGTCGATCTCCACGGCTAACCCTGGCGTTCCAGCCGCGCGCGCAGTTCCTTGAGGAACGGGATGTTCTCGTACTGGTCCGGCTGCACCCTGTCCCAGTCGACGCCGGCCGGCTGGCGATAGGGCGTCAGCGTATCGATCAGCTCTTTCTCGGTGGCGACATAGTTCAGCGCCGAATCGTGGCCCATCATCAGCAGCCGCCGGTCGTCGACCACCTGGCTCGAATGCACGGTCGTTGCGATCCGCGTGTCGTCACGGAGCTTGCCGAGTTCGCGGAAGATGCCGAGTTCGAGGTCGGCGAAGCCGCCGCCCTTGCCGGTGCGCCCGCCGGCGCGGGTCACCGCCACGCAGCCGACCACGACGAAGTCGAGCATCTCCATGTCCTCGAAGGAGACCGGATCGCCGTGGGCGAGGAAGCCCTGGCTCGGTGCCGCCGTCTCGAACTCGACGCCTTTGGCTCTGAGCTTCTCCGGGTCGAGCCGCACGAAGGGGAAGCCCTCCACCAGTTCGGGCACCGGCGCATAGACGATCTTGCCGTCGTGCAGTGCGCGCAGCCGCACCGGGATCTGCGGCGGGTCGGGGTTGCACTTCACCACCCGCGCCGACTTCCACTCCGGCGCCTGCGCCAGGTTCCAGGCGGCGAGGTCGGCGCCGGCGAAATTGGGGATGCGGCTCCACACCGGGCCGACATTGACCGCGGTCTCCTCGAGCTTCCCCCAGACCTCGTCGCGGAGCTGATCCTTGTCGCTGTTGCGGCCCGCCCAGCGGGCCTTGGCGTCGTCGACGGCATTCATGCAATGGCCTCCAGTGTGACCGGCGCCTTCGCCGCGCCGGTGAGTTCCAGTTGATGGGCGACGCGCAGCGCCAGGTCCTCGCGCCAGGCCGGCGCGATCACCTGCACGCCGATCGGCAGCCTCGCGCCGTCGAGCCACACCGGCACCGCCACCACCGGCAGGCCGATGAAGCTGATCGGCTGCGTGAAGATGCCGATGTTCGGACGCGCCGGCATCTCGACGCCGCCGAGGGTCACCGTCTTGGTGCCCGACGTCAGCGCATGGAACGGCGTCGCCGGCGCCAGGATGATGTCGACCTCGGCGAAGACCGCGCGCATCGCGTCGCGGAACCAGGCGCGGAAGCGCTGCGCCTGGATGACCCAGGCTGCCGGCACCATGGCGCCGGAGAGAAGCCGGTCGCGCACGTCCGGGTCGTAATCGGCGGCGCGGCGGCGCATCCGGTCGAGATGCAGCGCCGAGGATTCCGCCGTGGTGATCAGATACGCGGCGGCCCGCGCCCGCGCCGCCTCCGGTATCGTCACCGCGCGCGTCGCGCCGAGCGCCGCGGCGACCGTGTCCACCGCGGCGAAAGCCTCCGGCTCGCCGCGCTCGCGGAAATAGCCGGCCGCGACCGCGATCCGGAGATCGCCGACGCCCTTGCCGATTTCCGCCGTCGCCTTCGACCGGGGCCTTGCGCACCTGTGCCGGATCGTGCGGGTCGTCGCCCTGCAAGGCGTCGAACAGGATGGCGAGGTCGCGGGCCGAGCGCGCCATCGGCCCGAGATGATCGAGGCTGGCGCAGAAGGGGAACGTGCCGGCGCGCGACAGGCGGCCGAACGTCGGCTTCAGACCGAACAGCCCGCAGAAGGAGGAGGGCACGCGGATCGAGCCGTTGGTGTCGGAGCCGAGCGAGGCTGCCACCATGCCGGACCCCACCGACGTGCCCGAGCCACCGGAGGAACCGCCCGACATGCGCGTCGGATCGTGCGGGTTGAGCGAAGGCCCGTCGTGGACGTTTTCGCCTGTGAAATCATAGGCGTATTCGCCCATGTTGACTCCGCCAAGCAACACCGCACCGGCCGCCTTCATGCGCTGGATGAGGAAGGCGTCGGCTCCTGCCGGCGGGTTGTCGCGGTTGATCTTCGAGCCGGCGCGCGTCGTCACGCCGGCGATGTCGAACAGGTTCTTGACCGAGTAGGGCACGCCGGCGAGCGGCAGGCGCGTGCCCTTGGCGAGCGCCGCATCGACCGCGTCGGCTTCCGCCAGCGCCCGCTCGAAGGTCGGGTCGGTGAAGGCGCCGAGGCGCGGGTTGGTTGCCTCGATGCGCGCGATCGCCGCCTCGCTCACCGCGCGCGCCGAGACGCGCCGTGCCGTCACCGCCGCCGCGATCTCGTGGGCGGGCCGCAGGAGAATGTCGCTGGTCATGCCTCGAAGACCGGCGCCGGTTCGATGTGATCCTCGAGCGGGAAGGCGAGCACCAGTTCCGCGATCGAAGCCGTCGCCGCCATGTTGGCGACGACGCTCGGCATCCATTCGGCGGCGATGGTGAGATCCATCACCCTCGCCATGTGGCGGACATGGGCCTCCGCGTCGAATGGCTCGCTCATGCCGCCGCCTCCAGTGCCGCCAGCGGCGCCGTCCAGCCGACGATGCCGCCCTGCGCCCGGATCATGTCGAGCGTCGCCGCCTTGAACTCGGCGAAATAGCTCTCCGTCGCGTCCTCGATCAGCAGGCAGGCAAAGCCGCGGTCGTTGGCCTCGCGCATCGTGGTCTGCACGCAGACCTCGGTGGTCACCCCGGCGATGACCAGATGGGTGATGCCGCGCGCGGTCAGTTCGTCGCCGAGCGGCGTGGCGTAGAACGATCCCTTGCCCGGCTTGTCGATCACCAGTTCCCCGGCGATCGGCTTCAGCGCATCGACGATGCCGTGGCCGGGTTCGCCGTGGATCAGGATGCGGCCCATCGGGCCCTCGTCGCCGATCCGCAGCGACGGGTTGCCGCGATCGCGCTTGGCCGGCGGCAGGTCGGAGAGGTCGGGCTTGTGGCCCTCGCGCGTGTGGATCACCGGCCAGCCCCGGCGCCGGAAGAGCGCGATCAGGCGCTCCACCGTCGGCACGATCGCCTGCAGCCGCGTCACGTCGTTGCCGAGCGTCTCGCCGAAGCCGCCCGCGCTCGACGAAATCGCGCTGCATGTCGATGACGATCAGCGCCACCTTGTCGGGCGGAAAGTCGTAGGCGAACGGCTCGGCGGCGACGGTGATCATGGGAGGTTTCCCGGTGCGATGCAGTAAGGCACCATCCCTCCCCGGCAACGGGGAGGGGGACCGCGCGAAGCGCGGTGGGTGGGGTCGACACATGGCGAACCAGCAGGCACGCCGACTGCGCAAATCCATGACCCCGCAGGAGACGAAGCTGTGGGTGCATCTCAGGCAGTTGCGCGATCGCGGTTTTCACTTTCGCCGCCAGTCGCCGCGCCTCGACTACATTCTCGATTTCGTCTGCCTGAAGCACCGGTTGGTTGTTGAGGTCGACGGAAGCCAGCATGGTTGGCAAACGGCCTACGACGCGCAGCGCGACCGTCGGCTGACGGAACGCGGCGGTTTCCGCGTTCTCCGCTTCTGGAACAGCGATATCGACCGGAATCTGTCGGGCGTCATGCAGGTCATTCTGGAAGCGCTCGAATCCGATGTGCCGTCCCCCGCCCGTCCGGCTGCGCCGGACACCCTCCCCCGGCAGGGGGAGGGATAGGAGTTCTCGGCCAGGTCCTGAGACCCTGGTTTGGGGCACCATCCCTCCCCGGTAACGGGGAGGGGGGACCGCGCGAAGCGCGGTGGGTGGGGTGACCGTCGTGTTCGCCATCCTCAGTGCCCCGCCATGGCGCGGCCGATCGAGGTGCGGTCGGCGTCGGCCGCCGGCACGACGTAGTCGATCTTGCCGCCCGACATCACCGCGATGCGGTCGGCAAGCTCGAGGATTTCGTCGAGATCCTCCGACACCAGCAGCACGGCCGCGCCGCGATTGCGCTGCTCCATGATCTGCGAGCGGATCTCGGCAACCGAGGCGAAGTCGAGGCCGAAGCACGGATTGGCGACGATCAGCACATCGACCGGGCTGGAGAACTCGCGCGCCAGCACGGCGCGCTGCACGTTGCCGCCGGACAGGTTCTCCATGAACTCCTCGGTCGAGGGCGTTTTCACCCGATAGGTGGCGATCAGCTCGCGCGCGCGGGCGCGCATCGGCCCCGGCGAAAGCCACCAGCCGAGCGAGGTGATCGGCGGCTTGTCGAACGTGCGGAAGGAGATGTTCTCCGCCACCGTCATGCGCGGCACGGCGGCGTTGCTCAGCGGCTCCTCCTGCAGGCCGAACACCTTGAACCTGTCCATGTGGTCGCGCGTCGGCTCGAAGGCGTTGCCGTGGACGAAGATGCGCCCGTCGGTCTCCTCGCGCTGGCCGGAGAGCACCTCGACCAGCTCCGACTGGCCGTTGCCGGAGACGCCGGCGATGCCGACGATCTCGCCGGCATGGACCTTGAGGTTGACCGCTTCGACCGCCGGCAGGCCCTGGTCGTCGTCGGCGAAGAGGCCGGCGAGTTCCAGCACCACCGGCGGATCGGCGGCCAGCGGCTTGCGCTCGGCGCGCTCGCGGATCTTGGTCTCGCCGATCATCATGCGGCTCATCTCGTCGACGCTGAGGTCGGTGACCTTGCCGCCGCCGATCTGCTTGCCGTGGCGGAGCACGGTCAACTCGTCGGCGAAGGCGGTGACCTCGCGGAACTTGTGGGTGATCATCAGGATGGTCAGATCGCCGGCCTGGGTCATGCCGCGCAGCAGGCCGAGCACCTCGTCGGCCTCGCCCGGCGTCAGCACCGAGGTCGGCTCGTCGAGGATCAGGAAATGCTGGTCGAGATAGAGCTGCTTGAGGATTTCGAGCTTCTGCTTCTCGCCCGCCGAGAGCCCGGACACCGGCACGTCGAGCGGTACCTTGAAGGGCATGCGGTCGAGGAAGTCGGCGAGGTCGCGCCGCTCCTTGCGCCAGTCGATCACCGCCGGCGGATGGGCGCGGCTGATGACGAGGTTCTCGGCCGCCGTCAGCGAGGGCACCAGCGTGAAGTGCTGGTAGACCATGCCGATGCCGTGCGCATGCGCGATCGCGCGGGTTGTGGATCGCCACTTCGTGGCCGTCGATCATCACCTGGCCGCGGGTCGGCTGGTAGAAGCCCATGATGCACTTGACCAGCGTCGACTTGCCGGCGCCGTTCTCGCCGAGCAGCGCGTGCAGCGTGCCGGCGTGCACCTTGATCGACACGTCCTCGAGCGCCGTCAGCGATCCGAAGACCTTGGTCATGCCGACGGTTTCGAGGCTGATGGCGCGGTGCTGCGGCCGGCGCTTCGGCGTGCATGTCGAGGGCGGCGCTCATGGGCTTGCCTCCGCGCGTCTGGCGATGATGGCGACCGGCCCGCCGCCGTCCGGTCCCTGATGCTCGGCGCCGCCGGAGACGAAGATCTCGCCGTGGCCGACGAGGCCGGCCAGCGCCCCGGCGACGAAGGCGCGGGCGTGGCGGGTGGACGAGATGTCGGAATCGTCGAGCATGGTGTGGCGGTAGCCGCGGATGCGGCCGCTGGTCGCCGCCTCGGCCTTGGCGAGCAGCGCGACGAGGCGCGAGCGGTCGGCTTCGGCCAGTTGGCCGTTGGCGGCGAAACCGACGCGACCGAGCGCGGCGCGCACCGGCTCGACGTCGATGGCGTCGCGCCATGACGGCATGATCGACGGCAAGGCGCCGGTCCAGTTCTGGCTCATGCCGAGCACGACGATCTCGTGGTTCATCAGTTCGACGCCGGCGGACGTGCTGGCGCGGCCGGACCAGAGCGCGAAGTCGCGGCCGATGGCGGCGTCGGTGATCTGCTCCGGGCGCGATTTCGCCCAGCGCGAGGGCGACGCCGAGGGCCGAGGCGCCGCGCGAGAGGCCCATGGATTTCAGCGTGTCGCGCGTCGCTGTGGTCGCCGCCGCGAGCCTCGGCCGCGGCGATGCGCTCGGCCGTCAGCAGCGGGCACTTGATCTGGACGAAATGCACATCGGCGGGATCGTCGATGCCGGCGTCGGCCATGGCGGCGCGCACGCCGTCGGCGACCATCTCCACCTGCGCCCGCCGGCCGAGATGCTCCGGCGCGAGGTCGGCGTATGCGCCGAGCCGATGGCGAGCGCCGGCCCGCTGCCGGTCGTGGCGTCTCGCCGCTCCAGCACCAGCCAGTGCGGCGCGAGGCCGCCCTCGGTGCCGCCGGACATGACCAGCGACACGCGGTCGAGCGCCGCCGGCGCCAGGTAGCGCGCCAGCGCGTCATGGAGTTCCTTGACGGCGAAGGCGCGGGTGAAATCGTTGACGCAGCCGTTGCCCTCGGTCTTGCCGAGGATGGCGACGATGCCGGCCGGGTCGATGCGCCCGGCGGCGATGGCGTTGTCGAGCGGCGCCGTGTCGTCCGGGCCGCGCGCGGAAAGCCGATGCACCAGCGCCGTCATCACGGCAGCGCCTCGATCAACGCCTCCGAGGCCGCGACCGCGCCGAAGACGCCGCCCTGCATCTTGATCATCTTGAGCGCCGCAAGGTGGTTGCCGACGTCGGTCGCCGCGCAGCAATCCTCCAGCAGCAGGCACTCGTAGCCGAGGTCGTTGGCGTCGCGCATGGTGGTGTGGACGCAGACGTCGGTGGTGACGCCGGTCAGCACGATGTTGCGGATGCCGGCGGTCTTCAGCACCAGTTCGAGGTCGGTGGCCACGAACGAGCCCTTGCCGGGCTTGTCGATGATCGCCTCGCCGGGCTCCGGCTGCAGCTCCGGGAATGATCTCCCAGCCCGGCTCGCCGCGCACCAGGATGCGGCCGCACGGGCCCTGGTCGCCGATGCCGGCGCCGATGCGCTGCGAGCGCCAGCGCTTGTTGGCCGGCAGGTCGGAGAGGTCCGGCTTGTGGCCCTCGCGCGTGTGGATGATCTTGTAGCCCTTGGCGCGCATCGCGGCGAGCACCCGCTGGATGGGCTCGATCGGCGCGCGCGTCAGCGCGATGTCGTAGCCCATGGAGTCGACGTAGCCGCCGGGCGCGCAGAAATCGACCTGCATGTCGATGACGATCAGCGCCGTGTTGGCCGGACGGAGGTCGCCGTCGAACGGCCACGGATAGGGATCGGCGGCGACGGTGCGGCCGCCGGGAACCATCGCCGCGGCGATGCGCTCGTCCATGGTGTCGGGAGCGGCGGTTGTCATCGAGCGGCTCACTTGGTGATCGACAATTCGGCCGGCGCGCCGCGCAGCGACCGCTTCGGCGAGGTCGAGACGATCATGATGAGCAGCGTCAGCACGTAGGGCGCGGCGTTGAAGAAGTAGTAGCCCTGGGTGACGCCGACCGATTGCAGCGCCGGCCCGAGCGCCCCGGCGGCGCCGAAGAGCAGCGCCGCGGCGAAGCAGGCGAGCGGGTTCCAGCGGGCGAAGATGACCAGCGCCACCGCCATCAGGCCCTGGCCGGAGGACAGGCCCTCGCTCCACGCGCCCGGATAGTAGAGCGACAGGAAGGCGCCGCCGACGCCGGCCGAGAAGCCGCCGATGGTGGTGGCGATGAAGCGCACCCAGTCGACCGAATAGCCCATGGCGAGCGCCGCCGGCGCCGAGTCGCCGGTCATGCGCACGATCAGCCCGAAGCGGGTGTTGCGGAACGCCCACCACAGCAGCACCGCCAGCGCCACGCCGACGAAGAAGAGCGGGTTGATCTGCAGCGCCGACTGGACTGCGGGGTTGTCCGACCACAGGCCGAGCTGGATCGAGGGCAGGCGCGGCGCCTTCGGCTGGATGTACGGCTTGCCGAGGAAGAAGGCGAGGCCGGTGCCGAACAGCATCAGCGCGATGCCGATGGCGATGTCGTTCACCTTGGGCAGCTTGCAGATGATAGCCGTGCAGCGCGCCGAACAGCGACCCGGCGACGCCCGGCGGCGAGCACGCCGAGCCAGGGCGAGCCGGTCTGGTAGGAGATCGCGTAGCCGGTCATCGCGCCGAAGACCAGCGTGCCTTCCAGGCCGAGATTGATGCGGCCCGATTTCTCCGTCAGGCACTCGCCGAGGCTGACGAACAGGAACGGCGTCGAGACGCGGATGGCGCCGGCGAACATGGCGAGGAGGACGATGGCGAGGTTGGATTCGCCGTGTCATCGCGTGTCGTCCTTGCTGCGGAAGAAGGCGAAGCGGCCGTAGAGCGTGTCGGAGACCAGCAGCACGACGAACATCAGCCCCTGCAGCACCGACACGGTGGCGTCGGGCAGGCCCATGCGCCGCTGGATGAGGCCGCCGGCGGCGGCGATGCCGCCGAGGAAGATCGCCACCGGGATGATCGCCAGCGGGTTCTGCTTGGCGAGGAAGGCGACGAGGATGCCGGTGAAGCCGTAGCCGGCGGCGAGCGAGGCGTTGGCGCGGCCCTGGATGGCGGCGACCTCGAAATAGCCGGCGAGCCCGGCGCAGGCCCCGGCGATGGCGCAGGAGATCACGATCAGCTTGCCGACCGGCAGGCCCTGCGCCCGCGCGGCGCGCACGTTGCCGCCGGTGATGCGCGCGGCGAAGCCGAACTTGGTGCGGTTCATCAGCACCCAGAGCGCGATCGCCAGCACGACGCCGACGACCAGCCCCCAGTGCACGTCGGTGCCGGGAATGTTGCCGACCATGTTGGCGTCGCCGATCGGCTTGGTCGACGGCTTGTTGGGATTGCGACGGGTCGCGCAGCGCGCCTTCGACGAAGAAGTTCATGATCGCGACGGCGATGTAATAGAGCAGCAGGCTGGCGATGGTCTCGTTGACGCCGCGATAGTGGCGCAGCACGCCGACGAAGCCGATCCACACCGCGCCGGTCAGCAGCGCGGCGAGCACCATCACCGGCATCACCACGATGGGCGGCGCCCAGCCGAGGAAGGGCAGGGCGGTGGCCGCCGCCGCGAAGGCGCCGAGCACCAGCGCGCCTTCGCCGCCGATCACCACCATGCCGAGGCGCGCGGGCATCGCGACGCAGAGCGCGGTGAAGATCAGCGGCGCCGGCGCGCACCAGCGTGTTGGTCCACGAGAACGCCGTGCCGAAGCCGCCGACGCCACAGCAGCGAGAAGAACTGGACCGGCGATTTGCCGAGCGCGAGCAGGAAGAGCGAGAAGAGCGCCGCGGCGGCGATGATCGCGATGACCGGGATGACGACGGCCTCGGCCGAGCGGGCGATGCGGCCGAGGAGTCTCGCCGCGGGCGCGACTGAGCGGCGGTGCTTCGACATCGGTCTGGGTGGTCGCGGTCACGGGCGGGCGCCTCCGGAGTGGTCTGGGAGAAAGGACCGGCGGCCGGAGGGGAGGGAGCTCCGGCCGCCACGCGGTGGCTCAGGTGATCGAGCCGACGACCCCTTCGACCAGGTAGTTGGTCTGCTCCAGCCAGACGTCGTAGGGCGGATGCTCGGTGCCGGCGGGGATGACCTCCTTGCCGGTGTTGTCCTTGAGCGGGCCGACGAAGACCGGCTTCAGCGCCTTCACGTCCTCCTTGGCGGCGTCGGCGGCGGCGATCGCCTCCGGCGTGGCGCCGGCGCCGTAGGCGGTGTTCTGGACGTAGTCCTTGTCGTAGCCGCCGCGCACGAAGTTCGGCAGCGTCTCGCCCTTCGCCAGCATGTCGGCGAACTGCGAGTAGATGGTGATCCACTTGTATTCGGCGCCGGTGATGAAGCCGTTCGGGCGCCAGCGGCGCCTGGCTGGCATTGTGGCCGCAGGTCTTCACGCCGCGGCCCTCGGCGGTCTCGATGACCACCTTGGGGCTGTCGACGTGGCAGGTGATGACGTCGCAGCCGGCGTCGATCAGCGCGTTGGTCGGCTTCCGCCTCGCGCACCGGCAGCGACCATTCGCCGGTGAAGATCACCTGCACGCGTGGCGTCCGGGTTGGTCTTCTTGGCGCCCATCAGGAACGAGTTGATGTTGAGCAGCACCGTGCCGATCGGCTTGGCGGCGACGAAGCCGAGCTTGTTCGACTTGGTGCGAGAGGCCGGCGGCGACGCCGTCGATGTAGTGGCCCTGGTCGAGATAGCCGTAATAGCTGCCGGCGTTCGTCGGGTTCTTGTCGGTCCACAGGCCGGCGGCATGGCGGAACTGCACGTCGGGATACTTCTTCGCCATGTCGAGCATGAAGGGATCGAAATAGCCGAACGAGGTCGCGAAGATCAGGCCGGCGCCGTCGAGCTGGATCATCGATTCCATCGACTTGGAGACGGCGTCGGTCTCCGGCACGTTCTCCTCCTCGACCACGGTCACGTCGGGGATCTGCCTTCAGCGCCTCGGCGGCGACGGCGTGCGCCTGGTTCCAGCCGAAATCGTCGCGCGGGCCGACATAGACGATGCCGATGGTGAGCGGCGCGGCGAGGGCCGGGCCGGATCGGCAGGATGGCCGAGGCGACGCCGAGCGCGCCGAGGGCGGCGCTGCCTTTGAGCAGCTTCCGGCGCGAAAGATCGAATTGTGACATCTGGGAACCCCCTGAGAGAGACAGAGACCGGTGCGCGGGCGGCGTGCGCCGCCCGTTGGCTCATCCCTCAGGCAACCAGCGTGCCAACTGACGCTGCGATGCAGCGACGAGATCGCCGGCGGCGGCCTAACGTCTTGATTTCATGGAGCTGATGCGCGCGCGATTTCGGCGGCAGGCGCCGGCGACGTGCGGACCGTGCTGCCGCCGGCGCCGGCTGGCAGAATCGCAGCACGGCGCTGGCCGTATTGTATGCAACAGATGCGAAGATGTGCCGAATTATTAGGCGATGCTCGGCGCGTGCCGCGTTCGGTCGGCGCAGCGTGTCCGCCGGTTCTCGGCCGCCTTGCCCTGGATGCGCGCCGCTCGCCGCGCCGGACCGCTTCGCCCGCGACCTCGTCGACGGCGCGTCGCGCACCACGATGATGTGGGCGCGCATCTCGCTGCGCCGCCGCGTCGGCGTCGCCGCGCTGGATGGCGTCGACCACCGCGCCGTGCTCGGCATGCGACTTGGCCAGGCGGCCGAGCGTCTCGAACTGGGCGCGGCGGAAGGGGGCGCAGCGGGTGCGCACGCCGAGCGCCAGTTCGGCGAGAAAGCCGTTGTGCGCGCCGCGATAGATCGCTTCGTGGAAGCGGTTGTTGAAGTCGACGTAGGCCTCGCGCTGCCCGGCCGAAACCAGGCGCTCGCTCTCCTCCTGCAGGCGCGAGCAGCTGCCGGCCGCTCGGCCGGCGGTCATGGCGATCGCCGACCAGCGCGCGCAGAGCCCCTCCAGCTCGCCCATCACCGCGAACATCTCGTCGAGCTGGCGGTCGGACAATGCCGCCACGACCACGCCGCGCCGGGCCCGCGCCTTGACCAGCCCGATCGCCTCGAGCTGGCGGATCGCCTCGCGCAGCGGCGTGCGCGACACGCCGAAGGTCGCCGCGATCGAGGTCTCGTCGAGCGCCGCGCCCGGCACCAGGCGGCCGTGGACGATGTCGTCGGCGATCGCCTCGCGGATCAGTGCTGGCTTTGGTCGGTTTCGCCATGCGGATCAGGCCGGCGGTCTTGCTGGCGGAAGCTGTAGGTCGCGTCGAGACGCTCGCGCAGATAGTCGGCGCCGGTGATCGGCGGATAGCGCGCCGGCTCGGTCCGCCGACACGCAGGTCGGCAGGCAGGCGACTCCGCGTCCGGGTTGGGATCGAGGAAGAAGGCGACCGAATAGCGCTCGCGCCCGCCGCGGTTGACCACGCGGTGCGGCGTCGAGACGTAGACGTCGTTGGTCCAGCGCATCAGGCAGTCGCCGATGTTGCAGACGAAGGCGCCGGGCATGGTGCGGCGCCGAGATCCAGCCGCCGTCGCGGCGCTTGCACCTCCAGCCCGCCGACCTCGTCGGTGAGGAGCAGGGTGACGTCGCCGTAGTCGGTGTGCTCGCCGGCGCCGATCTGGCCCGCCGTCGGCGTTCTCCGGCTGCGGCGGATAGTGCAGCAGGCGGAGCGTCGCCATCGGCTGGTCGAGCTTGTCCTCGAAGAAGTCCGGCATCGAGGCCGAGATCGAGGGCGATCGGCGCGGTGCAGCGTGCGCCCGACCGCCCACACGGCGTCGAAATAGGCGAGCATCGTCTCGCGCCAGCCCGGCGAGGTCCGGCCACAGATTGACGCCGCGGAACGGCTCGCCGGCGACGACCCGCGGATCGTCGGCCGGCAGGTCGAGGCCGATGTTGAAGGCTTCCTTCAGGTCGGCCGGCTTGGTCGGGTCGAGGCTCTCGCCCTTCATCGCCACGTAGCCGCGATTGTGCGGCGAGCGGCTTGATCGACTGCTTCTCCTTGTCCGCCTCCGGCAGCGCGAAGAAACGCGCCGATTCGCGGAAAACCGCGCTCGATCAGCGCCGGGTCGATGCCGTGGCCGGTGAGATAGAAGAAGCCGACCTCGCGCGCCGCCTTGCCGATCTCGTGGGCAACCGCCTCCAGCGCGCCCGGCGCGCCGGCGGCAAGCCCGCTCATGTCGATGATCGGCAGCGACTGGTTCATGGATGGTCCTCGCGAATGCGCCCCCGGCGCACCGGGAGCAATTTACGCGCCAACGCCGTCGCTTGCGACTTCGAAACCACATGCCGGTTTTGACGCTACAATGAAGGTCATGAGCGAAGCCGGATGCGCCCCGAACGCCAGTCGCCGCGGCAGGGCCGGGCCGGTGGGGAGATGCGAGAGTCCGTGAGACAGGCGTGGCCACGTTCGGATTGATCCACGGCGCCTGGCACGGCGGCTGGTGCTGGAAATACCTCGTGCCGGAGCTGCAAGCCCTGGGGCACGCGGCGCTGACCGTGGATCTGCCGATCGACCGGCGCGACGCCACCACGATCGATTATGCCGATGCCGCCGCCGACGCCTTCCGCGCCGCCGACGATCTGGTCGTCGTCGCCCACTCGATGGCCGGCATCGTCGCGCCGCTGGTTGCCGACCGCCTGCCGCTTGCCGGCATCGCCTATCTCTGCGCGGTCCTTCGCCGGCCGGGGATGAGCCTCGCCGACGACCGCGCCGACGGCGTCAACGGCGATATCAGCCCGCCCGGCTTCGTCGGCGACTACAAATCCATCGGCGACGGCTTCTCGGTCGTCGGCTCGCTCGCGGGCGCGATCGACGCCTTCTATCAGGACTGCAAGCCCGAGGACGCCGCCTGGGCCTTTTCGCAGCTTCGCAGGCAGCAGGCCTTCTGGGCCAACCCGTCGCCACAGCGTGGCTGGCCGGACCTCCCGGTCGCCTCGATCCTGTGCAGCGACGACCGCGTCATCAATCCGGTCTGGTCGCGCCGCGTCGCCCGCGACTGGCTGGGTGTCGAGGCAATCGCGTTTCCCGGCGACCATTCGCCCTTTTTGTCGCGCCCCGGGGAACTGGCGATGCTCCTCGACCGACTGGCGCGCACCACGTTTGCCGCGTAAAGCTGCATCCTCATTCGCGGTTCGGGAACCAAGGCAGACGATGACGAACACCAATGACAGGTACAAATCGCCCAAGAATCGCAAGAAGCCGGCAACGGTGAAGCGCATCCCGGTATCGGCGGAGGCGCGGGAGGCCTACGAGGCGCTGGTCAAGGAGCGGGACGAGCGCGACCGCACCTACGCCAAGCACCTCGCCCCCGACGGACGCCGCTAGCCGCCGGGCAGCGCCGCCGCCCGGCAAAGGTCCGTGGAGCGGGGGATAACGTGATCACGCCGGTCATTCTTTGCGGTGGTGCGGGCCTGCGTCTGTGGCCGGTCTCGCGCGAGGACGCGCCGAAGCCGTTCCTGCCGCTGGTCGACGGCGTCTCGACCTTCGCCTTGACGCTGGCGCGCATCGCCGAACCCGCCACCTTCGCGCCGCCGATTGTCATGGCCGGCGCCGGTCACGCCCACCTTGTCCGCGCCGCACTGGCGGACGCGAACACCAGCGCCACGATCCTGCTCGAGCCGGAGGGGCGCGATACCGCCCCGGCCATTGCCGCGGCCGCCGCGCTCGCCGCCGAAACCGACCCCGACGCCGTTCTCCTCGTTCTTGCCGCCGATCACGTCATCCGCGATATCGCCGGCTTCCGGGCGACGGTCGGCGCCGCGCTGCCGGCGGCCGAGGCGGGCCACGTCGTCGTCTTCGGCCTGCGGCCCACCCACCCGGCGACCGGCTACGGCTACATTCATCCCGGCGCGCCGCTTGCCGGACTGTCCGGCCGCGCGGTCGCGCGCTTCGTCGAGAAGCCGGACGCCGCCACGGCGGCGCGCTTCATCGCCGACGGCTATCTCTGGAACAGCGGCATCTTCATGCTGAGCGCCGCCGCGGCGCTGGCCGAACTCGGCAGACATGCGCCCGCCGTCGCGGCGGCCGCCACCGCCGCCGTCGCCGCGTCGGCCGGGGAGGGCGGCGTCCGCCGTCTGGCGGCCGAACCGTTCAGCCGCCGCCCCGAAAATCTCCTTCGACCACGCCGTCATGGAGAAGACCGATCGCGCCGCGGTGATCGACGCCACGTTCGACTGGTCCGACCTCGGCGCCTGGTCGGCGGTCTGGGAGGCCGACCGGCGCGACGCCGCCGGCAATGTCGCCGTTGGCGACGTCGTCCTGCTCGACGCGAAGGATTCCTACGTCAGTTCGACCCGGCCGAGAGTTGGCGTCGTCGGCGTCTCCGATGCCGTGGTCGTCGCCACCGACGATGCCGTGCTCGTCACCACCCGCGCCGCCGCCGGCCGGGTCAAGGACCTTGCCGCCGCCATCGCCGCCGCGCCTGAGGCGGTCTATGGCGATTTCGCCCGCCACTACCGGCCCTGGGGCTATTACCAGTCGCTCGACCAGGGCCGCCGCCATCAGGTCAAGCGCATCGTCGTCAATCCCGGCGCCCGCCTGTCGCTGCAGAAGCATGCCCACCGCGCCGAGCACTGGACGGTGGTCGAGGGCGTCGCCGAGGTCACGGTCGGCATGGACCGCGACGCGCTCAAGCTGGTCACGGTGAAGGAAAACGAGTCGATCCACATTCCGCTGGGCGCCATCCACCGCATGGCCAACCCGGGCGACACGCCGATGACGCTGATCGAGGTTCAGGTCGGCGACTATCTCGGCGAGGACGACATCGTCCGCCTCGAGGACGATTACGGCCGCAAGGACAGCTAGCGCCGCGCCGTCACGTTCATGCGCGCGCTGTAGCAGTGCTTGCCGAACAGCGTGATGCACACGTCGCAGGCCATGCCGTTGCCGCTGTCGAAATAGCTGCAATTGTGCACCGAGCGCAGCCGCCAGGTCTTCACCTGGCAGCGCATGCCGCGATAGTCGAAAGCCAGCGGCTTGTCGTTGTCGGGCAGCGGCGCGCTGGTCTCGCGGATATAGGCCGACACCACGAAGGGGATGCGCTTGCGGTTGGCGACGAAGCTGCCGTCGCAGCTGCCGAACATCTCGCGCTTCGCCTCGTTGGAGCCGCCGCGGCAGCGATCGAGCGAAAGCGCGGTGACCGAGCGGGACTTCGCCTCGCAGCTCACCACGCCCGCGCGGAACAGTTCGCCGGCCGTCGCCGGCGTCACCACGAGCAGGGCAAGAAGCGCCGCCGCCAGCGCCATCAGTCTCGTGCGCATCGTCTCCCCCGATGATTCCACGGAACTGCACGCGAGCCGAATCAATAGCCGCTGCCCGGCTCCTTGTCACCGGTTGCCCGTTTTCGCGCCTTGACGCCCAGTCTGGAATTTGTCCAAATGATCAAAGAGTCAGGCCGCCCGACCGGGGGAAGGGGCGGCGAAGAGGGGTTAGAATGGCGGTCGACAGGATTCCCGACATCGCCGCCGGCCGGCTCGGGCCGGAGGAGTATCACGCCAATTTCGGCGATCTCCACCCGCCGCTCGATCGGCACGAGGCGCTGGTCGAGGCCGACCGCTGCTATTTCTGCTTCGACGCGCCCTGCCTGCAGGCCTGCCCGACCGGCATCGACATCCCGCTGTTCATCCGCGAGATCCTCACCGACAACCCCAAGGGCGCGGCCGAGACCATCCTCGGCCAGAACATCCTCGGCGGCATGTGCGCCCGCGTCTGCCCGACCGAGACGCTGTGCGAGGAGGCCTGCGTGCGCGAGGTCGCCGAGGGCAAGCCGGTGCAGGATCGGCGAGCTGCAGCGCTACGCCACCGACGCGCTGATGGCCGACGGCAAGCAGCCGTTCGCCCGCGCGCCGCCGACCGGCAAGCGCGTCGCCGTCGTCGGCGGCGGGCCGGCCGGCCTCTCCTGCGCCCATCGCCTCGCCATGCACGGCCACGACGTCGTCATCTTCGACGCCCGGCCGAAGATCGGCGGCCTCAACGAATACGGCATCGCCGCCTACAAGACGGTCGACGGCTTCGCCCAGCGCGAGGTCGATTTCATCCTCTCGATCGGCGGCATCGACGTCGAGATCCGGCAAGGCGCTCGGCCGCGACTTCACCCTCGACGAGCTGCAGCGAGGATTTCGACGCGGTCTTCCTCGGCATCGGCCTTGCCGGCGTCAACGCCCTCGGCCTCTCCGACGAGGACATTGCCGGCGTCGAGGACGCCGTCGACTACATCGCCGGCCTGCGCCAGGCGAGCGACCTCGCCACGCTGCCGGTCGGCCGCCGCGTCGTCGTGGTCGGCGGCGGCATGACCGCCATCGACATCGCCACCCAGTCGAAGCGTCTCGGCGCCGAGGACGTCACCATCGTCTATCGCCGCGGGCCCGAGCGCATGGGCGCCAGCGAATACGAGCAGGAGCTCGCCCAGACCGACGGCGTCACCATCAAGTTCAACGCCATGCCGAAAGCGCATGCACTCCGCCGGCGGGCGCGTCGTCGGCGTCGAGTTCGAATACACCGCCGAGCGCGACGGCCGCGTCGTCCGGCACCGGCGAGACCTTCGTGCTCGACGCCGACATGGTGTTCAAGGCGATCGGCCAGGCCTTCGCGCCCGCAGGCGCTGGAACGGCGTCGCCCGGCATCGAGCTGGAGGCGGCCGCATCAAGGTCGACGGCGAGCGCCGCACCACGATGGCCGGCGTCTGGGCCGGCGGCGACTGCGTCGCCGGCGGCAGGACCTCACCGTCGTCGCCGTCGAGGACGGCAAGATCGCCGCCGAGTCGATCCACCGCGCGCTCACCGGCAGCGCCGCCGAGGTGGCGTAGTCGATGGCACATGTCTCGTCTGTCCCGCGGTCGCCGCGATCGTCTCCCCCTCAAGGGGAGTTTCCGTGCCCTTCGCTCGAAGAGCGTAGGAGGCTGAACATGGCAGACCTCGCATCGAATTCGTCGGCATCAAGTCGCCGAACCCGTTCTGGCTGGCCTCGGCGCCGCCGACCGACAAGGAATACAACGTCGTCCGCGCCTTCAAGGCGGGCTGGGGCGGCGTGGTGTGGAAGACGCTCGGCGAGGACCCGCCGATCGTCAACGTCGCCGGCCCGCGCTACGGCGCCATCCACGCCGGCGACCGCCGCCTGATCGGCCTCAACAATATCGAGCTGATCACCGACCGCGAGCTGCAGGTCAATCTGCGAGGAGATCAAGCAGGTCAAGCGCGACTGGCCGGACCGCGCGCTGGTCGTCTCGCTGATGGTGCCCTGCGAGGAGCAGAACTGGACCAGCCATCCTCAAGGCGGTCGAGGAGACCGGCTGCGACGGCGTCGAACTCAATTTCGGCTGCCCGCACGGCATGAGCGAGCGCGGCATGGGCTCGGCCGTCGGCCAGGTGCCGGAATACATCGAGATGGTCGCCCGCTGGTGCAAGGCGGCGACCCGCATGCCGGTCATCGTCAAGCTGACGCCCAACATCACCGACATCCGCTATCCGGCCCGCGCCGCGCAAGACCGGCGGCGCCGACGCGGTGTCGCTGATCAACACCATCAACTCGATCACCAATGTCGATCTCGACATCTTCGCGCCGGAGCCCACCATCGACGGCAAGGGCTCGCATGGCGGCTATTGCGGCCCGGCGGTCAAGCCGATCGCGCTGTCGATGGTCTCCGAGATCGCCCGCGACAAGGAGACCGCCGGCCTGCCCGATCTCCGGCATCGGCGGCATCACCACCTGGCGCGACGCCGCCGAGTTCATGGCGCTCGGCGCCGGCAACGTGCAGGTCTGCACCGCGGCGATGACCTACGGCTTCAAGATCGTCGAGGAGATGATCTCCGGCCTGTCGCGCTATCTCGACGAGAAGCAGATGACGCTCGACGATCTCGTCGGCCGCGCCGTGCCCAACATCACCGACTGGCAGTATCTCAATCTCAACTACGTCACCAAGGCGCGCATCGACCAGGACCTCTGCATCGAGTGCGGCCGCTGCCACATCGTCTGCGAGGACACCTCGCACCAGGCGATCACCGCCACGCAAGGACGGCCAGCGCCATTTCGAGGTGGTCGATAGCGAGTGCGTCGGCTGCAATCTCTGCGTCAACGTCTGCCCGGTCGAGAACTGCATCACCATGGAGCAGCTCACCGCCGGCGTCGACCCGCATACCGGCGCGCCGGCCACCGGCTACCGCAACTGGACGCAGCACCCCAACAATCCGATGCGCGTCGCCGAGCCGGCGGAGTAGGGCGTCGCGAACCGTTGGCTGTGTTGGCTTAGGGGGCTAATCTTCTCTCCGGGGCGGAGGCCGGGAGGAAGGCCATGGACATCTACACCGCAATCAAGGCGTTGCACGTTGCCTTTGTCGTCATCTGGGTCGGCGGCGATTTCTCGTTTCTGGTCTTCTCGCTGAAGATAGCGCAGGCGGCGATGCGGCCGACATCGCACACCTCCTTCCGAACGTCCTCTTCTTCGCGAAGTATGTTGCGACACCCGCGTCCATCGGCGCGCTGATCTGCGGGCTGCTGATGACGTGGCTCGCCTGGGGATTCTCGCAACTCTGGATTCTGATCGGTCTCGGCGGCCTGTTGATCGCAGCCGTCAATGGCGTCGCTGGCCTCAGGCCGAGGTCGGAGCGGCTGCTGGCCGCGACCAAAACCGAACCGGCCGGAGCGATCCTCGTTCGCTTCCGGGAGATTGTCAGGATGGCCGGGTTCGATCACGTCGTCCTGTTCACCGTGATCGCCGCGATGGTGCTGAAGCCGGGATTTGGAGACGTCGCCGTGTGGGCGACCATGGCGGTGATCGTCGTCGCCTCTGGCTTGTTCCTGTTGAGGCCCAGGGTGGCTGCGGCATCCTGATCTATCCCCGCAACGGGGATAACCCGCCAACTTATCCCCGTCGCCGAAATCCATGAGACAATGCCCGCATCCTCGCTCATGAGGGGGCGCCGTCCGGAGGCGTTCCTGTCGGTGGAGCGAACTCTTTTGAGTGGCCGATATCGGAAACATCCGACATCGGCAGGAGCGGCGCCCGCGGGTCGAGACCGCATCTCGGCACTCGGGACGCCCCGGCCAGGCCAGTCGGCATTACGACCGGCCGCCCCGCGTCGCCTGGCTCCGGCCAGTGTGCGCATCAGTGGCTTGAGGGCGGGTCTCCCGCCCGAAGATGCCCGGCCGGGCGTGTTTCAGGACGCCGCGGCGGGCGCTCGGTTGGCGCCCCCATCCGCGGACTAACCGCAGGCGCTCGCCGGGCGCCCGCCACCCCCTCATGTCTCAGGACCGAGGGGAGCGTTCTTTGAAAGGGTCACGACCCGGAGCGGAACCGCGCGCGGGAACGGCAAGCCGTGTCCAGTGCGCGGCGCCTGATGGAGACGGCGGGCTTCCGTCAGGGAAACGCCTTCTGCTGGAAGGCGGTGCGCTCGACCTTGTTCTTGACCGGCGGGATCGTGCGGACGAAGGCGACCACCGCGTCGAGATCGTCGGCCGTCATGTTCTTGAACCACTGGAACGGCATCGGCGGCGAGATGTGCTGGCCGGTCGGCGTGACCCCTTCGGTCAGCGCCTTCTTGATGTCGTCGTCGCTCCACTTGCCAATGCCGGTGTCGGGATCGGAGGTGATGTTGGCGGTCAGCACGTCCATGCCGGGCGCAAGCTGGATCTTCATGCCGCCGGCGCCGAGCTTGCTCATGTCGGGCTGCCCTTTCGGCCCGAGCGGCGTGTGGCACTCGAAGCAATGGGCCTGGGCGGTGACGATGTAGCGGCCATAGGCGACCTTGTCGGTCTTCGGCGGCGCCGGCAGGCCCTTGGCCGGCGGCATCGCCTGCTGGGGAATGTTCCAGGCTCGATTCCGGCACCTCGTTGTGGATCGGCTTCACCGTGCGCAGATAGGCGACGATCGCCTTCACGTCGTCGTCGGAAAGGTTGTTGTAGGTGGGCACCGGCATCGGCGGGAAGATGATGTTGCCCTTGTCGTCGACGCCCTCGCGGATCGCGCGGATGATCTGTTCGTCGGTCCAGTCGCCGATTCCGGTTTCCTTGTCCGGCGTAATATTGGCCGAGTACGCGGTGAAGGCCGGGTCGACCAGCTTGAAGCCGCCGGCGAAGTCCATCCCCGGCTGCAGCGAGAAGTCCGGCGCGCGTCGGCGTGTGGCAATTGGCGCAGGCCATCGGCCCGTTGACGAGATAGGCGCCGCGCTTGACCAGGGCATCCTGATCCTGCGCCGCCGCGGGCACAACGAACGCGATGGCGAGCGCCAGCGCGGCCAGACAAGCCGACTTGGTCATTTGAGAGTCCTCCCCACGCGGCGGTTTCTTGCGTCCGCCCTGGTGTCGCCCAAACTCACAAAAATAGCCGGATGCTTGGTGCGCCGGACGGGTCACGGTGTCGCATCACCGGCTTCAGGCGGGCCTCAACGCAGGGGCGTGCGAGGCCGTTCCCAGCAACCCGTTTTTCTGACAGGCTTGTCGCCATGCAGGAGCCGAGCTTCACCATTGGCATCGAGGAGGAATACCTCCTCGTCGACCGCGAGACCCGCGACCTCGTCGTCAACCCGCCGGCCGGGCTGATGGCCGATTGCCGGGCGGCGCTTGGCGATAACGTCACCAACGAGTTCCTGCGCTGCCAGATCGAGATCGGCACGCCGGTCTGCGCCACGCTCGGCGAGGCGCGCGCCGCGCTCGCCGGCCTGCGCCGCACCATCGCCGACGCCGCCGATGGCTACGGCATGGCGCCCATCGCCGCCTCGACGCATCCCTTCGCCGACTGGCACATCCAGATGAACACCGACAAGGAGCGCTACAACAAGCTCGCCCGCGACATGCAGGTGGTGGCGCGCCGGCTGCTCATCTGCGGCATGCACGTTCACGTCGCCGTCGAGGACGAGGCGCTGCGCTTCGACCTGTTCAACCAGTTGCCGTACTTCCTGCCCCATCTCCTCGCGTTGTCGACGTCCTCGCCGTTCTGGGGCGGCGACCGCACCGGCCTCAAGTCCTATCGCCTGTCGGTCTTCAACGAATTGCCGCGCACCGGCCTGCCGCCGCCCTTCTCCGACCCGGAAGAATACCGCCGCACCGTCGCCACGCTGGTCAGGGCCGGTGAACTGGAGGACGGCTCCAAGCTGTGGTGGGATCTCAGGCCGTCGGTGCGTTTCCCGACGCTCGAAATGCGCATCACCGATGTTTGCACGCGCCTCGACGACGCCATCGCCATCGCCGCGCTGTATCGCTGCCTTGTCCGCATGCTCATGCGCCTGCGCCGCGCCAACCAGCGCTGGCGCGAATATTCCACCTTCCTGCTCAACGAGAACCGCTGGCTTGCCCAGCGCCACGGCCCCGGCGCCGCCCTCATCGATTTCGGCAAGGGCGAACCGGTGCCGTTCGCCGATCTCATCGAGGAGGCGATTGCTTTCGTCGCCGAGGACGCGGCCGCCTTCGGGTGCGAGGCCGAGGTCGCCGATCTCCGCCGCATCGTCCGCGAGGGCACGTCGGCCGACCGCCAGCTTGCCGTCTACGACCGCGCCGTCGCCGCCGGCCAGTCGGCGGAAGGCGCCCTGAAGGCCGTCGTCGATCACCTCATCGTCGAGACGGTCGCCGGTTGCGAGGCCGCGCCGCGCGCCGTGCCCGCGACCGCCGGCATCGGCCGGAGCGGGACGACCGCGCCGCGGAAGGTCGGGCTGTGAACGAGCAATCGCCGGCACGCATCCTGTCGCGGGAGGTTCTGTCGCACGCCTGGGGCAAGCTCACCCGCTACACCATCGACTTCCGTCGCCGTGACGGTCGCCACGAGACCCAGATCCGCGAAGTCTACGACCGCGGCAACGGCGCCGCCGTCCTTCCGATCGATGCCGAACGCGGCACCGTGCTCCTCATTCGCCAGTTCCGCCTGCCGGTGCAGCTTGCCGGCGGTTCGGGCTTTCTGATCGAGGTCTGCGCCGGCCTGAACGACGGCCTCGATCCGGAAACCACCATCCGCAAGGAGGCCGAGGAGGAACTTGGCTACCGGCTGGGCGACCTTCGCCGCGTCCTCGACGTTTTCATGAGCCCGGGCAGCGTCGCCGAGCGCCTGAGCCTGTTCATCGCCGCCTACACGCCCGCCGACCGGCTCTCCGCCGGTGGCGGCGCGGCCGGCGAGGGCGAGGATATCGAGGTGCTCGAACTCTCCCTCGACCGGGCGCTGGCCATGATCGACGCGGGCGAGATCGACGACGCCAAGACCGTCATCCTGCTCCGCCAGGCCCAGATGGAGCGGCGAACGCAGCCGCCGTGACGGCGTTCACACTCTCACAATCCGATTTGAACCATATTTGCGTGACAGCGTTTGCCTGAAACCCACCCTATTGGAGGCAGCAGCCCGGAATGGGCCGTTTGAAGAGAACCGGGCTCTATGCGGCGGGTCTGGCCGCGTTGCTGGCGGCGACTCCGGTCGCCGAGGCCCAGTACCGGCTGGAATTCAGCTACTGCGATCGCCTGACCGCCCAGTACCAGGGCGCGGTCGAGCGCGCCGGCAACGCCGCCATGACCGGCCGGCAGATGGTGCAGATCGACCAGGTGCGGCAGGCGCTCGCCCAGGCCCAGACCGCCGCGCAGCGCTACGGCTGCTATAATGGCGGCTTCCTCGGGCAGCTCTTCGGCATGCGGCAGAGCCCGCAATGTCCGGTGATCATGGGCGAGGTCAATCGGCTCGGCCGCCAGTTGAGCCAGCTTCGCGGCAATAGCGGCGGCTTCTTCGGCAGTTCGCCCGAATACGACGTTGCCCGCCTGCGCGATGCCTTGATCCAGGGCGGCTGCGGCGTGCCGCGGGCCGGCGGCACCCGGACGCTCTGCGTGCGCACATGCGACGGTTATTATTTCCCGATCGAATATTCCGCCAGCAGCAGCCGCTTCGAAACCGATGCCGCCGCCTGCCAGTCGATGTACGCCCATGACGGCGAGGCCGAGCTGTTCGTCCAGTCGAATTCGGACGACGTCGCCAACGCCACCTCGCTTTCCGGCGAGCGCTACGGCGACCAGTCCTACGCATTCCTCTACCGCGACACCTACGCGCCGGCCTGCGCCACCCAGCTGCACGAGGGCATCGCGGCGCTGGCGCAGCGCTACTTCTCGCGGGTTCCGGCCCGGCGAAACCGGGTCGCCAGCGTGCCCGCGCGGCCACTGCCGATCCCCCGCGCGCGGCCGCCGGTATCGGAGGATCCCGAAACCATCGCCAACCTCGCCGGTGGCTTTCACATCAAGCCGGTCGTGCCGCCGGCCGTCGCCATGTCGGAGGTGCCGGCCAAGGCCGTGCGCATGGTCGGTCCGGCCTACTACGCCGACCTCTTCGATCTGACCAAGGCGCGCAAGGCGCAGGCGCTCCGCCCGACCTTGAGCCTTGTCGGCGCCGCGGAAGCCGCGGAAGCGCCGAAGCCCGCCGCGGTCACCGTGCCGCCGGCGGACGACTAGCCCCCGATAGCGCCTTTCAGGAATACCTGCTCCAGCGTTGCCTTGGCGCGGGCGAAATGTTCCGGCCGGTCGACGCGCTCGCCGAGGAGGGCGCGGATCTGCACCTCGAAGTCGGCATAGTGCTGGGTCGTCGCCCAGATCATGAAGATCAGGTGGTGCGGATCGACCGGCGCCAGGCGGCCCTGCGGCGATCCAGCGGCGGATCACCGCCGTCTTCTCGTCGACCAGCCGCTTCAGCCGCCCGGAAAGCACGTCGCCCAGCACCGGCGCGCCCTGGATGATCTCCATGGCGAACAGCCGCGAGGCTTTCGGATTGTCGCGCGACAGCTCCAGCTTGCGGTCGATATAGGCGGTGATCTCCGCGGCCGGATCGCCGTCGCCGGAAAGCGCTTCCAGCGGCATCAGCCACATCTCCAGCGTCCGCCGCAGCACGGCGAGGTAGATGTCCTGCTTGCGGCGGAAATAATAGAGGAGGTTCGGCTTGGTCATGCGCGGCCAGCGTCGCGATCTGGTCGACGGTCGCGCCGCGGAAGCCGTAGGTCGAGAACACCTCGAGCGCCGCGTCGAGGATGCGTTCCTCGTTTTCTTCCTGGATGCGGGTGCGCTTGCGCGTCTTGCGCGCGCGGGCGGTGTTCGTCGGGCTCATCGATGCGCCGCCGGCGGGCCGGGCAAGAGCGGAAATGTCACGGTCTGCAAGCTCTCCGCCTCGCGTCCCGTACAGGCCCGGTGACCATGTGCCCCCTTGAGCGGGCTATGGAAACTGTCTAACGTTCCCTTGACCAAATGGTCAGGAAATCTCGCCGTTTTCTCCTAGAGGAAAAGGTCCATCGGCGCAATCTGCCGGGACCGTCCTGGGCCAGACCGTCCATTGGGGAGCGCGGCGCCGGGGAGGGACGGCCGTGGCGCGTACGCAGGTATCGACCAACAATCTCGAAGCTTTCTGGATGCCGTTCACCGCGAACCGGCAGTTCAAGAAGACGCCGCGCATGCTGGTCGGCGCCGAGGGCATGTACTACCGCGATGCCGACGGCCGCGAGATCCTCGACGGCACCTCGGGACTGTGGTGCGTCAATGCCGGCCACGCCCGGCCGAAGATCGTCGAGGCGATCGCCGCGCAGGCGAAGGAGCTCGACTACGCTCCCGCCTTCCAGATGGGCCACCCCGGGGCATTCGAGCTGGCGGCGCGTCTGGTCACCTACATGCCGCCCGGCATCGACCACGTCTTCTTCACCAATTCCGGATCGGAGTCGGTCGAGACCGGCCTGAAGATCGCGCTCGCCTACCAGCGCGTCATCGGCCAGGGGTCGCGCTTCCGCCTGATCGGCCGCGAGCGCGGCTATCACGGCGTCAATTTCGGTGGCATCTCGGTCGGCGGCATCGTCTCCAACCGCAAGATGTTCGGCACGCTGCTGACCGGCGTCGATCACATCCGCCACACCCACGACCTCGCCCGCAACGCCTTCTCGCGCGGCCAGCCGGAGCACGGCGCCGAATTTGCCGACGAGCTTGAACGGATCGTCGCGCTCCACGACCCCTCGACCATCGCCGCAGTGATCGTCGAGCCGGTGGCCGGCTCGACCGGGGTGCTGGTGCCGCCCAAGGGCTACCTCGAGAAGCTCCGCGCAATCTGCGACAAGCACGGCATCCTGCTCATCTTCGACGAGGTGATCACCGGTTTCGGCCGGCTCGGCGCGCCCTTCGCCGTCGATCATTTCGGCGTCACGCCCGATATCGTGCTGACCGCCAAGGGCGTCACCAACGGCGTCATCCCGATGGGCGCGGTGTTCGTCAAGAAGGAGATCTACGAGGCCTTCATGACCGGCCCCGAGCACATGATCGAGTTCTTCCACGGCTACACCTATTCCGGCAATCCGGTGGCGAGCGCCGCCGGCCTCGCCACCCTCGACACCTACGAGGACGAGGGGCTGCTGACCCGCGGCGCCGAGCTCGCCGACTACTGGGCGGACGGTTTGCACGCGATGAAGGACCTGCCGCACGTCATCGACGTCAGGAACTGCGGCCTGGTCGGCGCCATCGAACTGGAGCCGATCGCCGGCCAGCCGACCAAGCGCGCCTTCACCGCCTTCCTCGAGGCATTCGAGAAGGGCCTGCTGATCCGCACCACCGGCGACATCATCGCGCTGTCGCCGCCACTGATCATCTCCAAGGCCGAGATCGACCGGTTGTTCGATACCCTTCGGGGCATCCTCAAGGGCTTGGATTAGGATAGAACGTTTGTTCCGCGTCTGGATTTGTGGAATATTCGTTCTATCACACGACTGAAGGAAAGCCCGTCATGGAGACGATTTCGAACATCATCGGCGGCCAGTTGAGCCGTTCCACCAGCCCGCGCACGGCGCCGGTCTTCAATCCGGCGACCGGCGAACAGGCGGCCGTCCTGCCGCTGTCGACCGCCGCGGAACTGGATGCCGCGGTTGCCGCCGCCAAGCTGGCGTTGCCGGCATGGGCCGAGATGCCGCCGCTGAAGCGCGCCCGCTACATGTTCCGCTTCAAGGAACTGCTCGACGCCAATACCGATCGCATCGCCGAGGCGATCTCGGCCGAGCACGGCAAGACCCATGCCGACGCCGTCGGCGAGGTCCAGCGCGGCATCGAGGTGGTCGAGTTCTGCTGCGGCATTCCGCATCTGCTGAAGGGCGAGTTCTCCCGTCACGTCGGCCCGGGCATCGACACCCATTCCGACCGTCAGCCGCTCGGCGTCGTCGCCGGCATCACGCCGTTCAATTTCCCGGCCATGGTGCCGATGTGGATGTATCCGGTGGCGATCGCCTGCGGAAACACCTTCGTGCTGAAGCCGTCGGAGAAGGACCCCGGCGCCTCGATGCTGGCGTTCGAACTGTTCCGCGAGGCGGGCTTCCCCGAGGGCGTGCTCAACATCGTCCACGGCGACAAGGAGGTGGTCGACGCCATCCTCACCCATCCCGACATCAAGGCGGTCAGCTTCGTCGGCTCCACCCCGATCGCCGAGTACGTCTACCGGACGGGCACCGCTCACGGCAAACGCGTGCAGGCGCTGGGCGGCGCCAAGAACCACATGGTCGTCATGCCCGACGCCGACATGGACAAGGCGGCCGACGCGCTGATGGGCGCCGGCTACGGCTCGGCCGGCGAACGCTGCATGGCGGTCTCGGTGGCCGTGCCGGTCGGCGAGGAGACCGCCGACAAGCTGGTCGAGATCCTCGCCCCGCGCGTCCGGGCGCTGAAGATCGGCCCGGCGACCGATCCCGACGCCGAGATGGGTCCGCTGGTGACCAAGGAGCACATGCAGAAGGTGCTCGGCTACATCGACACCGGTGTCAAGGAAGGCGCCGACCTGGTTGTCGACGGCCGCGGCTTCAAGCTGCAGGGCTACGAGAACGGCTATTTCGTCGGTGGCACGCTTTTTGATCGCGTCACCCCTGAAATGCGCATCTACAAGGAAGAGATCTTCGGTCCGGTGCTGTCGGTCGTGCGCGCCCCCGACTACGAGCACGCCGTCAAGCTGATCAATGCCCACGAATTCGGCAACGGCACGGCGATCTTCACCCGCGACGGCGACGCCGCGCGCTCCTTCGCCGACAAGATCGAGGTCGGCATGGTCGGCATCAACGTGCCCATTCCGGTGCCGGTCGCCTACCATTCCTTCGGCGGCTGGAAGCGTTCGCTGTTCGGCGACCACGCCATCTACGGGCCGGAAGGCGTCCATTTCTACACCCGCCTGAAGACCGTCACGACGCGCTGGCCGGAAGGCATCAAGTCGGGCGCGGTGTTCACCTTCCCGACCATGAACTGAGGGCAGCGGACAAGATGGCGAAGCTGAAGGGCGGACTTATCCAGATGTCACTGAAGGGCGACACGTCGATGTCGCCCGGCGAGATCCGCGACAAGATGATCGCGGCCCACCTGCCGCTGATCGAGGAGGCGGGCAGGCAGGGCGTTCAGGTCCTCTGCTTCCAGGAAGTGTTCACCCAGCCCTATTTCTGTCCGAGCCAGGACGGCAAGTGGTACGGCGCGGCGGAAGCGATCCCCGACGGCCCGACCGTCAAGCTCATGCAGGAGCTGGCCAGGAAGCATTCGATGGTGATCGTCGTGCCGATCTACGAGGAAGAGATCACCGGCATCTACTACAACTGCGCCGCCGTCATCGACGCCGACGGCAGCTATCTCGGCAAGTACCGCAAGAGCCACATCCCGCAGGTCGCCGGCTTCTGGGAGAAGTTCTTCTTCAAGCCCGGCAATTCGGGCTGGCCGGTCTTCCAGACCGCCTACTGCAAGCTCGGCGTCTACATCTGCTACGACCGCCACTTCCCCGAGGGTTGGCGGGCGCTGGCGCTCAACGGCGCGGAATACATCGTCAACCCGTCGGCGACCGTCGCCGGTCTGTCGGAATATCTGTGGAAGCTGGAGCAGCCGGCGAGCGCCGTCGCCAACGGCGTCTTCATCGGCGCCATCAACCGCGTCGGCACCGAGGCGCCGTGGAACATCGGCGAGTTCTACGGCCAGAGCTACTTCGTCAATCCGCGCGGCCAGATGGAGAAGGTCGCCAGCCGCGACAAGGATGAGTTGCTTGTCCACGAGATGGACTTCGACATGATCCGCGAGGTGCGCAACACTTGGCAGTTCTTCCGGGACCGCCGCCCGGAAGCCTATTCCCGGCTAACCGACATCTGAGCCCCACGCCATGGCCAAACCGACCGACAACCTCAGGATCAACGGCGAGCGCCTGTGGGGCTCCATCCACGAAATGGCCGAGATCGGCCCGGGCGTGCGCGGCGGCAACAACCGCCAGACGCTGACCGACGAGGATGGCGTCGGCCGGCGGCTCTTCCAGAAATGGTGCGAGGCCGCCGGCATGACCGTCGCGGTGGATTCCATGGGCACCATGTTCGCCCATCGCAAGGGCGAGGACGAAAGCCTGCCGCCGGTGATGGTCGGTTCCCACCTCGACACCCAGCCGACCGGCGGCCGCTACGACGGCGTGCTCGGCGTGCTCGGCGGGCTGGAGATCGTCCGCACCCTCAACGACCTCGGCATCAAGACCAGGCACCCCATCGAGGTGGTCAACTGGACCAACGAGGAGGGCACCCGCTTCGCGCCGGCCATGCTCGCCTCCGGCGTCTTCGCCGGCGTCCACGAGCAGGACTGGGCCTATGCGCGCACCGACGCCAAGGGCCTCAAATTCGGCGACGAGCTGGAGCGCATCGGCTTCAAGGGCAAGGAGCCGGTCGGCAAGCGCAAGCTGAGGGCGTTCTTCGAGCTGCACATCGAGCAGGGGCCGATCCTCGAGGCCGAGCACAAGGACATCGGCGTCGTCACCCACGGTCAGGGCCTGTGGTGGCTGCAGGTGACGCTGACCGGCAAGGAGGCGCATACCGGCTCGACGCCGATGCCCATGCGCCGCAACGCCGGCCTCGGCATGGCGCGCATCGCCGAGATGGTCCACCACATCGCCATGGAGCATCAGCCGGCGGCCGTCGGCGCCATCGGCCACTGCGATTTCCATCCGAATTCGCGCAACGTCATCCCCGGCAAGGTGGTCTTCACCATCGACATCCGTTCACCGGACCAGACCACCCTCGACCAGATGAAGGCCAAGATCGAGACAGCCGCGCCGAACATCGCCAAGGAACTCGGCCTCGGCATAGAGATCGAGTCGGTCGGCCATTTCGACCCGGTCACCTTCGACGCCAATTGCGTCAAGGCGGTGCGCGCCGCCGCCAGGCGTCTCGGCTATTCCCATCGCGACATCATCTCCGGCGCCGGCCACGACGCCTGCTGGATCAACCGCGTCGCGCCGACCTCGATGGTCATGTGCCCCTGCGTCGATGGCCTGTCGCACAACGAGGACGAGAAGATCACGCCGGAATGGGCAGAGGCCGGCGCCAACGTGCTTTTCCACGCCGTGGTCGATACCGCGGAGATCGTGCCGTGACGGCGGCGGCCGTCCATGACTCGGGCGAAGTCCGGCAGATGCTGGAGGCGCTTTACCGCGCCGCCAACGATCGAGATGTCGAGGGCGTGGTCGAGAATCTCGCGCCCGGCGTTGCCTGGACCGACATCGTCACTGGCAAGCCAGTACACGGCCGCGACGCGGTGCGCGATGCGTGGCAGGCGCAGTGGCAGAAGGTCCAGCTCTCTGTCGAGCCGATGCGCATCAATGTCGATGCGGACGGCACTGCGCACGTGGTCGTCGATCAGCTGGTCAAGTCGCTCGCCGGCGAGATTCTCCAGAACAAGCAGGTCGAGCAGGTCTTTGAATTCGAGGGCCCGTTCATCTCGCGCATGACCATCGTCGATCTGGCGCAGGGTGAGATCGACAAGAACGAGGGCGACTGGGACGGCGACGGCGTCGACGACAGCCAGGACACCGGTGGCGCGGACGGTCCGGGCGGAGACGGCAGCGCCGGATGACCGGCGGTTCGAATAGCAAAAGGAGCAGCCAATGACGACAGTGATCAAGGGCGGCACCATTGTCACCGCCGACATGACCTACGCCGGCGACGTCCTCATCGATGGTGGCGTCATCACGGCCATCGGCAAGGACCTCAAGGGCGGCACGGTCATCGACGCCAAGGGCTGTTACGTCATGCCCGGCGGCATCGACCCGCACACCCACCTGGAAATGCCCTTCATGGGCACGACCGCCTATGAGGACTTCTCTTCCGGAACCCGGGCGGCGCTGACCGGCGGCACCACCATGGTCGTCGATTTCGTCCTGCCCAATCCGAACGAGTCCCTGCTCGACGCGCTCGCCACCTGGAACCAGAAGGCCGGCAAGGCGGTGAGCGACTATTCCTTCCACATGGCCATCACCTGGTGGGGCGAGGACGTCTGGAAGGAGATGGAGGAGGTCGTCAAGCGCGGCGTCAACACCTTCAAGCACTTCATGGCCTACAAGGGCTCGCTGATGGTCAACGACGACGAGATGTACCAGTCGTTCCTGCGCTGCGCGGAGCTGGGCGCGCTGCCGCTCGTCCACGCCGAGAACGGCGACGTCGTCGCCCGCCTGCAGCAGAAATACATGAGCGAGGGCACCACCGGGCCGGAGGGCCACGCCTATTCGCGTCCGCCGGAAGTCGAGGGCGAGGCGACCAACCGCGCCATCATGATCGCCGACGCCGCCGGCGTGCCGCTCTATGTCGTGCACGTGTCGAGCGAGGACGCCCACGAAGCCATCCGCCGCGCCCGCATGCTCGGCCGTCGCGTCTATGGCGAGCCGTTGATCCAGCATCTGACGCTCGACGAGTCGGAGTACTTCAACCAGGACTGGGACTATGCCGCCCGCCGCGTGATGTCGCCGCCCTTCCGCAACAAGAAGCACCAGGATTCGCTGTGGGCCGGCCTGTCCGCCGGCTCGCTGCAGGTGGTCGCCACCGATCACTGCGCCTTCACCACCGACCAGAAGCGCGCCGGGCTCGGCGACTTCACCAGGATTCCGAACGGCACCGGCGGCCTCGAGGATCGCATGCCGATCCTGTGGACGCGCGGCGTCGGGACAGGACGGCTGACGATGAACGAGTTCGTCGCGGTCACCTCTTCCAACATCGCCAAGATCCTCAACGTCTATCCGCGCAAGGGCGCCATCGTCGTCGGCGCCGACGCCGATATCGTCGTGTGGGACCCGAACAAGTCGAAGACCATCACCGCCAAGACCCAGGCTTCCGCCATCGACTACAACGTCTTCGAGGGTTTCGAGGTGACCGGCCTGCCGCGCTTCACGCTGTCGCGCGGCGAGGTGGTGTTCACCGACGGCAAGATCACCGCCGAGGACGGCCGCGGCCGCTTCGTCGAGCGCCCGCCCGGACAGGCGGTCAACCAGGCGCTGTCGTCGTGGAAGGCGCTGACGACGCCCCAGCCGGTGAAACGCTCGGCCAAGAACATGCCCGCCGGCGTATGAGCGAGGACATGCCCGACACGACCGCGAAGGCCGACTCCCTCGCCGATCTCCTGAAGCGCGAGCAACTGCGCCTGAGGACCGGAGAGGGCAGCGGCGAGACGCCGGCCGCGGACGCGAACGATGTCGAGGACGCCGTGATCGTTGCGGACGAGGACGGCGCGGCCGAGACCGAGGCGCCGGCAGCCAAGCCTGCCGCAGCGCCCATGACGCCGCCGCGCCCTCCGCGCGCGGAAACGCCTGCGCCGGCCGCCGCCGCGCCGCCGCGAGCAAGCGGCTCCCGCTCCCGACGACACCGTCATCGAGATTCAGCAGCTCGGCCTGACCTTCGCCACCAGTGACGGTCCGGTCCACGCGCTGTCGGGCATCGACCTCAAGATCAAGCGCGGCGAGTTCGTGTCGCTGATCGGCCCGTCCGGCTGCGGCAAGACCACGCTGCTGCGCGTCATCGCCGACCTCGAGCGCGCCACCGAAGGCACCATCCTCGTCAACGGCGTCACGCCCGAGCAGGCCCGCCTGGCGCGCGCCTATGGCTACGTCTTCCAGGCGCCGGCGCTTTATCCGTGGCGGACCATTGCGCGTAACGTCGCCCTGCCGCTGGAGATCATGGGTCTCGGCGTCATCGAGCGCGAGGGGCGCATCGCCCGCAATCTCGAACTGGTCAACCTGACCGGCTTCGAGCGCAAGTATCCCTGGCAGCTTTCCGGCGGCATGCAGCAGCGCGCCTCCATCGCCCGCGCGCTCGCCGTCGAGCCGGACCTCCTGCTCATGGACGAGCCCTTCGGCGCGCTCGACGAGATCGTCCGCGACCACCTCAACGAGCAGCTTCTCTCGCTCTGGGCCAAGACCAACAAGACCGTGGTTTTCGTCACCCATTCGATCCCCGAGGCGGTGTTCCTGTCGTCCCGCATCGTGGTGATGACGCCGCGCCCCGGCAAGGTTTACGACGTCATCGAATCGACGCTGCCGCGCAACCGCAATCTCGACATTCGCGAGACGCCGGAGTTCCTCAAGATCGCGCATCGGGTCCGCCAGGGCTTGCGCGCCGGGCACAGCTATGAGGACTGATCGCGCCGCCGCGCCGGCCGGGAAGGCCGCATGAGCATCGCTGCCGGGACGGTCGGGTATGCGCCGCACCGCGGAATCGTCGCGCGCTTCCTCGGCAGCCGCTTCGTCGCCGTGCTGGTCATCGTCGCAGGCATCATTGCGATCTGGTACATCGGCGCGTTCCTGCTCAACGCCCCGTTCCAGCACGATCTCGACGAGCGCGCCGGCGTCACGCGCACGCCGGTCGAGTTCGTCGTCGCCGCCTACAGCCAGCCGAAGCCGACCCTGCCAGCGCCGCACCAGGTGGCGGTCGACGTCTACAAGACGGTCGTCCTCGCCAACCCGACCAAGCCGTCGAGCCTGCTCTATCACGCGTGGATCACGCTCAGCACCACGCTCGCCGGGTTCATCCTCGGCACGCTCCTCGGCATTGTGCTGGCCACCGGCATCGTCCACGTGCGCAGCCTCGACAAGAGCCTGATGCCCTGGGTGATCTCGTCGCAGACGATTCCCATCCTGGCGCTGACGCCGATTCTCGTCGTGGTCGCGTTCAACCTGCTTACCGGCCAGTTGAAGATGCCGCCGGACGTCAGCCGCTTCATCGCCAAGGCCCTGATCTCCACCTACCTGTCCTTCTTCCCGGTCACGGTCGGCATGGTGAAGGGCCTGCGGTCGCCGGATCCGTTCCACCTCGACCTGATGCGGACCTACAGCGCCAGCCGTTGGCAGGTGTTCTGGAAACTGCGCTGGCCGTCGGCCGCGCCGTTCCTGTTCGTCTCGATGAAGGTCGGCGTCGCCGCCAGCCTTGTTGGCGCCATCGTCGCCGAGTTGCCCACCGGCGCCGTGGCCGGCATCGGCGCCAAGCTGCTCGTCGGGTCGTACTACAGCCAGTCCATCCAGATGTGGTCGGCGCTGGTCGTCGGCTCGCTCATGGCCGCGATCCTGGTGACCGCCGTCGGCGTTACCGAACGCCTGATGCTGTGGCGCATGGGAGCGCGGGCCCGATGAGCATGGTGGAAGCAGTCCCGCGACGGCACGACTGGCAGGGCTGGGTCGCCCTCGTCGCGCTCGTTGCCGCGCTGGCGTGGCCGCTGTTCGTCGTCGCCGGCAATCAGAGCTACCTGCTCGATTGGGGCAGCCAGACCATCCTGGCCGTCGTCATCATCGCCATCGCGGTTCTCACCAGCCTTCACCGCCAGCCGACGGCGGTGAGCATCCTGATCGTGCTCACAGGCGCGCGCGCTGGCCGTGGGCTACGCCATCGTCGCGCTGCGGACCGTTGCCGGCATTGCCCAGGACAAGCAGATGGGCGCCGCGCCCTTCCTCTACGCCACCGCCGGCTTCTGGGCGCTGGTTGTCCTCTGCTGGTCGCTCGCCTGGCTCAGCGTAACCCGCATGGCCGCGGTCCGTCCGTTGCGGCCCCTGAACCATATGCTGCTCGGCATCCTCGTGCCGGCGATCTTCGGCGCCACGATCCTGTTCCTGTGGGAGGTTCTGGTCCGCGGGCTCAACGTTCCCTTCGTCATCCTGCCGCCGCCAAGCGCCATCTGGGCGCGGCTGACCGGTTCGATCAGCTTCTTCACGGCCAATGGCTTCGTCTCCGGCATCCTGTGGGACGATTTCCGCCAGACGTTCCTGAAGGCGGTCGTCGCCGGTTACGTCATCGGCTGCGGCACCGGTTTCATCGCCGCCGTCGCCGCCGACCGAATTCCCTTCCTGCGGCGCGGCTTGCTGCCGGTCGGCAATCTCGTCTCGGCGCTGCCGATCATCGGCGTCGCCCCCATCATGGTCATGTGGTTCGGCTTCGACTGGCCGTCAAAGGCGGCCGTCGTCGTCGCCATGACGTTCTTCCCGATGATGGTCAACACGCTCGCCGGCCTGGAGGCCGCCGACCAGACCCAGCGCGACCTCATGCGCACCTACGGCGCCGATTACCGGCAATCGCTCAGCATGCTGCGGTTGCCGGCGGCGATGCCCTTCATCTTCAACGCGCTGAAGATCAACTCGACTCTCGCCATGATCGGGGCCATCGTGGCCGAATTCTTCGGCACACCGATCGTCGGCATGGGATTCCGCATCTCCACCGAAGTCGGACGGATGAATACCGACATGGTGTGGGCGGAAATTGCGGTTGCGGCGATTGCCGGCTCCGCGTTCTACGGCGTTGTCTCGCTCATCGAGCGCGCCGCTACGTTCTGGCATCCGTCGTTTCGTCAACCCTGAATGGAGGGGTCCATGAAGAGCATCGTAAGAACTGCGGTCGCGATCGGCGCGTTGCTGGCGGCCGGGCAGGCATTTGCAGCAGACGCGGTGACGCTGCAGCTGAAGTGGGTCGTGCAGGCCCAGTTCGGCGGCTACTTCGTCGCCAAGGACAAGGGCTTCTACAAGGACGAGAATCTCGACGTCACCATCCTGCCCGGTGGGCCTGATCTCGCGCCGCCAGACAGTCCTCGCCGGCGGTGGCGCCGATGTGGCCGTTGAATGGATGGCCGCGGCGCTCGCCGCGCGCGACAAGGGCACCATGCTCGTCAACATCGCGCAGCCCTTCACCCGGTCGGGCATCGAACTGGTCTGCCCGAAATATACCGGGATCAAGACCGAGGCCGATTTCAAGGGCAAGACGCTCGGCGTCTGGTTCTTCGGCAACGAGTATCCGTTCTACGCCTGGATGAACAAGATCGGCCTGAAGACCGATGGCGGCCCGGACGGCGTCACCGTGTTGAAGCAGAACTTTGACGTGCAGCCGTTGATCCAGAAGCAGGCCGATTGCATCTCGGTCATGACCTACAACGAATACGGCCAGGTGCTCGACGCCGGCTTCAAGCCGGAGGATCTGACTGTCTTCAACTACTCCGCCATGGGCAACGATCTGCTCGAGGACGGCCTCTACGTTCTCGAGGACAAGCTCAAGGACCCGGCCTTCTTCGACAAGATGGTGCGTTTCGTCCGCGCCTCGATGAAAGGCTGGGACTACTCGCTTGCCCATCCGGAAGAGTCGGCGCAGATCGTCATCGACAATGGCGGCCAGGATCTCAACCATCAGATCTACATGATGGGCGAGGTGGCCAAGCTCACTGCCGGCGGCAACGGCGTGCTCAACGAAGCCGCCTACAACCGCACCGAACAGGCGCTGCTCGACCAGAAGATCATCGAGAAGAAGCCGGAAGGCGCCTGGACCCACGACGTCACCGACGCCGCCGGTCTGAAGAAGATGTAGTCCGGCAATACCTGCCAGACGACGGACGGGCGCCCTCGGGCGCCCGTTTCCGTTCCTACACCACGTTCTCCTCGATGAGCGGCCGGCCGGCGGCGATGCGCGCGTGGCCCAGCGGCGTCAGGTCGAGGCTCCGGTATTCGCCGTGGACGATCAGTTCGGCGAGGCCGCGGCCGACCGCCGGCGCCTGCTGCAATCCGTGGCCGGAGAAGCCGGTGGCGACAAAGAGATTGGCGAGGCCGGGCAGGGGGCCGACAATGGCGTTCTGGTCGAACGTGTTGAAGTCGTAGTGGCCGGCCCAGGCGCGGCCGGGCCTGATCCGCTCGAAGGCGGGAACGCGCTTCGCCAGCACCGGCCAGATCGTCTCCTCGAAGAAGGCGTGATCGACCGTGAAGTCCGTCGCCGGCGGGTCGCGGTCGGGCGGCGGCGCGGCGCCGCAGACGTAGAGGTCGCCCTCCGGCCGCACATAGACGCCGGTCGGATCGATGAGCAGCGGAAAGCCGGCGAGCGGCTCGCGGCAGGCGAAGGTGAAGACCATGCGCTTGCGCGCCTCCACCGGCAGTGCGACGCCAGCCGGGGCCGCCAGTGCCGGCGTGCCGGTGCCGGCGGCGAGCACCACCGCGCCGGCGTCGATGAACGTGCCGTCGGCGAGGGAGACGCCGGTCGCCCGGCCGCCCTCCAGCCGAATCGTGGCGACCTCGCCGGCAAGCGTTTCGACGCCGAGCGCCCGCGCCTTGCGCCGCAACGCCTGCATCAGCGCGTAGCCGTCGAACCAGCCTTCGCCGGTGCGGCCCCACGCGCCTGCGGCGATGCCCTCGGCGGCGACATAGGGAAAGCGTTCGGCAAGCGCCGCCGGATCGAGATGGACAATGTCGGCGCCGAGCGCGGTCTGCAGGGCATGATTGCGCTTGAGCGTCGCCGCGCCCGCCGCCAGTCGCGAGAAAGAGATAGCCCCCCTCCCGCAAGCCGATCTCGGGCCGGTCGCCGTCGACTTCGAGGCGGTCGCCCACCGTCACGCAGGAATTCGATGCCGGCGAGCGAGATGGCGATGTTGATGGCAGAGGAGAATTGCTGGCGGATCGAACCGGCGGAGAGCGCCGTCGCGGCGAACTGGAAGGTCGGATCCTTGTCGATCAGCAGCACGCGGCCGTCGAAGGCCGGATCGGCGGCGAGATGGTAGGCGACCGAGGCGCCATGCACGGCGCCGCCGACGATGATGACGTCATACGGCTGTCACCCGAAGATCCTGTATCGCAGCCGCCGCACCGCGGTGACCATCGAGCGAATGCGGAAAAGAATCGGAAACAGCCAATCGGGCACGCCGAGATAGCGCAACACCTCGCGTTCGCCGGTCTCGCCGCGTTTGGCAAAGGCTTCCGCCGAAAGGTCGTGAGGGTCGACTTCATATTGCCGCAGATAGTCGATCCTCTCGCTGGCGACGTTTCCGGGAACTTTGGCGAGAAACGCGCATTCCCTGCCTACGCATATCTGTTCTATCCGTTGCCGGCGCTCCTCCACATAGACGAAGCCCATATGTTCCAGACGGGCATGGGTCGCCTCATGGACGATGGTGGACGCAGCCAGTTCGGGAGCGTAGCGCTCGCCCAGGATAAATCGCTCGTCGATCTCGCAGGCGTTGATCTCCCGAGAATATTGAGCTTTTGCGCCCGTCAGGAGAGGGGCGACGACGATCCGGTCCAGGTCCCGAAGGATGCGGCGATATCGGAGCGGGTCGCTGGTCTTGATGAGGTCCAGGGCCTGGGCCACCCGATCAAACACGCCGTCTTTGCCGTATTCGATCCAGAGGCGGTCAAGCTGACGATGCGTCTAGCACGCCGCGGCTGAGGCTCTCGTGCAGCCCGAGCTTCTTTCGGGTCGCCGTTCTTCATCATCGCAGGCCGCCATTTTGCCGTCCGACCATCGAACGGACGCGTTGAAACTGGGTGGACCATCGACGTCGATTGAGCGGATTCACCCGACGTGGTGAACAATTTCTCGCCGGGCAGCCATCCGCCTATCCGATCGGCACCAGCGGACGGTCGATCGCTTCGCGCAGAGCGAATTTCGACTCGATCCGCGCCACCCCCGGCAGATGGCCGAGCACGTTGGCGTGCAGCCGCTCGAAGTCGCCGAGGTCGCGCGCCACAATGCGGATCAGGTAGTCGCTCGATCCCGACATCAGGTGGCAGGAGAGAACGTTGGGACACTTGGCCAGGGCGTGCTCGAAAGCACGCAGCGTGTCGTCGTTCTGCCGGTCGAGGGTGATCTCGACAAAGGCGGTGATCCCGAGGCCGACCGCCGCCGCGTCGATGACGGCGCGATAGCCGCCGATGACGCCGGCTGTCTCCAGCGCCTGAAGGCGTCTCGTGCAGGCCGACGGCGACAGGCCGACCTTGCCCGCCAGGTCCACGCTGGTCATGCGGCCGTCGGCGGCGAGCGCGGCGATGATCTTTCGGTCGAATGCGTCCAGTTGCACGAAATCACCACGAATAACGATCTATGCACACGAATACGCCGAAAGAGGGCTTTTGCAAGCCAAGATAGCACGGAAGACGCGCCGAAAGCGCACTATGTTGGTGCAATCAGCTCGATCAGGGAGGGTTCCACCATGCTCGTTGGCGTTCCGAAGGAAATCAAGCCGAGCGAGTTTCGCGTCGGTCTCACCCCCGCCGCCGTCGGGGAATATGTCGCCCATGGCCACACGGTTCTGGTCGAGGCCGGAGCCGGGCAGGGGATCGGCGCCAGCGACGCGGATTACCGCGCCGCCGGTGCGCAGATCGCGCCCGATGCCGCGTCGGTCTTCGCCAGGGCCGACATGATCGTCAAGGTCAAGGAGCCGCAGCCGTCCGAATGGGTTCAGTTCCGGCCCGGCCAGATTCTTTTCACCTATCTCCATCTCGCCGCCGACGCGCCGCAGGCGCGCGGCCTGATGGCCTCCGGCGTCACCGCGGTCGCCTATGAGACCGTCACCGACGCCAGCGGCCACCTGCCGCTGCTCGCGCCGATGAGCGAGGTCGCCGGCCGCCTCTCCATCCAGGCCGCCGCCACCGCGCTGCAGAAGCCCAATGGCGGACGCGGCGTGCTGCTCGGCGGCGTGCCGGGTGTTGCGCCGGGCAAGGTCGTCGTCATCGGCGGCGGCGTCGTCGGTACCCAGGCGGCGCGCATGGCCGTTGGCCTTGGCGCCACGGTGACCATCCTCGACCGTTCGCTGCCGCGGCTACGCGAACTGGACGATCTCTTCGCCGGCCGCGTCGTCACCCGCTATTCCACCCGCGAGGCGCTGGCCGAGGAAGTCGCCTCCGCCGATGCGGTCATCGGTGCCGTGCTGGTTCCGGGCGCCGCCGCGCCCAAGCTCGTCACCCGCGCCATGCTTGCCACCATGAAGCCCGGCGCGGTGCTGGTCGATGTCGCCATCGATCAGGGCGGCTGCTTCGAAACCTCGCACGCCACCACCCATCAGGACCCGACCTTCGTCGTCGACGGCATCGTCCACTATTGCGTCGCCAACATGCCCGGCGCCGTGGCGCTCACCTCCAGCCACGCCCTCAACCATGCGACGCTGCCCTTCGGCCTTGCGCTCGCCGACCACGGCCTTGCCGCGCTCGCCCGCGATCCACACCTGCGCAACGGCCTCAACGTCCATCGCGGCCGCATCACCCATCGCGCCGTGGCCGAGAGCCTGGCGCTCGATTTCGCCGATCCCGACGACATGATGGCGGCCTGAACCGCCACAAAGCCTGCCAAACTGGGCCCGCCTCGCAAGGGGCGGGCCCGGTGTTTTTCCGAGTCGCTCCGCCCACGACACTTGCCCGCGTCGCGTATTCCGCTAGACAGGCCCGCGTGAAACCCGCCGCCCTCCTCCCCAGCGATCCCGATCTCGCCGAAGCGCTGCTTCCCGTTGCCATATCGGCCGGCGACGCCATCCTTGCCGTGCGCCGCGCCGGCCACGGCGTCGAATACAAGGCCGACGCCTCGCCGGTGACCGAGGCCGACCGCGCGGCCGAAGCGGTCATCATGGCGGGGCTGGCCGAGGTTGCCGCAGGCGTGCCGGTGATCGCCGAAGAGGCCGCCTACGAGGGGCGCGTTCCCGAAACCGGCGCCGAATTCTTTCTGGTCGATCCGCTCGACGGCACCAAGGAGTTCGTGCGCGGCGGCAACGACTTCACCGTCAACATCGGTCTGATCCGCGACGGCACGCCGGCGGTCGGCGTCATCCTGCTGCCCGAGACCGGCAAGATCTTCTGGGGCGCGGTCGGCGTCGGCGCCTGGCGCGGCAAGGTCGTCGATGGCGTCGTGACGGAACGCCAGGCAATATCCGTCCGCGCCGCACCCGAGGGACCGATCGCGGTCGTCGCCAGCCGCTCCCATCGCACGCCCGAGACCGACGCCTACATCCGCCGCTACGACGTGGCCGATCTGGTTTCGGCCGGCTCCTCGATGAAGTTCTGCGTCGTCGCCGGTGGCAAGGCCGACCTTTACCCCCGCATGGGTACGACCATGCAGTGGGATACGGCCGCGGGCGACGCCATCCTGCGCGCTGCAGGCGGCCGCGTCGTCACCCTCGACGGGGTCGATCTCCCCTACGGCCCGAATGGCGAGCCCGGCGTCGATGCTTACCGCAATCCGTGGTTCATTGCGGTTGGCGGCGTCGAGCCCTTGCCGGCGCCATAGGCAGGCCTCGCCCGGCAGGGCAATCCGTTTCCCCCAATTGCGGAATTGGCGCGAAATTGCGCGGCTCCGGCGGTAAAGTAAGGCCGGTTCATGCTTGAGCCGGGGCCCGCCCGCTGGCTAGGGTCCGCCCCGAGCCAGTGCCACGAAGAACAGCCTCGCCCATGACCGTTGCGGCCCAGTCCCATCTCAGGCGTCTCGAATCCGAGGCGATCTTCATCATGCGCGAGGTGGTCGCCACCTTCGAGCGGCCGGTCATGCTCTATTCGATCGGCAAGGACTCCTCGGTCATGCTGCATCTGGCGCTGAAGGCGTTCCATCCGGCGCCGCCGCCGTTCCCGCTGCTCCACGTCGACACCACGTGGAAGTTCCGCGAGATGATCGCCTTCCGCGATGCCACGGCGAAGAAGCATGGCCTCGATCTTCGCGTCCACACCAACCAGGACGGCAAGGCGGGCGGCATCAATCCTTTCGACCACGGTTCGCAGCACTACACCCAGGTGATGAAGACCGAGGCGCTCAAGCAGGCGCTGGACGCCGGGCGCTACGACGCCGCTTTCGGCGGCGCCCGTCGCGACGAGGAGAAGAGCCGCGCCAAGGAGCGCATCTTCTCGTTCCGCTCGGCCAGCCACGGCTGGGACCCCAAGAGCCAGCGGCCCGAACTGTGGTCGCTGTT
This sequence comes from uncultured Alphaproteobacteria bacterium, assembly GCA_963822975.1. Classification (GTDB taxonomy): domain Bacteria; phylum Pseudomonadota; class Alphaproteobacteria; order Rhizobiales; family Kaistiaceae; genus CAVSRC01. Next base: position 88,524 of record CAWGJV010000005.1, read on the forward strand.
CAACACGCGCGTGAAGCCAGGCGAGTTCGATCCGGGTGTTCCCGCTGTCCAACTGGACCGAGCTCGACATCTGGCAATACATCCTGGCCGAGCGCATCGACATCGTGCCGCTGTATTTCGCCGCCGAGCGGCCGGTGGTGCGCCGCTCCGGCCAGTGGATCATGGTCGACGACGAGCGCATGCGCCTGGAGCCGGGCGAAGTGCCCGAGAAGCGCCGCGTGCGCTTCCGTACGCTGGGCTGCTATCCGCTGACCGCGGCGATCGAATCCGACGCCGCCGATCTCGACGCCATCGTCGCCGAGATGTTCGTCGCCCGCACCTCGGAGCGCCAGGGCCGGCTCATCGATCACGATGAGGCCGCCTCGATGGAGACCAAGAAGCGCGAGGGCTATTTCTGATGGCCGACCGCCTGGCCGACAGCGAGGCATTCGCCCGCTTCCTTGCCGATCACGAGAGCAAGGGCCTGCTGCGCTTCCTGACCTGCGGCAGCGTCGACGACGGCAAGTCGACGCTGATCGGTCGGCTGCTGTTCGATTCCAAGCGCCTGTTCGAGGACCAACTGGCGACGCTGCAGGCCGAACTCGGAGCGCTACGGCACGGCCGGCGACGACGTCGACTTCGCCCTGCTGGTCGACGGTCTTGCCGCCGAGCGCGAGCAGGGCATCACCATCGACGTCGCCTATCGCTATTTCGCCACCGACCGTCGCCGTTTCATCGTCGCCGACACGCCCGGCCACATCCAGTACACCCGCAACATGGCGACCGGCGCCTCGACAGCCGATCTTGCCGTGCTTCTGGTCGACGCCCAGCACGGCATCGTCACCCAGACCCGCCGCCATGCCTACATCGCCTCGCTGCTCGGCATTCGCCACGTCGTGCTGGCGGTGAACAAGATCGACCTCATCGGTTTCGCCGAAGAGCCTTTCGTCGATATCCGCAACGAGTTCGCGGAGTTCGGGGCCTCCCTCGGCTTCGAGAGCCTGGTCACCATTCCCGTCGCCGCCCGCCACGGCGACAACGTCACCGAGCGCAGCGCCCGCACGCCCTGGTATGGCGGCCCCACCCTGCTCGAACACCTGGAGGAAATCGACGTCGCCGATCGTTCGGACGAGGGCGCCTTCCGCTTTCCCGTCCAGTGGGTCAACCGGCCGGATTCAAGCTTCCGGGGCTATACCGGCACCGTCGCCGCCGGCACCGTGCGACCGGGCGATGCGGTCGTCGTCGCCCGCACGGGCCAGACGGCGGCGGTGAAGCGCATCGTCACCATGGACGGCGACCGCGGCGAGGCCGCTGCCGGCGATGCGGTGACGCTGACGACGGACGTCGAGATCGACATCGGCCGCGGCGACATACTGGCGCCGCCCGACCGTCGCCCCGATGTCTCCGACCAGATCGCCGCTCACGTCATCTGGATGGCGGAGGAGCCGCTGCTGCCCGGCCGCTCCTATCTGCTCAAGGCCGGCGCCCGCACCGTCGGCGCGGCGGTCAGCGAGCTGAAGCACCGCGTCGATGTCGACACATTCCAGCAGCTTGCCGCCCGCACGCTGGCGCTCAACGACATCGGCCTCTGCAACCTGTCGCTCTCCGAGCCGATCGCCTTCGACCTCTATCAGGACAATCGCACCACCGGCTCGTTCATCCTCATCGACCGCTTCTCCAACGCCACCGTCGCCGCCGGCATGATCCGCTTCGGCCTGCGGCGGGCGACCAACATCCACCGCCAGGCGCTCGACGTGAACAAGCAGGTGCGCGCCGAGGCCATGGGCCAGAAGCCGGTCATCCTGTGGTTCACCGGCCTGTCGGGAGCGGGCAAGTCGACCATCGCCAATCTGGTCGAGAAGCAGCTCACGCTCGCCGGACGCCACACCTACCTGCTCGACGGCGACAACGTCCGCCACGGCCTCAACCGCGACCTCGGCTTCACCGACGCCGACCGCGTCGAGAACATTCGCCGCGTCGCCGAGGCGGCGAAGCTGTTCGTCGATGCCGGCCTGATCGTGCTGGTCTCGTTCATCTCGCCCTTCCGTTCCGAGCGGGACATGGCGCGCGACATGGTCGAGCCGGACGAGTTTCTGGAGATCCACGTCGACGCCCCGTTGCACGTCGCCGAGGCGCGCGACGTCAAGGGTCTCTACAAGAAGGCCCGCGCCGGCGAGATCAAGAACTTCACCGGCATCGACTCGCCCTACGAGCCGCCGCTGGAACCCGACCTGCGCCTCGACACGACCTCGGAGACGCCGGAGGAAGCGGCCGGGCGTGTCGTCGCCCGTCTCGCCGCCGGCGGCTATCTCGGCCGCATGTGAGGGGCGGGCCTAGCCCTGCCCCGGCAGCAGGTCGATCTTGATCGACTTGATGTCGGCGCCCGTGCCGTCGCCGGGAATCCCCGGCTGGATCACCAGAAGGTCGCCGGCGCGATCGGTCCTCAGCGCCGGAACCCGCCACACCATCGCCACCGCCTGGAAGTCGGGGCTGAGTGTCGCCGTCTGCCAGTAGCTGATGGCCACGCCGCTCTGGTAGGCGAAGCGCATGCTCGCCGCGCCGACCTCGCGCGACGACCGCGCCACGATGGTCACGCGCACGTTATGGCCGGCCAGCCGCGTTGCCAGGCCCGGCCCGATCAGCGCCTTGACCCCCGGCGATCCCGCCGACGACGACACCCGCACGACGCCCGCATTGGCGTCGAAGCGGATGGGATTGTCCGGCGAGGTCTCGAACACCGTCGGATCGCGGCCGTCGAACAACATGAAGGTCTGGTCGACATTCATGTCCTGCGCGGCGACGCGCAGCGCCGTCGCGGCGTCGCTGACCTCGCGGCGCGAGCCGATGTCGACCGTCACGCCGCCGTCGTCGCGCGGCGCCAGCAGTGCGACGCCGGCTCCCGCCAGGATCACCGCGAACAGGCCGATGGCGCCGGCCAGGAGGCGGATCTTGTCCGCGTCGCTGAGGCGCAGGAAACCGCGCTTGGGCGGTGGCTTCGGGCGACGGCGCGGGCGGGGGCCGGACCAGCGGTCGACGCGCCGCCGCTCGACGGCGGCTTCCCCGCCGACCTCGGGCTCGTCGTATGGGTCGGGCGGCGGCCGTTGGCGGCCGCGCCGCGCCGGCTCGCGGCCGCGCGCCGGCGGCGGCTCGTCGGGCCAGCGATCGTCGTAGGGGGCCGTCTGCGGCGCAGGCAGGTAGCTGCGCCGCGGTGGTGGCTCGCGGTAGGGCACCAGCCCGCCGCCGCGGCCTCCGCCGTAGTCGGGCTCGCGCGGCGGCGGCAGGGCAGCCGGCAATCGGCGCGCCCCTCGCCGGTAGCCGACCGGTTCGCGGCCCGGGCGACCATAACCGTTCCCGCCGGCGAACTCGTCCTCGTAGGCCGGCTCCCTGAACGCCGCCACGACATCCGCCTCGATGTCGCTCATCGCCACGTCGAATGCGTTGATGCGTTGCTCGATCTCGTCCTCGTCGAGCGGCGGGTCGAATTCCCACAGCCGCCGGATCATCGCCCGCCGCGCCTGCGCGTAGATGCGGTCGCGCTCGCCGGTATCGACGATGCCGCGTTCGAGGATCGACTGCTTGAGGAGGGCGTAGAAATCGCTCATCGGGTGGCGGAGACTTCAGTCGGCGATCAGGTCGGGCGCGCCGAGGATCGCCGCGTCGGTATCGCGGACGATCTTGTCGTCCCTGCCGGGATAGTCGAGTGCGGCCAGCACATGGCGAATGATGTTGAGCCGCGCCCGCCGCTTGTCGTTGGCGCGCACCACGGTCCACGGCGTTGCCTTGCGGTGGGTCGCCGCCAGCATGGCGTCGCGGGCGGCGGTGTAGGCGTCCCACTTGCCCAGCGCCGCGAAATCGATCGGCGACAGCTTCCAGATCTTCAGCGGATTGTGGCGGCGCTCATGGAAGCGCTTCATCTGCATTTCGCGGCCGATATTGAGCCAGAACTTGAACAGGACCGTACCCCCGTTGATCAGCATTCGCTCGTATTCGGGCGCCTGGCGGAGGAATTCAGCGGTGTCCTCCTGGCTGCAGAAGCCCATCACCCGCTCCACGCCTGCCCGGTTGTACCAAGACCGGTCAAACAGGACCAACTCGCCCGACGTCGGCAACTGCTCCGTGTAGCGCTGGAAATACCATTGCCCCTGCTCCTTTTCGGTCGGTTTCGGCAGGGCCACCGCCCGCGCCGTCCGCGGGTTCATGTATTGGCGCATGGCGAAGATGCAGCCGCCCTTGCCGGCGGCGTCGCGGCCCTCGAACAAGGCCACCACACGGGCGCCGGACTGGTTGACGTGGCGTTGCAGTTTCACCAACTCGATCTGCAGCAGGGTCAGTTCTTCCTCGTAGAGCTTATCCTTGATTGTGTCGTCATAAGGGTAGCCGCCGGAGGCCAGGGCCCGTTCCTCGACCCATTGCGGCAGGATCGGGTCCTCCAGGTCGAAGCTGCCGCTGGCCGTGACGACGTCGGCGGCAACCTGTTCCGGGGCGATAACCGACGGCACGTCATGGTTCTTCTTGCGCCGGCGCTTGTGGCCCGCGCCCTTGTCGTTCTTGTGTTTCGGCTTGCCTTTGCCGGTCTTGCCGCCTTTCGCCATCGTTAACCAGTTCCCTTCCCGCGGTGCTTGCCGCAACTCCTGCGCAGACCTTATATCCTCCGGTGTCGGCCGCGCACTATGGCCGTGATTCGCCGACTTGGCCGGCGCGCCGGGGCCCGTGCCGGCCGGTCAAGACCGGGAATCGCCAGAATGGTTGTAGCCAGTCCGGATGGCCGGGCAGCAGACCTGTTCGCCGCCGGCATCCTCGTCAGGCTTGTCGAGGGCCGCTGGCTGATTGCGGCCGTGGCGGCATTGCTCGCCGCCGTGGCGATCGCCGGCGCGGTCTCGCTCACGACTGCCGGCATCATTTTTGTCGTCGTCACGGCACTTGTCGCCCTGTTGCCGCGCGCCCGCGCGATGGAACGTCCGGCCGCCTCGGCCCCGGCGCGGGCCGCCGCCGAGAGCGGCGTGCGCACCTTCGCCGACGCATTGCCCGACCCCTGTTTCATCCTCGACCGTCGCGGCGTCGTCCACTACGCCAACGAGCGCGCCATCGCCGCCTTCTCCATCCATGCCGGCGAATCGCTGACCTTTCGCCTGCGCAATCCGGATCTGGTCGCCGCCTTCGATCGCGTCGCCCGCGGCGGCGGGCCGGAGCGGGTCGAGTTCGCCGAGCGCATCCCGACCGAGCGCTGGTTTGCCGCCTGGTTCGCCAATCTCGGTTCGGCGAGCCGCCCGCTCGGCGAGTTCGTTGTCCTGACCCTCGACGATCTCAGCGAGCGGCGGCGGACCGACCGCGTCCGCGTCGATTTCGTCGCCAATGCCAGCCACGAACTGCGCACGCCACTGGCCTCGCTGGCCGGCTTCATCGAGACGCTGCAGGGGCCGGCGCGCGACGACCCGGATGCCCGTGCCCGTTTCCTCGACATCATGCACGAGCAGGCCAACCGCATGAGCCGCCTGGTCGACGATCTGTTGTCGCTGAGCCGCATCGAGATGAAGGCCCATGTCCGGCCGGGCGATCGCGTCGATCTGGCTTCCGCCGTGCGCCACGTCGCCAACTCGCTCGAGCCTCTCGCCCACGAGCTCGGCGTCGTCATTGAGACCAGGCTGCCGTCGGTTCCCGTCGAACTGGTCGGCGACCGCGACGAGCTCATCCAGGTCTTCGAGAACCTGATCGAGAACGCCTGCAAATACGGCCAGTCGGGCGAACGCGTGGTGGTCACGGTGACGCCGCCGGGAAACGGCGGGCCCAGCGTCAGCGTGCGCGATTTCGGTCCCGGAATCCCGGAAGAGCACGTGCCGCGGCTGACCGAGCGCTTCTATCGCGTCGATGTCGAGGCCAGCCGCAAGCATCGCGGCACCGGCCTCGGCCTCGCCATCGTCAAGCACATCCTGGCCCGCCACAACGCCCGCATGGCGGTCGAGAGTCGCATGGGCGAGGGCGCCGAGTTCACTGTCACTTTTCCACAGGCTGTGGCCTCCGCCGTCGCTGACGAGCGCGAAAATGCCTGATATTTCAATCGGTTGAATCGTCGTAAAACCGTTACATCCCTGTCATAGGACGGTCTTCGGTCATCAATACGGTGCGCCGCGCAAGGGCAACAGACGCCCGCGCATCCGTTAGTCCCCCGAAGAACCTCCAACAGGGAGAGGCCAGGTGAAACACGTTAACCTCGCCATCGCGGCCGGCTTTGCCGCTGCGTTGTCCGTTTCTGCCGCTAGCGCTGCCGACATTTCCGGCGCCGGCGCCACATTCCCCTACCCGATCTACGCAAAGTGGGCCGACGCCTACAAGACGGAGACCGGCATCGGCCTGAACTACCAGTCGATCGGTTCCGGCGGCGGCATCAAGCAGATCGAAGCCAAGACCGTGACCTTCGGCGCCACCGACAAGCCGCTCGGTGCCGCCGAACTCGACAAGTTCGGTATGGCCCAATGGCCGATGGTGATGGGCGGCATCGTTCCGGTCGTCAACCTGGAAGGCATCAAGCCGGGTGAGCTGTATATCGACGGCTCGACGCTTGCCGATATCTTCATGGGCAAGATCACCAAGTGGGACGATCCCGCGATCAAGAAGCTGAACCCGAGCGCCAAGCTGCCGTCCGCCGCGATCGCGGTCGTGCATCGCTCCGACGGGTCGGGCACGACGTTCAACTTCACCTACTATCTGGCCGACGTGAACGCCGCCTGGAAGTCCGACGTTGGCGTCAACACCGCCGTCGAATGGCCCGTCGGCATCGGCGCCAAGGGTAACGAAGGCGTTGCCAACAACGTGCAGAACACCAAGGGCTCGATCGGCTATGTCGAGTATGCCTATGCGGTGCAGAACAAGATGACCTACACCGGCATGGTCAACAAGGACGGCAAGACCGTGCAGCCGACCGCTGCCGCCTTCGCCGCCGCCGCCGCCAACGCCGACTGGAAGGGCACGCCCGGCTATGCCGTGATCCTGGCCAACCAGCCCGGCGCCGAGACCTGGCCGATGACGGCAGCCACCTTCATCCTCATGTACAAGAAGCCGGCCGACGTCGCGGATTCGGCTTTGGCCCTCAAGTTCTTCTCGTGGGCCTATGCCAAGGGCGACAAGATGGCTTCCGAGCTGATCTACATCCCGATGCCCGAAAGCGTCGTGAAGGATGTGGAGGCGATGTGGTCCGCCGAGATCGTCGGGCCTGACGGCAAGCCCATCTACGCCGGAATGTAAGCGCACGACCTGGCATGTTCGGCGCGTGCGCGCCTCCCTGAAAAGAGAGGCGCGCACGTCTGCCGGAGGCGGTTCTTTCCCCAGCGTGGCGGCTTCCCGGTTTGCCATTTCCCACGCATAGACTATGAACCCGCCGGAGATTCGGATGACCGAGGTTGCGTTGGGCGCCACGAGCGAAATCAGCACCAGCGACAAGGGCCGACATCAGGCACTCCGCCGCTTCATGATCGCGGAGACCACTTTTCGCACGGCGACGTTTTCCGCGGCGGTCCTCGTTCTTGTCCTTCTCGGCGGCGTCATCCTGTCGCTGGTCATCGGTTCGCTGCCGGCGTTCAAGACGTTCGGCCTGGGCTTTCTGACGACCCAGAGCTGGAACCCGGTCACCGAGAAATTCGGCGCGGTTGCGCCGATGTACGGAACCATCGTCACATCGCTGATCGCCATGCTGATCGGCGTGCCCGTCGGTCTCGGCATCGCGCTCTTCCTGACCGAGCTTTGCCCCTATCCGCTGCGCCGGCCGATCGGCATCGCCATCGAGCTTCTCGCCGGCATACCGTCGATCATCTACGGCATCTGGGGCCTGTTCGTCTTCGCGCCCTTCCTTCAGGCGACGGTCCAGCCGTTCCTGATTGACACCTTCGCCCCGATTCCCGGTTTGAACGCGCTATTCGCCGGGCCGCCCTACGGCATCGGCATCTTCACCGCCGGGTTGATCCTGGCGATCATGGTGCTGCCGTTTGTCACGGCGATCACCCGCGACGTCTTCCTGACCGTGCCGCCGGTGCTCAAGGAAGCCGCCTACGGCGTCGGCTGCACGACCTGGGAAGTCGTGCGCAAGGTGGTGCTGCCCTATACCCGGGTCGGCGTCATCGGCGGCATCATGCTCGGCCTCGGCCGCGCCCTCGGCGAGACCATGGCGGTGACCTTCGTCATCGGCAACGCGCACCGCATCTCGGCGTCGATACTGGCGCCGGGCACGACGATATCGGCGGCCATCGCCAACGAATTCACCGAGGCCGTCGGCGATATCTACACCTCGTCGCTGGTCGCCATAGCCCTCATCCTCTTCGTCATCACCTTCGTCGTGCTGGCCGCCGCCCGGCTCATGCTGATGCGCATCGAGAAGAGGCTCGGCACATGAAATCGATGGCGCGCTACAATCGTCGCCGTCGGCGCAACGTCATCACCATGACGCTGTCCGTCGTGGCGACGATATTCGGCGCCTCCTGGCTGGTGGCCATTCTCGCAACGCTGTTGTGGAACGGGTTGTCCGGCCTGTCGCTGGAAGTGTTCACGGCGAATACGCCGCCGCCGGGCGGCAGCGGCGGCCTCGCCAATGCCATCATGGGCAGCCTGATCCTGACGGCCTTCGGTGTCGTCATCGGCACGCCGATCGGCATTCTGGCCGGCACCTACATGGCGGAATACGGCCGCTACACGCGGATGACCTTCGTCGTGCGTTTCGTCAACGATATCCTGCTGTCGGCGCCGTCGATCGTCGTCGGCCTGTTCGTTTACGAGATCACCGTGGCGCGCGTCGGCCATTTTTCGGCGTGGGCCGGCGGCATCGCGCTCGCCATCCTGGTGATTCCGGTCGTCATCCGGACGACCGAGGACATGCTGCTCCTGGTTCCCGATTCCTTGCGCGAGGCCGCCACCGCGCTCGGCTCGCCGCGTTGGAAGATCATCGCCGACGTGTCCTATCGGGCCGCCCGCGCCGGCATCATCACCGGCGTGCTGCTGGCGATCGCCCGCATCACCGGCGAGACTGCGCCGCTGCTCTTCACCGCGCTCAACAACCAGTTCTGGAGCCTCGACGTCAACGCGCCGATGGCGAGCCTGCCGGTGACCATCTTCCAGTTTGCATTGTCGCCATATGAAGACTGGCAGCAACTTGCCTGGACCGGGGCGCTGATCATTACCTTTGCCGTGCTGACGTTGAATATCGTCGCGCGTTACCTGGGCAGTCTTGGGAGCCGCACATGAGCGACGCCAGCAGCATGACCAACGGTCCGACCGCCGCTCCGGAGGTTTCGTCCCGGCCTCCGGTGCTCGATGCGGCGGGGGATTCTCCGGCCGAGAAGATGACCGTGCGCGATCTGAAATTCTTCTACGGCGACACGCAGGCGCTGAAATCGATCAGCCTGCCGCTCTATGCCAACAAGGTGACCGCCTTCATCGGGCCGTCCGGTTGCGGCAAGTCCACGCTGCTGCGGGTGCTCAATCGCATGTACGACCTTTATCCGAACCAGCGCGCCGAGGGCGAGGTCATGCTCGACGGCGAAGACATTCTGTCGCCGCATCAGGATGTTAACCTCTTGCGCTCGAAGGTCGGCATGGTCTTCCAGAAGCCGACGCCGTTCCCGATGACCATTTTCGACAACATCGCCTTCGGCATCCAGCTCTACGAGCGCCCGTCGCGCTCCGAGCTTGCCGACCGCGTCGAGGCGGCGCTCACCAAGGCGGCGCTGTGGGGCGAGGTCAAGGACAAGCTTCGCGCCAGCGGGCTCAGCCTGTCCGGCGGCCAACAGCAGCGCCTGTGCATCGCGCGAACCGTCGCCGTCGAGCCCGAGGTCGTCCTCCTCGACGAGCCGGCTTCGGCGCTCGATCCGATCTCGACCGCCAAGATCGAGGAGCTGATCGACGAGCTCAAGGCCGAGTACACCATCGCCATCGTCACCCATAACATGCAGCAGGCGGCGCGCGTTTCCGATCGCACCGCCTTCATGTACCTCGGTGAACTGGTTGAGTTTGACGACACCAACAAGATCTTCACCGCGCCGACCGACCGGCGGACCCAGGACTACATCACCGGCCGGTTCGGCTGACCGTCGCGGGCGAGAAGGAAGCGGACATGCCGGAACATACCGTTGCCTCCTTTGACGAGGAACTCGGCGACCTTTCGCGCAAGATCGCCGAGATGGGCGGGCTCGCCGAACAATATGTCGCCGACTTCTGTCACGGCGCTTGCCGGGCGCGACGCGGCGCTGGCCCAGCGCGTCATCGCCGGCGACCAGCGCATCGACAAGCTGCAGCAGCAGGTCGAGGAGAGCGCCATTCAGATGATCGCCCGGCGCCAGCCGATGGCGCGCGACCTCCGCGAAATCATGGCGGCGATCCACATCGCCAACGATCTGGAACGCGTCGGCGACCTCGCCAAGAACACCGCCAAGCGGGTCATCGCCATCGAGAGCAATTTCGGTTCGCAGCGTCTCGTCGCCGGGGTCGAGCACATCGCCGAACTGGCCCAGGCCCAGCTCAAGAACGTCCTCGATGCCTTCGCCGCCCGCGATCTCGCGGCTGCCCTCGCGGTCTGGGAGCGCGACGATGAGATCGACGCGATGTACACGTCGCTGTTCCGCGAACTCCTCACCTACATGATGGAGGATCCGCGCAACATCACCATGTGCACGCATCTCCTCTTCTGCGCCAAGAATCTGGAGCGCATCGGCGACCACGCCACCAACATCGCCGAGACGCTGCACTACCTGATCACCGGCAGCGTGCTCGCCGATGAGCGTCCCAAGAAGGACACGTCGAGTTTGACCTCGGTTGAGTTCAAGAAAGCATGAATCCCGGGCCAATAGCCGACTGAGAGCGCTGGACATGACCCCGAGAGTGATGATCGTCGAAGACGAAGAACCGCTTTCGCTGATGCTTCGCTACAACCTCGAGGCGGAAGGTTACGCCGTCGATACGGTGGAGCGCGGCGACGACGCCGAGGCGCGGTTGCGCGAGAATGTGCCCGATCTGCTGCTGCTCGACTGGATGCTGCCGGGCATTTCGGGCATCGAGCTCTGCCGGCGCCTGCGCGCCCATACCGCCACCCGCGCCTTGCCCATCATCATGCTGACCGCGCGCGGCGAGGAATTGGAGCGCGTCCGCGGCCTCGCCACGGGCGCCGACGACTACGTCGTCAAGCCGTTCTCGGTCCCCGAATTGATGGCCCGCGTGCGCGCCATCCTGCGCCGCTCCAAGCCGGAGCTGGTCGCCTCGGTGCTCCGCGGCGGCGATATCGAGCTCGATCGCGAGACCCATCGCGTGCGCCGCAACGCGCAGGAACTGCACCTCGGGCCAACCGAGTTTCGCCTGCTGGAATTTCTCATGCAGAGCCCCGGCCGGGTGTTCTCGCGCGGCCAGCTTCTCGACAGCGTCTGGGGGCGGGACGTTTTCGTCGACGAACGCACCGTCGATGTGCACGTCGGGCGCCTGAGAAAGGCCCTGGGCCGCGGCCGCGATCCCATTCGCACCGTGCGCGGCTCCGGCTACTCCTTTGACGAGAGCTTCGCCGTCACCGCCTGACATCGGCGCCGATTTTCGATCGAAGTTACCAACCTGCCGTTAATCCGCCTTTTGTTAGCCTCATCCTTCGTCGGCGTTGCGACGGTGCGGGAGGAGGCGATGCGAGGAACGGCTTTTGCGGTGCTGACGGTGTTGGCGCTTGCCGGCGGTGCGACCCAGGCTGTTGCCGCCGATCCCTGGGTGGTTCCGACCGACGCCGCGGCCGCCGCCCGCGATCCCGACCGTTTCGCCTGGCAGATGTTCGTGGCTCTGACCTGGCCCGCCGATGTCGACAGCCGCTCCGCCGCGGTCGATCGTCCCTATGGCGATCCCGGCCCGGTCATGTTCGAGACCTGGGCGCTGTCGGATCAGGTCTACCTGAGCAAGGGCGCCCAGCCGCCGACCTGGGACGAGATTCCCTGGTCCGGCACCCGGACGCTGGGCACGCGCGCCGTTCCTCGCCAGGTCGCCCTGTTCCGGCACGAGGACGCGGCGAAGCCGGGCAGCACGGACCACCAGCAGGAAGAAGTGCGCCTCAACCGCGCCACCTTCGACTACATCCGCGAAAACGGGCTCTATTCGATCGAGGGCCAGCAGTGGTTCTTCTACAACCGCGCGCCGGTCTCCTTCCCGGTCGGCGCGATCGAGGTCAAGGCGGTGTGGCGGCTGATCAGCGAGGAGGACAAGGCCCGCTACCAGTGGACGGCCATGCGGGACCCGAAGTCGAAGAAGACCTACACCTATGGCCTCACGGCGCTGCACATCGCCTCGAAGGTGCTGCCCCACTGGTTCTGGGCGACGTTCGAGCATGTCGACAATCCCTATCGCACCGGCATCCACGACGAGGGCTGGCTCAACCCGTCGCGCGACAGCGTCGCCTGCCCGGCGGGCTTCCTCGACTGCAATCGGGCGCCCGCCGGTTTCGGCCTCGAAGGCACGCGCTGGGAGAACTACCGGCTGCGCGGCTCGCAGATCGACTACGTCGACGCCAACGGCAATCCGGTCATCCTTGCCAACTCCGAACTGGAGACCGGCTTCCAGCAGTCGGCGTCCTGCATGACCTGCCACGGCCGCTCGACCATTGGCCCGAACCGCAATGCCGCCGCTTCGTTCGCGTCCGGGCCCGACAACAAGGATCATCCGGCGGCGGCACCGGAGGCCATGCGCCTGCCGGTGTTCAAGACCCTGCCGGACGGCCGGACCGTCAGCTTCAACGGCGCGCCGGAACCGGGCGCGTTCCTGCTCCCCGGCCAGGCCGAAGGCGGCACGGCGCGCTACGCGTCGCTTGATTTCGTCTGGTCGCTGCTCGAGGCGGAGAGCACCGGCGCGGACGGCAAGTAGCCGCCCGCTGACAGCCCTCTCGGGCTAACCGGCCCGCCGGTCGCGCCGCCGGTCAACCGGCTGGTAGGCGATGCGGCTGTGGTACTCGCAGTAGGGCAGGCTGTTCCAGTTCTTGTGACCGCAGAAGTGGAAATTCTCCGTGCCCGGGTCGCCTTCCGGCCATTTGCACATCGTGTCGTTGAGCGCCATCAGCGACACCTTGAGGCTGATCGGCACGACGATGTCCTCGATCGGCACCTGCGCCGGCAGGCGCCGCGGCGCCGGATGGGCGTGCGTCTTCAGCGCCGTGTTGCCCGAGACGTAGTGCCGCGAGGACGGGCGGTGTGGCGAAGCGCTGCGCACCTTGCGCGGGCGCGGGTTGTTCGAGGCCGGCTTGGCCCGCCCGGACAGGCTGAGCCGGTGCACCTTGCCAATGACGGCGTTGCGCGTCACCCCGCCAAGTTGGTTGGCGATCTGGCTTGCGCTGAGGCCCTCGCTCCATAATTTCTTGAGCAACTCGACGCGTTCGTCCGTCCAGCTCATTGCCGCATCATCCCGTTGCCGGCGGCAGACTCGGAATCCGTTTCCTTGCGCCGTCCGCTCCGCTGGACGACGCCAAACGCCTGACAAAGGATACAGAGGTCCGCCGCGATCTAATTTCGTCGTACTCGACTGCGGCACGCTACAATAGCGGCTGACTCCCTGACAGAGTCCGGAGGAACTCGATACAGAGTTTGCCTTCGTTTTCCCCAGATCGTGCACCGCACCGCCCGTGGCAAGCCGGACAGGCTCGGCAATGCGGTAGCGGTTCGTCCCGGCAAACCGTAAAAGAAGCCCCATGGCGAAGGCGACCGCAGGCGCATCCCCGCGCGGCATCTACATCAACCTGGATCGAAATCCCGGCCGGCGGCAGCGCATGGAATCCGAGCTCGCCCGTTTGGGCCTTTCCGGGTCCTACCAGCGACTGGCGGCGGCGGACGGTACGCAGCTCACCTCCGTTGGCGGGCATCTCAGCCCCGGGGTCCTCGGTTGCTTCATGTCGCACATCAAGGTCCTGGAAATCGCCAGCACCTTGCGTCGCCCGATCCACGTGCTGGAGGACGACGTCACGCCTACGCGTCACGCCGCGCTCTTCGCCAACATGGTCGCACCGGGTATCTTCGATCAGTTCGACATCATCTTCACCGAGATGTGGATCGACGCCGACGACCGTGTCGTGCAGGCCCTTCAGGCGGTGCGGGCGGAAGCGATGCCGCCCGCCGGGACGGCCTTCACGCTCGACCGCCTGCGCCTCGTCAACATGGCGCAGCTTCGCGTGGCATGCACCGCGTCCTATATCGTTTCGCCGGGCGGCGCGGCGCGCGTCCTGGCAAGCCTGCGCGCGGAGGCGGCCCGCGGCCCAACCCTTGCCATCGACCAGTTCCTCAACGGCGAGGTCCAGCAGGGCCGGCTGCGCGCCGCGCTATTGCTACCGTTCCTGACTTTCTCGAATACCGACGACGCCGCGCTCTCCGACATCCAGAAGATCGACACCGATTTCACCAAGGTATTGCTGTTGTTGCGGAATTCCTTCTTCGTCGACCGCGATCTGCCGGCCATACGCGGCGCGCTGGCTGACCTTCGCCAGCGCCGGCCGGACGATCGCGTGCTCGACTACGTCGCCGCCGCCATCGAGCGATGACCGGCGCCGCCAGCGTTTGATTGACACTCCAACGGGTTAGGACGATATAGGGGTGGGATCAGGTGCTGCCCCCTCCGGCGGCACTTTTTAGTTTTGGGCCCAGGTCAACCAACAGATCACAGGCAGCGACCATGGATCGCTCACCTCTCTTCAATACCTTTGCGCGCGCACCGATCGCCTTCGTGCGCGGTGAGGGCGCGTGGATCGAAGCGACCGATGGCCGCAAGCTGCTCGATTTCTCCGGCGGCGTCGCCGTCAATGCCCTCGGCCACGCCCATCCGGCGCTGGTCAAGGCGCTGACCGAGCAGGCCGGCAAGCTGTGGCACGTCTCCAATCTCTACCGCATCCCGGAGCAGGAGGCGCTGGCCGAGAAGCTGACGCGGGACAGCTTCGCCGACAAGGCCTTCTTCGCCAATTCCGGCGCGGAAGCGGTGGAGTGCGCCATCAAGACCGCCCGGCGCTATCATTTCGTCAGCGGGCATCCCGAGCGCACCGACATAATCACCTTTGCCGGCGCCTTTCACGGGCGCACGCTGGCGACGCTCGCCGCCACCGGCAATCCGAAATACCAGGAGGGCTTCGGACCGGCGCCGCAGGGCTTCGTCCAGGTGCCGCTCGGTGACCTCAAGGCAGTCGAGGCGGCCATCGGGCCGGAGACGGCCGCGATCATGGTCGAGCCGATCCAGGGCGAGGGCGGTATCCGCCTCGTCGCCGGCCAGTTCCTGCGCGAGTTGCGCGCGCTCTGCGACAAGCACGGCCTGCTTCTCGTCTTCGACGAGGTGCAGACCGGTATCGGCCGCACCGGCAGGCTCTTCGCCTATGAATGGTCGGGCGTGAAGCCCGACATCATGACGCTGGCCAAGGGCATCGGCGGCGGCTTTCCGCTGGGCGCCTGCCTTGCCACGGAAGAGGCGGCCAAGGGCATGACCCCCGGCACCCACGGTTCCACCTTCGGTGGCAATCCGCTGGCCATGGCGGTCGGCAAGGCGCTGGTCGATATCGTCGCCGAGCCGGAGTTCCTCGAAGGCGTCCGCAAGAAGGGCCTCTACCTCAAGCAGCGGCTTGCCTCGGTCATCGACGCGCACCCGGATGTCGTCGCGGAAGTGCGCGGCGAGGGTCTGCTGGTCGGCGTCCGCTGCATCACGCCGGTCGGCGACGTCATCACGTCGCTCCGCGACAACGGCATGCTCTGCGCCGCCGCCGGCGAGAATGTCGTGCGTTTCCTGCCGCCGCTGAACGTCAGCGAGGCGGATATCGACGAAGCGATCGCCCGGTTCGATCGGGCGCTGACCGCGCTCGCCCCCGCCGGTGCCACGGCGGGCTAGGGGTGCGCCGATGGTCCGCCACTTCCTGGATATCGCCGACCTCGATGCGGCAACGCTGCGGTCGATCGTCGATGACAGCGTCCGCCTGAAGAAGGTGCGGCGTACGCCGGCGGCGCCGAAGCCGCTCGCCGGCCGTACCCTGGCGATGATCTTCGACAAGCAGTCGACGCGTACCCGCGTCTCGTTCGACGTCGCCATGCGCGAGCTCGGCGGCGAGCCGATCATGCTGACCGGCAAGGAAATGCAGCTGAGCCGGGAGGAGACGGTCGCCGATACGGCCCGCGTCCTGTCGCGCTATGTCGATGCGATCATGATCCGCATTCTCGATCACGAGCTGGTCAAGGACCTTGCCGCCAACGCGACCATTCCGGTGATCAACGGGCTGACCCGCCTGTCGCATCCCTGCCAGGTGATGGCCGACGTGATGACCTTCGAGGAGAAGAAGGGGCCGATCGCCGGACACACCGTCGCCTGGATGGGCGACGCCAACAATGTGCTGGCGTCGTGGGTGCACGCCGCCGCGCGTTTCGACTTCCGCCTGAACGTCGCCACGCCGCCGGAACTGGCGCCGAGCCCGGCGCTGCTTGCCTGGGCGAAGGCCAACCGCGCGGCGATGTCGACCACCAACGATCCTGACGCCGCGGCCGAGGGCGCCGACTGCGTCGTCACCGACACCTGGGTGTCGATGGGCGATGACGAGCGCGAGCGCCGCCACAACCTGTTGAAGCCCTATCAGGTCAACGGCCGGCTGATGGCGGCGGCGAAGCCCGATGCGATCTTCATGCATTGCCTGCCGGCCCACCGCGGCGAGGAGGTCACCGACGAGGTGATCGACGGGCCGGCTTCGGTCGTCTTCGACGAAGCCGAGAACCGCCTGCATGCCCAGAAGGGCATCCTCGCCTGGTGCCTCGGCGGGAACGCGCAATGAACGTCGACGTTCGAACGCGCTGGCGAGCCCATGGGGCCGGCCGGCGACGACGCCGTGCGCCCGTTCGAGGTTGCGGCGATCGACGTGCGCGGCCGCATCATCCAGATGGGGCCGGTGCTCGACACCATCCTCGCCCGCCACGACTATCCGCCGCCGGTCGCGCGGCTGCTCGCCGAGGCGGTGGTGCTCGCCGTGCTGCTCGGTTCCTCGCTCAAGTTCGACGGCAAGTTCATCCTGCAGACCCGCACCGACGGGGCGGTCGACATGCTGGTCGTCGACTATCGCACCGACGGTGGCATCCGCGCCTATGCCCGCTTCGACGACGCGGCGGTGGCCGCCGCCGAGGCCGACGGCGTCGCCGATCCGGGCGCGCTCCTCGGCAACGGCACGCTCGCCATGACCGTCGACCAGGGCAGCCACATGAGCCGCTATCAGGGCGTCGTGCCGCTTGACGGCGAAAGCCTCGAAGCCGCCGCCCACACCTATTTCCGCCAGTCCGAACAGATACCGACCCGCGTCCGCCTGGCGGTCGCCGAGATGCAGGTGCGCGAGGCCGACGAATTGCGTCATCGCTGGCGGGCCGGCGGGCTGCTCGTGCAGTTCCTGCCCGATGCGCCAGGACGGATGCGTCAGCCGGACCTGCCCGGCGGGGACGGCCCGACCCCCGGCGACGTCGACGAAGACGATGCCTGGACCGAGGCGCAATCTCTCGTCGGCACGGTGCAGGACGACGAACTGACCGATCCCGGCGTGCCGGTCGAGCGGCTGCTGTTCCGCCTGTTTCACGAGCGTGGCGTGCGCGTCTATCGCGCCGCCGAGGTGCGCGACGAATGCTCCTGTTCGCGCGACCGGGTGCGCAGCGTGCTGGCCAGCTTCTCGGCCGAGGAGATCGCCGAGAGCACCGAGGACGGCGAGATATCGGTCACCTGCGAATTCTGCGGCAAGACCTATCGCTTCGACCCCGGCGGCTTCGCGCAATAAGCGACGCCAAGCGATTCAAACCGCTGGCTTTTCGCCCGGCGGCCGAACCTCAACCTGAATCATAACTTGAAGCGGGCGGGCGCCCCTCAGTTCACGCACCAGTCCTGCGCTTGTGCGACGACATCCTCCCGGCCGGCGAAATCGCCGAGCGGTCCGTACTCCGTCTTTCCGGCCGGATCGAAGAGCCAGTACCAGTCGTAGCTGCCGCCGAAAACGAAATAGCGGTGCTGCTGGACGATGAGGTCGTCGCGATAGTCGCCGGCGCAATCGGCCAGCACCAGAAGGTCGTTGGCCGGGAGCACATAGCGCTCCTTGCGCTGGCCGAAGTCGTAGACGTGAACCGCGTCGGACGTCGCCCACGCAGTCGACATGAAGTAGAGCCGCGCGCCGTCCGAGGAGAACTGCTTTGCCTGAAAGGCGCAAAGCTGCGCCTCCGGCTCGTCGGCGTCGTTTGCCTGCACCAGCGGGGCATCGCCGGTGCCGTCGATATCGACCCTGCGGATCTCGTCGCCGTCGCAGCCGGTCAGGAACCCCGAACCGCCGCCCGGCGGTCGCGCGTGCCGCGTGTAGACGACAAACGTGCCGTCGGGAGAAAGGACCGGCTCGGTGTCTTTTCCCGAACTGGTCAGGCGGACCTCATGGCCGCCGCTGACAAGCACGATGTTGCCGTCGGTCGCGCGGACGCTCATGGCGGGCGCGGCGCCGGCGGCCGCGCAGCCGGCCACGAGCCACAGGCAGGCGGCGACCAGTGTCCGCGGCCCGGTCAATTTACCGTCCTCTCGGCGTCGGGCAGGTCGAGGGAGAAGGCGGGGATGGCGATCGAGAACAACTCGCCCTTCTCGTTCTGCATCTGGTAGGTGCCGACCATGATCCCCGACGGCGTCCCCAGCGGACAGCCGCTGGTATAGGCGAAGGTCTCGCCCGGCTTGAGCACCGGCTGCTTGCCGATCACTCCGGGGCCGCGCACCTCCTCGGTACGGCCGTTGGCGTCGGTGATCTGCCAGTGGCGCGAGCGCAGGCGCACGACCTCCTCGCCGAGATTGGATATCTCGATGCGGTAGGCCCAGAAATAGCGGCCGTCCTCGGGCGAGGATTCCCCCTCCACGAAACTCGGCTCGACGCTCACCTGAATGGCGCGGGTGGTCTCACGGTACATGACGACTCCGGTACTCATCGACTTGCGCCGGATTATGCGAAGCCCGCGATTCCCGTCAATCGCTGCCGCGAAGCGCCGGCTCAGCCGAGGCGGTCGAGCCCGCCGATCAGGTCGTCGGCGAGGTCGTCCGCGTCTTCCAGACCGACCGACAGCCGAGCATCCCTTGTGTGATGCCGAGTTCCAGCCGCGCCTCCTCCGACAGCCGCTGGTGGGTGGTGGTCGAAGGATGCGTGATCAGGCTCTTGGCGTCGCCGAGATTGTTGGAGATGCGGATGACCCTGAGCGCGTTCGACAGCGCGAAGGCCCCCTTGCGGCCGCCCTTCACCTCGAAGGCGACCATGGTCGAGCCGCCGGTCATCTGCCGCTTGACGATGTCGGCCTGCGGGTGGTCGTCGCGGCCGGGATAGAGCACGCGGCTGATCCGCTTGTGGCCGGCGAGCCGGTCGGCGAGCTTCGCCGCATTGGCCGACTGCCGTTCGACGCGGACGGGAAGCGTCTCCAGCCCCTTGAGCAGCACCCAGGCGTTGAACGGGCTCATCGACGGGCCGGTCTGGCGCAGGAACGTGTGCAGGTTGTCGGCGATGAACTGCTTGTCGGCGAGCACGACCCCGCCGAGGCAGCGGCCCTGTCCGTCGATGTGCTTGGTCGCCGAATAGACCACCACGTCGGCGCCGAGCTTCAGCGGCCGCTGCAGGAGTGGCGTGGCGAAGACGTTGTCGACCACCAGCTTGGCGCCGGCCTTGTGGGCGATCTCGGCGACCGCCGCGATGTCGATGACGTCGAGCGTCGGGTTGGTCGGGCTTTCCAGGAAGAACGCCTTGGTGTTCTTGCGTGCCGCGCGCTTCCACTGCTTCAGGTCGTTGCCGTCGATCAGGGTGGACTTGATGCCGAAGCGCGGCAGCAGGTCCTCGATCACGTAGCGGCAGGAGCCGAACAGCGCCTTGGCGGCGACGACATGGTCGCCGGCCTTGAGCCATGACAGGAACACCGAGGTGACCGCGGCCATGCCGCTGGCGGTGGCGCGCGCCGCGCCGGCGCCCTCGAGGATGCGCATGCGCTCCTCGAACATGGCGACGGTCGGGTTGGCATAGCGCGAATAGATGAAGCCGGGCTCTTCGCCCTTGAAGCGGCGCTCGGCCTGCTCGGCGCTGTCGTAGACGTAGCTCTGGGTGAGGTAGAGCGCCTCGGCGTTCTCGCCGAATTGCGAGCGCAGGATGCCGCCATGCACCAGCTCCGTCGCCGGCCGCAGCTTCCGCGCCGTGTTGCCCTTGCCTGCCATCTCCCGTCTCCTTTCCAACAACAAAAAACCCGGCCGCACGCGTCGGACCGGGTTCACTGCCGTCCGACCTTTTAGCGACTTGTTTAACGTGGCTGCAAGCCGGCCGGCTCAAATGACCACGAACGGTTTTCCTCATACGGCCATGTGAACTTGGCGTCAATCGCCACTTCGGCTAAGCCAACCCCCGGGGGCGGCGGCGATGCGGGGAAACATGGTCGGGAAGCAAACGGGAATCCTGCCGGCGCAGCGCATCGCGGAACTGGTGTCGGCGGACGCCATCCGCATCGCCCGCCCGCTCGACGCCGACCAGATTCAGCCCGCCAGCCTCGACCTGCGGCTTGGCGACACCGCCTACCGGGTGCGGGCAAGCTTTCTCCCCGGACCGGACCGGCTGGTCGCCGATCGCCTCGCCACCGTGACGCTGCACGAATTCAGCCTCGCCGGCGGCGCCGTTCTGGAGACCGGCTGCGTCTATATCGTGCCGCTGATGGAGGGCCTCGCCCTGCCGGCGGGAATCGGCGCCGCCGCCAATCCGAAATCCTCCACCGGCCGGCTCGATATCTTCACCCGCATCATCACCGACCGCGCCCGCGAATTCGACATCGTGCCGGCCGGCTATGCCGGCCCGCTCTATGTCGAGATCAGCCCGCGCACCTTCCCGGTTCTGGTGCGCGCCGGCTCGCGCCTGTCGCAGATGCGCTTCCGCACCGGCGACGCCCGCCTGGACGATGCCGCGCTGCTGGCGCTGCACGAGCGGGAGAAGCTGGTCGACGGCGAGCCGCGCGTCGACAACGGCCTCACCGTCTCCATCGATCTCGGCGGCATGGCCGGCGGCATCGTCGGCTACCGCGCCAAGCGCCACACGGCGGTGATCGACGTCGACAAGCGCGACGCCCACGACCCGCTCGATTTCTGGGAGCCGATCCCGCACCGCTCGCCGGAGCTGATCCTCGATCCCGACCAGTTCTACATCCTCGTCTCGCGCGAGGCGGTGCACGTGCCGCCGGACTATGCCGCCGAGATGGTGCCCTTCGACCCGCTGGTCGGCGAGTTCCGCGTCCACTATGCCGGCTTCTTCGATCCCGGCTTCGGCCACAGCGCCGCCGGCGGGACGGGGAGCCGCGCCGTGCTCGAAGTCCGCAGCCACGAGGTGCCCTTCATCCTCGAGCACGGCCAGATCGTCGGCCGCCTGGTCTACGAGCCGATGACCGAACGGCCGGCGAAGCTCTACGGCGAGGACATGGCCTCGAACTACCAGGCCCAGGGCCTGAAGCTGTCGAAGCACTTCCGGGCGGCATAGCGCCCAACTGGCGCATTTCCTCAATCACGCGGCTGGGTTCCCAACCTCCCCCTTGAGGGGAGGTCGAAACTGCGCAGCAGTTTCGGGAGGGGGGCGAAAATGCGGCCGAGCGGCAACGCCGACCCATGCAAGCCTCACCCCCCGATCATCTTCTCCAGCGTCTCCAGCCGGTCGGCCTCGGCCGGCGGCTTGTCCCATCTGAGCCGCGAGATGCGGGGGAAGCGCATGGCGACGCCGGAGCGGTGGCGGGTCGAGCGCTGCAGCCCCTCGAAGGCGACTTCCAGCACCAGCCCCTTGGCCGGCTCGTGCACCACCTCGCGCACCGGCCCGAAGCGGTTGATCGTGTTGTTGCGCACGAAGCGGTCGATCTCGGCGAGTTCCTCGTCGGTGAAGCCGAAATAGGCCTTGCCGACCGGCACCAGTTCGTCGCCGGCCTCGCCCGCATGCCAGACGCCGAACGTGTAGTCGGAATAGTAGGACGAGCGCTTGCCGTGGCCGCGTTGCGCGTACATCAGCACGGCGTCGATCGTGTGCGGGTCGCGCTTCCATTTGAACCACGGCCCCTTCGGGCGACCGGGCTCGTAGATCGAGTCCCAGCGCTTCAGCATCACGCCCTCGATCACCGCTTCCGGCGGCGCGGCGCGCAGCGCCGCCAGTTCCGCGCCGTTGGCGTAGGTGAGCAGCGGCGAGACATCCATGCGCCCGGCGAGCGAGCGCGCCACCGCTGCCTCCAGCCGCTTGCGTCGCTCGCGAAAGGGCAGGGCGCGGATATCCTCGCCGCCGTCCACCAGGCAGTCGTAAACGCGCAGGAAGGCCGGATGGCTCGCCAGCATCTTCTGCGTCACGGTCTTGCGGTTCAGCCGCTGTTGCAGGTCGGAGAAGCTGCGCACCACGAAGCCGCTCTCCTCCCGATGGCCGACCAGCAGTTCGCCGTCGAGCGCCGCCTCCACGTCCATGCCGGCGACGATGTCGGGAAACGTGTGCGAGATGTCGTCGCCGGTGCGGGTGTAGAGACGCACGACGTCGTCTTCACGCACCGCTTGAACCCGGATGCCGTCCCACTTCCACTCGGCGGCGTAAGCCTCTGGCGTGATTCCGGAAAGTTCGTCGTCGGCGATGGCGTGCGCCAGCATCACCGGGCGGAACGGCGCCTTGACCTGAGAGTCCGGCCGGGCCCCATGCCCCTCCAGCCAGGCGAAGAGATCGCGATAGGGCGGCGACAGCCCGTGCCACACTTCCTCGATGTCGTTGACCGGCTTGCCGCCGAGATCGGCGACCGCCTGCTTGGCGAGCCGCGCCGAGACGCCGATGCGCATGCCGCCGAAGACCAGCTTGATCAGCGCCCAGCGTCCGGTGGCGTCGAGCCGGTCGAGCCAGCCTTCCACCAGCCGCGGCCCCTCCGACCGCGAGGCGGCGTGCAGCCGCTCGACGATCTCCGACAGGCGGGGTGGACTCTGTCTCCGGCGACGTAGGCTCCGCTCCCCCTTGCGGGGGAGGGTTGGGGAGGGGGGTGTTGCTGAGTGCCGATTGCTCCGCATCCTTCGCCGGCCAGATCAGCGAGATGGTTTCCGCGAGGTCGCCGACATAGTCGTAGGAATAGGCGAACAGCACCTCGTCGACCCGCTCGGCCACCAGCGCGCGCAGCATCGCCGGCTTGACGCTGGCGATGTCGAGGTCGCCGGTCAGCGCCGCAAGCGCGTAGCCGCGGTCGGGATCGGGCGTGGCGCGGAAATAGTCGGTCATCAGCCGCAATTTGGCGTTGCGCTGGGGCGTCAGGATCAGGCGGTCGAGCAGGGCGGCGAAAGCGCGCATGGCTGCCATAGTTAGCTGCGCCCGGCCGCCGCGTCATCCGGTGTGACCGGCGCCACAGCCGAGCCCGGCGGTAGGGGCTAGACAGACGGCGCAGATCGAAGGCTTCAAGTTCTCAAGGTGACAACGATGGCGATGAACGCGGTCCTCGACACCCGCGCCCCTCACTCCCTCGGGCGCGATGCCGCGACCTTGTACTCATACCTGCTGCTCGGCGCCTTCACCTACCTGGTCGCCATGCAGGGCAACATCCTGCCGTTCCTGCGCGCCGATCTCGGCCTCACCTACGGTCAGGTCAGCCTGCACACCAGTGCGCTTGCCGCCGGCATGCTCATCGTCGGCCTCGTCGGCGAGCGCGTCATGCACCGTTTCGGCCGTGGTGTGGCGCTGCGCATCGGCGTGTTCGGGGCGGTCGTCGGGACGATCCTGCTCTGCCTCGCGCCGGCCGCCTGGGCCAGCGTCGCCAGCTGCGCCCTGATTGGCGTCTTCGGCGCCCTGATTCCCTCGGCCGTCTCGGCGCTGCTCACCGACATCCACCGTGATGAGCGCGAGGTCGCCTTCTCCGAGGCCAATGCCGTCGCCTATGCCTTCGCGATCGTCGTGCCGCTGGTCTCCGGCTTCCTCGTCGCGTCCGGCTGGAACTGGCGGCTGATGCCCGTTGCCGGCGCCGCCGCCGGGGTCGCGATCGTGCTCGCCTTCCTGCGCACGCCCATACCCGAGCCGTCCTGCGAGGACCTGCGCGCCGACGCTCGCGCCAGCCTGCCTGTCGGCTTCTGGTTCTACTGGCTGACGCTCGGGTTCGCCGTCGCCGTCGAGTTCTCCGTGCTGCTCTGGGCGCCCGCATACCTCGAAAAGGTCGTGGGCTTCTCCGCCGCCGCGGCGGCCGGTGCGGCGACCGCTTTCTTCGCCGCCATGCTGATCGGGCGCGTCGCCGGCTCCTGGCTGGTCCGCGTCGTCGATCCGCACCGCGTGTTCGTTGCTGTCTCCGCCGTCACCTTCGTCGGCTTCGCGATCTACGCCGCAACCGGGCACGGGGTGGTTTCGGTCGCCGGGCTCTTCGTCCTCGGCCTCGGCATCGCTCTGCTCTACCCGCTGACCATGAGCTTCGCCCTGGAAGCCGCCGGTCCCGCCGCCGACCACGCCAGCAGCCGCCTCGTACTGGCGCCGGCTTTGGCGATCCTCGTCAGTCCGCCGCTGTTGGGCGCGCTGGCGGACAGCGCCGGCCTTAGGGTGGCGCAGACCATGACGCCGCTGATGATGGTCGCAGCGCTTGCCGCCTTCCTCATTGCCGGCATGCTGACCCGGCCGGCAACGAAGCCGAGGAAGGCGCTGGCCTGAGGCCTCAGCCCCAGCGCCGACGCAAGCGACTCGCGATATCGACGCGCGGCCCGGCCGGGCGCGGCGATGCCGTTGCGGCGCTGACCGGCGGCCACAGACGCGGCTGGAAGTTCGCCAGGATCGATTCCGGGATGAAGCGCGTCCGCTGGGCGTAGAGGTGGCGGTCGCCGTTCCGCCGCTGCTGCAGCACGTAGCAGCGCTGCGGCACCATGATGTCGAGTTCGTCCTTTGCCCGCGTCATGGCGACATAGAGCAGCCGCCGCTCCTCCTCGATCTCCTGCGGGCTGCCGGTGGCGAGGTCCGAGGGGATGCAGCCGTCGATGCCGTTGAGCAGATAGACCGATTTCCACTCCTGCCCCTTGGCCGAATGGATGGTGGACAGGATCAGGTAGTCCTCGTCGAGATGCGGCGCGCCCGGCCCGGTCGCTGGTGGCGTCGGGCGGGTCGAGGGTGAGTTCGGTGAGGAAGCGCTCGCGGCTCGGGTAGCCGGCGGCGATCTGCTCGAGCTGGAGCAGGTCGTTGCGCCGCACGATGGCATCCTCGTGGATGCGCTCCAGATGCGGCTCGTACCACCGTCGGACCCGTTCCAGTTCGGCGGGCCATCCGGCTCGTTCCGCCCGCAGTTCGGCGGCGAGGGCAGCGAATTCCGGCCACCCGGCTGCCGCCCGGGCAGGTGGTTGGTAGTCGGTGAGCGCCTCGGCAGACCCAGGCGACGCCTCCAGCCGATCGAGAATCTCCGCCGCGGTCGCCGGCCCAACCCCTTGCAGAATCTGCAGGATTCGGAATCCGGAGACGCGGTCGCGCGGATTTTCGGCAAACCGCAGCATCGCCAGCATGTCCTTGACGTGCGCGGCGTCGAGGAACTTGAGCCCGCCGAACTTGACGAACGGAATGTTCCGCCGCGTCAGCTCGATCTCCAGTTGCCCGCTGTGGTGCGAGGCGCGGAAGAGCACCGCCTGCTGCTTGAGCGCCGTGCCGCCCTCGCGATTGGCGAGAATGCGTTCGACGACGTAGTTCGCCTGGCCGGCCTCGTCGGCGACGACCACCAGCGACGGCTTGTCGCCCGCGGCGCGGTCCGACCATAGATCCTTGGTGAAGCGCTCCTCCGCCAGGCCGATGACGGCGTTGGAGGCAGCGAGGATCGCCTGGGTCGAGCGGTAGTTGCGCGCCAGCGTCACGACCGCCGCACGCGGACTGAAGGCGTCGGGAAAATCGAGAATGTTGCGGACCGTCGCGGCGCGGAAGGAATAGATCGACTGGGCGTCGTCGCCGACCACGGCCAGGCCGCGCCCGTCCGGCTTCAGGGCAAGCAGGATCGAGGCCTGCAGCCGGTTGGTGTCCTGGTACTCGTCGACCAGCACGTGGTCGAAGCGCGCGCCGATATCGGCGGCGATCGCCGGCTCGGCCAGCATGCCGGCCCAATAGAGCAGCAGGTCGTCGTAATCGAGGACGTTCTGCCGCTGCTTGGCCTCGGTGTAGGCGCCGAAAAGGCGCTTCAGCTCAGCCTCCCAGTCGGCGCACCACGGGAACGCCTGGTGCAGCACCTCGTCGAGCTCCGCCTCCTGATTGACGGTGCGCGAATAGATGGCCAGGCAGGTACCCTTGGTGGGGAACCGCTTCTCCGTATGCGAGAAACCGAGTTCGTGCCGCACCAGGTTCATCAGGTCGGCCGAGTCCTCACGGTCGTGGATGGTGAAGCCCGGGTCGAGCCCGACCGCGCCGGCATGCTCGCGCAACAGCCGCGCCCCGATCCCGTGGAACGTGCCGGACCAGGCGAGCGATCACCGGCGCGCTGGTCGCCGGCAGCGCCATGGCGACGATGCGTTCGACGCGGCGCGCCATCTCGGACGCGGCCCGGCGCGAAAACGTCATCAGCAGGATACGGTCGGGAACGGCGCCGTTGACGACGAGGTGGGCGACCCGGTGCGCCAGCGTGTTGGTCTTGCCGGAGCCGGCCCCGGCCACCACCAGCAGCGGCCCGCAACCCGCCTTGTCGCCAACGCCATGCTCAACCGCGCGCCGCTGGTCCGGATTCAGCTTGTCGAGATAGGCGGCGAACATGCGTTGCGAATCAATCGGTTGCCTCGAAGGATGAACAGACCTGATTCACTTTTTGTTCGCAACGTCGAAAATAACGCCGCCAAGCCCGAAGGTCGGCCGTTAATTTCTTTTCGCAAATTGCCGCAGCAGCACCCGCCAGAGATTAACCTTTTGCCACAATCCGCCTATAGTCAGGCCCTGAAAGAGCCGAAAGCGGCGGCGGAAGCGGTTTGTCATGCGTAACGAGAGCCTGTCCCTGCGCCTGCTCATCCTGTCGATGCTGTTGATCGTGGTGGTGATCGGCTGCGTCGGGGTTCTGGTCTTCACCGGCGTTCTCCACCTGAGCAGCGGCGGGCGCACGATTGGCGCTGGCGGCGCGCTTTTCCTGGTTGCCGTTCTGGCCGCCGCGATTTCCGCGCTGGGCCCCAAATATCGTCCGACGCCCTTTCTGACGCCCATGGCGGCCGGCGCGTTTGCCGCGCTGCTGGCAACGACGGCGGTCTATGCCGCCTACAGCCACGTCGCGCCGAAAGCACGGGCCACGGCCACTGCCTCCGTGACGCAGAAGGTGGGGAAGGCGAAGGAACCGGACCGGTTGGTCATATCCGCACCCGTCATCGAGCAGGCGGCGATCGAACCCGACCCGCTGCCTGCCGCACGGCCAGCCGATAGTCACCCCTCTTTCGATGCCGCCAGCTTCGCCCCGGCGATGTCGTTGAACGTTCCGACGACGCCGGCCGAAGCGGCTCCCGCGCCGCTCCCGCCGGAACCGATGGGCGGGCCGATGGTGACCGCGGAACCCGATGCTGTGGACGCGGCGGCGGCCGAGAAGCCCGAACCCGCCGCCATCAAGACCAAGGTCGCATCGATCCCGACTCCGGTTCCGGCTCCGGCCGCCGGCAAGTCCGGCGACCCGGTCGACCTGCACACGACTTTCGACGTCAGCGGCCCTCCGCAGGAGAAGGTGGGGCCGCCTTTGGCGCTTGAGGCCGTGGCGCAGGCGGGCCCGCCGGCTACTCCGCCTCTTCCTCGTATCCGACCATGTGGAGGGGCCGGGCCGGCGTGCCCCTGAGGGCGCACCAGCGCACCAGCGCTTCCTCGCGGCCGTGGGTCACCCAGACCTCCGACGGGTCCAGTTCGGCGATTGTCCCGGTCAGTTCGTCCCAGTCGGCGTGATCGGACAGGATCAGCGGCAGTTCGACGCCTGACTGCTTGGCGCGCTGGCGAATGCGCATCCAGCCCGAGGCGAAACAGGCCACCGGATCGGGAAAACGCCGTGCCCAGCGTTCGGCGATCTCGCTCGGCGGACAGATGACGATCGCCCCGGCGAAATCGCCCTTCTTGCCGGTGGCCACGGTCGCCGGCGCCAGCGGCCCGAGGGCGACACCCAGCTCCTCGTAGAGGCGGCAGAGGCGCTCCATCGCGCCGTGCAGGTAGATGGTGCGCTCGTAGCCGGCGTCGCGCAGCATGCGGATCACGCGCTGCGCCTTGCCGAGCGAATAGGCGCCGACCAAGATGGGCGCGCTCCGGAAATTGCCCGACCGAGGCGATCAGCTTGGCGATCTCCGCCTCCGGCTCCGGATGACGGAAGACCGGCAGCGCGAAGGTCGCCTCGGTGATGAAGACATCGCAGGGCACCGGCACGAAGGGCGCGCAGGTCGGGTCGGCGCGGCGCTTGTAGTCGCCGGAGGCGACGATCCTCAACCCGTTCGCCTCGACGGCGATCTGCGCCGAGCCGAGAACATGACCGGCGGGATGGAAAGTGGCGCGCGTGCCGCCAAGCGTCAGCGTCTCACCATAGGCGACCGCCTGGGTCGTGCCGGCGAAGCCCGCTCCGTAGCGAGCCTCCATGATCTTCAGCGTTTCCATGGTTGCCAGCACCGCGCCGTGGCCGGCGCGAGCGTGATCGGAATGGCCGTGGGTGATCAGCGCGCGCGCGACCGGCCGCGTCGGGTCGATATGGAAGTCGCCGGGCGGGCAATAAAGGCCGGCGGGCGAGGGGCAGAGCAGGTCTTCCGGGCGCATCGCCGGACCATAGGCGCATGCCGGCGCCGCGTCAGCCGCGTCCGGACCGCTTGTGTCAGGAGGATCGCCGGCCACGCTGATGGACGTGAGGGTGGCGGCGCGATACCTCTGAGCGGGTGACCGCGCGCGCACGCCTCAAGGACCCGGCCGGGCTTCTGCCCGCGCCTTTCGCCGCCTGGTTCGCTTCGCGCGGCTGGACGCCGCGGCCCCATCAGGTCGAGCTTCTGGCGAAGGCGCGGGAGGGACGCTCGACGCTGCTGATCGCGCCGACCGGCGCCGGCAAGACGCTGGCCGGCTTCCTGCCGAGCCTTGTCGCCCTGCACGAACGTCCGCCGAGCAAGGCACCCGGCGGGCGCGGCATCCACACGCTCTACATCTCGCCGCTGAAGGCGCTCGCCGTCGATATCGCCCGCAACCTCGAACGGCCGGTCGCGGAAATCGGGTTGAACGTCCGCATGGAAACCCGCACCGGCGACACGCCGCTGCACAAGCGGCAGCGCCAGAAGCTCAATCCGCCCGACATCCTGCTGACAACGCCGGAACAGGCGGCGCTGCTGACCTCGGCCCCCGATGCCGACCGCTTCTTCGCCGATCTCGACACGATCGTGCTGGATGAACTCCACGCGCTGGTGACCAGCAAGCGCGGCGACCTGCTGTCGCTCGACCTCGCGCGCTTGCGCAGGCTTGCGCCGCGGCTGAAGACCATCGGCCTGTCGGCGACCGTCGCCGACCCGGATGCGCTCCGCGCCTGGCTGGTCGGGCAGGGCGATGCCGAGCTCCATCATGCCGACCTCGTCACCGTCGCCGGTGGCGCCAGGCCGGAGATCACGATCCTGCAGTCCGAGGAGCGCGTGCCGTGGTCCGGACACTCCGCCCGCTATGCGCTGGCTGACATGTATCGCGCCGTCGTCGCCCACAAGATGGCGCTGCTCTTCGTCAATACGCGCAGCCAGGCCGAGCTGATCTTCCAGGAACTGTGGCGGATCAACAGCGAGGGGCTGCCCATCGCGCTCCATCATGGCTCCCTCGATGCCGGCCAGCGCCGCAAGGTCGAGGCGGCGATGGTTGCCGGCAAGCTCCGCGCGGTCGTCTGCACATCGACCCTCGACCTCGGCATCGACTGGGGCGACGTCGACTTGGTCGTCCATATCGGCGCGCCCAAGGGGGCGAGCCGCCTGGCGCAGCGCATCGGCCGCGCCAACCACCGGCTGGACGAGCCGTCGAACGCGCTGCTGGTGCCCGCCAACCGTTTCGAGGTGATGGAGTGCCGCGCCGCGCTCGATGCCAATTATCTCGGCGCCCAGGATACGCCGCCGATCCGGCCGGGGGCCCTCGACGTTCTCGCCCAGCACGTCCTCGGCATGGCCTGTGCCGCGCCGTTTGACGCCGCCGCGCTGCACGCCGAAGTGACCTCGGCTTACCCTTACCGCGACCTCGATCGGGCCACCTTCGACCGTGTCGTCGATTTCGTTGCCACCGGCGGTTATGCGCTCAAGACCTATGACCGTTTCGCCAGGATCCGACAGGGCGTCGACGGCCTGTGGCGCATCTCCCATCCGCGCGTCGCCCAGCAATACCGGCTGAACGTCGGCACCATCATCGAGGAGGCGCTGCTCAACGTGCGCGTCTCGCGCAATCGCGGCGCCGGTTTCGCCGGCCGCGGCGGCCGCGTGCTGGGCAGGATCGAGGAATATTTCATCGAGACGCTGGCGCCCGGTGACACTTTCCTGTTCGCCGGGCTGATCCTGCGCTTCGAGGGCATTCACGAAAACGAGGTGGTGGCGACGCGCACCGCCGACGACACGCCCAAGATCCCGCTCTATGCCGGCGGCAAGTTTCCGCTTTCCACCTATCTCGCCGCCGGTGTGCGCGCCATCCTTGCCGATCCGCGCAAGTGGACCACGCTGCCCGAGCAGGTCGCCGACTGGCTGCGCATCCAGAAGCACCGCTCCGTCCTGCCGCGCACCGACCAGCTTCTGGTCGAGACCTTCCCGCGCGGCCACCGCTTCTACATGGTCGCCTATCCCTTCGAGGGCCGGCTCGCCCACCAGACCCTCGGCATGCTGCTCACCCGCCGGCTGGAACGGGCGAAGCTCAGGCCGACCGGCTTCGTCGCCACCGATTATTCCATCGCCGTCTGGGGGCTGGGCGATCTCGGCTTCGCCTTTTCGCGCGGGCAACCGGGGCTCGCCGAACTCTTCGACGAGGACATGCTCGGCGACGACCTCGAAACGTGGATGGCGGAGAGCTACCTGCTCAAGCGCATGTTCCGCAATTGCGCGCTGATCTCCGGCCTCATCGAGAAGCGCCATCCCGGCAAGCAGAAGACCGGCCGGCAGGTCACCATCTCCACCGACCTGGTCTACGACGTGCTGAGGAAGCACGAGCCCGACCACGTCCTCATGCGCGCCACCTGGGCGGATGCCTCGACCGGGCTTCTCGACATCGGCCGGCTCGGCGATATGCTCAAGCGAATCAAGGGCCACATCCTGCACAAGCGGCTCGATCGCATTTCGCCGCTGGCGGTGCCGGTGATGCTGGAGATCGGCAAGGAGCCGGTTTCGGGCGGCGAGGCCGACGAGCATGTGCTGCGCGAGGCGGCGGACGATCTGGTGAGAGAGGCGATGGGCGATGGCTGAGGCTGCGCTCGCGAGGCAAACCGCGGACAGCGCTTCGGCGCCGGCACTGGTGGGCGTGATGGGCGTCGTCCTCGAGGCTTTCGCCGAGGGCGCCCTGTGGTGGGCCGACGAGCGGCTTCTCGTGGTGGCCGACCTGCACCTGGAAAAAGGCTCGTCCTTCGCCCGGCGCGGCCAGATGCTGCCGCCCTACGACACCGGCGAGACGCTTGCCCGGCTCGGCCGCCTGATCGAGACGCTCCAGCCGCGTGCCGTCGTGGCCCTCGGCGACAGCTTCCATGACGACGGCGGCGCCCTCCGCCTGTCGGTGCGCGACCGCTCGGCGCTCGATGCCCTGCACGCCGGCCGCGACTGGCTGTGGGTTGCCGGCAATCACGATCCCGATCTGCCGGCGAGCCTGCCGGGCATGCGCGTCGACGCGCTTGCCGTCGGCCCGCTGACCTTCCGCCATGAACCGGCGTCAGGCACCGTGGACGGCGAGATCGCCGGCCACCTTCATCCGGCCGCCCGCGTCGTCGGACGCGGCAAATCGGTCCGCCGCCGGTGCTTCGCCGGTGACGGCTACCGGCTCATCCTGCCGGCCTTCGGCGCTTATGCCGGCGGCCTCGATGTGCTCGATCGCGCCTTCGCCGGCCTCTTCAGGAAGGAGAGCTTCCGCGCATTCGTGCTGGGCGAGGGGCGGGTTTATGCCGTTGGCCGGCGCGCGCTGAGGGCGGGCTCGTAGCCGCCGAGCCCCGGCGTCGGCTCACATGGTCGGCTGCAACATGCTGACGCGGTTGCCCTCGGTATCCAAGAAGGACACGTACCAACCGATGCCCGGAATCTGGACGGGCTCGCCCAGCACCTTGCCCCCCGCTTCGGCGACCTTCCTGGCGTGAGCCCGGATATCGGCGACGCCGATGACGACGGACGGCGCCGGGTTCGCCTCCGACTTCGTGAAGAAGCCGCCGTTGATCGCGCCCGGCGTCCTGGGTCGCCCGTCCGTGCCGGTCTCTGTGGTCGAGACGACCACGTAGTTGCCCATGTCCTCGCCGAGCATCTGCGTCTGCCAGCCGAAGACGCCGCTGTAGAAATCCGCCATCCGCTTGCGGTCCTCCGCCGGCATCTCAAAGTGAACGACAGGGTTCATGGCGTCCTCCCTCGACCGTCGTTGAGGCGGGCAGCAAACGCCGGAAGTCGGCCCGGGAGCAAGTCAACATTGTGCGAGGGATGGCGGCCGCCGGGCCTAGTCGCGGCGGAAGATGACGCCGCCGAGCCATCCGGTGACAAGCGCCAGCGCCACGCAGATCAGCCCGTAGAGCAGCGCCTGGCTGTGGGCGAAGGTGGACATGCGATCCTCCAGCCCGCTCTTCGACACGGTCAGCTTGTCGTCGCCGCGCGCGACCAGCGAGCCGTCGGAGAAGAGGTAGGCCTCGGCCGTGTATTTGCCGACCGGTACGTTCGCCGGCAGCCGGAATGTGGTGCGGAAGACCAGGTCGCCGATGAAGTCGACGCCAACCCGCTGTGCGTAGAGTTCGTCGCTGCTCCTTCAGGCGGATGAAGGCGTCCCGGAACCCGCTGCTGCCGTGCTCGTCCGGCGCTACCGGCTCCTGTATTCAGGGCGATGTGGTCGAAGCCGAGCTGCAGCCGTTCGAGGCTCTCCGGCGACGCCAGGCTCGTCGATCGGCGCCGACGTGCTCAGTGAGTAGAAAGCCGGCGCGCGACTGAAGGTCTCCGCCGCGGCATTCGCCCAGATGCCGAGGAAGCGGTCCTTGCGGCGGGCGATCACGGTCTGCGGCGGCCCGATGAGGAGGACCGCGACGTCGATAGGGCCGCCGACCCTGGAAACCGCGCCGGCGAGGTCGATCACGCCGAAAAGCGTCACCGTGGTGCCGGTGAAATTCGAGCTGATGGTGACCTCCGGCGTCGACAGCGCCACGGTCAGTTGTTCCGCCCGGGCGGTCGTGCCGCGGCGAGCCAGCGCCGCGGCGGCCAGCGATCGCCAGCCGCCTCACGGCGCGGCTCCCACAACCAGCGTCAGCGAATAGGGCTCCAGCGGCGTCGCCACCAGGCCGGTGAGAAAGCGCACCGCCACGGCGATGACCAGCAGGCCGAGCATCGCGCGCAACTGGTCGCCGCGGATGTTCTGTCCGATGCGCGCGCCGAACTGCGCCCCGATCACGCCGCCGATCATCAGGATGATGCGCCAGGATCAGGTCGACCGACTGGCTCGACATCGCGTGCAGGACCGTCGCCACCGCCATGGTCGCCACGATCTGGACCAGCGACGTGCCGATGACCACGTTGGTCGGCACGCGCAGGAGGTAGATCAGCGCCGGCACCATGATGAAGCCGCCGCCGATGCCGAGCAGCGCGCCGAGAAAGCCGATGCCGACGCCGAGCGCGATGATCGGGATGACGCTGACGTAGAGCCGCGACTTCTTGAAGCGCATCTTGAAGGGCAGGCCGTGCACCCAGTTGTGCTGGCCGGGGCGGCGCAGCGGCGCCGGCCGCCCGCGCCGCGCGTTGATCATGGCGCGCACCGACTCGCTGAGCATCAGCCCGCCGATGAGGCCGAGGAAGGTGACGTAGGCGAGCGACACGATGAGGTCGAGCTGGCCCGACGAGCGCAGCGCGTTGAAGACCAGCACGCCGATGCTGCTGCCGACGATGCCGGCCAGCAGCAGGACGGTTGCGAGCTTCAGGTCGATCAGCTGCCGCCGCCAGTAGCTCAGGGCCGCCGAGGCCGACGAGGCGACGATCTGCGGCGCGACGGTGGCGACCGAAACCACCGGCGGAATGCCGGAGAAGATCAGGAGCGGTGTCAGCAGGAAGCCGCCGCCGACCCCGAACAGGCCGGAAATGAAGCCGACCGCGCCCCCCATGCCGAAGATGACCAGCACGTTTACCGAGAGTTCGGCTATGGGGAGGTAGATCAGCACAGCAAAAGCGGGTCAAACGGGGACAACGCGGGAACGCGCTGGCGGCCGCGAAATTGCGGCGGATAAAGCGCCGGTCGCCCGCCAGTGTCAACGAAACCCGTAAATATTTGGCTCGCAATGGTTGGCAGCGCGGACGCGAGGGCCGCGCCGCGTCGCCGTCACATGCTGTCGTCGGTCAGCGAAGCGACCAGAGTCCGGTCGATTTGCCCGGTTTCCGCGATTCCGTTGCGGCGCTGGTAGGCCTTGACCGCGTCGCGGGTCTTCTCGCCGATGACGCCATCGGCCGGGCCGGGGTCGAAGCCCTGGTCGGCGAGCAGCGTCTGGATCTTCTTGACCAGCGCCTGGCGGTCGGCTGTCGTTGAGGGTCGTGCCGGGGCCGTCCCAGCCGCCGTCGGGGGCGCTGACGCCGTTGGCCTCGGCCAGCGGCGGCTTGGCATGCCAGGCCTGCACCGCGGCACGCGCCTTGGCCAGATCGTCGCCGGACAGGATCTTGGCGACTTCGTCCCGGCGGGCGCTGGCGTCGCGGTCGCCCTGCGCGGCGGCGATGGCGAACCACTTGTACGAGGCGACGAGATCCTGCGGCGTTCCGAGGCCCCGGGCGTAGATGACGCCGAGATTGTACTGGCTGTCGCGCACGCCGTAGTCGGCGGCGGCGAGGAACCACTGCAGCGCCTTGTCCTGGTCGGGCGGGCCGTCGACGCCCTCGCTCATCAGGACGGCGAGGTTGTGCATGGCGTTGACGTTGCCTTGGTCGGCGGCGCGCTGGTACCAGTTCACCGCCTTGGTCAGGTCCTTGGCGACGCCCTGACCACGCTCGTAGAGGCTTCCCAGCCGGTATTGCGCCACGGCGACGCCGCCCTCGGCGGCCCGCTCATACCATTCGGCCGCCTTGCCGAGGTCCTTGGGCACGCGGCCGCCCTCGGCGTAGCGCGCGGCGACCTCGAAGGCGGCCGCAGGATCGCCGGAGGTGGCTGCCTTCATCAGCTTGTCGGAGCCGATCTTCGCGTCGAGCGCCGGCCCCTGGGCGGCGGGGGGCGCTGGCAGCACCGGTGCGGATGCAAGCGCGGCCGACGCGGCAGCCGGCGCCGTCGTCTTGTTGAAGGTGATGGGCGATGGTGCGTTGGCCGGGCCGCCGAAGCGACCGTCGACGGCCTCGGGCGCGGCAAAGGCGATGCCTGGGTCGGGCGTCGTCGACGGCGCCACCAGGGCGGGCTCGGCGCGGCCGGCGGCGCCGGGAGCGACGCCCGCGGCCGCCACGATGTCGTCCACGCTGGGCGTCATGATGTTGGCGCTCGTCCGCGACTCGGTCGCGATCAGCGCGTCGGGTGACGGCGACGGGCCGGGAGAGGCGACAATCGTGCCGTAGACGCGCATCGCACCGATCGCCAGCACGATCGCCGCGGCGGCGAGAAGCAGCGGCCGTTGGCGGCTGCGGATCGCCTGGCTGATGCGGGCGAAGGCGCCGGATTTGCGTTCTTTCGTCTCCGCCGGCTCCTCGCCGGTGGAGGGCTCGCCCCGCTGGGACTGAGCGGCGGCCTGCGCCGCCCGCCGCGCGGCGGCGATGAAGTCGGCGCGGCTTTCGGCGGCCGGCTTGACCTCCGGAACGTCCGGGCTCGCGCTCGTCCCGGCGTGCTCGGGGGCCGTCGCGGCCTCGGCGCTGGCGGCGTGCTCAAGGCGGCCAAGCCGCTCGGCCACCCGCGTCAGGGTGCGGTCGATGGTCTCGGACGCCGGCCCCTGCGGCTCGATCGCCGCTGCCTGCAGGCTGGCAAGGTCCTCGCGCAGCGCCCGGATCAGGTCGGAGTCGATCCCCGAGGTCACGGTTTCGGAAAGTTCCTTGACCGCGGCGCGCGCCTCCGCGCGGGCGGCTTCGATCGAATTCGTGATGGTTCCTCGAAAGGTTTGTCTGCAGCGCTTGAAGGCTCTCCTCGACGTGATGAAGGGCCGTCTCCCGCGAATTGTCCTCCTCGAACTGGCTGGCCAGACGGGTGATCTGGGCCTCGAGTTCGCTCAGCACCGGGCCGTCCGGGTTCGGCTCGGCCGCCGCATCGAGCCGCTCGGCGAGCTGCCGGATCTGGCCTTCCAGGTTGGCCGTGTCGGTCGGTCCGCGCGCGGCGATATCGCGTCGGATGGCGGCGATCTCGGTCTTCACCTCCTCGAGTGCTGCGGCCGGCTCCCGCTGCGAGGCGCTGAGCCCTTCCACCGACTCGATGAGGCTTTGCAGGCGCGCGTGCATGGTGGCGATCGAGGCCACCGCCGGGGCGCGGTCGAGCAGGTCGTCGATGCGCGCCGAGATCTCGTCGAGCCGTTCCTCGAACCGCTGGGCCACGGTCGGCGCGATGGGCGAATTGCGCTCTGCAAGCGTCGCCACGATGCTCCGCGACAACGTGTCGAGGCGCTGCTCGATGCCCTGGATGTCGGTGGAAACCGCCTGCGCACCGGGCGCGCCCAGCCTGGCCGCGATGTCTTCGCCGACGGCCTCGAGGCGCTCTTCCATGCGTTTGATGGCCTGGTCGACGCCCGGGCCGGCGCCGCGGCCGGACAGCGCCGCGTCGATGCCGCGGCCAAGTTCGGCGACGCGCATTTCGAGGCGCTGGATGGCGCGCGGCGAATCGTCCGCTTCGAGCGTCCGACGCAAGGCCGAGACCTCTTCGCCGAGGGCGTCGAGGCGGGTACGGTCCGGGCTGGTGCGGACGAGTTCGTCGAGCTGATCGGCGATCGCCGCGCACAGGCTCTCCACCTGATGGAGGTCCGCGGTCCCGCCCTGGGCCCCGTTGGCTTCGAACGCACCGCGCAGGGCGGCGATTTCCTCGCCGAGCAAATCCAGGCGGGAGCGGTCGGCGCCGTCCTTCGCCTCGACCGCGCCGCGCAGCGCCTCGATGTCGGCTCGAATGGCGTCGAAGGCGGACCGGTCGAGCGGGTAGTCGTCGGAAAGCGCCTCGATGCGGCGGGCAATTTCGAGTGTCGCACTCTGTTCATGCGCGCCGGCCCGGCCGAGTGCCGCCACCTGCTCGCCGAGCGCCGTGACGTCGGAACGCAGGGCCGCGATCGCCGCGGCGATGTCCGTCTGCTCGCGTGATGCCGTACGCCGTTCGCCGCTGACATCGAGCGACCGCTGGCGCGCCGAAATCTCGGCAATTGCCGCGGTGAGTTCGTCCAGCTTCGCCGGACGGCTGGCTTTGGCTTGCGGCTTGGGTTCCTCGCGCTCGCCCAGCCGTGCGTCGATTTCGTTCAGCCGCCTCTCGATACGCGACATCAGTTCGGCTTCGCCAGCGTTGCGGCTGGTCGTCGGCTCGCTGTCATGGGGCGTGAGCAAACGCGCCTTCGCCTCGTCGATGCGCGCTTCCAGCGTGCGCAGCGCCGCGTCGATCGTTGCGGTGTTTCCGGTGGATGCCTCCGGTTGCTCGGCGAGGAGGGCGGTCAGGCGTTGACGGACATCGTCGAGGGGCGGCGCGCGCTCGGCCGGCGGCGTGGGGATGCGCTCGCTCATCTTGCTGATGCGTTGGTCGAGGTCGCGGATGGCGTCGGTGATGCCGCGCGTGCCTTTTGCCTGCGGCCGGCCGGCGCGCTGTCCTTCGATCATCTTGCGGGCGCGTTCGTCGGCGTCCTCGATGTCGCGCGTGAGCTTTTCGACCATGGCCGAAATCCCCTTCAGCGACCCGGCGCCGGTCCCTTGCCCGTGCAGGCGCTCGAGGTGCCGTTCGATCTCCTCAAGCCGGCCGGCAAGTCCGGGCACCGCCGCGCGCGCCGCGTCGTTCATCGTGCGCAAGCGCCGCGTCAGGCGATCGACCGCTGCGCCGATTGTCGCTGCGCCGTCTCGCTCTGGTTCCTCGCTGACATTTGTGTTGAGCCACTCGCTGACCGAGAGTCCGGCCCGCCGGGCTGCCTCGAAAATGGCCTCGCGGGTCTCCTCATCGATTCCCCTGAGGCTCCACGGCATCCCCGATTTCATCGCTTGACCCCTCACCGCGACGCACTCGGGATGCGGATTCCCCGCGCAGGGTCGGCCATGCGGTTGCTGCCGATAGGGAATCGCCCCGCGCCCGGGCGTCGTACGAGACTTCGGCGAACATGGTAAACAAGCCGTTAACCAAAGCGGCGCGCCGACAAACTCTGGTAACAAGGCTTAAGAATTTGTCGCTATTTCCATGCGGCGCGCGCATGGCAGCGGAACGGACATGACCCACTACAAGGCTCCGGTCGCGAACACGCTCTTCCTGCTCAACGACGTGCTGGGCATCGGACGCTATGCCAACCTGCCGGGCTTCGCCGATGCGCCGCCCGACGTGGTCGAGGCGGTCCTCGAGGCCGGCGGCAAGTTCTGCGAGGAGGTGCTGGCGCCGCTCAATCGCGTCGGCGACGTCGAGGGCTGTACCCGCCACGACGATGGCAGCGTCACCACGCCGACCGGTTTCAGGGAAGCCTATCGGGCCTTCGCCGAAGGCGGCTGGATCGGTCTCGCCGGCGGTCCGGACTATGGCGGGCAAGGGTTGCCCGACGTCCTCGCCGCCGCCATCAATGAATACGTGACCTCCGCCAACATGGCTTTCGGCATGTATCCGGGTCTCGTTCAGGGCGCCGTCGCGGCGATCAGGCTGCACGGCTCCGACGAACAGAAGCAGACCTATCTGCCGAAGCTGCTTTCCGGTCAGTGGACCGGCACGATGAACCTGACCGAGCCGCAGGCCGGCACCGATCTCGGCCTCCTGCGAACCAAGGCGGTGCCGAAGGACGACGGCAGCTTCGCGATCACCGGCACGAAGATCTTCATCTCCGGCGGCGAGCACGACCTTGCCGAAAACATCGTCCACCTTGTCCTCGCCCGCATCGAGGGCGCGCCGGAGGGCACCAAGGGCATCTCCCTCTTCGTCGTGCCGAAGTTCCTTCCCGGCGCCTCGGGCCTTGGTCCGCGCAACGCGGTCGCCTGCACTGGCCTCGAAGACAAGATGGGCATCCACGGCAACGCCACATGCGTCATGAACTATGACGGCGCCACCGGCTGGCTGGTCGGCGAGCGCGACAAGGGCCTCCGCGCCATGTTCACGATGATGAACGAAGCGCGCCTCGGCGTCGGCATTCAGGGGCTGGCGCTCTCGGAGGTGGCTGTGCAGAACGCCGCTGCCTATGCCCGCGAACGCCGCCAGGGGCGCGCGCTCACCGGCGCCGCCGATTCTTCCGCATCGGCCGACGCCATCATCGTCCACCCGGACATCCGCCGCATGCTGGCGCAGATCCGCGGTTTCAATATCGCCGCGCGCGCGCTGGCGCTTGAAGCCGCCCTGATTGCCGGGATCGCCGAACGCTCGCCCGACGACAAGGCGCGGCAGGCGGCCGACGACCGGCTCGGCCTGCTTACGCCGGTGATCAAGGGCGTGCTCACCGATCGCGGTTTCGACAACGTCGTCGCCGCTCAGCAGGTCTATGGCGGTCACGGCTACATCGCCGAGACCGGCGTCGAGCAGTTCGTCCGCGACGCCCGCATCGCCATGATCTACGAAGGCGCCAACGGCATTCAGGGCCTCGACCTCGTCGGCCGCAAGCTGCCGCGCGACGGCGGCCGCGCGGTCATGGCGTTCTTCGCCGAGGTCGGCGATTTCGTGAAGGCGCACCCGGACGAGTCGCTGGCACCCTTCGTCGCGCCGCTGAAGAAGGGGCTGGACGATCTTCAGACAGCCACCATGTGGTTCATGCAGAACGCCGTGGCCAAGCCCGACAATGCCGGCGCCGGCGCCACCGACTACCTGCACCTGTTCGGTCTGGTGGCGCTCGGCTGGATGTGGGCGCGGATCGCCGTGGCCGCGCATGGCAGGATCGCGGCGGGCGACGCGCGCAGCGACACGCTCAGGGCGGACCTGTTGCTTGGCCGCGCCTTCGTCGAGCGCGCCATGCCCGAGACCGCGCTACGCCTCGCTCGCATCACGGCCGGCGCCGACACGCTGATGGCGATACCGGCAGAGGCATTTTAGAGGAGCCGCGCGTGCCCGAAGCATTCATCTACGATCATGTCCGCACGCCGCGCGGCCGCGGCAAGAAGGACGGCGCGCTGCACGAAGTCTCGACCGCCGTGCTCGCCGCGGGCACGCTGAGCGCGATCCGCGACCGCAACGATCTCGACCCGGCGACGGTCGACGACGTGATCCTCGGCTGCGTCGATCCGGTCGGCGAGGCGGGCGGCGATATCGCCCGCAACGCGGTCTTCGCCGCCGGCTTCCCGCACACGGTGCCCGGCATGCAGGTCAACCGCTACTGCGCCTCCGGCCTCGATGCGGTCAATCTCGCCCATGCCGCGATCACCGCCGGGCAGCACGACATGATCGTCGCCGGCGGCGTCGAGTTCGATGAGCCGCGTCGGCATCGGCGCGGCCGGCAATGCCTGGGCAGTCGATCCGCAGGTGGCGCTGCCCGGCTACTTCATGCCGCAAGGCGTCTCCGCCGATCTGATCGCCACCAAATACGGCTTCAGCCGCGCCGATGTCGACGCCTATGCGGTGGAGAGCCAGAAGCGCGCCGCGGCGGCCTGGGAGGAGGGGCGCTTCGCCAGGTCGGTCGTGCCGGTCAAGGACATCAACGGCCTCACCATCCTCGACCGCGACGAGCACATGCGTCCCGACACGTCGATGCAGGGGCTGGCGGCGCTCGACCCCGTCCTTCGCGCTGATGGGCGAAATGGGCGGCTTCGATGCGGTCGGCATCCCGGCCCACCCGGAGGTCGAGGCGATCGAGCATGTCCATCACGCCGGCAATTCGTCCGGCATCGTCGACGGCGCCGCGGCGGTGCTGGTCGGCTCGAAGCAAGCCGGCAGGAAAGCCGGCCTGACGCCGCGCGCCCGCATCCGCGCTTACGCCAATATCGGCTCCGAGCCGGCGATCATGCTCACCGGGCCGGTGGACGTGACCGCAAGCTGTTCGCGCGCACCGGCATGACGCTTCGCCGACATCGACCTCGTCGAGATCAACGAGGCTTTCGCCGCGGTGGTGCTGCGCTACCTGCAGGCCTTCGACCTCGATCCGGCCATGGTCAACGTCAATGGCGGCGCCATCGCCATGGGCCATCCGCTCGGCGCGACCGGCGCCATGATCCTCGGCACCGTCATCGACGAACTCGAACGCCGCGACCTCAACACGGCGCTGGTGACGCTGTGCATCGGCGCCGGCATGGGCACCGCCACCATCGTCGAGCGGGTGTGAGAATGGCCCTCAACCACTTCCGCAAGGACATCGACGCCGACGGCATCGCCACCTTCACCTGGGACATGGCCGGCAGGTCGATGAACGTCATCGACGTCTCGGTCATGGACGAGATCGAGGCGATGATCGGCGAGATCGGCACCAGCGACGCCATCAAGGGCGTCATCATCACCTCCGGCAAGGAAGCCTTCTCCGGCGGCGCCGATCTCTCCATGCTTCAGGCGCTGCTCGGGTCGTTCCCGGCCTATGTCGCCGAGATGGGCGAAGAGGCCGCGACCGCGCGTCTCTTTGATGAGGCCGGCCGGCTCGGGCGGCTCTACCGGCGGCTGGAAACAGGTCGGCAAGCCGGTGGTCGCGGCGATCAACGGCACCTGCGTCGGCGGTGCCTTCGAACTGGCGCTCGCCTGCCACGCCCGTTTCATCGCCGATGACGACAGGATCAGCGTCGGGCTTCCCGAGGTGCGGGTCGGCCTGATGCCGGGCGCCGGCGGCTCGCAGCGCATCGCGCGGCTCGCCAATCCGCAGGAAGCCCTGCAGATGATGCTCAAGGGCGAGCAGTTGACGCCGGCGCGGGCCAAGGCGCTGAAGCTGGTCGACGCGGTCGTGCCGCGCGGCGAACTTGTCGACGCCGCCAGGCGCTGGATCTGAGGAGACGCCGCGCAAGATCCAGCCATGGGACGAGGACGGCTTCCGCCTGCCGGGCGGCAAGGTCTATTCGCCCGCAGGCTACAACCTCTTCCCGGCGGCGAGCGCCCTCTACCGCCGCGAGACCTACGACAATTATCCGGCCGTCCGCTGCACGCTGAAGGCCGTCGTCGAGGGCCTGCAGGTTCCCTTCGACACCGGCGCTCAGGATCGAGGCGCGCTATTTCGCATATGTCATGCAGACGCGCGAAGCCGCCGCCATGATCCGCTCGCTGTTCATCTCGATGCAGGCGCTGAACAAGCTGGCCCGCCGGCCGGCGGCTGTGCCGACGACGCCGATCCGCAAGGTCGCCATCATCGGGGCCGGCTTCATGGGCGCCGGCATCGCCCAGGTCAGCGCCCGCGCCGGCATCGAGGTGGTGCTGCTCGACCGCGACCTGGAGAGCGCCGGAAAGGGCAGGGCGACGGTCGAGGCCGCCTATGCCCGCAACAGTGTCGCGCGGCCGCATGAAGGCCCGCCGACGCCGAGGCGGCGCTTGCCCGCATCCGGACGGACGCCGATTTCGCCGCGCTGTCGGATGCCGACCTGGTCATCGAGGCGGTGTTCGAGGATCGCGCGATCAAGGAAGACGTCATTCGCCGTGCCGAGGCCGTGCTGCCGGCCGAATGCCATCTTCGGCTCCAACACCTCGACCCTGCCGATCACCTCGCTTGCCGCCGCGTCGGCGCGGCCGGAGAATTTCGTCGGCATTCACTTCTTCTCGCCGGTCGAGCGCATGATGCTGGTCGAGGTGATCGTCGGCAGGAAGACCGGCGACGCGGCGCTCGCCCGCGCGCTGGACTTCGTCCGCGCCATCCGCAAGA
This sequence comes from uncultured Alphaproteobacteria bacterium, assembly GCA_963822975.1. GTDB lineage: Bacteria > Pseudomonadota > Alphaproteobacteria > Rhizobiales > Kaistiaceae > CAVSRC01. The sequence continues at coordinate 131,456 of CAWGJV010000005.1, forward strand.
CGCCGATCGTCGTCAACGATTCGCGCGGCTTCTACACCTCGCGCGTCGTCGAGACCTATATCGGCGAAGGCCACCGCATGCTGACCGAAGGCGTGCCGTCGGCGATGATCGAGAACGCCGGCGTGATGGCCGGCATGCCGGTCGGGCCGCTGTCGCTCAACGACGAGGTGGCGCTCGACCTGTCGCTGAAGATCATGAACGCCACCCGCGCCGACCTCGGCGACGATGCCGTGCCCGCGGAGGCCTATCGTCTGATCGACGAGATGGTGACGAAACGCGGCCGCCTCGGCCGCAAGAACGGCAAGGGCTTCTACGACTATCCGGAGGACCCGCGCGGCAAGAAGAGACTATGGCCGGGCCTTGCCGACCTGTTCCGGCCAGCCGATCCCGACACCATCGATTTCGCCGAGCTGAAGCAGCGCCTGCTGGCGATCCAGGCGCTGGAGGCGGCGCGCTGCGTCGGCGAGGGCGTCATCACCGATGTGCGCGAGGCCGACGTCGGCTCGATCCTCGGCTTTGGTTTTGCCCCGTTCACCGGCGGCACGCTCTCCTATATCGACGGCATGGGCGCCGCCGCTTTCGTCAAGCTCTGCGCCGGCCTCGCCCGCAAGCATGGGGCTCGATTCCGGCCAAACCGGCTGCTCCGCGACATGGCGAGGAAGGGCGAGACTTTCTACACGCGCTTCGCGCCGGATTCTGCCACGGACGCGGCCTGAGATTCCTGGGGTGCGGGTCTGGACGGGCCGGCGCCGAGGCGCTATGAAGGCAAGGTATATATTCCTGTCCCCCGTTCGGGACGACGGCGGCACGGAGGGCCCGGGGTGCTATCCCATGCCCGCATCTGGTCGGCGATCGATCGCCTGGCCGAGCGCAAAGGTCTGACCGCTTCCGGGTTGGCGCGCCTCGCCGGGCTCGACGCGACGACGTTCAACAAGTCCAAGCGCACCGCCAGCGATGGCCGCCCGCGCTGGCCGTCGACCGAAAGCATCGCCAAGGTCCTGGAGGCGACCCGCACCGACATTGCTGCCTTCCTCGGCCTTTCCGGCTCGCCCTCCGCGGGCCGCCGCCGCCCCATCCGGCCGGTGCCATTGCTGGGCTTCGCCCAGGCCGGCGCCGGCGGCTTCTTCGACGATGCCGGCTTCCCGGCCGGCAGCGGCTGGGACGAGGTCGAGTTTCCCGGTCCGGCGCGCGACAATGTCTTCGCGCTTGAAGTCACCGGCGATTCCATGATGCCGCTTTATCGCAACGGCGACCGCCTGATCGTCGAGCGCGACGCTGCCTGCCGCAAGGGCGATCGCGTCGTCGTCAAGACGACCGATGGCGAGGTCATGGCCAAGATCCTGCTGCGCCGGACGGCGCGCGTCGTCGAGCTGGCCTCCCTCAACCCCGACCATCCGGATCGAACGCTTGGCGTTCGCGAGGTGGATTGGGTGGCGCGGATCGTCTGGGCCAGCCAGTGAGGGCGCTGCTGGGGGTCGCTGCGTTGCTGGCCGTGTTCGGTCCGGGGCCGGCGCAGGCCCAGCAGACCGTGCCGCCGGCCACCCGCGACGTCACGCCGCCCAACGTCACGCCGGGTCCCAAGGTCGACGGGCCGCTGGAACGCATACCGGCGCCGCCGCCGCCGCCCGTGCCAGGCCAAGTGGTGGCGCTTCTTCCTGCCGATGACCACCGATTCGGCGACGTTCAAGGCCGAGGGCCTGACGATCAGGGTCGCCGGGGTCGAGCCACCGCCCGTCGACGCCACCTGCCCGGTTTCCGGAGGCGAGCCGTGGCCCTGTGGCCAGACCGCGCTCCATTCGCTCCGCATGTTCCTGCATGGCCGCGCCGTCGAATGCTATTTCCCGCGCGTCGACGGCGTCACCGACATCACCGCGCCGTGCCGGGTCGGGCAGAGCGACATCGGAACCTGGCTGCTGGCCCAGGGTTGGGCGCGGCCGGACGATCTCGCTACCGACGATTACCGCAAGGCTGCCAGCGACGCGCTTTGCGATCGGCGCGGCATCTGGCGCGGGCACAAGCCGGATGCCGATTGCCCGACGCCGCCGAAGTCCGGCTAGACTCTAGGCGACCAGTTCGCCGGCAAGCGCCCGGGCGATCAGCGCGCGCGTTTCCGCGATGCCGTAGATGGCGACGAACGAGCCGAAGCGGGGTCCGCGCTCCTGGCCGAGCAGGATCTGGTAAAGCGTCGAGAACCAGGCGACCGACACGCCCGGACCCCCATCCGGTCCCTTGCGGTCCGGGTCCTGGTAGCGCGGGACGGCGCGGGCGACGTCGAGCACCGCGTGCTGGATCGCTTCCGCTTCCGCATCGGCCGGCAGGGCCGCCAGCTTGGCGTCGACCTCTTCCAGCGCCTTGCGCTCGACCGCATCGGGATGGCGGAACACCTTGGTCGGCGCGACGAAGTCGTCGTAATAGCGCACCGCATAGCCGACCAGTTCGTCGAGCTTGGGATGGGTTTCCGGCGTGACGCCGCCAACGTGGCGCAGGATGAACCCCCACAGCACGCCCTTGTCGTGCGCGTTGGACGCGCTGGCGAGGTTGAGCAGCATGGTGAAGGTGATCGGCATGTCGATCGTCGGCGGATTGCCGGTGTGAACGTGCCACACCGGATTGCCCAGCCGCTGCCCGTCCGGCTGGCGCGGATAGGCGTTGAGGAACGTGAAATACTCGTCCACCGCCTTCGGGATGACGTCGAAATAGAGCCGCTTCGCCGCCCGCGGCTTCTGGAACATGAACAGCGACAGGCTCTCCGGCGAGGCATAGGCGAGCCATTCGTCGATGGTCAGCCCGTTGCCCTTCGACTTGGATATCTTCTGGCCGTTCTCGTCGAGGAAGAGTTCGTAGTTGAAGCCCTCCGGCGGCTCGCCGCCGAGCGCCGAGCAGATACGGCTCGACAGCCTGACCGAGTCGATCAGGTCCTTGCCCGACATCTCGTAGTCGATGCCGAGCGCCGCCCAGCGCAACGCCCAGTCCGCCTTCCACTGGCACTTGACGTGGCCGCCGGTGACCGGGACTTCGGTCAGCTTGTCGTTCGCGGGATCGACGAAGACGATGGTGCCGGCATCGACCTTGCACTCGACGATCGGCACCTGCAGCACCTTGCCGCTTGTCGGCGAGATCGGCAGGAACGGCGAATAGGATTGCTGTCGCTCCTCGCGCAGGGACGGCAGCATGATCGCCATCACCTCGTCGTACGTCTGGAGCATCTTCAGCAGCGTCGCGTCGAAACGGCCCGCCCTGTAGTACTCGGTGGAACTGGCGAACTCGTACTCGAAGCCGAAGCGGTCGAGGAAGGCCCGCAGCCGCGCATTGTTGGCGGCGCCGAAGCTCGGATACTCGTTCGAGAAGGGGTCCGGGACGGAGGTCAACGGCTTGCCGAGATTGGCCGCCATCATCTCCTTGTTGGGGACGTTGTCGGGGACCTTGCGCAGGCCGTCCAGATCGTCGGAGAAGCAGACAAGCCGGGTCGGCACCTTGTCCTCGGTCAGCAGGCGGAATGCGGTGCGCACCATGGTGGTGCGCGCCACCTCTCCGAATGTGCCGATGTGCGGCAGGCCGGAAGGGCCGTAACCGGTCTCGAAGATCACCTCCTTCGCTGGCACCTGGCGGCGGGCGAGCCGCTGGACGACGCGCTGCGCCTCCTCGAACGGCCACGCTTTGGAAGCGCGCGCGGCGGCGACGAGGTCAGGCGAGATGGTAAGCGGCGGCTGGCTGGCGGGGGGCACCGGGACGGTCCTTGCTGGGGCGCGCGGACCCTAGAAAGGCGGTGTGCCGCCGTCAACAACCGCGGGCGGCGAGACGACTTGCGGCCCGGCGGGCTAGGCCATAGGGTCCGCCCAAATCCAACACCCGCAAGGCGAGGTCGAAGGCAAGATGAACAAGAAGGTCAAGCCGGTTTCCAGCGATGACGCGCTCATCTACGTCATGGTGACGCTGTCGGCCGCCGACCGCACGATGACCGATCGCGAGCTGATGAAGATCGGCGATATCGTCAAGACGCTCCCCGTCTTCGGCAAATTCGACCAGAATCGGCTGGTCGAGGCGGCGGAAGCCTGTGGCGCGCTGCTCCAGCAGGACGACGGCCTCGACGACGGTCCTGGCGATCGTCTCCAGTTCGCTGCCGGCGCGGCTCCACGACACCGCCTATGCGCTCGCCGTCGAGGTCGCCGCCGTCGACCTGCACGTCGAGCAGGAGGAACTGCGCTTCCTGCAGATGCTGCGCGACACGCTCAACCTCGACAAGCTCACCGTCGCCGCGATCGAGCGCGGCGCCCGCGCCCGCTATCGCACGGCCGAGGCGTAGGGCCGACGGATCGGTCCGCCTGCGAGCGGCTCTAGTAGAAGCCGACGGGGAAATAGCGGAGATAGAGCTCCGCATAGACGCCTTTTTCGTAGACCGCCTGCAGGGCGGCGTTGATCGCGTGCTTGAGGTCGGTCGAGCCCTTGGCGACCGCGATGGCATAGCCCTGGCCGAAGAAGCGGCTCTCGAGATAGGGCCCGCCGGCGAACACGCAGCAGCCGTTCGCGGCCTCGCTCGTCAGCCAGAAACTCAATTGCACGCCATCGCCGAAATGCGCGTCCGTGGCGCCCGACTTCACCGCTTCACGCGCCGCGTCGGCGGTCGGGTAGAGCTTGCGGCCGATCTCGGGGAACATCGACGCCAGATAGGCCTCGTGCGCGGTGCCGGTGACGACCGCCAGCGTGTGCCCGCGCAGTCCTTCCGGTGAGACCGTCGTGCCGGCATCGGCGCGGCGGACGACGAAGCGTGCCGGCGAACGCAGGTAGACGTCGGAGAAGTCGAGCGTCTTGCGGTTCTCCGCGGTGATGGCGATGCCGGCGATGGCGGCGTCGGCGGTCTTGGCGGTCAGCCGGCCGACAAGGTCGTCCCACTGACGGGCCTGGATCGTGCAGGGCACGGCAAGCTCGGTGCAGATGGCGCGGGCGAGATCGACGTTGAAGCCGGTGAGGTGGCCGTTGGCGTCGAGAAAATTGAACGGCGGGAAATCGTCGGTGGTGACGAAGCGAATGGCCTGGACCACGCCGGCCGCGGGGCGCTCGATCCGCCGCTTCGGGTCCCAGAAATCCGGAATGGCGACGCCCGAACTGGTTGCGGCCGGCGGCTTCCGCCGGCGCCTGCAGCCGGCGAGGGCTCCTGCGCCGACGCGACCGGGGCGGCAACCAGGACGTGCGCAAGCACCACAACCGGGGCCAATCGACGCGAAATCACATGAAAAAGCATGACGTTCCGGGTTTCAACGGCAGATTGAGGCTTCACGAATTGCTCGAATCCTGCTGACAATAACACGGCGGCTGCGCCACGCGCGGGAGGTACGCGGGGCGCGCTGGAGGGGGGTATGGCGCGCTTCTATCCGGTTGGCAGGACCGACGCTGCCAGCTTCGACATTCGACGAGCCGCCGGCGACCTACGCCGAGCGGGCGCGCCGCCTCGGGTTGCCTTTCGCCGCCGAGGTCAGGCTCGATCGCGGTTCCATTGCGGAGGTCGAGGCGGTCCGCCACGGGAGCTTCGCAAAATCGCCCGGCCCGGACGGCATCGCCTTCATTGCTCCGCGGGAAGAGGCGATGGCCGACATCGCCCATTGGCTTGGCGCCTATCCGGCAGCCCGGCGGCGACTTTGCGTGGCGGCGCCGGCGGCGATCCGCGCTGCTCTCGTGCGCGTCGGCGGTCAGGGTTACGTCGCCGACGCCCTCAGCCGTCTGTCGACGCTCTATCCCGATCTCTCGGCCCGGCACGTGGCCACTGGCGCGCAGGTCGCGACCGGTGCCGCCATCGCCGCCCTCGTCGGGCTCGCCATCTACATTCTGCCGACGCCAACCCTGATTGCCATGAACCTGATCGGGGCAATGTTCTTCTTCGGCGTCTCGGTCCTGCGCTTTATCGCCGCCGGCTTCACCTCCGGCCGGGAGTTGGGCGCCGAGTTCGACACCGGCAACGATGACTTGCCCGTTTACACCGTCCTCGTACCGCTGCTCGGCGAGGCCCATCTCGTTCCCGAACTGGTCGCGGCGCTGGACCGCATCGACTGGCCGCGCGATCGCCTGGACATCAAGCTGATCGTCGAGGCCGACGATCCGGAGACGGTCGCGGCGGCCCGGGCCGGCGCGCGCGCACCCTATGAAGTGATCGTCGTGCCCGCCGCCAAACCGCGCACCAAGCCCAAGGCGCTTGCCTTCGCGCTGCCCTTCGCGCGAGGGGAATTCGTCGCCATCTACGACGCCGAGGATCAGCCGCATCCAGACCAGTTGCGCGAAGCTCATGCCATCTTTTCCCGGTCGCCGCCGGAACTCGCCTGCCTGCAAGCCGCCATCGTCGTCGACAATAGCGGCGCAAGCTGGCTGGCGCGGCTCTTCGCCATCGAGTACTCGGCCCTGTTCGACGGGCTGTTGCCGACCCTTGCCGCGCTTGGCATGCCGCTGCCGCTCGGCGGCACCTCGAATCATTTCCGCCGGCGCGCACTGGAAGAGGTCGGCGGCTGGGATCCCTACAATGTCACCGAAGACGCCGATCTCGGTCTGCGTCTCGCCCGCTTCGGCTACCGCTCGGCGACCTTCGATCTGCCGACGCTGGAGGAGGCACCATCCTCGCTCGGCTCATGGATGCGCCAGCGCACGCGCTGGTTCAAGGGCTGGATGCGCCTTGTCAATGCCTGCACCAATGCTAAGCATTTTCAAGGGGATCCAACGTTGTGAGTGAATCGACCAACTCCCATCGCAACACTGTCGCAATAAAGCTGCCAGCGACGCTTGGTCTCTCGAATGGCGGTTCGAATCCCGCTCCCTCCGCCAAATCACATTGAAATCACTAGCGTTTTTTGTCTAGTCTCGGCCAAACCCCCGGGGAGGCCCCCGCCGGCGACCGAGCCGGTCCAAGGGGGGACCGGCCTATACCCGCGAGGGAACCGTCTTTTCGCTAGGATACCGTTGGTGACGGACCGATGGTTCATGCGGCGAGGAATGACCTTGCCCGGGCGACATGAACAGCGAAAACTCGGCTTCGTCTAAAGCCCTACAAGAAGAAGTAAGGAACGCGAAACCTGCGTGGGCTCGGCGTTTTGGCCATCGACCGGACTCGGGCCACAATAGAAGCCATCGCGCATTGTACTGCATGTGATTTGCCGGCCGGTGTGTAATCGC
>CAWGJV010000006.1:0-46619 GCA_963822975.1 uncultured Alphaproteobacteria bacterium
CGCCGACCTTCCTGAACAAGTAGGCTGGCGTCACGTTGATGGCCTCGACGGGGCGAGGAACCAGAAGCTCGGAAATCTCTAGCGCCCTTGTCTTCCCAGATCCCGGTTCCGGCGACAGGAAGGCTAGGCGCGGGGTCGATTCCCACGCGTCCATCATGTGGGTGTGGGCGATCCACAGCACGTGGGCGACATGCGCCTCGGTCGAGGGATAGGAGACAAAGCGGCCCAGAAATTCCTCGACGGCATCCAGGCATCGGGCGCCAATTTGGGCGTCGAGTTGAACCACCCGAGCATCAAGTTCTGCGTTCGTCATGGGCGTCGTCATGCCGCCACCTCCCGGTCGCCGATCAACACCGGCAGCACGAGGTCGGCGACGTCGTTCTGGCGCAGCCAAGCAAGAGCGCCGGCCGATGAAATGCGGCCGGCCTTTAGGGCGATGGCCACCTCGTCGATCTCGACCTGCATCAGACGCAGTCGAAGAGAGGCAGCCCGCATGTTGGCAAGCAGGATCCCTCGGCGTCGGTCGAAATCATGCCGGCGCCCCCCATCCGAGGCGACTGCTCGATGTCGGCGGCTGCGGCGGCGGCGACCGAACTTCATAGCGGTGGCGACGACGGGACGAAAGCCGCGATGACCAGCGAAGCCAATCGTCCAGCCGTGGGGATTGCCCGGCCGCACCGCTACGCGGACGGCTGGCAGTTGAAAGACGTTCTCGGCGGGCTTAATGTCGGAGGCGTTCGACGTTCCACCCGAACAAACCCTCCTGAAGTTGGCCGCGCATCAGCCCTTGCGCGGGCACTCTTGTTTGTGGTGCGCATCGCGGATCACGCGGCCTCCGTCGTTTGGCGGCGTGCTTCCCACTCGGCAAGATCGGCTAATCGCCAGTATTTGCGTTTGTTGATGCGGAGAGGTTCGGGAAAAGCGAGGGCCGGATCACGAGACCATCGCCACAAACGACATGTCGGAAATGCCGCCGAAGCGAGCGCGAACCTGTGCGGACGATAAGAAGATATCGCCGGGGCCTGTATCGGAGAGTTTCATTGCGTTGGCGCTCCTAGTTAGGATACGCGCGCATTTGGCCGGAAATGTTTGTTGGCCGTGAACACCAAGTCGGGCTGACTTAGTGAGCCTCTAATCGTCCTCACCGGAGGAGCGTTGCCTTTCGATCTCTTCTACCATCGCACGCGCTTCATTCTCGGCGGGTGCTTTCGCCAATTCGGCGATACCTCAAAACACTCTCAAAATACTCTTCCAGCCAACCCTTGAGCGTAGCCTGCAGCGCCCCGTCTTCGGGGATTCCTTGTAGATACAACTTCCCGATCACGAAGCGGTGTGCGCCTTGCCAGTCCTTTTTCACCGGCGCGCCCATCATGGTTGGTGCTTTGCCGGTGTAAGTGTATTGGGCCTTGCCGGTGATCGGGTCCATTGCCCGCTCCACGCCACCCGTATCGCCAGGGCCTTCGCCAAGCACGAATTTCATTTCTTTTTTCTCGGTCATCGCGCCGCCCTCAATTCGACCACGTTGGGCGCACGGTTGCGGTCCTGAATTGTCCGCAGCTCGTCGTCGTAGCGATCAGGCGATTGCTTGATCCGCTCGATGCGACCGGCGAGCAATGCGTCGAGCGCCTTCGCCCAGACCGTCAGCGCGGCCTCTTTCTCGTCGGCGTAATCGAACCGGCTGTAAATGGCGGCGACGCCCCTGATGGTGCCCGACTTGTGGTTGAGCACCGCCTCGGTGACGTGCGGCGGGACGCCAAGCGCCTGAAAACCGGTTGCAGCGGTCCGTCGCAGGTCGTGCAGACGCCACGGCGATGCCGGCTTCATTTTCGCGTCGAGCCGCCGCTTGGCGCGCGACCAGCCACTGACAGGTGCACGGCCCGTCGTCGTGAAAAGGTACGGACTGCCCGCCATGCGTGGCACGGCAGCGAGGATCGCCTTCGCCTGCGGCGTGAGCGGAACGTCGCTCGCCCGTCCGTTCTTGGCCCGCTCGGCGGGAATTGCCCATGTGTCGCCGTCCAGTTCTTTGACGCGCAGCCCGCCGACTTCGCTCTCGCGTTGCGCCGTCAACAGCATCAATTTGACGGCCGGCCCGAACGGGTGGCCAACTTCCTCGGCGGCTTTCCAAAGGCGTTTGATTTCGTCCTCGCCCAGCACTCGGTCGCGGGCGATTTCAGCGCCCGGCGGAATGATGCCGACACACGGCGATTGGTCGAGAATGTCTTGCGAGATTGCCCAGGCGAAAAGCTTTCGGACGGCTGCATAGGTGCGATTGGCGGCGATGCCAGTGCCGCGTCCGGCGATGCCATTCAAGAGGTCGATTACGTCGCGGCGGGTGATCGTCTGGATGCGCCGATCGCCCCACTTCGGCAGGACTTCACGCTCAAGCATTTGCTTCACGGCCGGCATGTAGCGGACGGCGGTCCCGTCTCGCTTGCGGTGCGGCGTCTGCGTGAATGTCTCGGCAACGTTCTCGAACAGATCGCGCCCGCTGGCGATAGCCTCACGGTCGGCCTGCTTCTCGTCGGCCGGGTCGATGCCCTGCTCTATCTTTTCGAGCGCGTCCTTGGCCGCCTTGCGGGCCTCGGAAAGCCCGAAACGGGTGAGCGAGCCAATTGTCCATTTGCGTGGCTTGCCACGGATACGATAGCGCAAAGCCCAGCCTTTCGCGCCACTCGGCTGAACAACCAAATACAAGCCGGACACGATGCCGTCCGGGCGTTCGTATCGTGTCGCGCGCGGCTTGATGCTGGCGATCGATCGTGCAGTCAGTGCCTTGGGCATTTTGCCCCTCCGGGGTAACGTCCGGGGTAACGGACTGAACCGATATATAGCGTTACCCTGCGTTAGTATCAATGCCTAACACCCGCCTCAATAATAAGGCCAAGCGGGCTTTTTTCGGAGGGATGAGCGTATGATTTGTTAGGCCCTGTGACGCCGCTTCGGTTGATTTGTAATCAGGGGGTCGGAGGTTCGAATCCTTCTGCCGGCACCAGCGCCCTCAGCCCGCCAGCTCCGGCAGCCAGCCCTCATGGGCTGCGAGCAGTTCGTCCACCAGGTCGGAGATCTCGTCCAGCGAAAGTTCGGCCGCTGTGTGTGGGTCGAGCATCGCCGCCTGTTTGACGGTGTCGCGCCGGCCGGTGGCGATGGCTTCGACGGTCAGCGTCTGGACGTTGACGTTGGTCTGCATCAGCGCGGCCAGTTGCGGCGGCAGCGTACCGACGGCGACCGGCTGGACGCCGTTGTGATCGATCAGGCACGGCACCTCGACGCAGGCGCCCGCCGGCAGGTTATCGATGAAGCCGCGGTTCGCGACATTGCCGTTGATGACGGTCGGTTCGCCGGTCAGTTCCGCCATGACGATGCGCGCTGCATATTCGTGGCTGCGCTTGACCTCGATCGCGCCGCCGGCGGTCAGCGCCTTCTCCTGCGTCTGCCAGTTGGCGATCTGTGCTTCACAACGGCGAATGTATTCGTCGAGCGGAATGTTGAACTGCTCGATCAGGTCGGGCCGGTCGCGCTTGATGAACCAGGGCACATATTCGGCGAAGTGCTCGGACGACTCGGTGACGAAATGGCCAAAGTGACGGAACACCTCGTAGCGCACGCGGTTCCAGTCGGGCACCCGCCCCTCGTCGAGCACGCGCCGGATTTCGGGATAGAGATCGGTCGTCGAGCCGTCCGGTAACTGGCGTTCGAAGGACAGGTAGAACGCCATGTGGTTGATGCCGGCGCAGCGATAGCGAATCTCGTTGACCGGCACGCCGATATCGGCGGCAAGCTGCTCCGCCGTCCCCTGCACCGAATGGCAGAGGCCGACGGTCCGCACCTCGGGCACCAGGCGCGAGGGCGCCAGCAGTTGATCGCCATCGGATTGACGTATTGCAGCATGAGCGCGTCCGGGCACAATTCGGCCATGTCGCGGGCGATGTCGGCCAGGACCGGGGCGGTGCGCAGCCCGCGCATGATGCCGCCGATGCCGAGCGTATCGGCGATCGTCTGGCGGAGGCCGCGGCGCTTCGGCACCTCGAAATCGGTGACCGTCCCCGGCTTGTAGCCGGCCACCTGGATCATGGTGATGACATAGTCCGCATCGGCCAGCGCCCTGCGTCGGTCGGTCGTCGCGGTGATGGTCGGCCTGGCGCCAAGCGCTCCGGCGATCCGGCCGGCGACGAGTTCCGACGTGGCCAGCCGCCGCTCGTCAATGTCCATGAGCGCGATCTCGCTCTCCGCCAGCAGCGGCTCCGAAAGAAGATCGCCGACGAGGTTCTGCATGAAGACGGTCGAGCCGGCTCCGATCATGGCGATTTTGGTCATTGCGATTCCTTCTTGCACCCATGCCGAGGTTCCGGACGGTCCGGCGACGTGCCATCGCTGTACAGTCTGCAATGGCCCAACGGAAGGGTTCCGGCGGCCTCGCCGGCGGACTCCGCGTCATCCGATTCAAAACACGCCCGCGGCATTAACCCGCAATCAAGCGCAACTCCGAATTGGCGGGGACAATGGCCGGGTTGCGCGGTTTCATGATGGGAGGGGGCACCTTCGCAAGGAGCGACGACCCATGACGAAGACAACCAGCCTCGTGACAATCGCCGCCGCGCTGATGCTCGGTGCCGCAGTTCCCGCGCAGGCGCTCGACCTTGGCCTCGGCGGCACGTCGACCAGCGCCGGAAGCGGTGACAACGGCGGAACGTCGGTATCGCTGGGGAGCGGTGACACGTCGGCCGGCTTCACGCTCGGCGGCGGCAGCAACATCGCCTCGCTCGGCACCAGCACTGGCGGCACGGGAGTGAATGCCGCCATCGGCAACACCGACGGCGACTTGATCACCACCAACACCGACAACGGAGCCAGCGCCAATGTCAATCTCGGCAGCCTGGGTCTGGGCGGCGTCAATGACATCCTCAATGGCGTCACCGATCCGCTTGGCGACACGCTCGATGGCGTCGACCTCGGCGGCCTGCCGGCCGGTGGTGGTGGCATCGGTGGAGGCGGTGGCATCGGCGGTGCCTTTGCCGCGTTGTCACCGGCCGATCAGCGGCAGCTCCGCATTCGCTGTGCGAGCGTGCTCAGCAGCCCGGGCCGCTACAACGCCAATACGGTCGCGCTCTGCCGTCTGATTGCGCGGCTCTGACGCACCCCTCTCAAGACAGGATTCCGCGAACGAGGCCGCCGTGGATCGCCACGGCGGCCGTTTCATTCCCGCCGGTCAGAAGCGCGGCGCGACGCGGCCAAGGCTGCGGCAGGCCGCCGTCAGCGTGTTGGCCATCAGCATGGCGATGGTCATCGGGCCGACGCCGCCGGGGACCGGCGTGATCGCCCCGGCCACCGCCGCCGCCTCGTCAAAGGCGACATCGCCGACCAGCCGGGTCTTGCCCTCGCCGCGCTCCGGCGCCGGGATGCGGTTCATGCCCGACGTCGATGACCGTGGCGCCGGGCTTGATCCAGTCGCCGCGCACCATCTCGGGCCGCCCGACCGCCGCCACGACGATGTCGGCGCCGCGCACGACGTCGGCGAGGTCGCGGGTGCGCGAATGGGCGATCGTGACGGTGCAGTTCTCGTTGAGAAGAAGCTGCGCCATCGGCTTGCCGACGAGGTTGGAGCGGCCGACGACCACCGCCGTCTTGCCGGCGAGACCGCCCTCGCCGAGCGCCCGCTTCAACAGGATCAGGCAGCCCGCCGGCGTGCACGGCACCACCGCGCGCGGCGTCGCCGCCGGCGAGCCGTCCGGCATTGACCGGGTGCAGGCCGTCGACGTCCTTCTCCGGGCGGATCGCCTCGATCACCGGCGCCTGTCGAGATGCGCCGGGCAGCGGAAGCTGCACCAGGATGCCGTGGATCGCCGGGTCGGCGTTGAGCCGCTTCGACCAGGGCCAGCAGTTCCGCCTGGCCGGTCGTCGCCGGCAGGGTGTTCTGGACGGAATGGAAGCCGAGCTCGGCCGGCCTTCTTGCCCTTGCCGCCGACATAGACCTGGCTTGCCGGGTCGTCGCCGACCAGCACCACGGCGAGGCCGGGCGCCATGCCGGTTTCGGTCTTCAGCTTGCGGGTTTCGTCGGCGACTGCGGCGGTGACCTCCGCCGCCACCGCCTTGCCGTCGATCCTGAGCGCGGCTTTTTCGGAAGACAACGGTGCGTCCATTATCGGTGAGGATCCTGTGCTTGGGGCGGAAGCGGTCCGGCGACCATGGAATGCCGGCCCGTTCGGGATAAGGGAAACGATTGGCGGGTGACCTCTAGCGCCCACGATGTCGCACTGCAAATCATCGTTCCATGTGCGATTCTGCGGACAGAGCGATGGCCCGGCAATGGGCCGGCGGCAGGCCCCGCGAATTGGAAAAGCCGGTTCGGCGTGCTACTGCGCTGCCGGCCTCATCGGGGAAGACGGCATGAACGGGCGGCTGAAGAGCGGGACCATCGCGTTCATCGCCAGCAGCGGCGACGAGGCGCAGGCCGCGCAGGAAAGCCTCTCCAGGCGCTACGGCGGCGTTCAGCCGGAGCGCGCCGACGTCATCGTCGCGCTCGGCGGCGACGGGCTGATGCTGCAGACGCTGCACGCCTTCATGAACACCGGCAAGCCGATCTACGGCATGAACTGCGGTTCGGTCGGCTTCCTGATGAACGAGTTCCGCGAGGACGACCTGCCCGAGCGGCTTGCCGCCGCCGTCGAGACCGCCGTCCATCCGCTCGCCATGCAGGCCACCGACGCCGTCGGACAAGCAGCACCAGGCCTACGCCATCAACGAGGTGTCGCTGCTCCGCCAGTCCTATCAGGCGGCCAAGCTCGAGATTGCCATCGACGGCCACGTGCGGCTGGAGGAACTGATCTGCGACGGCATTCTGGTGGCGACGCCGGCCGGCAGCACCGCCTACAATCTTTCCGCCCACGGGCCGATCCTGCCGATCTACGCGCCGCTTCTGGCGCTGACGCCGATCAGCGCCTTTCGCCCGCGCACGTGGCGCGGCGCGCTCCTCCCCGACCATGTCGAGGTGCGCATCACGCGCTCGAGGCCGACAAGCGGCCGGTCAACGCCGTCGCCGACAATGTCGAGTTCAAGTCGGTGGTCGCCGTCACCGTCAAGCAGGACAAGACGGCGCGACAGCCTGATCCTCTTCGACCCCGATCACTCCTGGGACGAGCGCATCCTGACCGAGCAGTTCCGCTACTAGGCTCAGGCCGCCTCGACGACGCGCGCATAGTCGCGCGCCGCCTCCCGCGCCTGGTCGGACGCGAAGCGCCGCAGCATCGTGGCAAGTTCGTACATCTCGCCGTCGCCGATGTCGGCATAGCCGGCGAGCACCGCCTCGACCACACGCAGCGTGGAGCGGTAGCGATCGCCCCCACTGCCCTCGTCGGTGATCCGGCGCCAGGTGTCGAGTGCCGCGGCAAAGGCGTCGAAGGCGACCGGCGGCAGGCCCGCCTTGGCATAGACCGCCCGCAGGACGTTGATCCGGCCGGCGCGCACCAGGCTCGCCACGCGCTCCACCGGCGCCCGGGAGAGCGCCGCCAGCGCCGCCTCGAACAGGCCGACATTGCCGGCGCACACGGCGCGCAGCAGCAGTCCGGTCGTCAGCTGGCCGGTGACACGCAGATGCTCGACCAGTTCCACCAGTTCGTCGGACTGGGTCTCGGCGGCGAGCGCGACCGTTGCCCGGTCGCAAGCCTCGCGGGTGACCGCAACCGCCCGCTCCTCCCGCGCCCAGGAGCGAGCCACCATCATCGTGCCGAGCGCATCGCCGATGCGCCGGACGAGCATCTGCCGCACGTCGGCCGGCAGGCTGCGCCGTTCGAGCATGGCACTGCGCAGCGCCGCGTCATCGCCGAAGCGCTCGGCAAGGCGCCGAAAACTGATGCGGGCGATGGCGGCGCCGGGATTGTTGACCAGCGCCAGGCAGGCATCGCGGTCGCCGACTTCGGCGAGCGCTGCGGCGACGGCGCCCGAAACAACGGGGCGCGACGCGATCGCCACCTGCAGCGGCAGCGCGCCGGCCGCGGCGACGTCGACCAGTTCCGCGTCGATGATCAGCGGCGAGCGCGCCAGCACCAGCGATGCGACTTCGGGCACGTCCACGGTCAGCGCAATGATGACATGGCGCGGGGCTTTCGTGCTCGCCCCCAGCACCTCGGCCAATCCCCGGCGGACATCCTGCGACCCGTCGTCGAGGAGAACGGTGATCGCCGCCTCCATGGCCCGGCGGGTTTCCTCGTCAAGGTCGGACGTGATGAAAGCGCGCGCCAGTGCACGGGCGGCATCCACCCGATGACCGGGCGGCGCGCGATCGACCCACTCCAGAAATTCGCGGACGAGCATGGTGACCTGTTTCCGAAACCGGCTCATCGTGCCGCCAAAGGATTAAAGCTTCGTTCACCATGATTTCCGCTGATTTTCAGGAGATCGCCACGGCCGTGCGGCGCCGACGTCGGCGTCAGGTGCCGATCATCAATGCGGTCTTCAGCCGGCCGGCGGCTTCCAGTAGCTGACCACATCCGCCGCTGCCGGCCGCGGCCGGTCGCCGAGAGGCGCGGTCGGCGTGCCGATGTGGATGAAGGCGACAAAGCGCTCGCCCGGCGCCAGCCCGAGCAGCCGCCCGGCATCCTCGTCATAGGCGATCCAGCCGGTCGTCCACTGGGCGGCATAGCCCAGCGCATGCGCCGCCATGACCACGTTCATGGCGGCATTGCCGGCCGACAGAACCTGTTCCCATTCGGGGATCTTGGGATGCGGCGCCGCCTTGCTGACCACCGCCACGACCAGCGGCGCCCGGGCGAGCCGTTTGTGCTCCTCGGCGATCTGCTTGGGGTCGGCGTCCGGGTTCTTGCGGGCGAACAGCGCCGCCAGCGCCTCGCCGGCCTGCTGGCGGGCCTCGCCGGCGAACAGGACGAACCGCCACGGCGTCAGCTTGCCGTGATCCGGCACGCGGGTGGCGACGGTGACGATTTCCGCGATCTCGGCCTCGCTCGGGCCGGGCTCGGCGAGGAAGGCGGCGGAGATCGACTTGCGGGTCTTCAGAAGTTCGAGGGCGTCGGGCATGGCACTCTTGCGGATGTGGCGGGAGGGAGGATACCAAGCCTTGGCCGAATCCCCGGCGAAAGCAATCGGCGAAGCGCATTCGGGGCCTTGAAATCGCCACGGAACCGGCGAATCTGGTCCGTGCAGGGGAGTTTCTCGATGACGGCAGGCACCGGCAACGCCGGGCGGAGAAGGATACTGGCGGGCGCATTCGCCCTGTCGGCCCTGGCCGCGGCATTCCTCGGACTGCTGGTAATGGCGGGCACCAGCGCGGAGGCCGCGCCGAAGCCCACCCTGCGCCCGACGGCCAATGCTGCGGCGGCCCAGCCGGCCGACACCAGCGGCGATGAACTCGGCGATTCGGGCGACGGCACCGACGGCGACAGCCTGGACGCCGACATTCCCGGCAACATCATGCAGCAGGCCGCACCGGAAGCCCCGGACCCCGGCCCGCCGCGGGACATCCGGCCGGGCTCCTTCACCCTCGAGGCGCGGCTGACCCTTGACGGACAGGCGCTGACCAACGGCGTCGAATGGCGCATCTTCGGCGACCAGCCGGGCTCGGACGGCAAGCTGCCCCTGCTCGGCCAGGCCAGCGGCGGCGTCATCTACATTCGGCTCGATCCGGGCGTCTACTACGTCCACGCCAGCCTCGGACGCGCCGCTCTCGTCCGCAAGATCACCGTCGAAAACCCGACCGGCGGGGCGGTTTTCGTGCTCAACGCCGGCGGCATGAGATTGCTGGCGATGAATGGCAAGGACGTGCCGCTCACCGGCGGCGACGTCAGCTTCGATATCTACGCGCCGGACGAAGGCGGTTCTGACGAGCGTTTCCTGCTGATCAGCAACGCGCCCCCCGGCAAGATCATCGGGCTCGCCGCCGGCACCTATCACGTCGTCAGCCATTACGGCGACGCCAACGCCGTTGTCCGCGCCGACATCAAGGTCGACGCCGGCAAGCTGACCGAGGCGACGGTCTATCAGAAGGCGGCGCGGCTGACCCTGAAACTGGTCGAGCAGCACGGCGGCGAGGCGCTCGCCGACACCGCCTGGACGGTGCAATCGCCCGACGGCGACAGCATCGTCGAAAGCGTCGGCGCGTTCCCCTCGGTGGTGCTCGCCGCCGGCGACTACAAGGCGATCGCCACCCATGACGGCCGCAAATTCGAGACCGATTTCAAGGTCGAGCCGGCGGTCAACCGGGACGTCGAAGTCCTGCTCCGCTAGGCGGCCCGCAGCGCCCCAGCCTCAGTCGATCAGCGTGTCCAGCCCGCGCCGCAGGCCGACCTGCTCGCCGACCTTGCGTGCCGCCAACAGCGTGCCGGCGACATAGGGCGCCGCCGAGGCGCCGGCGTCGTGGCGGATGGTCAGCCGCTCGTCCGGCGCGCCGAAGACCGCCTCGCAGGCCAGCACAAAGGACGGCAGATGCACCGAATGCACCTGCACGCCGGCGCCGACGCCGATCGCGGCGCCCCGCGCCGCAAGCGCTCCGGAGACCTCCGACGCCGGAAGCGCCGTCGCCGCGGTGCGCACCTCGGCCAGCGCCTCTGCCAGTTCGCGCGCGGTGCCCGATGGCGTGTCGGGCCGGCTGCCCGGCACGTAGTTGATGACCTCCACATCAGGCACGTAGCGCGCCGCGGCGACCGCGAACCGCTTCAGCAGGGTCGCCGTGATCGAGAAATTGCCCGCGGCGAAGAGCCCGCGCTGGTTGGCGCGAGCGACCCCGTCCAGCTCGCTGTAGTCCTCGGCCGTCAGCCCGGCCGTGCCGACGACGACATGGCGCCCGGCCGCCAGCGCCACCTGCACGTGGTCCTTCACCACATGGGCGTCGGTGTAGTCGATGACCACGTCGGAGGGCACAGCCAGCGCCTCGGCGAGCGTACCGCTCACCGTGACGCCGCAGGGCGCGAGGCCGATCGCCTCGCCGGCATCCCTGCCCGACGCAGAACGCGCCACCGCGCCGACCAGCAACAGGTCGTCGCTTTTCAGGATCGCCGCGACCAGCGCCCTGCCGGTCCAGCCCGTCGCACCGGCGACGACGATGCGGATCGCCATGTCAGGCCGCCGCCTTCGCCAGCCGCTTCACGTCCGGCGGCTCGGCTTCCTGCTGCAGGGCCGTCAGTGCATCCGGCAGGGACATCGACTTCTGATCCTTCTCGCCCAGTCGGCGGATGTTGACACTGCCCTCCTCCGCCTCGCGCTTGCCGCAAACGAGAATGACCGGGACCTTGGCGAGCGAATGCTCGCGGACCTTGTAGTTGATCTTCTCGTTGCGCAGGTCGAGCTCGGCGCGCAGGCCGGCCCGGGTCAGCTGGGCATGGACCTTTGCCGCATACTGATCGGCGTCGGACGTGATCGTCGCCACCACCACCTGCACCGGCGCCAGCCACAGCGGGAAATGGCCGGCGTAGTTCTCGATGAGGATGCCGAGGAAACGCTCCATCGAGCCGCAGATGGCCCGGTGGATCATCACCGGCGTCTTCTTCTCGCCGTCGGAGTCGACATAGAACGCCCCGAACCGCTCCGGCAGGTTGAAGTCCACCTGCGTCGTACCGCATTGCCAGTCGCGACCGATGGCGTCGCGCAGCACATATTCGAACTTCGGCCCGTAGAAGGCGCCCTCGCCCGGGTTGATGCCGGTCTTGATGCGTCCGCCCGACTGTTCCTCGATCTGCTCGAGCACACGCCCCATCACCGCTTCGGCGTGGTCCCACGCCGCGTCCGAGCCGACGCGCTTGTCCGGCCGGGTCGAAAGCTTCACCACGATACGGTCGAAGCCGAAGTCGGCATAGACCGAGAGGATCAGCTCGTTGATGCGCAGGCACTCCGCCGCGATCTGCTCCTCGGTGCAGAAGACGTGCGCATCGTCCTGGGTGAAGCCGCGCACACGCAGGAGCCCGTGTATGGCTCCGGACGGCTCGTAGCGGTGCACCGCGCCGAACTCGGCGAGCCGCATCGGCAGGTCGCGATAGCGACTTCAGCCCGTGCTTGAAGATCTGGATGTGGCCCGGGCAGTTCATCGGCTTCAACGCGTAGATGCGATCGTCGTCCTCGGCCTCATCGCCGGCCGGCCGCACGGCGAACATGTTCTCCCGGAAGGTCGTCCAGTGACCGGAGGTCTCCCAGAACGACTTGTCCAGCACCTGCGGCGCATTCACTTCCTCATAGGTGCCGGCGAGCCGCCGCCGCATGTAGGCGATCAGCGTCTGGAACAGCGTCCAGCCCTTCCCGTGCCAGAACACGACACCGGGCCCTTCCTCCTGGAAGTGGAAGAGATCCAATTCCCGGCCAAGCCGGCGATGGTCGCGCTTCTCCGCCTCCTCCAGCATGGTGACATAGGCGTCGAGCTCCGCCTGATTGTGCCAGGCGGTGCCGTAGATGCGCGTCAGCATCGGATTGTTGGAATCGCCGCGCCAATAGGCGCCGGCAACCTTCATCAGCTTGAAGGCGTTGCCGATCTGCCCGGTCGAGGCCATGTGCGGCCCGCGGCACAGGTCGAACCAGTCGCCCTGCTTGTAGATCTTGAGGTCCTGGTCCGGCGGGAATCGCGTCGACCAGTTCGACCTTGAAGGCCTCGCCCTTCTTCTCGAAGACGCTGCGCGCCTGGTCGCGCGCCCACACTTCCTTGGTGAAGGGCGCGTTGCGCTGGATGATCTCGCGCATCTTCGTTTCGATCGCCGGCAGGTCGTCGGTGGTGAACGGCTGATTGCGGAAGAAGTCGTAGTAGAAGCCGTTCTCGATCACCGGCCCGATGGTGACCTGGGTGCCGGGATAGAGTTCCTGCACCGCCTCGGCCATCACGTGGGCGGCGTCGTGGCGGATGAGTTCGAGCGCGCGCGGATCGTCACGGGTGACGATCTCGATCCTGGCGTCCTTGTCGATCGGGTCGGACAGGTCGGCGAGCGTGCCGTCGAGCGCCATCGCCACCGCCTTCTTGGCGAGCGACTTGGAGATGCCTTCGGCGATCTCGCGGCCTGTGATGCCGGGAGCAAAATCGCGAACGGAATTGTCGGGAAAAGTCAGGTGGATCATCGTTGTCTCCTGCTCACTCCCGCTGACGAGCGCGGGTAAGCGATTGATCGTGGCGCCACGGATGCGACGCGCCGGCTAGGTGGACCGAAGCGGATCGTCAGTCAATACCCCGGCGTTTTCCCGATTCCGTCCGCTCGACGGGCAATTGACAAAATCTCAGATTTTGTCATTCCATGCTGCCTCCACTCACGCCCGAGGAGAACCCCGCCATGATCACCCGCAAACTCGGCAAGGCCGGTCCCGACGTCTCCGCCCTCGGCCTCGGCTGCATGGCCATGTCCGGCATGTATGGCCCCGCCGACCGGTCGGAGAGCATCGCCACCATCCACGCCGCCCTCGACGCCGGAATCACGCTGCTCGATACCGGCGACTTTTACGGCATGGGCCACAACGAGTTGCTGATTGCCGAGGCCCTCAAGGGCCGCGACCGCAGCAAGATCGAGCTCAGCGTCAAGTTCGGCGCCCTGCGCGGACCGGACCAGTCCTGGCACGGCTTCGACGCCCGGCCGGAAGCCGTGAAGACATGGCTGGCCTATACGCTGCAGCGTCTCGGCACCGACTATGTCGACATCTACCGGCCCGCCCGCCTCGACGCCAAGGTTCCGATCGAGGACACCATGGGCGCCCTCGCCGATCTGGTGAAGGCCGGCTACGTCCGTCACATCGGTCTTTCCGAGGTCGGCGCGGAGACCCTGCGCCGGGCCGCCGCCGTGCACCCCATCGCCGACCTCCAGATCGAATATTCGCTGATCACGCGTGGCATAGAGGACGAGATCCTGTCCGTGTGCCGCGAACTCGGCATTGGCATCACCGCCTATGGCGTCCTTGCCCGGGGCCTCATCAGCGGCCACTGGTCCAGGGAGCGCGCCGGCACGCCCGGCGACTTCCGCAACCATTCGCCACGTTTCAGCGGCGAAAATGTCGACACCAACCTCGCGCTGGTCGATTCCCTGCGCGCCGTCGCTGCGTCGAAAGGCGTCTCGGTCGCCCAGATCGCGATCGCTTGGGTTCTCGCCCAGGGCAATGATATCGTGCCGCTGGTCGGCGCGCGCAGTCGCGATCGACTCGACGAAGCCCTTGGAGCGCTCGACGTGGAGCTGACGCCAGGAGACCTTGCCGCTATCGAGAAGGCGGTGCCGCCCGGTTCCGCCGCCGGGAACGCGCTATGCCGCCGCGCAGATGGCCCACCTCGACAGCGAACGGGGCCGCGCCACGGCTGCATGACTGACGCCATCCTCACGCCCGATCGCATCCTCGACGCGGCCGAACAGGTCCTGACGCGGTATGGCCCGCAGAAGACCACCGTTGTCGACGTGGCGCGGGCGCTCGGCGTGAGCCATGGCAGTGTCTATCGCCACTTTGCCAGCAAGGCAGCGCTCCGCGACGCCGTCACGGAGCGCTGGCTGGCGCGCGTCGGTGGCCCGTTGGCGAAGATCGTTGCGGAAAAAGGCCCCGCACCGGAGCGGCTCCGCCGCTGGTTCGAGACGCTGATCGCGATCAAGCGCAAGAAGGCGCAGGCCGAACCCGAGCTCTTCGCTACCTATCGGGCGATCCTGTCCCGCGACGTGATTCGCGCCCACGTCGACATGCTCACCCGCCAGGTCAGCGCCCTCATTGCCGACGGCATCCGGCGGGGCGAGTTCGCCGACGTCGATCCCGAGGCGACCGGGCGCTCCCTGTTCTACGCCACGACCCGTTTCCACGTGCCGGCCCACGCCGCCGAATGGAACGAGCCCGGGCTCGATGCCGCCTTCGACGAATTGTGGAGCCTCATCTCCCGCGGCCTCGAACCGCAATCCGCCGGCGCCCGGACCACGAGGCCCGCCCGCCCGCGCCACCGCGCTGCCCGCTCCCGGACGTGACGCCCGCCGCTTGTCGGGTCGCTCCGTGAGCCCGTGAGCCCCATGCCGTTCCTTGCCGTCTTGCCCCCCGCGCGGTAGCGCGGCCGGCCGCGGAATGACAGGATGGTGCACCGGCAACGCAGACACCGAGGGAGCCTTCGCATGAGCGACGACTACGACCTTGGCACCTACGCTCGCTCCGCCGTAACCGCCGCGTCCGACGCGGCCCGCGCATGGTTCGATCGCGGCCTCGTCTGGTGCTACGCCTTCAACCACGAGGAGGCGATCGCCTGTTTCAAGCGGGCGCTGGACCGAAGACCCCGATTGCGCGCTGGCCCATTGGGGCATCGCCTATGCGATCGGCCCCAACTACAACAAGCCATGGGCCGCTTTCGATGCCGACGGCAAGCGCCGCTCGCTCGCCGCGTGCCCGTGCGCGAAGTCGCCGCCGCGGCTGCCTCGGCCGGCAATGCGACGCCGGCCGAGCAGGCGCTGATCGCGGCCCTCGCCCGGCGCTATCCGCCGACGCGCTGAGCAACGGATCGATCACCGCCGCGCTGGAACGACGCCTATGCCGACGCCATGCGCGACGTCTACGCGGCGCATTCGGACGACCTCGACGTCTGCGCCGTTTTCGCCGAGGCATGCTGAACCGCACGCCGTGGCAGATGTGGGACGTGCAGACCGGCGAACCCGCCGAGGGCGCCAGCACGCTGGAAGCAAAGCAGGTGCTGGAGACCGCATGCCGTCGGGTCGAGGGTGGGCGCAGCCATCCCGGTCTCCTGCACCTGTACATCCACCTGATGGAGATGTCGGGCCTTCCCGAACTGGCGCTGCCCGCCGGCGACATCCTGCTTTGGCCTGGTGCCCGACGC
The DNA here is from genome assembly GCA_963822975.1 of uncultured Alphaproteobacteria bacterium. GTDB lineage: Bacteria > Pseudomonadota > Alphaproteobacteria > Rhizobiales > Kaistiaceae > CAVSRC01. The sequence goes on from CAWGJV010000006.1 coordinate 15,755, forward strand.
CGGTCACCTGCATGCACATGCCGACCCACATCGACGTCCTTTGCGGCCGCTATCGCGATGTGCGTGGTCGCGCAACCAGCGCCGCCATCGAGGCCGACCGAGAAATACGTCGACCATGCCGGCGCCGATGAACTTCTACACGCCTACCGCATGCCACAACTACCACTTCGCGATTTACGGCGCGATGTTCCTCGGCCGGTACGCAGCCGGCGATCGAAGCCGCCGAGGAGCTGATCGACACGACGCCGCGAAGAGCTGCTCACCGTCGCCTCGCCGCCCATGGCGGACTGGCATCGAGGGCTATCATCCCGATGCAGCCAGCACGTGCTGATCCGCTTCGGCAGATGGCAGGAGATCATCGACCAGACGCTGCCCGAGGACCGCGGAACTCTATTGCGTGACCACCGCCATGATGCGCTACGCCAAGCGCGCGTGGCGCTGGCCGCTACGGGCGAGATCGCGGCGGCCGAGGCCGAGAAGCGAGCCTTCCTCGCGGCCTATGAGCGAAGGTGCCGGAGAGCCGGCTGCTCTACAACAACACCTGCCGCGACATGCTCGGCGTCGCCAGCGCCATGGCCGAGGGCGAGATGGAGTACCGCAAGGGCAACTACGACGCGGCCTTCGCCGCATCTGCGTCGCTCGGTCGAGCTGGACGACGCCCTGCCCTACGACGAGCCCTGGGGCTGGATCCAGCCGACCCGCCATGCGCTCGGCGCTCTGCTGCTCGAGCAGGGTCGCGTCGCGGAGGCCGAGGCGGTCTATCGCGCGGATCTCGGCCTCGACGGCAAGCTCGGCCGCGCCCTTCCAGCACCCCGACAATGTCTGGAGCCTTCATGGCCTGCACGAATGCCTGGTCCGCCGCGGCCAAACCGACGAGGCCGCCGCCATCAAGCAGCGCCTCGACCGGGCCGCAGCCGAGACCGACGTGCCGGTTCGTTCGTCCTGCTATTGTCGCCTGCACACAGCCGCCTGAAGACACGCCGCGGCTTTCGCCGCGTGACCTCAGTCCTCGAATCGGATTTGCCCTAAACAAGCCCATGCCCTTCCTCCCCTTCTCGCCCCAGCGCTCCTTCTCCGACCTGTCGGACCGCGAGGTTCTGGCCCTCGCCATCCAGAACGAGGAAGAGGACGGACGCATCTATCGCGATTTCGTCGAGCGCCTGCGCGACGATTTCCCGGCATCGGCCAAGGTATTCGAGGAGATGGCGGAGGAGGAAAACGGCCATCGCCAGATGCTGTTCAACCTCTACCGCGAGCGCTTCGGCGAACACATCCCGCTGATCCGCCGCGAGGACATCCGCGGCTTCATCCGTCGCAAGCCGGTGTGGATGTCGGAGACCTTCGACATCGACGCCATGCGCCAGCGCGCCGAATCGATGGAGGAGGAAGCCGCCAACTTCTACCGGCGCGCCGCGGCCCGCACCACCGACGCCGGCGTCCGCAAGCTGCTCGGCGACCTTGCCGATATCGAGGCCGGCCACGAGGCCCATGCCCGCCAACTGACCGAGGGCATTCCGCAAAAGGCCCGCGACGAGGAACACGAGACGGCGCGGCGCAACTTCGTCCTGCGCATCGTCCAGCCCGGCCTCGTCGGCCTGATGGACGGGTCGGTGTCGACCCTGGCGCCGGTCTTTGCCGCCGCTTTCGCCACCCATGACAGTTGGGACACGTTTCTGGTCGGCATGGCGGCTTCGGTCGGCGCCGGCATTTCCATGGGCTTCGCCGAGGCGCTCTCCGACGACGGCACGCTGTCCGGCCGCGGCCAGCCCTGGCTGCGCGGCGTGGTGACCGGCCTGATGACCACCGTCGGCGGCGTCGGCCACACCCTGCCCTACCTGATCCCGGATTTCTGGAGCGCCACGATCCTCGCCATCGTCGTGGTTCTCATTGAGCTGTGGGCGATTGCCTGGGTGCGGGCGCGCTACATGGACACCCCGTTCCTGCGCGCCGCCTACCAGATCGTCATCGGCGGCCTGCTGGTCTTCCTCACCGGGATATTGATCGGCAGCGCCTGACCGGAAAAAAGTGAGCCGGCCCCGGGGCGGGGGCCGGCTCTCATGGACCTGATCTTGGGGACGGGGGGTGGGACGCGACCAGGCCCAGATCCAGAAATCTCTTTTGTCCCTTTACCGCCTCAGCGCGACACGCTGCCGACTGCGACGGCGCGGGAGTCTTCGATGCCCGTCCACTGCCCGCTGTCGTATTCCGATTGCCGTTTCACGTACTCGTAGTCCGTATCGCTCCACACCAGGACGCGCGGCTGGAGGTTGTCGAGAATCAGATCGCCGCGATCGGTCAGCACCGTCAGCACCGCGTGGCCTTCGCCGTTCTGCTGGCGGACCACCGTGATCAACAGGGCGCCGGTCGGCCAGCCCTTCTTGATCAGGTCGCGGCGCTTCAGCAGCACCAGATCCTCGCAGTCGCCCTTGCCTATCTTGTCCGGATAGGCCCAGACCTCCGGGCGTCCGTAAATCTCCTCATCCGTCTCAGCGACAATGTCCCGATTGACCTCGGCATTGACCGCCACCAACTGGTTCCACAACGTCGGCGTCAGCTTGACCCGTACATCGCGCCGGCCGCGGACCGAGCACTCGGCGACGTGGCTCTGGCAGAACTCGTAGTGCCCGATCGGCTGCGCCGTCGTTCCGCTGGTCGCCATCATCGGCTCCCTGGAAACTGCCTGCGCTGCTCCGGCCACACCTGTCGTTCCAGCAAGTATTGCCGAAACGAACGCAAGTCTACAGAAAACACTGTTACGCATAACGCTCCCCCTGACCCACGAGCATTATGCCAAAGGGGGATTTAGTTCAGAATAAAACGCACGATACGATGATACTCAAAGTATAGATAGATTTGATTCAATTCGACGCTGCGCCGTAAAGACTCCGGCAAGCATGCCGGAAACGAAAAAGGCCGCCCGGAGGCGGCCTTTGGCGAACGGCGGAAGCGGCTGGCGCCCTAGAGGTTCTGCTCCAGCGAGCTGGTGGTCTGCAGCGTCGCGAACTCCACGGCGATGCCTTCCTCGAAATGGCGGACGACGCGCGCGCGGATCTTGCCGGCCATCAGGGGCGACCCGAGCGGCGGCTTGACCTCGATGTTCACGGCCAGGCCCGAGAAGGAGATGTCGACGATGCGGGCGCGGTATTCACGGCCGTCGGGCAAGGAAATCGTCGTAACCGTCACCTTCGGCGGCGCGCGGTCGTGGCGCCGGTCTTCCGGCAGGTTGAGCTCGTGGCGGTTGGCGAGCCAGGTCAGCTTGGCCGCCAGCTTGTCCTTCTTGCGCAGCGTCGCGGTGATCGCTACTGCGAAACCGCCGCTGTAGACCCGCACGATCTGGCCCTCGATGCGGCCGATGTGATCGAAATAGGCAACCACGCGCTCGCCGACGCGGCCGACCACCGGCGTCACCAGAGCCAGGCTGCCCGGCGAAATGTTCTGCGTCTGGCAGGGATATTCGCGCCGATCCTCGAGCATGAACCGGCCAAGCAGATTGACGTTGACGCGCTGGTAGCGGCGGCGATCGTGCTGCCTGACCAGCATGTGCTGCTTGGGGCCTTGCGTAGCAGTCGGATTCATTTGGCGGCCGGTTGTCTCGAGACCGGCCGATCTTCTGTCGTTTCGGTTAACAAGCTGTAACAACGGCCCGAAAGACATTTACCAAAATCGTGTCGGGCAGACTGAGCGCTATGGCTTGCCGCCATCGACAACAAACAGGTGGCCGTGCCGACGCGAACCATGCAGCGGAAAGCGGACCGCCGCGGCCGGTGAAGGCAGCTCCGCATCGGCCCGATCGGCGCGCCGGCGCATGTAGGCCGGCGCTTCGTCCGGCCAGATCAGCCGCAGGCTGGCAATGCCCTGGCGCACCACCGGCTCGGAGCCCAGCCAGTACGGGCGCTCCAGCACCGCGCAACTGCCGAGCACACGATCGAAGGCCGCGCCGCCGTGGCGCAGCGGCAGCAGGATCATTTCGCACACCACCTCCAGGTCGCGGTCGGTGTGCCCCGACACGGTCACGACCGCGCCGGCGCCGTCTTCGCTGACCGCCGCAGCCAGCGTCGCCATCGCATGGCGGTCTTCCCCGGACCACAGGTCGAGGAAATTGCTGCCCTTGATCTCGCGGCAATAGAGCGCGCAAACCCGCGTACCGGCGAGCCGCACCTGATAGTCCTCGCGCCCGCCGGCCTCCAGGATGAAGGTCTCGGCGAGAATGCGCCGGATGTCGCTCGGCTCGATGGCGCTGCGCAGCGGCGCCTTTTCGGTGCCGCGCATCCGGTTCCAGTAATCGTACAGCTCGCGCGTTGTCGCGTGCTTCATGTTTCAGGCCGCCCCGTTCCATTGTGGTGCCCACGCGACCGACGAAACGTCCCGCTGTCGGATTCCGCGTGCAGGAACGGGACGGACTTTGCGCCCTTTTCCGGTTCCCGCCCCCGCGCTGCAGAGGCCGTGCCAAGGCGGCGATAGCGGCGACGGTTTCGAGGCCGAAGGGGAACGTCGGGACTTTTCCTCGCGGCGGCCCTTTCTTCCGCCGGGCGCCGGGCTATGTTCCGCCCACCATGAATGATCCATTCCCTTTCGGGCGACAGCCCGTTCGCCAGCCCATCTTCAACATACCGGCCGTCATCGTCGGCGCCCTCGCCGTCATCCTCGGGATTTACGCGATCCAGGAGTTGCTGCTCAGCAACGAAGCCTACGTACGGCTCATCCTGAATTTCGCCTTCATACCCGCCCGCGAGACGGCCCCCGACACACTGCCGTCGATCGTCCCGGCGGGCGGCGCGCGGATCTGGACCTTCCTGACCTACGCCCTGCTCCACGGCAGTTGGGCGCATGTCGGTTTCAACGCGGTGTGGCTCGCCGCCTTCGGCAGCCCGCTCGCCTGGCGTTTCGGCACGACACGCTTCCTGCTCTTCTCGGCAATGGGCGCCGCCGCCGGCGCGCTGGCCCATCTCGCCATCTATCCCGGCTCCGACACGCCCTTGGTCGGCGCCTCGGCGGCGATCTCGGCGCACATGGCCGGCGCCGCGCGCTTCGTCTTCGCCTCCGGTGGGCCGATGTGGCGCACGGGCGGCGCCGCCGCCTATCGCCTGCCCGCCGCGCCGCTTTCGGAAATCGTCCGCGACCGGCGGGTGCTCATCTTCCTCGCCGCCTGGTTCGGCCTCAATCTCCTTTTCGGAATCGGCAGCATCAGCCAGGGCATCGCTTCAGGCGCCGTCGCCTGGGACGCTCATATCGGCGGCTTCCTCGCCGGCCTGCTGCTCTTTCCGTTGTTCGATCCGGTGCGCTCCCGCTGAAATCCGGCGGTTCGCATTGTTCGCGGGGCGGCTTGTCATCTGCGGCGGAACGTCGCATCCTTGGGCGCTGAAAGGGCTGGAGTGGGGGGCGCACTTCGGAGGAGAGCCCATGACCGTAGCTGCAATGCTGGGCGCCAAAGGGCGCGAGGTCGTCACGACATCGGCGGGAGCGACGATCGCCGACGCGACCGATATCCTGGCGAAACACAAGATCGGTGCACTGGTCGTCGCCGAGGACGACCGCATCGTCGGTATCGTCTCGGAACGCGACATCGTCCGCGCCATCGCCAACAGGGGCGCAGCGGCGCTCAAGGAAGAGCTCGGCGGCATCATGACCCGGTCGGTGGTCACCTGCCGCGAGAGCGAGACCGTCAACGACGTCATGACGCGCATGACCCGCGGCCGCTTCCGCCACCTGCCCGTGGTCGAGGACGACCGCCTGGTCGGCATCATCTCCATCGGCGACGTGGTCAAGACCCGCATCGAGCAGGTCGAGCGCGAGGCCGACGAGATGCGTGCCTACATCGCCGCGGTCTAGGCGAGCACCGACATGATCTGGTGGATTTCGCCGGTCATGCGGCGACCGGCCTCGTAGCCGAGTTCGATCGCCTCGGCGGCGCGGTGGAACTCGAACAGGCCGATGTCGCCGAGACGCGGAGCGATGAGCGTGTCCGGCGGATCTCCGGCAAGGCGCGAGCGCGCAATGCGGTCCTGAATGATGTTGAACGCCTCCACCATGACGGTGGAGATGCCCGGCGGACCGTTGCCGCTGCCGACCAGTTGCCGGCGCAGCATGCGGCCGGCGTCGGACGTCGACATCTTGCGCCGGGACACTTCGCGCAGCGCCTGCTCGGCGAGCGGCACCGCCGAATTGTCATGCACCACGGTGCCGTGGCCGAAAATGTCGGAGACCGGATTGACGGCGATGACGACATGGGCGCCCAGCGCCCGGCACACCGACACCGGCACCGGGTTGACGATCGCCCCGTCCACCAGCCAGCGGCCGTCGACCTGCACCGGCTGCAAGATACCCGGCAGCGCATAGGAGGCGCGCACCGCCTCGACCAGCGGTCCGCGGCGAATCCATACCTCGTGCCCGGTGGCCAGTTCCGTGGCCACGCACACCAGCGTCGGCGACAGGTCTTCGATCTTGCGGTCGCCGAGTTGATCGGTAAGCAGCTTGGCGAGCTTGTTGCCGCTGAACAGGCCGCTGCCGGCGAAATCGATGTCGAGCAGCCCGAACACCTTGCGGCGCGTCAGGCGCAGCGCAAAGGCCTCCAGGTCGCCGATCAGCCCGGCGCCGTAGCAGGCGCCGACCACCGCTCCCATCGAGGTGCCGGCGATGATGTCGGGGCGCAGGCCGACCTCGCCGAGAGCGCGCAGAACGCCGATGTGGCACCAGCCGCGGGCCGAACCGCCGCCAAGCGCCAGGCCGAGCCGCACCGGCGCCAGCGCCTCTTGCGGCGCCCGCCGGGGTTCCGGTTCGTTTCTTGGCTGAATCGCGGCCAAGGGTGAACATGCCAATCACTCCGCCCGCCCCCCGGCGGACTGTACTTAGCACGCGAATATGAGTCCGGGATGAACGACGTTGCGCCGCCGGAATGCTATTGGGCGCGGCGGACGCGCTTCATGGCGCCGTCGAAGGCGAGCGCCGTATCGGCCGACGGCGCCTGGCCGAGCGGCACGGTGCGGTAGAAGCACGACCGGTAGCCCTGGTGGCAGGCGACGCCGTCGCCGGCAATCGCCACCTTGAACAGGATGGCGTCCTGGTCGCAGTCGACGCGCATTTCGGAAACCGCCAGCGTGTTGCCGCTCTCCTCGCCCTTGCGCCACAGTTTCTGGCGCGAACGGCTCCAGAACCACGCCTGCCCGGTCTCGATGGTGCGCGCCAGCGCCTCGCGGTTCATGTGGGCGACCATCAGCACCTCGCCGGTGATCGACATCGACGGCGATGGCGACGATGAGGCCGTCCTGGTCGAACATCGGCGCAAGCGCGGTGCCGGTTTCGACGGCTTCCTCGTCGGTGCGCGGCGCAAAACCTGGCGATGGTGCGGACATGTCGGATCTCGCGAGTCTGCGTGTGTCAGGATCGCCCGGCGAACCGCGGCGACGTCGTGCGCTATCGCGGCGAGCCCGATGGCGAAGCGGCTCAGGCGCCCTGCCCGCCCTTGACCAGCGTCATGAAGCGGATCTGCTCGGCCGGATCGTCGCGGAAGACGCCGGTGAACTGCGTGGTCACGGTCGCCGCGCCGTGCGCCCGCACGCCGCGATGGGTGACGCAATGGTGCTCGGCCTCGATCATGATCGCGACGCCGCGCGGCTTGAGCGCCTCGTCGATGGCCGCCGATCATTCGGCGGTCAGGCGCTCCTGGGTCTGCAGGCGGCGCGCGAAAATCTCGACAACGCGCGCGAGCTTCGACAGGCCGGCGACCTTGTCGACCGGGTAGTAGGCGATGTGCGCCTTGCCGGTGAACGGCATCATGTGGTGCTCGCAGTGCGAATAGAACGGGATGTCGCGCACCAGCACGATGTCGTCGTAGCCGCCGTCCTCCTCGAAGGTGCGCTCCAGCGCCTCGGCCGGATCGAGCCGGTAGCCGGCGTAGAGCTCCTCGAAGGCGCTGGCGACGCGGCGCGGCGTATCCTTGAGGCCCTCGCGCTCGGGGTCGTCGCCGGCCCAGGCAATCAGCACGCGCACGGCCTCCTCGACCTCTTCGCGGCTCGGCCGGCGCACCGGCGTGCCGGCCGGCGGCTTCGCCGCGGCGGGCTTGTTGGTCAAGGCGTCCATCGCACGTCTCCGGCGCCGGCCTCGCAGCCCGCGCAATTCGACCGGTTTCTGGCGCGCCTATATAGTCGCCGCGGCCGACTTGCGAAGCGCCCGACTGTCGGCGGCGCCCATGCGGCATGTGGCAGGGCGGCCGCCGGCTCCCCTATATTCCGGCGCCGATGCTCGACGACATCTACAACAAGCAGATCCTGCGGTTCGCCGGCTCGATCCCGCGCCTCGGCCGGCTCGACCACCCGGACGCGACGGCGACCGCCCATTCGCGCCTGTGCGGCTCGACGGTGACCGTCGACCTCAAGATGGACGGCGACGTGGTCACCGATTTCGCCCACGACGTGAAGGCCTGCGCCCTCGGCCAGGCGTCGTCGTCGATCATGGCCGCGCACGTCGTCGGCGCCAACGCCGACGAATTGCGCGCCGTGCGCGAGACCATGCGCAAGATGCTGAAGGAGAACGGCCCGCCGCCGGAGGGCCGCTTCGCCGACCTCAAGTTCCTCGAGCCGGTGCGCGACTACAAGGCGCGCCACGCCTCGACCATGCTGACCTTCGACGCGGTGGTCGACGCGCTCGACCAGATCGCGGCGAAGCGCGAGACGGCCGGAGACAGGTCTGAGCGCTGATCGGCCGGGCAGTCGCCGGGCCGGACGGCGACGCCGGACCGGACGGCTGCCCGCGCTGACCAGCCAGGCGAAGTGAAGCGCCGCAGATGCGGCCGAAGCCGACGCCGGCGATATTGGACGTAGCGCTGGAGAAACTGGGCCATGGTGGCCACCTCCTCGCATGCTGCACGTCCCGCAACGCCGCGATACGCCACTGCGGTTCCACAGGCTGCGCCCGATTATGGTGAACAAACAGTTGACGACGCCGCGCCAGCGCCGGTCACCGCGCCGCACTATGGCCGCCCAATATGACAGACGTATTGACGCAGCTCGCGACGTTTGCCGCGCCTGGCCGGCATCGGCCTGATCAAGGCTCTACCGGCTGGTGCTGTCGCCCTGGCTCGGCCGGTCAGTGCCGCTATCTGCCGACCTGTTCGGAATACACCGAGGAGGCGATCGGCACGGTACGGACTGTGGGCGGGCTTCTGGATCGGCCTCGCCCGCTTCCAGCGCTGCGGGCCGTTCGGCGCCTCCGGCTACGATCCGATCCCGGAGACCCTGCCGGCGAACGCCGCCTGGTACCTGCCCTGGCGCTACGGCCGCTGGACCGGCAAGCACATCGACCCGAAGACCCGGCTCGACCTGCACGACCACGACCACTAGCCGGGCGAACCGCCTACGCCGGCCCGCCTAGCGCGATCGGCGTACAGCGCCGCCAGACCTCCGGATCGCCGCTCGAGGGCGCCGACCCACAGGTTCACCGTCGTCTCGTCGAGGAGCCGCATGTGCACGGTGGCTCCGGCCTGACGGTTCCGACGGCGGGCACCGTGTAGGTGAAGGTGTGGCGGCCGTAGTCGCCCTGGATCGTATTGCCGCCCGGCGTGGTGATCGTCGAACCGTCGATCTCCAGGTGGCGCCCATCCGCCTGGCACCAGTTGCCGTCGATGACGTCCGCAAAGGCGCATCGCCGCCGAGCAGCCAGCCACATCGCGCCGGCAAGGCCCAACGTCCTCTTCTTCATGGGAACCTCCATCCGCGCCCCGAACCCCCGCAGGATTGCCACGTCCGCCGACGCCGGACACGGCCAAAATGGCGGACGGCCTGCCGCGGCTAGGGCGCCGGTCCGAGCCCCTGGGCGAAGCGCTTCCAGTTGGCGACGTAATGGGCGGCCGAGGCGCGGTTGCGCTCGATCTCGTCGGCGCTGAGCGGCCGCACCACCTTGCCCGGCATGCCGATGACCAGCGAGCCGGACGGCATCTCGCGTCCTTCCGGGATCAGCGCGCCGGCGGCGATCAGGCAATTGTCGCCGATCTTCGCGCCGTTCAGCACGATCGCGCCCATGCCGACCAGCACGTTGTCGCCGATGGTGCAGCCGTGAAGGATCGCCCGGTGGCCGATGGTGCAGCCCGCGCCGATGGTCAGCGGGAAGCCCATGTCGGTGTGGAAGACGCAGAGTTCCTGGACGTTGGTGTCGTGGCCGATGGTGATGCGCTCGTTGTCGCCGCGCATGACCGTGCCGAACCAGACGCCGACACCCTCGCCGAGCGTCACCTTGCCGATCACCGACGGCGTCGGCGCCACCCAAGACTTCCCCTCGCCGGGCAGTTCCGGGCCGATGCCGTCAAGCTCGTGGATCGCCATGTGCCTGCTCCCGACTGCGCCGCCGAAAATCGCTTAGGCCGTTTCGGCCGCGCGGATCAAGCCGGCGTTCAGGCGAGCGTTCTGCAGCGAGCAGCGACCAGTGCCGAGCACGATGATGCCGGAGCAGACGCTCCACAGGGCCGCGACGAGCAGGCTGCCGAACAGCCAGCCGAGCGGCGTTGCGCTCCGACAGGCGGCGCTTGAGCGCGGTGTCCATGATGATCGCCGGGCCGGTGACGGCGAAGAACAGGAAGGTCGACACGGCCGCCAGCCAGCCTTCGCCGAGCAGCGCGAAGCGCGGCGGCTTCCGACGTCACCATCTTGTAGAAGCTGGCGGCGATGCCCGATGCGACGAAGCCGATCGCGGCGCAATAGACGATCAGAAGTCCGTCTCGCAACACGCTTGCAGTACCCGCACTGTCCCGATTTCGGGCACAGCCGCCCGCACTGTTGACCATGGGTGCAAGCGGCGTACCGTTGGAGCGCTGTCGGTGATTCGAACGCGCAAGCACATGGAATTGCTGGACTTTCCGGCGGGACGGCGCCGCGGCTGATATGGTTGATGTTTCGTTAAGGGACAAGCGCGACAACGCCGGCGACGGCGCGCGCAGCGCTCCCACTGGAGGCTGCCGCTGGCGATCGCCGCGGGCGTCATCGTGGCAATGCTGGTCGTCGCCGGCTGGCTCGATTCACCTGGCGCTCGACGCCTATCGCGACCGCATGACGCTGACCGGGCTCACCGACGACCCGACGCCGGTGGCGCTGGTCGATCGCCGGCGAGACAGCTGGCGGTCCCCGCCAACATGATGCGCTTCGCCACCACGCGGCGGGGCGGCCCGGTCGAGCGCGCCGACCTGATCATGCACTGGCCGACGCTGGAGGGCTATTCCGACGCGGTGGCCGACGCCTTCACGCAGGCGTCCCGTCGCGGCGATCGTCTTCGCGACCATCGCGGCGCGCGACAGCGCGCTCGATGCGACCGAGCGGCTCGACGAGGTCTATGCGCGGTTCTTCACCGGCAAGCCGCTGGCCGGCCCGGCCGGTCTGGTCGGCCGCACGCTGACCGCCGATTCGGGCTATGGCGGCGAGATCGTCTTTTCTCGCCCGACCAGCCGCGGCCCTTCGTCGCCCGCTGCCTCGCACGGGACGACGGCGGAGGTGCCCTCCACCTGCCTGCGCGACATCAAGTTCGGCCGCGGCCTGATCGCTGCTCTATCGCTTCAACCGCGACCTGCTGGCCCGACTGGCAGGCGCTCGACGCCGGCCTGCGCACCCTCGCCGACGGCTTCCTGCAAGCGCTAGTCGAGGTCGATGTCGAGGATCGCCATCGTGAAGTTGTAGGAGAGGTCGCCGTCCTCGTCGTCGCGGAAGATGACGCCGACGAACTCGTCGCCGATATAGACCTCGGCCGAATCGTCCTTCTGCGGACGCGCCCGCACCGAGATCGTCGGCATGTTGAAGCGGCGGCGGAAGAAGGCTTCGAGCTTCAGCAGCTCTTCGCGTTTCACGGATGGCCCCCTGTTGTTTTCTGTCGACGCAGCGCCGCGAGCGTCACTCGTCGTCGCACTCGTCGAGTAGCTGATCCATCAGCCGCGACGGATCGGCCTTGCCGGTCGTGCCGACGATCTTCGCCGGCACGCCGGCGACGGTCGAATGTGCCGGCACCGGATGGAGCACCACCGAGCCCGCCGCGATCTTGGACGACGCGCCGACCTCGATATTGCCGAGCACCTTGGCGCCGGCGCCGATCAGCACGCCGTGGCGAATCTTGGGATGGCGGTCGCCGGACTCCTTGCCGGTGCCGCCGAGCGTGACGTCCTGCAGGATCGAGACGTTGTCCTCGATCACGGCCGTCTCGCCGACGACGAGGCCGGTGGCATGGTCGAGGAAGATGCTGCGCCCCATCGGCACGGCCGGATTGATGTCGGTCTGGAACACCGCCGACGAGCGGCTCTGCAGGTAGAGCGCGAAGTCGCGCCGCCCGCTCGTTCCACAGCCAGTGCGCCAGACGGTGCGTCTGGATGGCGTGGAAGCCCTTGAAGTAGAGCAGCGGCTCGATGTGGCGCTCGCAGGCCGGATCGCGGTCGTAGACCGCGGCGATGTCGCAGCGGAAGATCTCGCCGAGTTCCTGGTTGTCGTGCAGCGCGTCGTCGAAGGCGCAGCGGATCATCTCGGCGCCCATGACGTCGCAATCGAGACGCTGGGCGACGCGATGGACGACGGCGTCCTCCAGGCGGTCGTGATTGAGCACGGTGGCGTAGACGAAGCTCGCCATCGCCGGATCGGCGGCGACGATCGCCTCGGCCTCGCGCCGGATGTTCGACCAGATCGGATCGACGTGGCTGAGCGGATCGCTCTGCCTGCTTGGAAACGTTCACCGACATGCAATCCACCTGTTCACTGTCCCGCCCGGGGCGAACGGCCGGCACCCTATCACCGGGCCGGCCCAGCCGCCACCGGTGGCGGATTTCGGCCGCCATCTTCCGGCGCCGGGGTTAACAACATCGCCGACGAGCGCACTTAAGGCGCCCGCGCGGCATTGCAAGGCGCGCCCGCTCCGGCCGGGCTCAGGGCCGCCGCGCGAGGAAGTCCAGAACGCCGGCCTTGAACACCTTGTCGCCGGTGGCGAGCATGTGGTCGCGGCCCGGGATGTCGAGCGCCTCGGCTCCGGGAATCAGCGCCGCCAACCCGACGGCCGAGCCGGCCACTTCATCCTTGCTGCCGACCGCGACCAGCACCGGCACCTTCAGGTGCGGCGAGCCGCTCGCGGGGCACCAGCTCGCGCTGGGCCCGCATGCACGCCGCCAGCGCGCCGAGGTCGCTCCTGGTGAGCTCGGCGAACTTGCGGTAGCCCCGTCCGACGTCGGAGGTCGACGGCGCTGAGGCTGTCGGCCTCCAGCGCCGCGACGATCTCGTCCTCGCCGCCGATCCCTTCGACCATGCCCGTCCCCATGCCCCCGATGATCAGCGAGCGGACCTTCCCCGGATGCTCCAGCGCAAGCACCGTGGCGATACGCCCGCCCATCGAGTAGCCCATGACGTCGGCGCGACCGAGCTTGAGATGGTCGATGAGATTGGCGGCATCCCCCGCCATGACCGCCAGGCGGTACGCCGCGGGCTCGTGGAGCTTGGCGCTCTCGCCGTGACCGCGCACGTCCATGGCGATGGTCCGGCGGCCGGCCTTGGCGAGCGTGTCGGTCCAGCTGGTCGACCGCCAGTTGACCGCGCTGTTCGAGGCGAAGCCGTGGATGAGCAGGATGGGGTCGCCCGCGCCCTCGTCGCGATAGGCGATATCGACACCGTCCGATGAGAAATGCTGCAAGTCCGGGCTCCCGCTGAAATCGCGGCGGACCCTACCCAATCGCGGGCGCTGCCGCTATTGTCCGCGCCGAAAACCCCTCCCCCGGAAGCAATCGCCATGGCAGATCACATCGTTCCCCACTTCCACAACGACGCCGGCGTTCCCGCCGTGTCCATCGGCGTCAAGGAATTCATGTGCGTCGGCGCCAAGCCGCCCTTCGACCATCCCCACGTCTTTCTCGACATGGGCGACGACGACGAGAAGATCTGCCCCTACTGCTCGACGCTCTACCGCTACAGCGCCGACCTCGACGCCGACCCAGACCGAGCCGCCCGGCCACCTCTATCTCGATCTCGCCGCCTGAGCGGCGCCTGTGCCGACCGGGCCCGCCGCGGCGGATGACCGACCGCCGGTCGTCATCGCCGGCGCCGGCATCGGCGGCCTGACCGCAGCACTGGCGCTCGCCCGCGCCGGCTTTCGCGTCATCGTCGCCGAGCGCGCGGCGGAACTCAGCGACCGTCGGCGCCGGCATCCAGATCGCCCCCAATGCCGGCCGGGTCCTCGCCGGCCTCGGGCTCGACGGCGCCATCGCCGGCGCCGCGATCGAGCCGCGTGCCATCGACGTCCACAACGGTCTCACCGGGCGCCGTCTGGCTCGTCGTCCCGGCAGCCGCCTTCCGCGAGCGCTACGGCTTCCCCTACCGCGTCATCCACCGCGCCGACCTGCAGTCGCTGCTCGCCGACGCGGTGGCGCGCACGCCGACGATCGCGCTGCGGCTCGGAACCAGCGTCGCCGGAGCATCGGAAGCCGCCGACGGCCTGTCGGTCCACCTGACCCGAGACCGCGGCAACGAGACCGTCGAGGCGGCCGCCCTGATCGCCGCCGACGGGGTGCGGTCTGCGCTTCGCGCATTCGTCCCCGGCGCCGCTCCCGCCAGACCGACCGGCCGCACCGCGTGGCGCGCGCGTCGTGCACGTCGATGGCGTCCGCCAGTCATCGATGCCGCCGCCGTCGGCCTGTGGCTCGGGCCCGACGCGCACCTCGTCCACTACCCGGTCGCACACGGCACCGCGGTCAACATCGTCGCCATCGTCGAGGAACGTGGGACGCGCCCGGCTGGGATGCGCCCGGCGATCCGACGGCCATCGCCGCACGGTTCGCCGCCTGGTGCGGCCCGGTGCGCAAGCTCGTCGGCACGCCCGACGCCTGGCGGAAGTTCGCCCTTGCCGCGGTCGATGCGCACGGCCCGTGGGCCGCCGGCCGCCTCGCCCTGCTCGGCGACGCCGCCCACGCCATGATGCCCTTCCTCGCCCAGGGCGCCGCCATGGCGATCGAGGACGCCGCGGTTCTGGCGAACGCCCTCCAGGCAACCGGCGACGTTCCCGCCGCGCTGCGCGCCTACCAGACAACCCGCCGCAAGCGGCGTGCTGCGCGTCGCCGAAGCGTCACGGCGGACCGGCGACGCCTACCATTTCGGCTCGGTGCTGGCCGCCGCCCGCGATGCCGCGCTGGCTCTTGCCGGCCCGCGCCTCATCCTCGGCCAGAACGACTGGATCTACCGCTGGCAGCCGCCCGAAAGCCCGCCGGCTCAGCCGATGCGCGCCACCAGCTTCGGCAAGTAGAAGCCGAGCCCGGCCGCCCGCGCCACGTAGAACACCAGGAAGGCCAGCCAGACGCCGTCATTGCCGAGCCGCGGCGCCAGCACGAGGTCGGCGGCGATATAGACCGCCACCGCGCCGATGGCGGCGTTGCGCAGCATGGCGCCGCGCGTCGCGCCGATGAAGATGCCGTCGAGAATCCACGCCGGCGCGCCGAGAAGCGGCACCACGGCGCAATAGGGCATGAAGGCGATGGCGGCATCGCGCGCGGCCGGGTCGGCGATTGCCGCGGACAGGACCGCCGGGCCGAAGGCGAAGGTGAGCACCGCGAAGGCGGCGCCGGCGATCAGCGCCGGCTCGGCGGTCAGCAGGCAGGCGCGGCGGAAATCGGCGCGCGAGCCGCGGCCGAAGGCGCTGCCGGCCTCGGCTTCGGCGACGAAGGCGAAGGCGTCGAGCACGAAGGCCCAGATGGCGATGATCTGCATGAGGATCTGGTTGCCGGCGAGCGGCGCCACGCCCTGTCGCGCGCCGGCATTCACGAACCAGGTGAAGCCGAGGATCATCATCCAGGTGCGGATCATCAGGTTGATGTTGACGTCGAACAGGCGGCGGAGCGCGGCGAGGTCGAGGAGCGACGCCGCGCTGAAGACGCCGTCGACCCAGCCGCCGCGGAGGCGCACCGCTCGCGGCGACGAAGACAATCCCCGCCAGCAGGCTCGCCCAGTCGGCAATCGCCGTCGCCATGCCGACGCCGGCCGGGCCGAGATCGAGGCCGAGCACGAACCACAGGTCGAGCGCGACATTGACGAGGCTGAAGATCGCCGTCACCGCCAGCGTCGTGCCGGTGCGCCCGGTGCCGATCAGCCAGCCGGTGAGCGCGTACACGGCAAGGCCGGCCGGCGCGCCCAGCGCCCGCGCCGTCAGGTAGGCGGCGCCCTTGGCGTTGACCGATGCCTCGCCCTGCATCACCGCAAGGCCGAGCGCCGCGATCGCTCCGCGAAAGACCGCAATCGCCAGGCCGAGGACGATCGCGATGGCGAGCGCCCGCAGGAGCACGCGCTGGCCCTCCCCCTCATCGCCGGCGCCGGACGCCTGAGCAACCAGTCCGGTCGTGCCCATGCGCAGGAAATAGAAACTCCACAGGAAGACGGTGAGGATCGCGCCGCCCAGCGCCACGCCGCCGAGATCGGTCGCGTCGCCCCTCAGGCCGAGCACCAGCGTGTCGGCGGCGCCGGCGAGCGGCACGGCGGCGTTGGCGAAGACCAGCGGGAAGGCGCGGCGGATGACCTGGAAGCGAGTCAGTGACGGTGACGACATCGCCGGGCGTTAGCCTGCCGCGCGCCGCGGCGGCAAGCGCCACCGCGCTCTAGTGGCGCGCGAACACGGCCGTCGCCGCGCCCATGGCGACGAGGCAGGAGGCGCCCGCCCGGTTCAGCCATTTCAGCACGCCCGGCCGGCGGATGCTCAGACGCAGCCGGTCGGCGGCCAGCGCATAGGCGAGCGCGTTGAGCGTGGCGAGGCCGACGAAGGTCGCCTCCATGACGACGAGCTGCGGCAGCAGCGGCGCGTCATGGGCGATGAATTGCGGCACGAAGGCGATGAAGAAGGCGATGCTCTTCGGGTTGAGCGCCGTCACCACGAAAGCATGGGCGAGGATGCCCCCCGCCGCGCGCCGCCCGGGTTCCGGTGCGACCGACGGCAACACCGGCGGCGCCCGCCACAGCCTGACGCCGAGATAGACGAGGTAGGCGGCGCCGACCCACTTCAGCGCCGTGAACAGCGTCGCCGAGGCGGCAAGCAACGCGCCGAGACCGGCCAGCGACAGCGTCATGGCGGTGAAATCGCCGAGGGCGACGCCGACCGCCGTGGCCAGCGCGATCCTGCGTCCCTGGGTCAGCGCATAGCTGACCACCAGCAGCACCGTCGGGCCGGGAATGAGCAGCAGCGCCGTCGAGGCGACGGCGAAGGCGAGCCATGTGGCGAGGGTCATGCGGGAATTCCTGACGGCGTGCAGCCGGAGCAAGCCTCGCCGCCCGCCCGCCGTCAAGTGTGAACACGGTCACTGCTCGCCGGCCGCCGGTCGCATAGATCGCCGCCCCGCGCCGCCCGTTTCGGGCGTCGTCCTCACATCAAGATCCCTACCCGGAGCATTCCCATGGAATCGCAGTTCGTCCATTGTCATCCTCAGGCTGTTGCACATCACCTTCGGCATGTTCTGGGTCGGCTCCGCCCTGACCACGTCTTTCCTGACCCTGCCGACCGTGCGCGCCACCGGACCGGCGGGCGGCCAGTTCTTCGGCGAGTTCATGCGCCGCAACCGGTATTCGGATCTGATGCTGGCCGCGGGCGTCGTCACGATCGTCACCGGCCTGCTGCTCTATTGGGATTTCTACGTTGGCCTCGCCTGGAGCCTGTCGCATCCCGGCCCGGAAACCATCTTCGGCCTCGGCGGCCTCGTCGCGATCACTGGCGCGGTCGCCGCCAACACGCTTATCCCGTCGGTCTCGAAGCGCCTGGCAATTGTCGGAGGTCAGATCGAGATGCAGGGCAAGGACGGCGGCACGCCGGCGCCGGAACTCCTCGCCGAACGCAGCCGCCTGTCGCAGCGCCTTGGGCGCATCGGCATGACCAACGCTTCGCTGCTGGCTGTTGCGCTCGGCCTGATGGCGGTCGGCCGCTACGTCTAGGCGCCCTGCTTGGCCCCGGCGAGGCGGCCGAGTTCGCTCTCACGCGCGATCCGCTCGTGCCGCTCGAGTTCGCTCTTGATGCGATAGGACGGTTCGCCGTCCTGATCGGGGCGGCAGGCGACGATCTCGTATCTCCCCGACGCCGCCGAGCGATCCTTCAGATAGCTCCGGAAGCTGATCATCTCCCCAACCTTGTATTTGTGGCTGGTCATTGCCCTGTCCTTCTTTCTTCTTTGTTCTTCCGAAATCGGCGCCGCCGGACGGCGCCTCAGGCTGCCTGGGCTGACCGGCTTCGCCGCATGTCGCGGAATGACACCAGCCGGCGCCGGGCCTCGTCCCACAGCGTCAACCGGACGCAACCGAAACTCTGCGCCAGTGTCAGCCGCCCGATGCGGGCGAGTTCCGGATGGTCGCGGAGAACCTCCGGCAAGCGATAGTAGGGAATGCGGCTCGCCAGGTGATGCACGTGATGGACGCCGATATTGCCGGTGAGCCACCTGAGCACCAGCGGCAGGTCATAGTAGGAACTGCCGTAGAGCGAGGCGTCCTGGTGCGACCACTTCTCGTCGCGCTCCCACAGCGTTTCCTCGAACTGGTGCTGCACGTAGAACAGCCACACGCCGATCGAGGCGGCGCCGACGGCCAGCGGCAGCTGGATGAGCAGGAAGGCCTTGATGCCGACCAGCCAGACCAACCCGCCGAAGACCGTGACGATGGCGGCGTTGGTGGCCATGGTGCTCAGCCACGGCTGCCAGCCCTTGCGCATCAGGCCGAGCGGCACCCGGTGCTGCAGGAGGAAAAGGTAGGCCGGCGCCACGCCGAACAGGAAGACCGGGTGGCGATAGAGGCGATAGGTGAACCGTCCCCACCAGCCGAGCGCCAGATACTCGCCGACGGTCAGCGTCGTCACGTCGCCGATGCCGCGCTGCTCGAGATTGCCGGTGGTGGCGTGGTGGATCGCGTGCGTCCGCCGCCAGTAGTCGTGCGGCGTCAGCGTGAAGACGCCGATGACGCGGCCGACCCAGTCATTGGCGCTGCGCTGGCGGAAGAACGCGCCGTGGCTGCAATCGTGCTGGATGATGAACAGCCGCACCAGAAAGCCGGCCGCCGGCACTGCCAGGATCAGGCTCAGCCACCAGTGCCCGATCTGCTGCGTGCCCCACATGGCGGCCCACAGCGCCATCAGCGGAAAGGCGGTGAGGCCAATCTCGATCAGGCTACGGGAGAGTTTCGGGTCGCGATAACGGGCGAGAGCACGTGGCCAATAGCCGCCGCCGGCGGTCGGCGGCGGGGCCGCTGGATCGATCATGAACGCCATTCTACCTGAAAGCCGGCCGAATTGCTCCTCGAATCGACCGGCGGACGATCGGCCGCGGCAAGCCGGCCCAATTCACGGGCCTCAGTCGTCGCGGGCGGGCCGCCCGCGCAATGCCTTGACGCCGGCGCGCCGCACCTTGCCTTCCAGCCGTCGCCGCTTGCTGGCAAGCGTCGGCCGCGTCTTCTTGCGCGGCACCGGCGGCGCGGCGGCTTCGGCGATCAGCGCCACCAGCCGGTCGAGCGCATCGCGCCGGTTGGCCTCCTGGCTGCGGAAGCGCTGGGCGGTGATCACGATGACCCCGTCCAGGGTCAGGCGCGATCCGGCAAGCCTCTGCAATCGCTGGCGAACCGGCTCCGGCAAAGAGGCCGACCGGCGCGCGTCGAAGCGCAGTTGGACGGCGGTCGAAACCTTGTTGACGTTCTGCCCGCCCGGCCCCGACGCCCGGATGAAGCTTTCCTCGATCTCGCGCTCGTCGAGGCGGATGGTGGCGGTGACAGGGATCATGGAACGCGGCTTCGCTGTGGTGCGGACGCCCGGGATCGAACCGGGAAGGAGTTGCCTCCGAGGGATTTTAAGTCCCTTGCGTCTACCAATTCCGCCACGTCCGCTGGGCCGCCTCGGTAGGCCGCCGGCGGCCCGTTGGCAAGGGAAACGGCCCTCCCCGTTGCCAGGGCCAGACGCTACGGCCATTTCGTAAGATATATCTTGACGTCGCCCCGATCCGCTCCTAGCTATATCGCACGATATAGAACGGAGACTCCCATGCACCATCATCACTGGAATCGCGAAGAGCGCGCCTATTGGCACTTCGCCGGCCGCCATGGCGGCCCGGGCGACTGGGGCCGCGGTCCGCGCGGTCGCGGCGGCGGCTGGGGTGGCGGCGCCTTCCGCGTCGGCAAGATGCTCGCCGATGGCGACCTCAGGCTGATCGTTCTGGCGCTCCTCGATGAAGGCCCGCGCCACGGTTACGAGATCATCAAGGCGCTCGAGGAGAAGTCGAGCGGCGTCTACAGCCCCTCGCCCGGCGTGGTCTATCCGACGCTGACCTATCTCGAGGAAGTCGGCTACGCCACCTCGGCCAGCGAAGGATCCAAGAAGGTCTATTCGATCACCGAAAGTGGCCGCACGCACCTGCGCGAGAACCGCGAGCTTGCCGACCTGGCGCTGTCGGGCATCGAGAAATTCGGCCGCAAGATGGCCCAGGCCCGTTCGTGGTGGGAGAGCCAGCGGCGCGGCGAAACGCCCGATCGCGACATCCCCGGCGTGATCGACGCCGTCAACGACGCGCGCCGCGAACTCAAGGCGGCGATCGCCGAGAAGCTCGACGCCGCCGAGGACGAGCAGCGCCGCGTCGCCGACGTGCTTCACAAGGCGGCGGAAGCGATCCGCAAGGTGTCGAGCGGCAAGCCCACCGACGACATCGACCTCGGCTAGCAGCGCTCAGGCGTAGCGCGAAGGTCGATCCTGGCCTAACAATCCCGGCTCTGCCACCTGAGCCGGCCAAAGCATGGATCGACCTTCGCCGTCACCTTTCCCAACGCCGGTCGAGGGCATCGTCTGGCCGCCGATTAGCGGCACCGGCGTGCCCGGGCTGGCCGACCTCGTGCGCTGGCTCCAGTCCAGCCAGTGGCTTCCCACCGAAGAGCTCGAGCGCAACGCCTTCCGCCAGCTCGCCATCACCGCGCGGCATTGCGCCCGCGAGTCGCCCTTCTTCGCCGACCGCCTGAAGAAAGCCGGCCTGACGCCCAACGACCTCGCCACGCGCGAGGGCCTCTCCGCCCTGCCCCCGATGACGCGGCGGGACATTCAGTTAGCCGGCGAAACGCTGTTCTGTCGCAACGTGCCTGAGTCACACGAGCCGGTGCGCGAGGGGCGAACTTCTGGCTCGACCGGCGAGACGCTCTCCGTGAAGCGCACGGAGATCATGAACATGACCGCGCAGGCCTACACGATGCGCGATCATATCTGGTACGATCGCGACTTCACCGCTCCGCTGTTGAGCATCCGTGCCAGGCTGAAGGCACCCATCGAACGGCCGAACTGGGGATCGCCGGTCGCCCTGCTTCACCCCACCGGTCCCGGTCTTTCCCTCCCCATCGCGACGCCATTTGTCGAACAGGCCGCAAAGGTGCGCTCGTTCAAGCCCGGCACGCTTCTGACCTACCCCAACAACCTGGCCGGCCTGATAGACGAACTCGCCCGCACCGGCGGACCGCCGCCCGGCCTGGCCCACATGCGCACTTTCGCCGAGACGCTGACGGACGAACTGCGTGAACGCGTGCGCTCGTATTTCGGTGTCGAGACGGAGGACAGCTATAGCGCCACCGAGGGAGGCACGATCGCCATCCAGTGTCCCGATTGCGCGGGCTACCACGTCATGGCCGAGACGCTGATCGTCGACATCCTCGACGAGGTTGGCAGACCTTGCGGTCCTGGCGAGATCGGGCGGGTCGTCATCACCGACTTCACCAACTTCGCCACGCCGACCATCCGGTACGCGATCGGCGACTATGCGGAAGTCGGAACCGGCACCTGCGGACGCGGCCTGCCGTCCCTGCGGCGCATCCTCGGCCGCTCGCGCAATCTCATGCGTCTTGCCCGACGGCCGCAGGCAATGGCCCTTCGCCAGGTCAGCCGTTTCCGGCGATCGCGCCCGTCTTTCAGTTCCAACTCATGCAGACGGACGGGACGATCATCGAGGCCCACTTGGTCGTCGGCCGATCGCTGACGACGGATGAGGAATCAGGCGCTACGAGAGGCCATCCTCGCGGCACTTGGCCACCCGTTCACGCTGATCATCAAATATCACGACACACCACTCCCGCGCAGCGCGGGCGGCAAGTTCGAGGAATTCGTCTGCCGGATTTCCGACTAGAAGGGCAAAGACGACCTGGCTCCGGTCCGCCAGTTAGGCGGGACCGCCGTCGCCCACATCGATCTCCGGCGCCGGGGTTCCCCGGCCCTGATTGTTCGGCGCGATGTCCGGCACGTTGCACGAGCCAGACTTGGCACGGAAGTCCGGCAGCAGGCGCGGCTCGTGGAAGGCGAAGGCGAAATCGCTCTCCAGGATCTTGGTCTTCTCGTAGACGTTCTGGGTCCAGTTGAACCTGCCGTCCGGTGACAGGGTGATCATGTCGCAGGCATTGGTCAGCAAGGCGCAGCGGCGCGGCGACTGCCTGTTGCAGACCGTCAGCCCGCCGCCGTAGAGCGTGACCTTCAGCACGCCGTCGACATAGACGCCTTCCCACTCGGTGCCGCGCACGCCGATCGTCGCCGTCGGCGTCTGGATCGAATAGGCGCTCTTGGCGCTGATGCCGGTCAGGAAGCGGAACGCGCCCTGCGTGACGTTGATCGTGACCTGCTTCGCCGTCTTGCCGCCGCCGAAGATGAACCGGTCGATGGTGATGTCCGAGTTCGGCCCGACCGCGAGGCGGGTATCGTCGACAAAGCGGATTTGCGCGGTGCCGCTGGCGCCGGTCTTGATGACGTCGCCCATGAAGACGGAACTGTCGACCGCGAGCGTGCGCGCCCCTCCGGTTCCCGTCGCACCCACGTCCGGCCTGATGGCCGCCGCCGTGCCCGCCGGTTCAGCCGCCCAGGCATAACCAAGGTGGCTGACGCCAAGCAGCAAGCCGGCCGTCAACGTCCTGCGCAATGTCATGAACGTAAGTCTCCTCGTTCGGCCCCGCCGCCGCCGCCGCAATGCACAATCTAGCAGGAATTCTGCGGCACGCAAGACGTTTCCCGCAATTTGGATGGACCGATGCAGCCGCGCAACGGCCGGCATGCATGAACGTATATGGCCGGTTACGATTTTCCGGTGCATAGTCTGAATTCGCCGCGGTTCCGCGGCGCGATTCCGTTCCGGAGGCAGCATCGGTGAACGCCCCAACGCCGGGCAGCGGACGCATGGACGCCGGCGTCGACCCGACGGTTTTCGCCGTCCTGATCGGCCTCAGCGTCTCGCACCTGCTCAACGACACGCTGCAGTCGCTGCTGTCGGCGATCTATCCGATCCTCAAGGACTCGTTTGCCCTCAGCTACGGCCAGATCGGGCTGATCACCTTCACCTTTCTGGTGACCGCCTCGCTGCTGCAGCCGCTGGTCGGCATGTACACCGACCGCCGGCCGCAGCCCTATTCGCTGCCCATCGGCATGGGCGCGACCTTTTGCGGCCTGATCCTGCTCGCATTTGCCCCGACCTATGGGCTGCTCCTGCTCGCCGCCGGCCTCATCGGCCTCGGCTCGTCGATCTTCCACCCCAAATCGTCGCGCATCGCCCGCCTCGCCTCCGGCGGCCGCCATGGTTTCGCGCAATCGGTGTTTCAGGTCGGCGGCAATATCGGCACGTCGCTGGGGCCGCTGCTCGCCGCGGCGATCGTCGTGCCTTACGGCCAGCGAAGCATCGCCTGGTTCTCGGTGATCGCCATGACGGCCATCGCCGTGTTGTGGCGGGTCGGCAACTGGTACCGCCGTCATCACTTCGACGCCGCGCGCAAGCCGCGCCCGGTGAAGGCGATTGCCCGCCCGGATGTCAGCCAGGCGCGTATCGTCGCCTCGCTGGTCATCCTCGTCGTGCTGGTCTTCTCCAAGTTCTTCTACCTGGAGAGCTTCCGCAGCTACTACACCTTCTTCCTGATCGACCGGTACGGCCTGTCAATTCCGGTGTCGCAGATCCTGCTCTTCGTGTTCCTCTTCTCCTTCGCCGCCGGCACGCTGATCGGCGGTCCGCTCGGCGACCGTTTCGGCCGCAAATACGTCATCTGGGCGTCGATCCTCGGCATCCTGCCGTTCACGCTCGTCCTGCCCCATGTCGGGCTGGTGTGGACGGTGATCCTGACCGTGCCGATCGGCATCGGCCTGTCGTCCGCCTTTCCGGCGATCATCGTCTTCGCGCAGGAACTGGTGCCCGGAAAGACCGGCATGGTCTCCGGCATCTTCTTCGGCCTCGCCTTCGGCATGGGCGGCCTCGGCGCCGCCGCCCTCGGCCAGCTCGCCGACCTCACCTCGATCGAGTTCGTCTACAGCGTCTGCGCCTGGCTGCCGGCGATCGGTCTGCTGACGATCTTCCTGCCCAACATCGAGGGCGCACGGCGACCGGCGACGGCCTAGCCTATTCCCTCAGGAAATCCGCGAAGGCCGTCTCGTAGTCCGGGTGCCAGCGCGACAGCGGCGGGCGGTTCTCGGCGATGTCGCCGGCCGCCCAGCGGATGCGCTTGTTGTCGACCTCGCGGGTGACGTCGTTGTCCGGACAGATGATGTAGAAGTCGCCCTTGCCCATCGCCGCGAACAGCATGTCGATGACCTGGTCCGGCCACCAGGCGCCGGCCGGCTTCTCCTTCTGCCGGGCGGTCAGGCCGGTATGCGTCCAGCCGGGCACCAGCAGGTAGGCGTCGACCTTGCAGCCGGGCGTATTGCGCAGCGTGTGCTGCAGCGCCTCGCTGAGCACCTTCACGCCCGCCTTGGAGACATTGTAGGCGGTGTCGCCGGGCGGACAGGTGATGCCCTGCTTGGAGCCGGTATTGACGATCGCCGCCGGCGTGCCCTGCGCGATCATCGCCGGCGCGAACGCATGCACGCCGTTGATGACGCCCCACAGGTTGGTGCCGAGCACCGCCTGCCAGCCCTCGTAATTCTCGAACGGCCCGCCGCCGCCGCCGCGCCCGGCATTGTTCATCAGCACGGCAACCTCGCCGAATGCGGCGTAGGCCTTCTCCTTCAGCGCCTCGACCTCCTCCTTGCGGCTGACGTCGGTCCTGACCGTCAGCACCTCGGCCTTCGGCGTCGCAGCGGCGATCCCTTTCGCCGCCGCGTCGAGGGCGTCCTGCTCGCGGTCGGCAATGGCGACACGCATGCCGAGGGCGGCGAAACGCTTCGCCGCGGCGAGGCCGATGCCGCCGGCGCCGCCGGTGATGACGGCGCTGCGGCCGGCTGCAAGCGCGGGATGGTCGGGCATGGCTGTTCTCCTTCTGGCGGTTCCAATCGTTGACGTGCGGCTAACACCTGAGCCCGTTGCTGTCGAGGCGAGCGCCGGCGGCGGGGCGACAAGCCGCGCGATCCGTGGCAATAAGTCCCGGTCATGGCCGCTTTCTCCGCAACCGTCGCCGGCTCGTTGCCCAAGCCATCCTGGCTGGCCGAGCCCAATCGTCTCTGGGCCCCCTGGAAGCTGGAAGGCGACGACCTCGCCCGGGCCAAGCGCGACGCCACCATCCTCGTCGTCAAGATGCAGGAGGATGCCGGCATCGCCATCGTCAGCGACGGCGAACAGTCGCGCCGCCACTTCGTCCACGGCTTCCTGGAATTCGTCGAGGGCATCGACTTCGCCCATCAGGTCGAGATGGGCATCCGCAAGGACCGCTACAAGGCGATGGTGCCGGTGGTGGTCGACGAAGTCCGCCTCACCGGCCGCGTCCATGCCGACGAGGCGCGCACCATGCGCGCCCACAGCAAGGGCAAGGTGAAGATGACCATGCCCGGCCCGATGACCATCGTCGACACCATCGCCGACAAGCACTATGGCGACCGGCCGAAACTCGCCATGGCCTTCGCCGGCCTGCTCAACCAGGAAGCCCGCGCGCTCGAGGCCGACGGCGTCGACGTCATCCAGTTCGATGAGCCGGCTTTCAACGTCTACATGGACGAGGTCAAGGACTGGGGCATCGAGGCGCTGCACCGCGCCATCGACGGGCTGTCCTGCACCACCGTCGTCCACATCTGCTACGGCTACGGCATCAAGGCCAATCTCGAGTGGAAGCAGTCGCTGGGCGGCAAGTGGACCCAGTACGAGCAGATCTTCCCGGCGTTGGCCAAGAGCCGCCTCGACCAGGTCTCGGTCGAGGCGCGCAGCTCGCACGTTCCCATCGAGCTGCTGGCGCTGCTCGACGGCAAGGACGTCCTGCTCGGCTGCATCGACGTCGCCAGCGACGCCATCGAGACGCCCGAAGACGTGCTGAAGACGATCGAACTGGCGCTGCCCTTCGTGCCCGCCGGGCGCATCTTCCCTTGCACCAATTGCGGCATGGCGCCGATGCACTGGGACATCGCCTTCGCCAAGCTCGATGCGCTGGGCGCCGGCGCGGCGCTCGCCCGCGAACGGCTGGGCTAGATCCCGCTTCTTCAATTCGACCTTCACCGGCGGCCACCCCTGTCGCTCGACGCGACAATGTGACCGGCTTGCTGACCGACCGGTCGGTCAGTATGTTCCGCCCCCATGAAACCGCGACGCGACACCCGTACAGCCATCATCGAAGCCGCCATCGTCCTGCTCGGGCGGGACGGCCCGAGCGGCTACAGCGCCTCCGCGCTCGCCCGCGAGGTCGGCATCAGCAAGGCCAACCTCTTCCACCACTTCCCCAATCTCGAAGAAATCCCGCTTGCCGCCCTCGACCTTCTCGGCGCCGCCATGCTCTCGCCGACCGGCCGCAAGCCGAAATCGGCGCGCGACTGGCTGCTGCAGCTCGGCAACGCGACCCTGAAGGTCACGAAGGACCAGCAGGGCTTCCTGAAGGCCTACTTCGTCTTCTTCGGCCGCGCTCTCTTCGACGATCGCATGCGATCGAAACTCAGGGCCAGCGCCGAACCAACGCTCACCGGAATGGTTGAGCAGTTGCGGCAGTTCATGCCGAAGGCGGAGGCGGAAACGACCGCGCGCCTCGCCCTGATGACGCTCGACGGCCTGGGCCTGCACCTGCTGGCCCTCGGCGAGGAACGCAAGACCCGGCAGGCATGGCGACGGTTCGTCGACGCTCTGTTTCCAGAGGAGAAGAAGTCATGAAAGCAATTATCTGCGGTGCGGGAATTGCGGGCCTCACGCTCGGGACCTGCCTTGCCCGCGACGGCTGGCACGTCGTTGTCGTCGAGCGCGCGCCGAGCCTGCGCAACGAAGGCTACATGATCGACTTCATGGGCTCGGGCTACGATGTTGCCGAGCGCCTCGGCCTGCTGCCGCGGCTGAAGGAGATCGCCTACGACATTCCCACGGTCGACTGGATGGACGGCAAGGGCCACGTCAGCGCCCGGCTCGACTACCACCGGTTCGCGGGCATGCTCGACGGCCGGCTGCTGAGCCTGATGCGCGGCGATCTCGAGCGCACCATCTTCGACGCCCTGCCGAAATCGGTCGACATGCGCTTCGGCCAGACCATCGCCCGGATCGAAGATCAGGGCGACGTCGTCGCGGTGACGTTGTCCGGCGGCACGGTGGAGACGGCCGACCTGCTCGTCGGCGCCGACGGCATCCACTCGGACGTGCGCGCCAAGACCTTCGGCGACGGCGACCGCTTCTCGCGCTATCTCGGCTACCACACCGCCGCCTTCATCTACGACGATGCGGAGGCGGTCGGCAGCCTCGGCAACCGCTTCCGCATTATGGCGCTTCCCGGCCGGCAGGCCGGCTTCTATCCGATCCGCGGCGGCAAGGTGGCGGCCTTCTTCGCTCATGTCGCCAGGAACCCGACGCTCCCGGCCGATCCGGTCGCCGAACTGCGGCGCGTTTACGGCGACCTCGGCTGGCTCGTGCCGAAGAGCCTCGAGCATGCCGCCAGGCTTCCCGGCATCTACTACGACCAGATCGCCCAGATCGAGATGGACCAGTGGAGCAAGGGCCGTGTCACGCTGATCGGTGATGCCGCGGACGCCGTTTCGCTGCTCGCCGGCCAGGGCGCATCGCTGGCGATGGGCACGGCCTATGTGCTTGCGGACGAGTTGCGCACCATGACGGATATCCCGAGCGCCCTCGACGCATACCAGAAGCGCCT
Organism: uncultured Alphaproteobacteria bacterium; assembly: GCA_963822975.1. Classification (GTDB taxonomy): domain Bacteria; phylum Pseudomonadota; class Alphaproteobacteria; order Rhizobiales; family Kaistiaceae; genus CAVSRC01. The sequence goes on from CAWGJV010000006.1 coordinate 43,729, forward strand.
CCTGGCGGATGTGCGCAAGAAACAGGAGTCCGGCCGCAAGACCGCGCGCTGGATCGTGCCGCAGACACGCTTCGACATCGCCTTTCGCAACCTGACTCTGCGCGCCGCCACGATGCCGGGCCTTGGCTGGGTGCTGGCGCCGTTTCTGGTGTCGGGGACCGAAAGCGTGATCGACAAGGCGGCCTGAAGCAGCCAGGCAAAGGCCTCTGCGCCACTGTGATGGATCGCGTGCAATGAGCGGCAAGGACGTGCTGCTCGGCTGCATCGACGTCGCCAGCGACGCCATCGCACCAATTGCGGCATGCGCCAATGCACTGGGACATCGCCTTCGCCAAGCTCAATGCACTGGGCGCCGGTGCCTCGCTGGCGCGGGAACGGCTGGCCCAGGACACGACGCCTCGTCCGCGCGAGCGGGAGATTTCCCTTGTTGGGGGGTCTATTTGCCGCGTAGCGTGTCCTTCACGCCGCCGATCGTGTTCTGGACCTTTCCGGCAACCTTGTCGTTCTTGCCTTCAGCCTCGAGTTTGGCATCGCCGCCAATTCGTCCGGCGACTTCCTTCAGGCTGCCCTTGATCTGCTTGATCGATCCTTTGATGCGGTCGCTGTCCATTTAAATCTCCATCACGATGAAGTCTTGGGCGGAAAGTGTCGTCAGTCACCAAAGCTGCCGGCAGCTTGCCGCTACTTCGGTTCGATCGAGACGCCGGCCGGGCCGACGTTGATCTGCATGCCCTCCGGTTGCTGGCGATCCTGGTAGACCTGATACCCAAGCACAGCGGCCGCGACGAGAAGCGCGCCGATGACGAGGTAGAGGATATTGTTCTTGCTCACGGTCGATCCTTTCGAGAACTCAAAGGCGGCCGGTGAGCAGCAATACGACCACGATAATCAGAATGATGCCGATGACGCCGACACCTCCGTGGCCGTAGCCGTAACCGTAACCGCCGAAGCGGCCACTGAAGCCTCCGAACAGGAATACGAGAAGCACGATGACAAGGATGAGTCCGAGGGACATTGTTTCGCTCCGGAGTATGCCGCGGGGTTCATGGGCGCCGACCGCGACAGTCGCGGTCGGCCGTGTCCAGATGGCGTGCAAACGTCGTCACCGCTCAGGCGCAATTCCCGCCCGATCGCGGACGACTACCTGCCCGCGTTGCTTCAGTAGCGGCAGCGATCGCGGTAAAGCTTCCCGTGGTACCGATATGTGCACCAGCCGTTATTGGCATGATCAACCAGCACGGCGCCGGCGAGCGCGCCGACGCCGGCACCGATAACCGCACCGACAACCGAATTGGTGGCGACGCCGCCAACGGCTGCGCCGATCACGCCGCCACTGATGGCGCCCTCCTGAGTGGTGCACGCGCCGAGGCCAATAGCGGCCGTCGCCACGAAAGCGATTGCGAGTTTCTTCATCTTGGGACTTTCGCGTTGGGACCAGTGCTGAGGCGTGCGCAGCTACGGGCCGCGAGCTGATCCATCCCTCACGCCGTTTCGCTGGCACTCTTTATCAGTGAGTGCCAGAATAGACCATTTCTTGGGAAGCGCAAGTGCGCTACCGAAAATAGGACGAATTTGACTATTGTTTTGAAATTTCACGACGCATTGAAACTCAGTCGCTAAATAAATTTCGTTATTGTACTTGAAAATGACAATACGCGTTTCAGACGACATCTCGGAAGGCAGAGAATTAATATTCGAAACATGGGCTTGCGCCTTCCTTTCGAACATAAATACGGCATCGGCATTAGCCATGACCGCAGTGCCGCACCGGCCCCGAACGGCTGGGCCAGGCCCGGCCAACATTCGAAGAACCTGCACTCCCATTTCCCCCCTCGAGCGGGGAAGTGGCAGGCTCTCGAACGCCCCTTCCGGACCGAATTCCGACTGAACCTACCGCAGCCAGGCGAAGGCCTTGCGCACGAAGGCCGCACCGTCGGCTTTCACCAGGTCGCCATGTGCGACGATCACCTGTTCGATCGGCCAGGCGAGGATGCGCTCCAGTTCCGCGCGCGCCTGCCGGCGCTTGAACAGGAAGCTCCAGCGCAGTTCGCGCGGCGCGCCGGGATGCGGCTGGACAATTCCGTCGAGCCGCGCGACGACCTTCTTCCAGCCCCTGAACCAGCCGGGCGGGAAATTCTCGATCAGGTCGGTGAAGATCGCCGTGCGGCTGGCGCGATGAAAGAACACCACCTCGGTGAGGAACGGACTGCCGCGCATGGCGACCTGGTCGATGTCCGCCGCCCAGGCCGGATCGGGAGCGTCGCCGAGGTCGCCGTCGAAGGCGAGGTCCCTGCGCTTCTTGCGCAGCCCCGGCGAAGCGTAGAGGCGCGCCTGCGGATAGGCCGTCTTCCACTCGCCGAGAAAGAGGTGGTGCAGCAGATTGGGCGACACGAGGCAGTGCACCGGCCCGAGATCGTCAATGGTGGCCTCGAGCTCCGGCGACAGCGCGATCGGCGACCACACGAACAGCCCGCCGTCGCCAAGCCGGATCACCACCATGCGCGTCGGATATGGGAAAGTGAAGAAGGGCACCACCGGCCCCTCGCCCACCCAGATGTCGGGTCCGAATTCTGAAAGCAGCGCTGCCATCAGGTCAGCACCCCGATTGCGCCGTCAGGCGCTCCGCTCCCCGGATGCGCGATAGGTGGCGGCGAGCGGCACCGCGAACAGGACGGCCAGCACGACATTGAGGACGGCATTCTGCCAGAAGCCGGTCGACAGGGAAAACACCGTGTCGGTCACGAACCACACCGCCAGCGACACGCTGCAGGTAAGCCAGGCCTCGCGCGAGCCCCGCCGGAACGGCCCGAACAGCAGAAAAAGCAGGGCAATGCCCCAGCCAACCATCACCGCGCCGAGGACGCCATGCACCATGGATATGTAGGCAACAG
>CAWGJV010000007.1:0-244838 GCA_963822975.1 uncultured Alphaproteobacteria bacterium
AGCTGGTCAACCCGGACGTCTATCCCACCGACACGCTGCAGGGGCGAGAACGACATCATCCGAACGCCACGACCTTCCGCTTCGACGGGTCGGACCTGATGCCCGGCAAGATCGGCGCCGGCTCGTTCTGGACCGGCATGGTGGACTACGTCGGCGGCAAGTCCGCCAAGGACGGTCGCCGACCAGATCCAGAAGTCCTGGGACGCGATCAAGTAAGTCGTGTAGCTTTCGCGAATGGATCGGTCCCGGGCCGCATCGGCCCGGGATCACAAGCGGAACGGCCCAACTGCGTGAGGCCGGCGACGGCGTGAAGCGGCAAGCAAGCCGCGGGGCCCGCTAGACAAAGGGCTCGGCGCCTGGGGGGTAGGGGAAGCCCGATGGGGCAACTGTTCAGTGCGCTGATCACAGTCATCATCGGCGTCGGCTGCGGCCGCCGTCTACTTCTACGCCGCCAACAAGATCCTCGACATCATCTGGCCGCCGCGCGGGCCGGCGCATTGCAGGCGGCGCGCAACCAGAAGATCTCCGCCACCATCCGGCCGTGGCTGTTTCTCGGGCCGGCGCTGCTGTTCCTCGGCCTCTATCTGGTCTATCCGGTCATCAATTCGATCCGGCTGAGCTTCTTCGGCCGCAACGGCGTCGATTTCGTCGGCTTGTCCAACTACATCTGGGCGGCCAACGACACGCAGTTCCGCGAAGTCGATCTTCAACAACATCCTGTGGCTGATCGTCGTGCCGGCGTTCAGCACCTTCTTCGGCCTGGTCATCGCCTACCTCACCGACCGCATCTGGTGGGGCAACATCGCCAAGAGCATGGTCTTCATGCCGATGGCGATCTCGTTCATCGGCGCCAGCGTCATCTGGAAATTCATCTACGACTATCGCGGCGAAGGCTCGACGCAGATCGGCCTGCTCAACGCCATCGTCCAGTTTTTCGGCGGCGACGCCGCAGGCGTGGATCACCATTCCGTTCTGGAACAACTTCTTCCTGATGGTGATCCTGGTCTGGATCCAGACCGGCTTCGCCATGGTCATCCTCTCGGCGGCGCTGCGCGGCGTTCCCGAGGAGACCATCGAGGCGGCGACGATCGACGGCGCCAAGGGCTGGCACATCTTCTTCTACATCATGGTCCCGCAGATCTGGCGCGACCATCGCGGTGGTGTGGACGACGATCACCATCACGGTGCTCAAGGTCTTCGACATCGTCATCGCCATGACCAACGGCCAGTGGAACACCGAGGTGCTCGCCAACCTGATGTACGACTGGATGTTCCGCGGCGGCGGCGACTTCGGCCGCGGCGCCACCATCGCCGTCGTCATCATGCTCGCGGTGGTGCCGATCATGATCTGGAACATCCGGCGTCTCAACGCCGAACAGGCGGAGCGCTGACATGGCCAGCGTTCGACGCCGCAGAGCGGCCGTGGGGCAAGTATCTCGGTTCACCTTGTCGGTCGCTCCTGATCGTCATCGTCTGGACGGTGCCGACCTTCGGCATCCTGGTTTCCTCGTTCCGCGACAAGGACCAGCTCGCCGTGTCCGGCTGGTGGACGGCGCTGACGACCAGCGAGCACAACGTCATCGGCCGCACCGAGCCGCCGTCCGACGGCGGTCGAGGAGAACGGCAAATACGTGCATCTCCGGCAATCTGCTGCGACGGCGAAGGGCTACGTCACCGCGTTCGGCGTGCGCATCACCAATCCGACCGAGTTCAAGGCCGGCGAGACCGCCGAACTGCCGGCGGGGGCGGCACGCTGACCGTCAACGGCGACGGCAGCTACCGGCTGGTCTCCGACACGCCGTTCGAGGGCGACACCGGCCGGCGCATCTACTACACCGCCGCGCTGCCGCCCTCAGTTCACCCTCGAACAACTACGAGAAGGTGCTGACGTCGGAGGGCATCGGCCAGTCGTTCATCAACTCGCTGACGGTGACCGTTCCGGCGACCGTCATTCCGATCCTGATCGCCGCCTACGCCGCCTATGCGCTGGCCTGGATGCGCTTTCCCGGCCGCGCGCTGCTCCTGTCGGTGATCGTCGGCCTGCTGGTCGTGCCGCTGCAGATGTCGCTGATCCCGCTGCTCAGGCTCTACAACGACGTCGGCGACTTCTTCGGCGTGCCGGCCAAGACCTATCTCGGCATATGGCTGGCGCATACCGGATTCGGCCTGCCGCTCGCCATCTATCTGTTGCGCAACTACATCGCCGGCCTGCCCAACGAGATCATGGAATCGGCGCGCATCGACGGCGCCACCGATTTCGAGATCTTCGTGCGCATCGTGCTGCCGCTGTCGGTGCCGGCGCTGGCCTCCTTCGCCATCTTCCAGTTCCTGTGGGTGTGGAACGACCTGCTGGTCGCCATCGTCTTCCTCGGCAATACCGAACAGCAGCTGGTGCTGACCGGACGTCTGCGCGAACTGCTCGGCTCGCGCGGCGGCGACTGGGAGATTCTGACCGCGTCCGCCTTCGTGTCGATCATGGTGCCGCTGGTCGTGTTCTTCTCGCTGCAGCGCTACCTGGTGCGCGGTCTGCTGGCCGGCTCGGTCAAGGGCGGATGAGCGCGATGGACGAAAAGAGGAAACAGTAGAATGGGCGAACTGCGTCTTCGCGACATCAAGAAGTCCTTCGGCCATATCGACGTGATCAAGGGCGTCGACCTGGAGATCAAGTCGGGCGAGTTCGTGGTCTTCGTCGGGCCGTCGGGCTGCGGCAAGTCCACCTTGCTGCGCCTGATCGCCGGCCTCGAGGAGATCACCTCCGGCACGCTCGAGTTCGACGGCGAGGAGGTCAACGAACTGCCGCCGGCGCTGCGCGGCATCGCCATGGTCTTCCAGTCCTACGCGCTCTACCCGCACATGACCGTCTACAACAACATGGCCTTCGGCATGAAGCTGGCGAAGGTCGAGCAAGGAGGAGATCGACAAGAGCGTCCGCAAGGCCGCCGACATCCTGCAGCTCACGCGACTATCTCGACCGCCTGCCCAAGCAGCTTTCCGGCGGCCAGCGCCAGCGCGTCGCCATCGGCCGCGCCATCGTGCGCAATCCCAAGGTCTTCCTGTTCGACGAGCCGCTGTCCAACCTCGACGCCGCGCTGCGCGTCTCGATGCGCATCGAGATCGCCAAGCTGCACGAGCGCATGAGCGACGTCACCATGGTCTACGTGACCCACGACCAGGTCGAGGCGATGACGCTCGCCGACCGCATCGTCGTGCTGCGCGCCGGCGTCATCGAGCAGGTCGGCACGCCGATGGAACTCTACCAGACGCCGGACAACCTGTTCGTCGCCGGCTTCATCGGCTCGCCGGCAATGAACATGGTTCCCTGCACGATCGAGGCCGGCGACGGCGAGGCCCGCGTCCGCCCCGACAAGCACAATCCGGTGCGCGTCAACGAGAAGATCCCGGCAGAGCGCCATCGGCCAGAAGGGGACGCTCGGCGTCCGTCCGGAAGACCTGTCGCTCGCCAATGGCGGCGAGTCGATCTTCCACGGCACGATCGATATCGTCGAGCACCTCGGCGAGCTGACGCTGCTCTACGTCAATTGCGGCTACGCGGAGCCGATCATCGCCAAGCTCGAGGGCAACGTCGCCGTGAAGCGCAACGCGGAAGTGCAGTTGTCGGCGCCGATCGACAAGCTCCACGTCTTCGACGAAAAGGGGCAGGCTTTCCCCCGCGCCGGCTGATATTACGGCCGGGTTTGGGCCGGCGCCGCTCCTGACTTTTCGGGCGGCGCTGGCCTTTTTGTTGTCCGGCGCGTGCCGGCCGGCGGATTCTTTTTCTTCTCCACGCCGTGAGATTGGAACCCGCGTCGTCGTAGGGCTGCGGGCAACTCCCTAGATTTCGGCCGAACGCTTGGGCCTGCGTGCGAACGCCGGCCCGGGCATGGCTCAGGGAGTCCGCTACCATGTCCGCGACCGCCCGCAAGCTTGGCGTTTTCCCGGCGTTCCACAAGGTCGCCGGACGTCGCGTCGTGATCGTCGGCGGTGGCGCCGAGGCCGCCGCCAAGATCCGCCTGCTCGCCGAAACCAGGGCAGAGATCGTCGTCTATGCCGCGACGCTTGGCCAGGAAGCCGGCGCCGACCTGATCGCCGCGCACGGCGATTGGCGCGGCGCGTTCCCGAGCGTCGCCGATCTGACCGGCGCGGCGCTGGTCTTCGCCGCCACCGGCTCGGAGGAAAGCGACCGCGAGGTCTGCGCCCTGGCGCGCTCGGCCGGCGTGCCGATCAACGTCGTCGATCGTCCCGAGCTTTGCGACTTCTATACGCCGGCGCTGGTCAACCGCGCGCCGCTTGCCGTCGCCATCGGCAGCGAGGGCGTCGCGCCCGTGCTGACCCGCCATGTCCGCGCCCGCATCGAGGGGCTGCTGGCGCCCGCCTTTGGCGACCTCGCCGCGCTCGCCGACCGGCTGCGCGACCGGGTCGGCCATGCCTTCGCCTCGGTCGCCGACCGTCGCCGCTATTGGGCGCGCTTCTTCTCCGGGCCGGTCGCCGAGAAAGTGTTCGCCGGCCGCGCCGACGAGGCGGAGGACGAGGCGCTGCGCGCCCTCGAGATCGATCCTGCCTGGTCGGGCCATGTCTCGCTGGTCGGCGCCGGACCGGGCGCCGAGGACCTGTTGACGCTCCGCGCCCAGCGCGCCCTGCAGGAGGCCGACGTCATCGTCTACGACCGGCTGGTGCCGGAGGCGATCGTGGCGCAGGGCCGCCGCGACGCGCGCCGCATCCATGTCGGCAAGGCCAAGGGGGCGCACGCCGTCAGCCAGGACGAGATCAATCGCCTGCTGGTGAGCGAGGCGAAGGCCGGGCGGCGCGTCGTTCGCCTGAAATCGGGCGATCCGCTGATCTTCGGCCGCGCCGGCGAGGAGATGGCGGCGCTGCGGGCGGCGAACGTCTCCTTCGACATCGTCCCCGGCATCACCGCGGCCTTTGCCGCCGCGGCGGAAGCGGAAATCCCGCTGACGCTGCGCGAGACGTCGTCCAGCCTGGTCTTCGCCACCGGCCACGACGCCGACGGCGAGACGCTGCCGGACTGGGCGGGCCTGGCGCTGCGCGGCGCGACGGTCGCGGTCTACATGGGCCGCACCGTCGCCGCCAGCGTCGCGCGCGGCTGATGGAGGCCGGCATGAACGCCTCGACGCCGGTCGCCGTCATCGAGAACGCCTCGCGCGCCGACCGCCGTGCCTATGCCGGGCGGCTCGACGGACTTGCCGCCATTGCCGAACGGCCCGAACTGACCGGGCCGGTGCTGATCATCGTCGGCGACGTGGTCGCCGCCGGCGCGATCGCCGCGGCCCCGGCGCCGCTCGCCGAATTGGCAGCAGCCTGAGGGAGTTGGCGCGATGTTCAAGGCGGCGAAGGAAGGCCCGGCCAAGGTGATCACCGCCAACGATCTCCGCGACGGGCTGGTCGTGTTCCTCGACCAGGAAGGCGGCTGGACGGTCCACATCGCCGAGGCACGCGTCGTGGAGGACGGACCGGACCTCGACAGCGCGTGGCCTTCGCCAAGGCGCAGAGCGACGCGCAAGTGGTTCTGGAGGCCTACCCGATCGATGTGGACGTGAAGGACGGGGTGCCGGTGCCGGCGCGGCTGCGTGAGCGCATACGCGCCGACCGCGGACCGACCGTCGTCTATGGCGAGGCCGAGCGCGCCAAGCTCAACGGAGCCGCGTGATGTACCGCTACGACGAGTTCGACCGGGATTTCGTCAAGGAACGCGTCGCCCAGTTCCGCGGCCAGGTCGAGCGGCGGCTGTCGGGCGAACTGACCGAGGAGCAGTTCAAGCCGCTCCGCCTGATGAACGGCGTCTACCTGCAGCTCCACGCCTACATGCTGCGCATCGCCATCCCTTACGGCACGCTCAATTCGCAGCAGATGCGCATGCTCGCTTTCATCGCCCGCAAATACGACCGCGGCTACGGCCACTTCACCACGCGCCAGAACCTCCAGTTCCACTGGCCGGCGCTGAAGGACATTCCCGACATCCTCGACCATCTCGCTTCGGTCGAGATGCACGCCATCCAGACCTCCGGCAACTGCATCCGCAACGTCACCGCCGATCATTTCGCCGGCGCCGCCGCCGACGAGGTCGTCGATCCGCGGCCCTATGCCGAAATCCTCCGGCAATGGTCGTCGCTGCACCCGGAGTTCATCTTCCTGCCGCGCAAGTTCAAGATCGCCGTCACCGGGTCGGCGCGCGACCGCGCCGCGATCCAGGTCCACGACATCGGACTGCACGCCAAGCGCGACGCGGACGGCCAGCTCGGCTTCGCCGTCTATGTCGGTGGCGGTCTCGGCCGCACGCCGATGATCGGCCACCTGATCCGCGATTTCCTGCCCGAGGAGCACCTGCTCTCCTATGTCGAGGCGATGCTGCGCGTCTACAACCTCTTCGGCCGGCGCGACAACAAGTACAAGGCACGCATCAAGATCCTCGTCCACGAGGCGGGCGCCGACGAGATCCGCCGCCAGGTCGAGGAGGAGTGGGCGCGCATCCGCGACGGCGCGCTACACCTGCCGGAAGACGAGGTGCGCCGCATCGAGGCCTATTTCGCCCCGCCGGATTTGACCCCGCGCCCCACGACAAGCGTCGTGCTCGAGCGGGCCAGCGCCGGCGATCCGGCGCTTGCCGCCTGGGTCGCGCAGAACACGGCGGCACATCGTGTCAGCGGCCACGCCATCGTCACCGTGTCGCTGAAGCCGATCGGCGGCACGCCGGGCGATGCCACCGCCGACCAGATGGACCTGATCGCCGACCTTGCCGAACGCTACAGCCTGGGCGAGGTGCGCGTCAGCCATGAGCAGAACCTGATCCTGCCGCACGTGGCGCTCGACGACCTGCCGGCGCTGCACGAGGCGCTGGCCGAGGCCGGCCTCGCCACCGCCAATGCCGGCCTCGTCACCGACATCATCGCCTGCCCGGGGCTCGATTATTGCGCGCTCGCCAATGCCCGCTCGATCCCCATCGCCCAGCGCATCTCCGAGCGCTTCGCCGCGCCCGAGCGCCAGCGCGAGGTCGGCGAACTCAAGATCAAGATTTCCGGCTGCATCAACGCCTGCGGCCACCACCATGTCGGCCATATCGGCATCCTCGGCGTCGAGAAGAAGGGCGAGGAGTTCTACCAGCTCACCCTCGGCGGCTCCGGCGACGAGCGCACCTCGGTCGGCGAGATCATCGGCAAGGGCTTCTCGTCCGACGAGGTGATCGACGCGGTCGAGACGCTGGTCGAGACCTATCTCAAGGTCCGCGAGGCGCCGGCGGAGAATTTCCTCGCCACCTATCGCCGTGTCGGCCAGGCGCCGTTCAAGGAGGCCCTCTATGGCGCTGCTTGATGCCGTCGCCCTTGCCGTCGACCCCGAGGACGGCACCGAGGCCGAAGCGATCGCACTGAACGCGCGCTACGGTGAGCTCGGCGCGCGCGATGTGATTGCCCTGGCGCTGGGTGAGCTCTTCCCCGGCAGGATCGCGCTGGTATCGAGCTTCGGCGCCGAGTCGGCGGTGCTCCTGCACCTCCTGTCCGAGGTCGATCGCGACGCGCCGGTGATCTTCCTCGACACCGGCCGCCTGTTTGCCGAGACCCTGCAATACCGCACCAGGCTGGTCGAACATCTCGGCCTGACCGGCGTGCGCACGGTGACGCCGGACCCTGAGCGGCTGCTCGCCGCCGATCCGCACCGCGCTTTGTGGATGACCAACGCCGACCTCTGCTGCCAGGTCCGCAAGACCGAGCCGCTCGCCCGCGCGCTCAAGGGCCTCGACGCGTGGTTCACCGGACGCAAGCGCTTCCAGAGCGCCGTCCGCGCCGAGCTTCGCCTGTTCGAGGCCGATGGCGAGCGCATCAAGATCAACCCGCTCGCCAACTGGTCGGCCGGCGACCTCAAGGCATACATGGCCGCCCACGCCTTGCCCGAGCACCCGCTGGTCGGACGGGGCTACCCGTCGATCGGCTGCGTGCCGTGCACCAGCCGCGTCGCCGTCGGCGAGGATCCCCGCGCCGGCCGCTGGCGCGGGCGTGACAAGACCGAATGCGGCATCCACACCGACCTCGAAGCCGACGGCAGCGGAATCTGATCATGCCTCTGTGGAAAAGCGGTGGCTTCCGCGAAGACGACTGGCATCTGGTTGCCGACGACGTGGCCGTGCCCGACGCCGGCAAGGCGATCGTCAGCCTCAGGCGCTGGCGCGAACAGCGCGACGCGCTTGCACGCGCGCGCCGCGCCGCTCGGCCTGCTCATCGAGCCGGGCGCCACCTGGACGGATATCGTCGCCGACCTGCCGCGCTTCGCCGTCATCGCCGTGACCGTCCCGAAATACGCCGACGGCCGCGCCTTTTCCATCGCGCGCCTGCTGCGCGAGCGCGATGGCTACACGGGCGAGATCCGCGCCCTCGGCACCTACATCATCGACCAGGTGCCGCTGATGATGCGGGTCGGCATCGACGCCTTCGTCACGGACGATCCGGTGCTCGTTGCCGCCTTCGAGAATGGCGAGTGGCCGGAAGTGCCGCACTATCTCCAGCCGGCGTGGCCGGGTGGTGGCGAAGTGCCGTCCGGCACGCGGCCCTGGGCGCGGCAGCGCCGCCCCGGCTAGATCGCTGGCCTTCTCGATCGCGGTCCCCTAAAACCGCGCCGGCATGACGCAAGGGGCCGGCCGGCGGGAGACATGACCTCCGACATCCTGTGGATCGTCGCCGGCGGGCTCGCCGGCGGTTTCGTCAACGGCCTCAGCGGCTTCGGCATGGCCATGGCGGCGATCCCGCTCTGGCTGCAGGTCGCGTCGCCGGCCAATGCCGCCTCGCTCGCCGCCATCTGTGCGGTCGTCGCCCACGCTCAGTCGGTCGGCATGATCGTCCATGCCATCGACGTGAAGCGGTTGGCGCCGTTCATCGTCGGCGGCCTGCTGGGCATTCCGATCGGCACCTGGCTGCTGGTCGGCATCGACGAGGCGTCGTTCCGCCTGTGGGTCGGAACGCTGATGGTCGCCTATTGCGCGGTCATGCTCTCGGGGCGCGTGACCCTGAAGATCGAAGCCGGCGCCGCCGCCGACGGGGCGGTCGGTTTCCTCGGCGGCATTCTCGGCGCGCTGGCCGCGTTCTCTGGCGCGCTGCCGGCGATCTGGGGCGGCCTGCGCCGCTGGGGCAAGGACGAGCGCCGCGCCGTGCTCCAGCCGTTCAACATGAGCATCCTCGCCGTGGCGGTGGTCGCCCATGCCGTCGCAGGCCTCTTCACCGTGGAACTCGGCCGAAGTCTCCTGTTCGCGGTGCCGGCCACGCTCGTCGGCGCCTATGCCGGCAAGGCGCTCTACCGCCGGCTTGGCGACCACCACTTCGACCGCGTCGTCCTGGCGATTCTGCTGGCCGCCGGCGCGATGCTGGTGGCGTCCAACCTGCTTGGGCGCTGAGCGGGTTGGCGACGCTCGCTCGCTCCGTATAGTGGGCATGAGCCTGTAACGAGCGGCCCGCTTTCATGGCCGGGCCGGAGCGACCTCGGAGAGAGACTCATGCAATCCCCGGCGCCCGCCACAGAAACCTCGCCGCAGACCTATGCCCGGGTCGCCGGCGGGCTCTATCTCGTCATCATCGTCCTCGGCCTGTGGAGCGAGGTTTTCGCGCGCGGCGCCCTGATCGCGCCCGGCGATGCCGCCGCGACGGCCGCCAACATTCTTGCCTCGCCCGGGCTGTTCCGCGCGAGCTTCGCCGCCGACACGGTGATGGCGCTCTGCGACGTCGCGCTGGCCATCCTGCTTCTCGCGCTGCTGTCGCCGGTCAGCCGGACGCTGTCCGTCATGGCGGCCGTGTTCCGGCTGGTCCAGGCCGCGACCATCGCGGCGAGCCTGATCCTGTTTCTGGGCGCGCTGCTGATCCTGGACGGCGCGGCATCGTGGGGGCTTGGTGCCGATGAGGCGCGTGCGCTCGCGATGATCGCGATCGAGATGCACGGCCACGGCTACGATCTCGGCCTGATCTTCTTCGGCCTGAGCTGCCTTGTGCTGGGCTACCTCATCGCCCGCTCGGGCTACTTCCCGACGCTGGCTCGGTTACCTGGCGATGGCGGCCGGCGTGGCCTACCTGATCGGCAGCTACACGCTGTTCCTGTTTCCCGACTACGCCGAGGCCGTCCAGCCGGTCTATCTGGTGAGCATCGTCTCCGAGCTCGCGCTTTGCCTCTGGCTGCTGGTCCGGGGCGTCAATGTCGAGGCGTGGGACAAGCGCCTCGCGACGCACGCGGCAACATAGGGACGGCTGCCTACAGCACCCCCGCGCCGAGTTCCGCCGGCTGGGCGTTGGCGCGGAACATGCGGAAGAGTTCGCGGCCCATGCCGTGCTGGTTGGCCGACAGGTCCGGCGCCATCGGCGAGCGCGCCGCGAGGTCGGCGGCGTTGGCGATGACGGCGAGCGTGCCGGTGCGCGGGTCGAGGCGGATGACGTCGCCGTCGCGGAGCCGCGCCAGCGCGCCGCCCTCCGCCGCTTCCGGCGTCACGTGGATCGCCGCCGGCACCTTGCCGGACGCGCCCGACATGCGTCCGTCGGTGACCAGCGCCACCTTGAGCCCGCGATCCTGCAGAAGGCCGAGCGTCGGGGTCAGCTTGTGCAGTTCCGGCATGCCGTTGGCGCGCGGCCCCTGGAAGCGGATGACCGCGACGAAATCCTTGGTGAGGCGGCCGGCCTTGAAGGCCTCGCGCAGTCCCTCCTGCGAATCGAAGACCATCGCCGGCGCTTCCACCACCTGGTTCTCCGGATGCGACCGCCGAGACCTTCATCACCGCGCGGCCGAGATTGCCGGTCAGCAGCTTCAGCCCGCCCTCCGGCGAGAACGCCTTGCCGACCGGCGCCAGCACCTTTTCGTTGCCGCTTTCCGTCGCGCCTTCGCGCCACGCGATGCCGCCATCGCTGTCGAGTTCCGGCGTTTGCAGGTAGCCGCCGAGGCCGGTGCCCCAGACGGTGTCGACGTCCTCGTGCAGGAGCCCGGCGCCGATCAGTTCGCGCATCAGGAACTGCATGCCGCCGGCCTTGTGGAAGTCGTTCACGTCGGCCGAGCCGTTCGGATAGACGCGCGACAACAGCGGCACCACCTCCGACAGGTCGGCGAAATCGTCCCAGGTGAGCTGCATGCCGGCCGCCTTGGCGATGGCGACCAGGTGCAGCGTGTGGTTGGTCGAGCCGCCGGTGGCGTGCAGCCCGACGACGCCGTTGACGATGGCGCGCTCGTCGATGATCCGGCCGACCGGCGTGTATTCGTTGCCGAGGGCGGTGATGGCCAGCGCCCGCCGGGTCGCCTCGCGGGTCAGCGCGTCGCGGAGCGGCGTGTCCGGATTGACGAAGGTGGCGCCGGGAATGTGCAGGCCCATGATCTCCATGAGCATCTGGTTGGAATTGGCCGTGCCGTAGAAGGTGCAGGTGCCGGGCGCGTGATAGGACTTCGCCTCGACCTCGAGCAGTTCCTCGCGCGTGATCTTGCGCTCGGCATAGAGCTGGCGCGCCTTGGAGCGTTCCGGGTTGGGCATGCCCGACGGCATCGGCCCGGCCGGGATGAACACCGCCGGGATGTGCCCGAAGGTCAGCGAGGCGATCAGCAGGCCCGGCACGATCTTGTCGCAGATGCCGAGAAACACCGCCGCGTCGAACATGTCGTGGGACAGCCCGACCGCGGCCGCCATGGCGATGGTGTCGCGCGAGAACAGCGACAGCTCCATCCCCGTCTGGCCCTGGGTGACCCCGTCGCACATCGCCGGCACGCCGCCGGCGACCTGCGCCGTGCCGCCGGCCACGCTCGCCGCCTGCTTGATCAGGTCGGGAAAGCGGCCATAGGGCTGGTGCGCCGACAGCATGTCGTTATAGGCGGTGACGATGCCGAGATTGAGCGCGGCATCGCCGGCCAGCATCGCCTTGTCGCCGACGCTGCATGCCGCGAAGCCGTGCGCGAGGTTTGAGCAGGAGAGCTTGCCGCGGCGCACCCGGGTCTCGGCCGCGGTGTGGATGCGTTCGAGATATTGCGCGCGGCCGGACTGGCTGCGCCGGGCGATGCGTTCGGTGACTTCGCCGATGCGGGCGTGAAGGGTCATGACGGTCTCCTCATGCGGCCGCTGCCGGCCGCGCAGGTTCATTCCGGTGTCGATCCCAAGTTCCGACCATGAAAGATCGATGGCCGACATGGCACAAGGGTCGTGCGCGCCAGTACGTGCAAGGAGCGGGCCGCCGCCCCGGTGCCGGTCTAGCTGAACGGGAACCCGGTCTTTGGATTGATCCGCTTCGGGCCTGCCCGTTCCGGCCGATCGAGGTTGAACGAGCCCGCTCCCGGCGCCGCGCCGCGTTTCCGCCGCCGCCACCAGACCAGCGCCCCGAACAGCACGATCATGATCGCCCAGGTTGCCAGCACCGACCACAGAACACCCCAGTTCATGGGCCTCAGGCCTCCTCGTCGTGCCAGGTGCGGCCGTCGCGCTCGATCAGCGAGATGGCCGCCGTCGGCCCCCACGTGCCGGCCGGGTAGGGCTTCGGCCCCTCGCTGGCCGCCGCCCATGCGTCGGCGATCGGGTCGATCCACGACCAGGCCGCCTCGACCTCGTCGCGCCGCATGAACAGGGTCTGGTTGCCGCGGATGACGTCGAGGATGAGGCGCTCGTAGGCGTCAGGGCTGCGCACGCCGAAGGCCTCGGCGAAGCTCATGTCGAGCGGCACGTAGCGCAGCCGCATGCCGCCGGGGCCCGGGTCCTTGATCATCAGCCACAGCTTGACGCCCTCGTCGGGCTGGATGCGCAGCACCAGCCGGTTCTGTTCGATGGCGCCGACGCTGTCGTCGAAGATCGAGTGGGGGATGTTGCGGAAGGTGAGCACGATCTCCGACTGGCGGATGGGCAGCCGCTTGCCGGTGCGCAGGTAGAAGGGCGCGCCGGACCAGCGCCAGTTGCCGATCTCGGCCTTCAGCGCGATGAACGTCTCGGTCAGGCTCGCGCCGTTGTTGACGTCCTCGGTGTAGCCCGGCACTCCGCCCTGCGGGCCGATGCCGGGGCGATATTGGCCGCGCACGATCAGGTTTGCCGCGTTGCTGCGGTCGATCGGCTTGAGCGCCTTCAGCACCTTGATTTTCTCGTCGCGCACGGCGTCGGCGTCCATGCGCGTCGGCGGCTCCATCGCCACCAGGCAGAGAAGCTGCATCATGTGGTTCTGCACCATGTCGCGCAGCGCCCCGGCATGGTCGTAATAGCCGCCGCGGCCTTCCACGCCGATGCTCTCGGCGGCCGTGATCTGCACGTGGTCGATGTGCTCGGCGTTCCACAAGGGCTCGAACAGCGCATTGCCGAAGCGGAGCGCCATCAGGTTCTGCACGGTCTCTTTGCCGAGGTAATGGTCGATCCGGTAGATCTGGCTCTCGGTGAAGACGCAGCCGACGGCGTCGTTGACGGCGCAGGCGGTGGCCAGATCGCTGCCGATCGGCTTCTCGATGATCACCCGCGTCCGCGGCGTCACCAGCCCCTTGTCGCCGAGCTTGCCGCAGATCGTCCCGAACAGCTCCGGCGCCACCGCCAGATAGAACGCCCGGATGCGGTCCGCGCCGGTCTTGAGCAGCTTGGCGAGATCGTCCCAGCCGGCGTCCGATTCGGCGTCCACGGACACGAAATGCAGCCGGTTGAGAAAGGTCTCCAGTACCGCCTCGTCGCTTTCCCTGCCGGGGTCGTGCTCGCCGAGGGCCTTCCGCGTCGCCGCCCGGTATTCCGCATCGCTGATGTGCCGCCGCGACACGCCGATGATGCGGGTCACGGTCGGAATCTGGCCGTCGAGATGCCGTTCGTAGAGCGCCGGCAGCAGTTTGCGGTAGGCGAGGTCGCCGGCGCCGCCGAAGACGACGAAATCGAACGGTTCGACGGCGATGATGCGGCTGGACATGTCGGTGGAAGCTCCCCGCTGCGGCTGGCGAACGGCCGGGCACCCCTGGAGGTTTCAGGTTCCGGCCCGTGCGGTCTACACTGGCGGGCACGGTTTTGGCAGAGGATTCGCCGTCCAGCCAGTGGCTAAATGTGGCCATGCGCCGCGGGCGGCAAGGGGGCAATATGGCGTCACCGGTTTGCGTGGTTCCGGCGGGAGACTGGACGGGGGAGGGGGCGGTCTGGGCCGCGTCCGAGAAGGCGGTCTACTGGGTGGATATCGGCCGTTTTCTCATTCACCGCCTCGAGCCCGACAGCGGCAATGTGCGCAACTGGTTCTTCGACGAGCCGGTCTGCACGCTCGGCCTGACCGACCGCGCCGATACGCTGATCGTGGCGACCGCCTCGAAGGTGATCTTCTGGCAGCCGGCCAACGACGCCCGCGCCGATTTCACCAACCCCGAACATGGCCGCCAGGGCGTCCGCCTGAACGACGGCCGCCCCGACCCGGCCGGCAATTTCTGGGTCGGCTCGATGCATTTCGGCGAGGGCGCCGAAAAGGGAGTCGGCAAGCTGTTCCGCGTCAACGCCGACGGATCGGTCAGCGTCGAGAAGACCGGCATCGGCATCTCCAACACTTTCTGCTGGAGTCCGGACAACACGCGGTTCTATTTCGGCGACACGCTCGCCAACGAGATCCACGTCTGGGACTACGACCTGGCGACCGGACGCATCGCCAACGAGCGTCCGTTCTTCGCCGGCTTCGACCGTGGCGGCCCGGACGGCTCGGCAATCGACCGCGACGGCTACCTGTGGAACGCGCGCTATGGCGGCGGCTGCATCGTGCGCATCTCGCCCGAGGGCAAGGTCGATCGCGTCATCGACATGCCGGTGACCAACGTCACCACATGCACCTTCGGCGGGCCGCAGCTGAGGACGCTGTTCATCACCACGGCGTTCCGCGGCGACGAGCGCCTCTCCGGCGGTCTCTACCGGCTCGATGTCGAGGTTCCCGGATTGCCGGAAAACCGGTTCCGTCTCGCCCGCTGAAGATCGCGCCGAATTCGCGCATCGGCCTTGCCAGCGCCGTATGCTTCGTCGAAAAGTCACGTGCAGAAGAGGGTGGGCGCCTTCTTGGGGAGTTCGGGGAATGTCCCGTCTCATTGGAGTTTCCGTGGCCTGTGTCGCCGCGGCCTGCCTTGCCGCCGGCGTCGCCCACGCCGACAGCCGCCTGTTCAGCGCGCGCAGCGGCCAGGATGGCGTCACCGTCACCGGCGCCAGCCTGAACGGCAGTCCGCTATCCGTTGCCGGCCAGGGCGGCGGCATCACCTTCTTCCGCATCGACAACCCCGGCGGCCCGGTGCCGTGCGTCAACCGCATCGCCTTCACCGCCTCCAGCGGCGCGGTCGCCACGATTGACGCCGACATCTGCGCCAACGGCGCCGAGGTGACGGTGCCGTTCGAGAGCGCCGCAGCGCCGCCGCCGGCAACACCGTCGCCGCCCGCCAGCATGCCGGCGGCAGGCCCGCAGGCGGTGACCATCACGACCGACGACCCGAATGCGACCATCGACAGCGTGTTTCTGGCCGGCAAGCCGGTCGCCATCAGCCGGCGCGTCGACAACGGCGTCGAGGTGATGGTCGCGCCCGGACCGACCGGCATCGCCTGCGGGCAGGATCTCGGACTGGTGCTGACCGATGGACGACGCATCGCCCGGGCGGTCGATATATGCGCCGGCAACTGGCAGGTCACGGTTCGCCTGATCGGCGGCGACGCCGGCAGCACGGCCAGCCAGCCGCCACCGCCGCCGCCCGCGATGGCCGCCGACACGACGCCGCTGGCCGCGGGGCTGACCTGGCAGTTCGTCTCCAGCCGTGACAACGGCAGCCTCGCCTTCGCCGTCCCCGGCAGCGAGCAAAGCGAGTTCACCGCGGTCTGCTCGCCGGGTTCGGGGACGGCGACCCTGGCGCTCGGTCGGAGCGCCCCCGAGGTGCAGCCCGGTCAGGAGGTCAATGTCGGCTTCGCCGCCGGCGCGTTCTCCGCGAGCTACACCGCCACCGGCTCCGACGTGTCGCCGCCGGGCAGCCTCTCCAATCCGCTGATCGAATTGAAGACCAGCGATCCGCTGTGGCCGGCGATCATCAAGGAGAGCGCGCTCACCGTGCAGATCGGCTCGGCGGCGCCCTATCTCCTGTCGCTCGGCGGCAGCGCCGCCAAGGCGAAGCAGTTCCTCGCCTATTGCAATCCGCAGGAGGTCATCGCAGCGCCCCCGCCGATCGTCACGTTCGGACCGCCGGGCGGCAATGTCGGCTTCGCCGGCGGTGTGCCGTTCCGTTGCGACAATGGCGCCTTCGTCAGCGTCACCTTCGACGATGCCAACGACTCGGCCCTGGTGGTGGAGCCGGGCGCGCCGATGGTGGTTCTCCGACGGGTTCCCTCGCCGGCAGGCGCGCGCTACGTCGCCGGCGCGTCGGAACTGGTCGGCCGCGGCGAGGATATCAGCTGGAGCCGCAGCGGCGAGCCGCCGAGTACCTGCCGCCCGCAATAGCCCGCGTCAGGCGTGGCCGCCGGGCCACAGGCGGCGGCTCCTCGCGCGCCGGGGGCTGGCGCGGCGCGCGGGCGGGGACTACAAGCGCCCGGTCATGACAGTAACGGTTGCCAACGGGCCGTCCTCGCGGGGAGCGTGGGGCGCGGAAATCCGCGCTACGCTCGCGCTTGCCTGGCCGATCATCCTCACCAACCTGGCGCAGGTCGGGCTGGCGACGACCGACGTCGTCATGATGGGCTGGCTCGGTCCGCACGCGCTCGCCGCCGGGGCGCTGGCGGTCAACCTCAATTTCGCCTTCCTCATTTTCGCCATCGGCATCGTCACCGCGACCGCGCCGCTGGTCGCCATCGAACTCGGCCGCCGGCGCCATTCCGTGCGCGACGTGCGCCGCACCGTGCGCCAGGGATTCTGGGTGGCGGTCGCCATCACCGTGCCGATCTGGGCGATCCTCTGGCAGGCGGAGCCGATCTTCCTGGCGCTCGGTCAGGATCCCGCCATCGCCCACGCCGCGGCCGGCTACCTGCACACCTTCCAGTGGTCGTTCCTGCCCTTCCTGTTCTACGTGGTGCTGCGCAATTTCGTCTCCGCCCTGCAGCGGCCGCTGGCGGCATTGTGGGTTGGCGGCGTCGCCCTCGTCCTCAATGCGCTGCTGGTCTGGACGCTGATGTTCGGGCATTTCGGATTCGCCGCGATGGGCCTTCCCGGCGCCGGCATCGCCACGACGATCACCAATATCTTCATGGCCGCCGGCTTGGGCGGGCTCATCGCGCTCGACCGCCGCTTCCGCCGCTACCATCTGTTCGGCCGGTTCTGGCGGCCCGACTGGTCGCGCTTCCGCGCCATCTGGCGGGTCGGCCTGCCGATCGGCGCCACGCTTGCCTTCGAGGTGACGATCTTCAACGGCGCCGCCTTCCTGATGGGCCTCATCAGCCCGGAGGCGCTGGCCGCGCATGCCATCGCCATCCAGATGCCCTCGCTCGCCTTCATGGTGCCGCTCGGCCTCGGCACCGCGGCGACGGTGCGCGTCGGCCGCGCCTACGGCGGCCGCGACACGCCCGGGGTCACCCGCGCCGGCTGGTCGGCCTATGGCATCGCCTTCGTCTATGCCTGCGGCACCGCGTCGATCATGCTGCTCTTCGGCCGCGAACTGGTCGGCGTTTTCCTCGACCTTCACAATCCGGCCAACACCGTGGTCGTCAATCTCGCCGTCTCGTTCCTTGTCTTTGCCGGGCTCTTCCAGCTTGTCGATGCCGCCCAGGCGGTCGCCTCCGGAATGCTGCGCGGTCTCGGCGATACCCGCGTGCCGATGATCTTCGCCGGCATCGGCTATTGGGGCATCGGCATGCCGCTGGGCATCGTGCTCGCCTTCTGGGTCAAGCTCGAGGGCGTCGGCATCTGGATTGGCCTGTCCACCGGCCTTGCCGTCGTCGCGGTCATGATGACCGTGCGCTGGATCCGGCGCGAACGCCTCGGCCTGACGCGGCGTCTGCCGCCCGACGAGCGCCCCGCCGCGCTTCCCGTCGCCACGGTCGCCGGAGCCCCTTGAGGGCCACGGGTCGGCGCCGAAACAAACCGTTACAAGAAACCGGTCTGTCCGAAACACTGGGCTTACAGGTGGGTGGTGTTCTCCCGCTCGCCGCCGGCATGCGCTGGCGACGATCAACCGAGTGGAGACCCCCCAATGATTCGCAAGTTTCTCGTCACCGCCGCGCTCGCCGCCTCGTTCGTCGCGCCGGCCTATGCCGCCACCACCTATTACGTCGCCCAGAGCGCCTCGACCCACAAATGCTCGGTGACGACCAAGAAGCCGGACGGCACCAAGGTGATGATGATCGGCACGGGCACCTACAAGACCAAGACCGCCGCGACCGCCGCGATGAAGGCGGCGTCCGCCTGCTCCGCCTAGGTCAGGCCGGCTGTTCTTCGCATCACGCGCCGGAGCGGTTTCGGCGCGTGATGCCCTGCCGGCAGACACAATTCAGCCGCGATCGAAGCGCTACCAGACCGCGTCCTGTGGGCGATCAGGCAAACGAAGATCGACCGTCACACATGGGCGGATCTGACGTGGGCCGCACCCCGCATCTCCTCATCGTCGACGACGACCGCGAAATCCGTGACCTGGTGTCGCGTTTCTTCGTCAGGCACGGCTACAAGGTTGCCGCGGCCGCCGATGCCGGGGCCATGGATGCCGCGCTCGCCACCAGCCGCATCGATCTCATCATCCTCGACCTGATGTTGCCGGGCCGGAGCGGCCTCGAAGCCTGCCGGGACCTCCGTGCCAGATCGTCGATCCCGATCCTCATGCTGACCGCGATGGGCGACGAGACCGATCGCATCGTCGGCCTCGAAATGGGCGCCGACGATTATGTGGCCAAGCCATTCAACCCGCGCGAATTGCTCGCCCGCGTGCGCGCCGTGTTGCGCCGCGCCCAGGCGCCCTCCGACACCGGGCGCCAGTCCGGCGCAGCCAGACGCCTGCGCTTTGCCGGCTGGTCCCTGGACCTCGGACGTCGCCGCCTGGAGGCGCCCGACGGCCTGATTGTCGATCTCACCACCGGCGAGTATGAATTGCTCATCGCGTTCGCCGAGCGGCCGCAGCGCGTTTTGACCCGCAACCAGCTCCTCGATCTTGCCCGTGGCCGCGACGCCGCCCCATTCGATCGCGCCATCGACGTGCAGGTGAGCCGCATCCGTCGCAAGATCGAGGCCGATCCCAGATCTCCGGAGATGATCGTCACCGTGCGCGGCGACGGTTACATGTTCACGCCGGAGGTCGAGGTCGCGTGAGGCGCTTCCTGCCCGACAGCCTTGCCGCCTGGGCGCTGATCATCGTCATCGCCGGCCTCGCCGTCGCCGAGGTCGCCACGCTCGGTTCCATCCTTCAGAACCGCGCGGTCAATGCCCGCATGACCGGCTTCTTCCATCTCGCCGAACGCGTTTCGTCGCTCAGCCGCGCAATCGCGGCCGCACCGGTCGCGGCACGCGCGGACCTCGCCGCGGCGCTGTCGACGCCGACCCTGGGCGTGCACGTCGAGGCAAAGCCGATCGCCGCCAGCAGCGCCGACGGAAGCGACGAGATCGCCGAGCTTGAGGATATCCTCCAGACACGCCTGCAGGACTCCGGCATCACCGAGGTCGATGTCGGGCGCGGTCCGGTTGCCGTGGCCAGCGACGAGGGTGTCAACGACACACCCGGCGACGACGCCGGCTCGGTCGAGCATTTCCTGTCCGAGATCGAGCAGCGCTACGCGTTTGGCAACGCCTATCTGGTGTCGGTGCAGTTGGGTAACGCGAGCTGGATCAACTTCACCATTCCGGTGGCCCCGTCACCGCGGCTATGGTCGACCGACACGCTGGCGCTGACGGCCTTGGCGATCGTCTTCGTGCTTGCCGCCTCGATCTGGGCCCTGCGCCGTCTGACGGTGCCCTATGGCCTGCTCGCCGAAGCGGCGGAACGCCTGGGCCGCGACCTGAATGCCGCGGCGCTGCCGGAGCGCGGCCCGCGCGAGGTCCGCGCCGCCGCCCGCGCGTTCAACCTCATGCAGGCCCGGCTGCGGCGCTTCCTGGGTGATCGGGACCAGATGGTCGCCGCCATCTCCCACGACTTGCGCACTCCCGTGACGCGGCTGCGCCTCAGGGCGGAGTTTGTCGATGACCCGGAACAGCGTGCGCGCATGCTGGCCGATCTGGACGACATCGAGGCGATGACCGGCTCGGTGCTTGCCTTCGCTCGCAACTCGGCCGAGCCGGAGGGGCGTGAGTCGATCGATCTGATCTCGCTTGTCGAATCCGTTTGCGCCGACACGCCCGGCGTGACGCTCAATCTGCCCCCCGATCTGCCGGCGCGCCTGCGGTGCGCCGCCCAGCCGGTGGCGCTTCGCCGCGGCATCGCCAACCTGATCGACAATGCCGTCCGCTACGGCCATCACGCCCGCGTTTCGCTGGCCGTCGAGTCGTCGTCCGTCCGCATCGTCGTGGACGACGACGGCCCGGGCATTGCCGAGGCCGACATCGAAACCGTCTTCCGCCCCTTCCGGCGGCTCGATACCTCCCGCAACCGCGAGACCGGCGGCACGGGGTTGGGCCTCACCATCGCCCGTGCGGTCGCCCGCGCCCACGGCGGTGACGTTTCGCTCGCCAACCGCGCGGGTGGCGGACTGCGCGCGGAAATCTCCCTGCCGATGGTCACGCCCGCCGCTCCTGCGCTGGTCGCCGTTGACGGTCGTCGGGTGGCGTGACCGCCGTCACAACGACCTCTGGCGAACATGATAGGGTGTCGGACTGCGCCCTTGGGGGCGCCGAAAGTGCGGGATCCGTGCCCGCGATAATTGCAGGAGAGAAGATGCGTCTGACATTGTGGGTTGCGGCGACCGGCGCCGTGGTGTTTCCGCTGATTGCGCAGGCTGCCCCGGGCGATGTTTCCGTCGACCGTGGCAAGCTGGTTTCGATCATCGGCGGTTGCAACGATTGCCACACCAGCGGCTACAACGAGTCGCAGGGCCAGATCGATCCCGCCAAGGCCCTGGCGGGAACCGCGATCGGCTGGCAAGGCCCGTGGGGCACGACCTATCCGGCGAACATCCGGCTGAAGGTCAAGGACATGACCGAAGACCAGTTCGTCCAGTACGCCAGGACGTTCAAGGCGCGCCCGCCCATGCCCTATTACAACGTCAATGCCATGGACGAGAGCGACCTGCGCTCGCTCTATCTCTACATCAAGTCGCTCGGCGATCCCGGTGATCCGATGCCGGATTACGTTCCGCCCGGCGAGGAGCCGAAGACGCCGTATTACGTTGCGGCGCCGCCGAACATGCCGAAAATGTAGCCGGCCGCGCCGGCCTTTCTTCGGGAGCCCGGCCTTGCGCCGGGCTCTTTCGTTTCTCAGGTCAGGCGATTGCGGAACATCCACGCCGCCACCGGCAGCGTCACCACGCCGATCACCACCAGCGGCCACAGGTCGCCGACAAGCTGGCCGAGGGTGGCGCCTTCCAGATAGACGCGCCGCGTGATGTCGAGAACGTAGCGCAGCGGATTGATGAAGGTGATGATCTGAAAGATCTCCGGCATGTTGCCGATCGGCGTCGCCAGCCCGGAGAGCAGGATGAAGGGCATCAGCAGGACGAACGAGAACAGCATCGCCTGCTGCATGGTGGCGACCAGCGACGAGACGAACAGTCCGATGCCGACCGCGGCGATGACGAACAGGACCAGGCCGCTGTAAAGCGTGATCAGCGAGCCGGCGAAGGGGATGCGGAACCAGAGCTGCGCGACCAGGAAGATGATCGTCGCCTGGATGAGGCCGATCACCGTCGAGGGCAGCGCCTTGCCGAGCATGATCTCGCCCGGGCGGATCGGCGTCACCAGCAACTGGTCGAAGGTGCCGTCCTCGCGCTCGCGCGCCACCGACAGGGCGGTGAGCATCAGCACCTGCAGCAGCGTGATGGTGCCGATCAGGCCGGGAATCATGTTCCAGCTCGTTTCGAGATTGCCGTTGTACCAGGCGCGCACCGTCACCGAGATCGGCGGGCCGGTGAGGCCGTGCGTCGCCCGCCAGTCGGCGTTGAAACTGTCGACGATGGCCGAGATGTAGCCGAGCGCCGTGCCGGCGGTGTTGGAGTTGCGGCCGTCGGCGATGACCTGGATGTCGGCCGACTGGCCGGCGGCGAGCCGGCTGGCGAAATCGGAGCCGATGCTGACGACGATCAGGGCCTTGCGGTCGTCGATGAGGCTGGCGATGTCCGCCGCCCGGTCGATATTGGCGACGCGCACGAACACGCCGGAACCGTCGAGGCGGGAAAGCAGGTCCTGCGAGGCGGCGCTGCGGTCCTGGTCGTAGACCGCGTAGGGCGCGTGGTTGAGGTCGAAGGTGGCGGCGTAGCCGAACAGGAACGATTGCAGGAGCGCCGGCAGGAACAGGATGGCGCGGCTGCGCGGGTCGCGGACCAGCGCCAGCACTTCCTTCTGTACGAGGCTGCGGATGCGGAGGAGGGCGGCGTGCATGGCGGCTGTGTCTCCTCAGGCCAGCTTCTTGCGGGTCGCCCGCAGGGCGAGGCCGAGCAGGATCGCCGCCATCACCGCCAGCACCGCGGCGTTGGGCAGGATGACCGCCCAGATGTCGCCGGCGAGAAAGATCGTCTGCAGCAGGGTGACGAAATAGCGGGCCGGCAGGATGTAGGTGACGATCTGCATGGCGACCGGCATCGAGCGGATGTCGAACAGGAAGCCGGAGAGCAGCATCGCCGGCAGGAAGGTCGCGAGCAGCGCGATCTGCGAGGAGACGAACTGGCTCTTGGTGACCGAGGAGGCGACCAGGCCGATGCCGAGCGAAACCAGCAGATAGAGCATCGACACCGTCGTCAGCACGAAGAGCGATCCGCGCAGCGGCACGTGGAACAGGAACAGGGCGGCCAGCACGCACAGCGTGAAGCCGATCATGCCCATGACGAAATAGGGCACGATCTTGCCGAGCAGGATTTCCGTTGCCCTGACCGGCGTGACGAAGATCGCCTCCAGCGTGCCGCGCTCCCACTCGCGCGCCATGACCAGCGCGGTCAGGAACGCGCCGATCAGCGTGATGATCAGCACGATCAGCCCGGGCACGAGGAAATAGTGGCTGTCGTTGGCTTCGTTGAACCAGATGCGGCTTTGCACGCTGACCGGTCCGTTGCCGGTCGTCGGATTGCCCTCCGCCGCGAGGCGTTGACCGGCGAGGCCGATGGCGCCCAGCGCATAGCCCTGGATGATGCGCGCGGTGTTGGCGTCGGTGCCGTGGAGCAGCACCTGCACCTCGGCGTTGCCGGCCGCCGCCTGCCGCGCGAAATCGCCGGTCATGTGGACGATGCCGTCGATCTTGTGATCGAGCATCTGCTGCTCGGCCTCGGCCATCGAGGTGACCGTGCGCGCGTCGAAATAGGGCGACAGGCGGAAGCCGGCGGCGACTTCGTTGGCCATCGCCGACGGCTTCTCGATCACCAGCGCCACCGGCGCATTGCTGACGTCGAGCGACAGGGCGTAGCCGAAGAGCAGGATGAGCATCACCGGCATGACGATGCCGAGCGCGATGCTCGACGGGTCGCGCAGGATCTGGCGGCTCTCCTTGACGATCAGCGCCATGACGCGGCGGCTCCTGGCCGAACGGGCCGGAGCGGGCGCCACGGCGGGGATGGCGGCGTCGGTCATGCGGCGTCCTTCTCGCCGGGTCGGCCGTGCTCGCGGCGGGCCTCCTCGACGATGGCGATGAAGGCATCCTCCATGGTCGGCTCGCGTTCGTCGCTCTCCGGCGCGCGGCCGCGAATCTCGGCCGGCGTTCCGCGCGCCAGCACCTGGCCGGCGTCGAGGATGACGACCCGGTCGCAATATTCGGCCTCCTCCATGAAGTGCGTGGTGATGATCACCGTCACGCCGTCTTCCGACAGCGCCGTGATGCGCCGCCAGAATTCGCGGCGGGCGAGGGGATCGGCGCCGCTGGTCGGCTCGTCGAGGAACAGGATTTCCGGCTCGTGGATGAGCGCCGCCGCCATGGCCAGGCGCTGCTTGTAGCCGCCGGGCAGCTGGCCGCTCGGCAGCCTGGCGAGCGGCCCGAGCTCGAACTGCTCCATCGCCCAGTCGATGCGCTCCTGCTTGCGCTTGCCCGACAGGCCATAGGCGCCGGCGAAGAAGGCGAGGTTCTGGGTGACCGAGAGCTGGCCGTAGAGCGAGAATTTCTGCGCGACATAGCCGATGCGCTGGCGGGCGGAGGCCCGCGCCGTGCGGAGGTCGACGCCGGCGACGCGCAGCGTCCCCTCGCTCGCCGGCAGCAGTCCGCACAGCATCCGGAATGTCGTCGTCTTGCCGGCGCCGTTCGGCCCGAGCAGGCCGAAGATCTCGCCGGTTTTCACCGCGAAGCTGACGTGGTCGACGGCGGTGAACGTGCCGAACTTGCGCACCAGATCGCTGACTTCGACGGCGGTTTCGCCGTCGATCCAGCTCTTTGTTGTTGCAGCGAAAGACTGGCCGGCTGGTGGCCCTCGGTCGCCTGCCGGAGCAGGATCATGAAGCCGTCCTCGAAGTGCGGGCGCACGGCCGTGACGGCAAGCTGGCCGAGCGTGCCGCCATCGGCCTTGACCAGCCGCACCCTGCCGCCCTGCGGCACCGCGTCGACGACGCCGGGATCGTCGAGCAGGTGCGCCTGCAGCACGCGCGCCGGCTGGCCATCGGCGGGCGTGGCGACGAAGCGTGCGATCGGCGGCGACGCGGGTCACCGAATCCGGCGCGCCCTGCGCCAGCACCTTGCCCTCGTGCATGACGACCACGTGCTTGCAGCGTTCCGCCTCGTCCAGATAGGACGTGCTGATCAGCACCGTCAGGCCCTGGTCGCGGACGAGATGGAGGATGATCTCCCACAACTCGCGCCGCGACAGCGGGTCGACGCCGACGGTCGGCTCGTCGAGCAGCAGGAGGTCGGGCGCCCGCACCAGCGTGCAGGCGAGGCCGAGCTTCTGCTTCATGCCGCCGGACAGGCGCCCGGCGAGGCGCTTCTTGAACGGCCCGAGGTCGGTCATCTCCATCAGCCGCGGATAGATCGCCGCGGCGCTCCTCCGGCGTGACGCCGTGGAGGTCGGCGTAAAGGTCCATGTTCTCCTGAACCGTCAGGTCCTCGTAGAGGCCGAACTTCTGCGGCATGTAGCCGACGCGGTCCTGCACCGCCTGCGGGTTCCTGGCGATGTCGATGCCGAGCACGGCGAGGTCGCCGCCGTCGGCGGTGAGCAGGCCGGCGATCAGGCGGATGAGCGTCGTCTTGCCGGCGCCATCGGGGCCGACCAGCGCCGTCAGCCCGCCATGCTCGACAGTCAGCGAGACGTCGTCGAGGGCGGCGACGATCTCGCCGCTTGCCCGCTTGAACTGCTTGCGGATGTCGCGGCCGGCAATGGCGGGCTCGGCGCTTGTCATGTTCGTCCGTGCGTCGCGGCGGCGATCAGGTGGACGGTCGCCGGCAGGCCGAGCCGCAGCACGTCGTCGGGGTCGTCGACCAGGACGCGCACCTCGTAGACGAGGCTGGTGCGCAGTTCCGCGGTCTGGATCGAACGTGGCGTGAACTCGGCGACCGGCGAGATGAAGCCGACATGGCCGGTGAAATCGTGGCCGGCCTCGCCGTCGACGGTGACCGTCGCCGCCATGTCCGGCCTGCACCTTGGTCAGGTCCGGTTCGGAGACGTAGGCGCGCACCCATTTCGGATCGACGATCGCGATCGAGAAGACCGGCCGCTGCGGGGAGGCGATCTCGCCGGGTTCGAGCAGGCGCGAGCGCACGATGCCGGCGACCGGCGCTTTGAGGTCGGCGTCGGCAAGCTGCTGCTCGAGCAGCGCCAGTTGCGCCTTGGCCGCTCGGAGCTGCGCCTCGCCTGCGCGACGTCTTCCTTGCGCGGGCCCGGCGTTGGCAAGGGTCAGCGTCTGCTGCGCCACCTCGAGCCTGCGCGTCGGCGGCATCTTTCGCGGCCTTGGCGCGCGTCGATCTGGCTCTGGGTGACTGCCGGTCCGCCGCCGGCGCTTTCCGTTCAGCATGACGAGCGCTTGTAGGTGAGATTGGCGTTGTGGGCATTGGCCTGGGCGGCATCGACGTTGGCCTGCGCCTGCGCGATTTCTTCCGGCCGGCTGCCGTTGTGCAGCTTCTCGACGCACGGCGGCCTGCGCGGCGACCTGCGCCTTCGCCTGCGCGACCTGTGGCGTCAGCCGGCTGGTGTCGAGCCGCGCGACCACGTCGCCGGCTTTCACCGCGTACGCCTTCGTCGACCAGCACGGCGTCGATGCGGCCGCTGTCGTTGAAGGCAAGGTCCACCTGGCGCAGGTCGACGTTGCCGTAGAGCACCAGCGCGCCGTTGGTCGCCGCCGTTGCGGTGCGAGCCACCACCAGGCAGTCGCCGCCGGCGGCGATCAGCACGACAAGCAGAGAATGACGATCCGGCGCCTCATGGCCGCGCTCCTTCGAGGATCGCGTCGATGTTGTGCAGTGACCATGCGCTTGATCTCGGTCGCGCTCGGCGATCGCCGATGCCGCGCCATTCCATGCGGCGGAGCACCAGCGTCTGGGCGACGCGGAAGACCAGCAATCTGGCCGAGCATGCGTGAAGACGCGCAGGCGGACTCTCGTCCTCGGGCTGGCCGAGGATGGTCGCGACCAGGCGCGTCGCCGGTGCCGCCGCGCCGCCCAGGAAGCGAGTAGATCACGTCGAAGGCGGCCGTCGGCTGCAACTGCTCGCGCACGATGAAGCGCGCCCAGCGCTCCGCTTCGGCCGCGCCGAGCAGCACGTCGATGAAGGTGCTCGACCAGCCGGCGAAGCGCGCGCGCCGCGCGCCTTCCGGCGTAGCGGTCGCGGCCGGGTCGGCGGCCATGCCGGCCAGCGTCGGGCCGACCTTGGCCGATGATGCTCGCTCGCCGACGTGTTCGGCGACGGCGAGGTGCAGCGCCTCCTTGCCGCCGAAGTGGTAGACGATGGCGGCGAGGTTGGCGTTGGCCGCCTTGGCGATCTCGCGCGTGCTGGCGCCCTCGAAGCCGAGCCGGCCGAACACGTCGAGCGCCGGCCTGGATCAGTTGCGCGCGCGTCTCGGCGCCGCGGTCGCGCCGCGCCCGGCGGTAGGGCGCGCGACCCGGCGCCGCTCCCGGCTGTGGCCGGCGCCGGCTTGTCGCGTGGCGCGCCAGCCTGCGTGGCTCTTGCGGCGGTTGCCATGATGCGCGACATTGCCGGTACCGTCGCTCCGGATCGTCTCGCAGTTCAATACAGTCGATTGACTGAATATGTCAATCGTTCGATTGATAAATGTGACGATCATCACGAGCGGACTGCGCTAAACGTTGAAAACTATTGAAATCGTGCGATCAGAGCCGGTCGCGCAGCGCGTACCAGGTCATCGCGGCGACCAGCGCCGGGTAGCGCAGAAGCGTGCCGCCGGGGAAGGCCGGCGCCGGGAGGGCGGCGAAGCGCGTCGAGCGCTGCCGGATCGCCGCCGATCGCGTCGGCGAGGATCTTGCCGGCGAAGGGCGCCAGGGCGACGCCCTGTCCGCGAATATCCGGCCGCCGCATAGACCCCCGGCCGCACGCGGCGGATGAAGGGCAGGCGGTGGCAGCGTGATCGCCAGCGTCCCGCCCCAGGCGTAGTCGACCGGCGTGTCGGCGAGCTGCGGATAGATCCGCGCAAGATGTCGGCGCACAAACGCGGCGATGTCGCGCGCGGCGCGTTGCAGCGAATAGGTCTCGCCGCCGCCGAAGACCAGCCGGCCGTCGGCGCTCGGGCGGAAGTAGTAGACGACGAAGCGCGTGTCGGAGACGGCTTCGCCGCCGGGGATCAGCCCGCCCGGTTGCGCCGGCGCCGATCGGCTCGGTGGCGAGGATGTAGTTGTCGATCGGCATGACGCGCGCCTCGACCGTCGTCGTCGATGCCGTCGAGGTAGCCGTTGCCGGCGAGGATGACGATGTCGGCGGTGATCGTGCCGCGCTTCGTTTCGACCCGCTGTGCCGCGACACGCTTCGTCGCTCGCGTCCCTTCGTGAAGATGCGCGCGCCCGCCTTCGCCGCCGCCCGCGCCAGCCCTTGCGCGAATTTCAGCGGGTCGAGATGGCCGGCGCCCGCGTCGCGCCGTCCGCCGAAATAGACGTCCGGTGCCGATCGCCGCGCGAGCGCGTCGCGGTCGAGCCACTCCACCTCCTCGTAGCCGTAGTCGTCGCTGCAGCTTGTCGACATAGGCCATCTCGCTCGGCGACCAGCCGCTGCTTGATGCACCGGTCTCGATCAGCCCGTCGCGCCAGTCGCAGGCGATGCGCGTGCTTGTCGATGAGATCGCGTCGTGAGCGCCTTGGCCTCTTCGGCGAGCGTCCACAGGCGGCGCGCGTCGTCCCGTCCGAATCGCGCCTCCAGCCAGTCCTGGTCGCGCCGCTGGCCGGAGTGAAGCTGGCCGCCGTTGCGTCCCGATGCGCCCCAGCCGACCCGGTTCGGCCTCGACCAGGACCACGTCGATGCCGCGCTTCGGCCAGATGCAGCGCCGCCGAGAGGCCGGTGTAGCCGCCGCCGATGATCGCGACATGCGCCTTGACGGATTCGGTCAGCGGCGGAAAGACGAGGCCCGCGTCGGCCGTCGCCGCGTAGAGGGAAGGGGCGTGGGCGGCGCGTCACCGCTGCTCTGCGCTCCTGCTTCGGATAGGGCGTGCCGTCGCGGTGGGCGTAGCCCGGCTTGCCCGGCACGGTCTTCATGTCGATGTCGGAATAGAAGCGCCGTCGCTCGCCGGCGATGCGCGTCCCGATCTCCAGGATGACCACGTCCCTGTCGGAGCGGTTCTGGAGCAGTGGCCGTTCGCCTCGCCGGCCTTGAAGCCGGCGCAGTCGCCGGCGCGCGAGCGTCTCTTCGCCGTCGTCGGTGACCAGCACGACCTCGCCGGCGACGACATAGATCAATTCGTCCTCTTGCGTGTGCCAGTGGCGCTGGCTCGACCAGGCGCCCGGCGGCAGCGTGCAGAGGTTGACGCCGAACTGGGTCAGCCCGGCGGCGTCGCCGAGCTTGACGCGGTGTCGCTTCCGGCAGGGCTCGTCGTAGGGCGGCGGAT
This sequence comes from uncultured Alphaproteobacteria bacterium, assembly GCA_963822975.1. Taxonomy (GTDB): domain Bacteria; phylum Pseudomonadota; class Alphaproteobacteria; order Rhizobiales; family Kaistiaceae; genus CAVSRC01. The sequence goes on from CAWGJV010000007.1 coordinate 28,972, forward strand.
AGAGCGTGCCGGTGACGGCCGGCGCGTCGGCGATGTCGATTTTCTTGGCCATCGGCGGTCTCCCGCTACACGTTGAGCAGCAGGTACTCCCGCTCCCACGGGCTGATCACCTGCATGAAGGTCTCGAACTCCGCCTGCTTGATCGCGCGGTAGGTGGCGACGAAGCGCTTGCCGAAGATCTCGACCAGTTCCTCGCACTCCTCGAACAGCGCGACCGCCTCGAGCAGCCCGCGCGGCAGCGCGATCTCCTCCTCGTTGGCGGCGCCGGCGACCGGCTCGGACGACCATCAGCCCCTCGATCATGCCGAGATAGCCGCAGGCGAGCGAGGCGGCGATGGCGAGATACGGGTTGGCGTCGGAGGAGGGGATGCGGTTCTCGATCCGCCGCGCCTCCGGCGTCGAGTTCGGGCACGCGCAGGCCGACCGTGCGGTTGTCGTAGCCCCACATGGTGTTGACCGGCGCCGAGCCGGCACGGGATCAGCCGCCGGTAGGAGTTGACGTAGGGCGCCAGGATGCAGGTCACCGCCGGCAGGTACTTCTGCGAGCCGCCGATGAAGGCGAAGAACTCCGGCGTCGGGTCGCCGGCCTTGTCGGAGAAGATGTTGGCGCCGGTCTTCGTGTCGATGCACCGACTGGTGGATGTGCATCGCCGATCCCGGCTCGCGGGTCATCGGCTTGGCCATGAAGGTCGCGTACATGTCGTGGCGCAGCGCCGCCTCGCGGATCGTGCGCTTGAACTGGAAGACCTGGTCGGCGAGCACCAGCGGGTCGCCGTGGCGCAGGTTGATCTCCATCTGCGCCGCGCCTTCCTCGTGGATCAGCGTGTCGATCTCGAGTTCCTGCGCCTCGGAGAAATCGTAGATGTCGTCGAACAGGTCGTCGAACTCGTTGACCGCGGCGATCGAATAGGACTGGCGCGCCGACTCCGGCCGTCCCGAGCGGCCGCTCGGCGGCTCCAGCGGATAGTCCGGATCCTTGTTCGGCTTGACCAGGTAGAACTCGATCTCCGGCGCCACCACCGGCCGCCAGCCGCGGTTGCGGTAGAGCTCGATCACCCGCCGCAGCACCTGGCGCGGCGCGATCTCCACCGGCCGCCCGTCGGCGTGGTAGGCGTCATGGATGAGCTGCGCCGTCGGGTCCGTCCTCCCACGGCACCACCGACAGCGTCGAGAAATCCGGCTCGAGATGGACGTCCTGGTCGGCCCGGTCGTTCTCGAAGGTCTCGTCGTCGGGCGGCCAGTCGCCGGCGATCGTCTGGGTGAAGATCGATCCGGGCATCGCCATGGTCGGCCCGGCCAGGAACTTCGCCACCGGCATCATCTTGCCGCGCGCCACCCCGGCCTGATCGGGAACGACGCACTCGATGTCCTCGATGCGCCGTTCCGCCAGCCACGCGCGGGCCTCTGTCGAGCGAGCCGACGCCGCGCGTCCGGTTCGCCGGCTGTCTGGGTCTTCTTCTTCCTTGCCACATGTCACCTGTCGTCGTCCGCCGAAACCGGCCAGGCCCGCGCCGGGTTTCAGCCGTTGTTCCCGGTCGATGAAGGCGCCGTCCGGCGGATTGCTGCTTGCGACTTGCGACGACCGGCAACTGGACCGCGATCCGGCCCGATACTAGCATGACTGCCGCGGCACCCGGTTGTCGCCGTCCGCGATCAACCTTAACGTGGGGTGGAGAACCGGCCGGAAATGCTGCTTTCCGCGAAGGTTGCCGCACTGGCCGGGAGTTTGAAGGAGACCGTCATGCGGTCGCCCGTTCCAGCCTTTCTGCTTGCCGCCGCCGCCATCGTCATGGCGGCATCGGCCTCCGCCGAGGACAAGGTCGTCAACGTCTACAACTGGTCCGACTACATCGATCCCGATGTCCTCGACCGAGTTCACCGACCAGACCGGCATCAAGGTCGTCTACGACGTCTTCGACAGCAACGAAATCGTCGAAACCAAGCTGCTCGGCGGCAGTTCCGGCTACGACATCGTCGTGCCCTCCGCCTCCAACGTCGCCCGCCAGATCCAGGCCGGCACGCTGCAGCCGCTCGACAAGTCGAAGCTCCCCAATCTGAGCCACATCTGGCCGCAGATCGCCAAGCAGCTGGAGACCTACGATCCCGGCAACGAATACGCCGCCAACTACATGTGGGGCACCACCGGGCATCGGCTACAACATCGACAAGATCGAGGAGCGCATGCCCGACGCGCCGGTCGAATTCATGGGACATGATCTTCAAGCCGGAGGTGATCTCCAAGTTCGCCGATTGCGGCGTTCACCTGCTCGATTCCTCGGACGACCTGATGCCGGCCGCGCTCAACTATCTCGGGCTTGAGGCCAATTCGCACAAGCCCGACGATCTGCGCAAGGCGGCCGACCTCTTGAAGACGATCCGCCCCTATATCCAGAAGTTCCATTCCTCCGAGTACATCAACGCCCTCGCCAACGGCGACATCTGCCTGGCCGTCGGCTATTCCGGCGACGTCTTGCAGGCGCGCAACCGCGCCGACGAAGCCGACAACGGCGTGCATGTCGGTTATGCGATCCCGAAGGAAGGCGCGCTGATCTGGTTCGACAGCTTCGTCGTCCCCAAGGATGCGCCGCACTCCGACAACGCCATGGCGTTCATCAACTTCATGGAGGACCCGGAGATCGCCGCGCGCAATTCCAACTACGTCTTCTACGCCAACGGCAACATCGACTTGCAGCAATACCTCGATGAGGAGGTCAAGAACGACCCGGCGATCTACCCGTCGCAGGCGACGCTCGACAAGCTCTACGCCACGACCGCCTACGAGCCGACGGTGCAGAGGCTGGTGACCCGGCTGTGGACGGACATCAAGGCCGGGGGCAACTGACGCGACAGGGGACGCGGCGGCCGCGAAACGCCGCGGTCGCCGGCCGGTACCTGGGGGATCTGAATGGCACAGCCGCTTGGACCGGTTCGCCGGAAATTCGCCCCGTGGGAAGATCCGGCGGCCAAGCCGTTCATCGAGTTCCGCAACGTCACCAAGCGCTTCGGCGATTTCGCCGCCGTCGACGATCTGACCCTGTCGATCTACGAACGCGAGTTCTTCGCCCTGCTCGGCCCGTCCGGCTGCGGCAAGACCACGCTGATGCGCATGGTCGCCGGCTTCGAGGAGCCCTCCGCCGGTCAGGTGCTGCTCGACGGGCAGGACCTTGCCGGCGTGCCGCCCTACCGCCGGCAGTCCAACATGATGTTCCAGTCCTATGCGCTGTTCCCGCATATGACCGTCGAGGCCAACATCGCCTTCGGCCTCAAACAGGCGAAGATGCCGGAAGCCGAGATCAAGGCGCGCGTCGAGGAGATGCTGACGCTGGTCAAGCTGACGCCCTTCGCCCGGCGCAAGCCGCACCAGCTTTCCGGCGGCCAGAAGCAGCGCGTCGCGCTCGCCCGGTCGCTCGCCAAGAAGCCCAAGGTGCTGCTCCTCGACGAGCCGCTCGGCGCGCTCGACAAGAAGCTCCGCGAGGAAACCCAGTTCGAGCTCACCGATCTGCAGCAGACGCTCGGCCTGACCTTCGTCATCGTCACCCACGATCAGGAAGAGGCCATGACCGTCGCCGACCGCATCGCCGTCATGAACCACGGCAAGGTCGTCCAGGTCGCCACGCCCTCGGAGATCTACGAGCAGCCGGCCTCACGCTATGTCGCCGACTTCATCGGCGACATCAACCTGCTGGAGGGCAGGGTCGTCGGCGAGGCCACGCCGGGGCAGGTGAACATGGATTGTGTCGGTACCGGCGGCAGCATCTCGGTCGAACAGGACCTCGCCGCCAGGACTGGCGATACCGCCTGGTTCGCCATTCGGCCGGAGAAGGTGACCATTTCGCACGACCGGCCGGCCGAGACCAACGTCAACGCCATTGCCGGCGAGGTCTGGGACATCGGCTATCTCGGCGACGTTTCGATCTACCACGTGCGACTGGCGACCGGCGCCACCGTCAAGGCCACGGTTACCAACCGCACGCGGCTGGTGGAGCGGCCGATCACCTGGGAGGACAAGGTCTGGCTGACATGGACGCGCAACTCCGGCGTCATCCTCACCCAATGAGGCGGGCGGGCGGCCGGGCCTTTGTCGGGGAAAGGGGCGGTCGATGGCAATCCATGACGCGGTAGCGCCCTCGATTCCCGCGCCGGCGGGCCAGCCGGCGCCGCGCAGCCGCGCCCGCTGGCTGGTCATCGTCGTGCCCTACGTCTGGCTGCTGGTCCTCTTCCTCGTCCCCTTCATCATCGTCCTCAAGATCTCCTTCTCGACGACCGCGGTCGCTCAACCGCCCTACGTGCCGACGTTCGACCTGGTGCAGGGGCTGTCCGGGCTGATCGACGGCATCAGGCAGTTGACCTTCGACAACTACCTCTGGCTGACCGAGGATAATCTCTACGCGCGCGCCTATCTCGGCAGCGTGTGGATCGCCGGCGTCTCGACCGTGCTCGTCCTGCTCGTCGGCTACCCGATCGCCTACGGCATGGCGCGCGCGCCGCGTCACCTGCAGCCGACGCTGGTCATGCTGGTCATCCTGCCGTTCTGGACGTCGTTCCTGATCCGCGTCTACGCCTGGATCGGCATCCTCAAGAAAGAGGGCCTGCTCAACCAGTTCCTTCTCTGGTTGGGCCTCATCCACGAGCCGCTGACCATCCTCAACACCAACGCTGCGGTCTATGTCGGCATCGTCTATTCGTACCTGCCGTTCATGGTGTTGCCGCTTTACGCGGCGCTGGAGAAGATGGACGAGTTGCTGCTCGAGGCTGCCGCCGATCTCGGCTGCCCGCCGCTGCAGGCCTTCTGGAAGATCACCTTTCCGCTGTCGCTGCCGGGTGTCATCGCCGGCTGCTTCCTCGTTTTCATTCCGGCGACCGGAGAGTTCGTCATCCCCGACCTGCTCGGTGGCTCCGGTACGCTGATGATCGGCAAGACCATGTGGAGCGAGTTCTTCAACAATCGCGACTGGCCGGTGGCGTCGGCGGTGGCCGTCGTCCTGTTGCTTATCCTCGTCGTGCCGATTGTCATCTTCCAGAACCGGGCGGCGCGCGGCGAGGGCGCGCTCGACAAGGTCCCGTAGCCATGCAGCGGCGCTTCTCCTGGTTCAATGCGACATCGGTGACGTTCGGCTTCGCCTTTCTCTACCTGCCGATCGTTCTGCTGGTGGTCTACTCGTTCAACGCCTCGCGGCTGGTGACGGTGTGGGGCGGCTTCTCCACGGTCTGGTACGGCCAGCTCCTCCACAATCAGTCGCTGCTCGACGCCGCCTGGGTCACGCTCCGTGTCGCGCTGCTGTCGGCAACGGTCGCCACGGTGCTCGGCACGATGGCCGCCGTGACGCTCGTCCGCTTCGGCCGGTTCCGCGGACGGACGCTGTTTTCCGGCATGATCTTCGCGCCGCTGGTCATGCCCGATGTCATCACTGGGCTGTCGCTGCTGCTCCTGTTCGTGGCCCTCGACTTCAGCCGTGGCTTCTGGACCATCGTCCTGGCCCACATCACCTTTTCGCTGTGCTTCGTCGCGGTGGTCGTGCAGTCGCGGCTGGTCACCTTCGACCGCAGCCTCGAGGAGGCGGCCGAAGACCTCGGCTGCCCGCCGGCGAAGACCTTCTTCGTGATCACGCTGCCGATCATCCTGCCCGCGGTCGTCGCCGGCTGGATGCTCGCCTTCACCCTGTCGCTGGACGATCTGGTGATCGCCAGCTTCACCACCGGCCCCGGCGCCACCACGCTGCCGATGAAGATCTACAGCCAGGTACGGCTCGGCGTGACGCCGGAGATCAATGCCGTCTGCACCATCCTGATCGGCATCGTCACGCTGGGCGTGATCGCCGCCTCGATCGCCTCGCGGCGCGCCGAGACGGAGCGGCGCAAGGCCGAACGGCTCGCGGCGCAGGCGCCCTAGGCTTAAGGGAAGGGTCCGCGCGGCGGTCTGATCCGCGCCCGCACCTGCGGCGATGCGTCGGCGATCGCCGCCGCCACGATCTCCTGGCCGATCGCCTGGACGTCGTTGGTTTCCGTCCGCACGTTGGCGAACGCCGCGTCGAGCGCGGCGCGGTCGAAGGGGTCGGCGCGCATCGCCTCGAACATGCGCTGGCGCGCGGCCTGGACGGCGTCGATGCGGGCGCGGAACTGGTCGCGCTGGCCGCGCGCACGTTCGGAGATATCCCGCTGAATCTCGGGCGGGAAGGCGCGGATACCCAGCGCGACGATGCGCTCGATCTCGCCGCCCGGACGCGGGCCGGCGAAGCGCGCCACCGTGAAGCCGGCGATCACCAGATTGGCGGCGAGCGAGACGAACAGGACCACCAGCAGGGTGATCGCGAACGGGCCGCGGATCGTCATAGCACGCTCCCGGAATCGCTCACCGTGGCCGAACTCGAGCCGAACATCAGACCAGCGAGCGCATCCTCGCCCTGATTGGTGGGGATCGCCAGGCCGACGGCGTAGCCGACGACAAGGAACGCCACCATCGCCGCCCCGGCCCAGGCGAACAATCGCGGCGTCGGCCTGACGGCAACTTCGTGGTGCCGGCCATTGCCGATGCCGGCCATGATGCGGCCAACCGTGGCGGAGTCCATGGCGACCGGCTGCACCGCCTCGCCGATCAGCGCGTCGAGGCGGGCCGCCTCGCTCTGCAGTTTCGCCGCGGCGGCATCGGACGCGATCAGCGCTTCGGCGGCGGCGCGCTCGTCGGCCGGCCACCGGGCCGGATTGCCGCCGTATCGACTCAGCGTCTTTTCGAGTTGCTCAAGGTTCATTGTCCAGTCCCCCTTGGTGCTCGCGGTCGGCGAGTCGCGCTCTCAGCGTTCGCCGCGCCCTGACCAGAAGTTGCTCCACCGCGCCGATCGACAGCCCCATTGCCTCGGCGATCTCGCCGTTGGTTCTTTCCCCGTCCGCCGCCAGCAGAATGGCGGCACGCTGCCGCGCCGGCAACGCCTTGATGTCCGCGGCGACGGCCGCGAGTGCATTGCTGGCCGCCAGCTTGTCGTCGGCCGGCGGCGCCGGATCGGGCGCGTCGTCCGCCGCCTCCAGTCCGAAGAAGCGCCGCGTCTTCAGCTTGCGCTCGCCGTCGATGGCGCGATTGATCGCCATCCGCGTCAGGTACGCTGCGAAGGGCGGACCGCCCGGTCGCCAGCGGCCGGCATTGCGCCACAGGCTCCAGAACGTTTCCTGCACGATGTCGTCCGCCTCCGCCGCGCCGCCGCTGAAGCGCAGCGCCAAGGCCCTGAGGCGACCGCCGTGCCGGCGCACGATCGCGGCGAAGGCACGCTGATCGCCAGCGGCCACTTGCGCCACCAGCGCCTCGTCGGTCGTCGCAACCTCGGTGTCCAATGCGCCGCGCCCCCCGGTTGCCTCGATATTACCCGGGAAAGCCGGCCCCCGCCGCCGAACAGGCGACGGGGCAGCCGGGGCGAGCGTCATGAGCCATTCCATCGGTCTCCCTCGGCTCGCCCCGTCATGTGGCCTACCGCGGCATCAGGCCGCGGAACGGCAGCGGCGCAGCCGCGAACTCGTCCTGCGAGATGACGCCGTCACCGTTGGTGTCGAGGCTGGCGAAGTTCTGCTGGCCGGGGCCACGACCCTGCGGGCCCTGACCCTGCGGTCCCTGACCGTCCTGATTCGGCCCGTTGAAGCCCATGCGGCCCATCATGCCGTCGCGCGGACCGCGGTGGTCGTCGTATTGGCCCTGGCCGGGACCGCGACGCGGTCCATCCATGCGGCCCTGGCCGCGCCAGCCGTCGCGGTCGTCGTTGCGGCCCATGCGGGCGTTGTCCGGGCCACCACGGTGCGGACCGCCGAGCATCGGGCCGATGGTTTCGACCTCGTCCTTGCTCAGCTTGCCGTCGTTGTTGGCGTCGATGGCCGCGAAGATGGCGTCGCGCACGGTGTTGAGCTCATCCTTGTCGATGGAGCCATCGCCGTTGCGGTCGAGCAGGTTGAACATGATGGTCGCACGCAGCGGCATCCTGCCGGCGGTGTCGGACTGACCGGGCTGGCCGGGCTGAGCGGGCTGGCCGGGTTGGCCAGGCGCCGCAATGGTCGGCAGCGCCGTCACCGCAGTGGCTGCAAGCGCCACGGTTGCGATAAGCAAAGTCTTGGCGGACATGGGATTCTTCCTCTTTCGGGCGCCGCCTATTCGACACCCTTCACCGCCAATACGGATGCCGGGTGGGCTGCCCTACGCCCGCCGCCGGGTTTTTTCGTCTCACCCGCGCGGCTGGCCAACGCCCTGGGGCGGCTCGGCGGGCTGGTCGGGCCCGATCAGCGGCGCCCGCCACGTTCCGGTGATGGCAACCGGAATCGCCGGATCCTTGCCTGTCGTCATGGCCAGCTTGGCCCTGGCGTCGAGCGAGCCGGTGAGGAGCGAACTGCTGCCATTGAGAACGAGCGTGTAGTCGGTGCCTTCGACCGTGAGGTCCTTGGCGCTCAGCGTTCCCCCTTCGACGGCGAGCTTGCCGGCGAGCTCCGCGAACGCGGTCGTGCCGGTCCCGGCGATCATCGGCTCGGCGAGCGGATCGGCCATCCGGGCCGCGACGTCGTGAACATCGATGCCGGTGATCGTGCCGCCGGCGATCTCGACATCGGCGTTGCCCGCAATCGATCGCACGAAACTGCCCCACGTCTCGCCGTGGCCGGCGATGTCGAATGTTGCATTGGCGGTGCCACTGAGCGCGGTGACAGACAACAGGTCGCCGAGCGGTGCCGCCGCCGGCACCGAGGTGAGTTGTGCGTGCAGGCTACCCGTCAGCGCCTTGTTGTGCATGGAGGCGGCAATCCGCGCGCTGAGCGTTCCGCCGTAGAAGCTGGCCTGGCCAACATTGGTCGTGATGACGCCGTCCTTGATTGTCGTCGTCGCGCCGAGGTTGTCGAGGCGCAGCGCGCCGAGGAGCATTTGGCCGGCAGAGAAACGGAGATCGAGGTCGAGCGCATCGGCAAGCGGCAGGGCGGTTGCCGCGAACGGCCACGGCCCGTCCGCGCTCATGTCGGCGCGCATCGCCTCCAGGTAAGGCGACAGGTCGAGCTTGGAGGCGGCGAAGGTTCCCTGGAGCACCGGCCTGGCGCCGCTGCGATCGATTGACAGGACGCCCTGCGCCTCATTGCCGTCGAGCCCTACAGAGGCCTTCGAGAAGGTGATCGAGGATCCGAGCCAGCTCATCGTGCCTTCGATCGAGGCCGGTCCGAGAATCGAGCCGTTGCCCATCGGCGTTCCCAGCCACTCGACAACGCCGCGCAGCGACGGCGTTGTGATCGACGTGTCGCCCTCCAGCCGCTGCTCGCTGCCGCCGAGCAATTTGCCGTTGAAAGAAACGCGCAGCGACGTCGACGCGATCGCGAAGCGGACCGCAGTGCCGTTCCCGTTGATGAGGTCGAGAAGGTTCGCCGCCGAACCGTTGAACTCGACCTTCTCGTCCCGCCACTGTGCGCTGCCGTCGCCACTGAGCGGCGCCCCGGGTAGCGGCCATGTCAGGCTGAGGTCGACGGCCGCCAGCTCTGCGTGCTGATGGGTGGTGAGGTTGTCGTATACGATAGTCCCGTCCACGATCTGCAGCCGTCCGACAGCGAGCCGGGTCAATTGTGGGCTGGCGTCATCGCCGGCACGCGCCAGCCGCCAGTTCGCGACCCCCTGTTCGTTGGCGATCACGTGGATGCGCGGCCGCACCAGTTCGAAGCCGTCGAACTCCACCCGGCCCAGAAGCAGCGGCAACAGGCGGACCCGGGCGGTGATCTTGTCGGCTTCGATGAGGGCGCCGTCGCTCACCGCGTGCGGGTCGGCGATGACCACACCGCTGGCGCTGACCGCCAGGTGCGGATAGACCGACAGGCCCGGCTCGCCGGCGATCTTGACGGCGCCACCGGTGGCGCCCGCGATCCGGTCGGCGATCGTGTGCCTGAGCAAATCGGGCGATACGAGGAAGGGGACCGCGAGGACAGCCAGTCCCGCCAATCCCATAGCAACGACGGCCAGAATGGCGATACGTTTCATGCGGTCGGAGCTTCCCCGTGTGGGTCTCTCTGGGTAGAAAGAATCGGTGCCCGCCGCAAGATATTTCTGGACTGTTGCGCCAGCGATACACTGCTTTCCGCGGTAGGGATGTCGATTCGTCGCGCCGCCGGTTGCAGCCCGCGATGGCGTTATCGCGGTGACAGGCGCTTCGGCGGGCGCTATCGAGTGTGGGTTGCATCAGTCAGGGAGAGCCGACCGGAATGAGTGAAGAAGCGCCTCTGTGGACCCCGAGCCCGCAGACGATTGCCGCCCAGCCCCTGATGCGTTTCACGGCGGCGGCGTCCGCGCGCGCCGGTCGATCGTTTGCCGACTACCGCGCCGTCCACGCCTGGTCGGTCGAGCATCCTGGCGCCTTCTGGGACCTGCTCTGGGACTTCTGCGGCGTCATCGGCGAAAAGGGCAAGAGGCAGCCGGTCGAAGGCGGTCAGACCGGCGACGAACAGCTCGTCGACGGCGACAAGATGCCCGGCGCATGCTTCTTTCCCGCCGCCAGCCTCAATTTTGCGGAGAATCTGCTGGTCCGCAATGACGACACCGACGCCATCGTCTTTCGCGGCGAGGACGGCGCGACGCGGCGCATGTCGTGGCGCCAACTCACCGAACTGGTGTCCCGTTTGCAGCAGTCTCTGGCGGCGTCCGGCGTCGGAATCGGCGATCGCGTCGCCGGACTGCTGCCCAACATACCGGAGGCGATCGCCGCCGCACTGGCGACCGCGTCACTCGGCGCGGTGTGGTCGTCGGCCTCGCCCGATTTCGGCGCCAACGCCGTCGTCGACCGTTTCGGCCAGATCGAGCCCAAGGTGTTCATCTCCTGCGATGGCTATCGCTACGCCGGCAAGGAGATCCATCTCGGCGACAAGCTGGCGGCGGTGATCCCGCGTCTGCCCGGTCTGGTGCGCACCATCGTCGTGCCCTTCCTCGCCGAGGCGGACTCGCTCGTCGCGACGCTGCCCGGCGCGGTGACGCTTGCCGAGGCGATCGCCCCATATCCGGCGCAGCCGCTCACCTTCAAGCGCGTGCCCTTCGCCAAGCCGCTCTACATTCTCTTCTCGTCGGGGACGACCGGCGTGCCGAAGTGCATCGTCCACTCGGTCGGCGGCACGCTCCTCCAGCATCTCAAGGAGCATCGGCTGCATTCGTCCATCGGCGAGGGCGACCGCGTCTTCTACTTCTCCACCCTCGGCTGGATGATGTGGAACTGGCTGGTTTCGGCGCTCGCCTCCCGGGCGACGCTGCTGCTCTTCGACGGCTCGCCGGTCCATCCGTCGCCGGCGACGCTCTTCGCCTACGCCGCCGACGAGCGCGCCACCTTCTTCGGCACGTCGGCGAAATTCATCGACGCGGTGAAGAAGGCCGAATACCGGCCGATGGACCACCACGACCTGTCGAGCGTGCAGGACCATAGCCTCCACCGGATCGCCGCTGGCGCCGGAGAGCTTCGACTTCGTCTACGACGCCATCAAGCGCGACGTCCACCTCGCCTCGATCTCCGGCGGCACCGATATCGTCTCGTGCTTCGTGCTCGGCATCCCGACCGAACCGGTATGGCGCGGCGAGATCCAGGGGCCCGGACTCGGCATGGCGGTGGACGTCTATGACGAGGACGGGCGTCCCTTGACCGGCGGCAAGGGCGAGCTGGTCTGCACGCAGCCATTCCCGTCCATGCCGATCGAATTCTGGAACGATGCCGACGGCGCAAAATACCGCGCCGCCTATTTCGAACGCTTTCCCGGCATCTGGTGCCACGGCGATTTCGCCGAGTGGACGGTGCATGGCGGCATCGTCATCCACGGCCGCTCCGACGCCACGCTCAATCCCGGCGGCGTGCGCATCGGCACCGGCGAGATCTACCGTCAGGTCGAGCAGGTGCCCGAGGTCGTCGAGGCCCTGTGCATCGGCCAGGACTGGCAAGGCGACGTCCGCATCGTGCTGTTCGTCCGGCTGGCGGCGGGCGCCGTTCTGGACGAGACGCTCGCCAACCGCATCAAGACGATCATTCGCAGCGGAGCCAGCCCGCGCCACGTTCCGGCGCGCATCGTGGCCGTCGAAGATATCCCGCGCACCAAGTCGGGCAAGATCGTCGAGCTGGCGGTGCGCGACATCGTCCATGGCCGCGAGGTCAAGAACGCCGGCGCCCTGGCGAACCCGGAAGCGCTCGACTATTTCCGCGACCTGCCGGCGCTGACCGACTGAGGCTCAAGGGCCGATCCCAAGCGTTTCGGCGCGTGCCCCGCATTAAGGTTATCGCTTCGTGCATCGATGTGCGGAAAGCAAGGGTACGGCCTAAATACGCAGTTAAACTTACAACAATTGTATTCTTGATCTTAGGCTCTGCTTAACCGGAAGATCCGCTATACGTCACCACATAAGCGGAAACCCATTTCGGCCCGCGGAGTGTTTGACACATGTCTATTCTCGGCTTTTTTCGACGCGACCGGCGCGGCAATGTCGCGGTGATGTTCGCCCTGTCGATGATCCCGCTGATCGGCATGGTCGGCGCGGCGGTCGACTACAGCCGCCTGAGCCGGGTTCACACCAAACTCGCCGACGCCCTCGACGCGGCAATCCTGGCGGCGGGCAGCCACCCCGCCATGAGCGACCAGGACCTCTACGACTTCGTCAAGTCGTGGATCGCGGTTCACATGGACACTTCGCTTGCCAAGAGCTGGCAGCTCGAACTCGGTGAGCCAGGACAAGGGCGCCATCGTCGGCGTCGCCTCGGCCGACGTTGACATGACCATTTCGCGCATCCTCGGCATCGACAAGATGCCGGTCGTGGTCAACAGCGAGGCCCTGCGCCAGCTCGGCAAGATCGAGATGGCGCTGGTTCTCGACAACACCGGCTCCATGAGCGGTACCAAGATTGCGACGCTGAAGACCGCCGCGGCGCAACTCGTCAACTCGCTCGCCAAGGCCACGACGGATCCCAACGACCTCAAGATCGGCCTGGTACCGTTCTCGCAGACCGTCAACGTCGGTCCGCAGTATTACGATGCCGCCTGGCTGGACACGGACGGCAAGTCGGCTTCGGCCAAGAGCCTGTTCATGGGCCTCGAGGTCAATCGTCTCGACCTGTTCAAGACGATGGGCAAGAACTGGGGCGGTTGCGTCGAGACCCGCACTGCGCCCTACGAGGGCGCCGGCACCGTGCCCGATGCCGCCAAGGTCGACACGCTCTACGTCCCGTATTTTGCGCCCGACGAGCCCGGCGACAAGGGCGACAAGGGCTGGGGCAGCTACAACAACAGCTACCTCGACGACTCGTCCACCAAGGACGTTCGCGACGAGTTCGGCCTCAAGAAGAACGCCGACAAGCAGCCGGACTGGTTCAAATACGTCCAGGGCGACGTGCTCAAGTACGACAAGGCGACGCCCTATGCCGGCAAGACCAGCGCCTTCGGCTACCAGTACGGCCCCAATTCGGGCTGCGAGATCGCACCGCTCCTGCGCCTGTCCACCAATACCGGCGCCGTCAAGACGGCGATCAACGCCATGATCGCCAACGGCAACACCGACATCCCGGCGGGCCTCGCCTGGGGCTGGAACGTGCTGGCGCCCGACGGGCCGTTCGGCGACGGCGTTGCCTACGGCACCGACGAGTGGACCAAGGTGGTCGTGCTGATGACCGACGGCAACAACGAGAACGAGGTCGGCAATCAGGACGACAAGTCGTACTATTCGGGCATCGGCTACATCTGGCAGGGCCGCATGGGCGCCACGTCGGCCAACAAGTCGAGGCGCACCGAACTGCGCGATGCGGCGCTCGGCCAGATGTGCGCCGCCATGCGCGCCAAGGGCTACGTCATCTATACCGTGCGGGTCGAGGTGAAGAACGGCTCCAGTTCGGTGCTGCAGGACTGCGCCACCGAGCCGGAGAACTTCTACGACGTGCAGAACGTCGGCGACCTGATCGCCGCCTTCGACGACATCGGCGGGCATATCCAGAAGCTCAGGCTGGCGCGGTGACCGTGCCGGCGCGTGGGGCAGGGGCGGCGGCGAAGCCGGTCACGATTGCGGAAATCCGCGCCGGGCTGGTGCGCTCGGCGACCGTGCCGTGGTGGTGGGCGCTGGGCGCGGCGGCGGTTGCCCTGTTCCTGATCTTCTAGGCTACCTGGCCAGCACCCGCGTCGTCGGGAAGGCGATTCTCACCAGCGTGCCCTGATCGACGGCGCTGTCGATGGCAAGGCTCGAGCGGTTGGCCGGCGAGCCTGTCAGGCTGGCGATGCACACCGGAAGTGGGTACAAATCGGCCCCTGACCAGCTGACAGGGCCCTCTCCGCATGGCGGATGCTCACCCGGTGATCGACTGGCTTCTCCATTCTGACCCATCGATCCGATGGCAGGTCTTGCGTGACCTGCTCGAAGTGCCCGAGTCCGAATGGGCGGTGGAGCGGGCCAAGGTCGAGACGGAGGGCTGGGGGGCGCGACTTCTGTCTTGCCAGGACGAGGACGGACAATGGGCGGGCGGCGCCTTCGTCCCGGCCGATTTTGATCCTCGTGAGTGGAAGGAGCGCGGTCAACCGTGGACGGCCACGTGCTTTTCCCTGACCCAGCTCAGGGAATTCGGTTTGGATCCCTTGTCGGATCGGGCGAGACGAACCGTTGAACTGGTCGGCGCCAACGCACGTTGGGACGAGGGCGGCCAGCCTTTCTGGGAGGGTGAGGTCGAGGAATGCATAAACGGCCGGACGGTGGCCGATGGGGCTTATTTCGGCGTCGACGTTTCCGCCATTGTTGATCGATTGGTCGGGCAGCGTCTCGACGACGGAGGATGGAACTGCGAGCGGATCAACGGCTCGGTCCGCTCGTCATTCGCCAGCACGATCAATGTGTTGGAAGGGCTCCTGGAGTACGAGAGAGCCACGGGGGGACCGCCGAATCCCGCGCGGCGCGGGAGGCCGGCGAAGCGTTTCTTCTGACACGCAATCTTTTCCGTCGTCTCGGCACCGGTGAGCCCGCGGACGAACGATTCCTGAAGTTCCTGCATCCGAGCCGTTGGCGGTACGACGTCCTTCGTGCGCTCGACTATTTCCGTTCCGGCGCGCTCCTGACGGGTGCCGATCCCGATCCACGCCTCGCCGAGGCCGTCGACCATGTTCGCTCCAGGCGCATGCGCGATGGCACTTGGCTGCTCGATTGGAGCTTGCCGGGGCGCGTGTGGTTCGAGGTCGATGACGGTCAGAACAAACCGTCGCGGTGGGTGACACTTCGGGCGATGCGGGTGCTCAAGTGGTGGGACAGTTGGCAGCGCGGGATCGCGACCTCTCGCTCAGGTTAGCCGGCCAGCACCCGCGTCGTCGGGAAGGTGATCTTCACCAGCGTGCCCTGATCGACGGCGCTGTCGATGGCGAAAACTCGCGCGGTTGGCCTCGACCAGCGCCTTGGTGAGCGGCAGGCCGAGTCCGGTGCCCCGCTGCTCGCCGGTCTTCGATGGTGGCGAGCTGGCGGAACGGCTTCAGCGCCGTCTCGATGTCCTTCTCCGACATGCCGACGCCGGTGTCGCGGATGCGCAGCACCACCTCGCCGGACGCTTCCAGCGTGCTCGATACGATCACCTGACCGCCGGCGCGGGTGAACTTGATCGCGTTCGACAGGAGATTGAGCAGGATCTGGCGGAAGGAGCGCCGGTCGGCGACGACGTTGGGCACGTCCGCCGACAGCGAGGTGCGGATGATGATGCGCTCGCGGTTGGCTTGCGGCTGCATCAACGCGACGCATTCCTGGATCATCGAATTGACCGCGATCGCCTCGAACGACAGTTCCAGCTTGCCGGCCTCGACCTTCGACAGGTCGAGCAGGTCGTTGATCAGGCTCATCAGGTGCTGGCCCGACAGATGGATGTCGTTGAGGTAGGCGCGGTAGCGGTCGTTGCCGATCGGCCCGAAGCGCTCCTCCATCATCACTTCCGAGAAACCGATGATGGCATTGAGCGGCGTGCGGATCTCGTGGCTGATCTTGGCGAGGAAATCCGACTTCTGGGCATTGGCGGCCTCGGCGGAGCGGCGCGCGGCGACCAGTTCCTCCTCGACGTTCTTCCAGTGGGTGATGTCGCGCAGCACCGCGCAGAAGGTCTCGCCCTTGCCGATCCGGCCCATGGTCATGAACAGCGGGATGAGCCCGCCTTGCGGCACCCGGCCGATGACCTCGCGGCCGTCGTTGAGCACGCTCGCCACGCCGTTCGAGGCGAGGCCGTCGAGATAGTCGAGAGCCGGCCGGTGGCTTTCCTCGGCGAGCAGCGCCGTGAACGGGCGCCCGAGATATTCGCTGGCGTCGATGCCGAACAGCGCCTCGCTGGCGCGGTTCATGCTGCCGATCTTGCCGGCGCGGTCGATGACGATGACGCCGTCCGTGGCGGTATCGAGGATCGCCGCCAGTTCGTCGGCGCGCGCTTCCGCCGCGGCCAGCTCGCCGACCAGCGTCTCCTCGTCCTCGTCGGCGCGATCGCGCCGCGGGCTGATCGAGAGCATCAGCGCCGTCGCCCCGGCCCAGTTCACCGCGTTGAGGCGCACCTCCACCGGCACCACGTCGCCGTCGTGGCGGCGCATCTTCAGCCGGCCGCCGCTTTCCGCGATGCCGCCCGCCCAGCCTTCGGCGCCGCCGGGAAAGATCGCCTCCGCGCCGCCGGCCTCGGCAAAGGCGGCGAGGGATTCGTAGCCGGCGAGATCGAGCAGCGTCCGATTGGCGAACAGCGTCTTGCGATCGCGGAACACGACGAGGCCGAGCGGCAGGCGGTCGAGAATGCGCGTATCGATCTCGTCGGACGGCGCCTTCGCCTCGGCCTTGTCTGAAGCCGGCTCGCTGCTTGCCGGCGGCTCCTCCGAGCGCGCCGCGAGTTCGCGGCGCCTGCGGCCGAGCGTCTCGGCGATCCGGCGGAAGGCGTCCTGTTCCGTCCCGCTCAGCCGCTCCGCCGGCGGTCGCGCGGCCGCGCCCGGCAGACGGACGACATTCGACGGCGATGGCGCTTCGCCGGCTCCCCGCAAGCGAACGCCTTCCTCGATCGATTTGCGTGCGACATCGTCGAGGTCGACGTCACGCAGCGGCGGCCGCTCCTCGGCCGGTGGCGCCTGCGGCACCTCCGGCCCGGGGCTCGGCAATTGCCTCGCGGGGCGGCTCGCTCGCCACCGGCGTGGGCGGCGGAACGGTCCGGGCGGGTGCCGGGGACTCGGCGATGTCGGACAGGCTGAGGCGGCGCGCCCGGGTGTCCGGCTGGCGATCGGTCGGATGGCACAGGCCGAAGCCATGCACCTCGTCTCCGCCGGCGACGGGGAAGCCGCTGAGATCGACGGCGATGGTCTCCCCACCCTCGACCGGCCAGCGCACATGCGCCGTCCAGCCGCGATTCGCGGCAAGCCCGTCGCGGACCGATCCATCCGGGTCGAGACCGAGCGCGTCGGACACGGCCTGCCAGAGTTTGCCGGCGATCGCGCCATGGGATGCGCCGACGATCTCGGCGAGCTTCGGCGAGACAAAGGAAACGCGGCGCTCCCGGTCCAGCCCGAACAGGAAGCGGATGACCGGCTCGCGCTTCGGCGGAGCAGGGGGGGGCAACGCGACGGCGGGTTCGGCAATCACCGGCTCCGGCTCCGGCTCGGGTCCGGGTTCCGGCGTCGGGACGGCATTGCGCGGCCGGCTGGACCTGAACCGCCTCGACCGGACCGACGATGAGCAGGAAGCAGTCCCGGCCGCCAGCCGTGAAACGCGCCGCGCCGGCGGGGCGCTCGTTGCGGCCGAGGACCAGCGGGCGCTTTGCGATTCCGTTGGTCGCGCTGCGCGCGGCTTCGATGAGCGCGTCGATGGCACGCTCCGCCGGCGCCAGTTCGTCGTAGCCGCCCGACGCACCCAGCACCTTGCCGTCGCGATCGATCACCGCCGCCAGACAGTCGTCCCCGGCGATGACGTCGGCCAGTTGCTCGGCGCGCGTCACCAGAGACTCCGACGACCCGCCGGCGGCAGCGACGGCAAGAACGGCGCTTGTGCGGTCGGCGAGGTTGATGCGCCGGCAGGCCGCCGCCATCGTGGTGAAGGTGACGCCCTGGCCGACGCGCAGCATTTCCAGCCGCGGCGTCTCGGTCGGCAGCAGTCGCGCCAGGCGCGCCACCTGGGCCTTCAGCGGATTGAGCCCCGACAGGCGGCGGTCGAGGAGATCGCCCATGCGGCGCTCGCCGAAGAAAGCGGCGCCGGCGGCATTGGCCCACAGCACCCGCGCCCCGTCGCCGCTGAAAACGAAAGCGGGAACCGGCGCGAGCAGCACCTCGCCGATCGGAGCAAACGCGACCAGGTCGAGATAGGGATAGGTCTTGCCGTTCATACGGTCGGCCCGTCCTCGCGAACGCCCCGGCGCGTGACCGCCGCCTCACAACTTAACGATATGTTAATACAGTCGAATTTCGAGAGGGTCCACGCTCCGGGGACGCCATCGGAACCCGATCTGCGGCCACGGTTAACCCGGTATTTGGCATAGCGCCGCCCCCGTCCTACATTGTGGCGACGGTGGGCATGGTACAGGAGGCTCCGTCATGAAACAGCCAACCCGCTTCGAAATCCCCGATGCTTTGCGTGAGGCCACCGACCGCACGGTCGACCAGGCCCGGCGCGCCTTCGATCAGTTCCTCGAAGCCACCCACAAGGCCGTTTCAACGGCGGAGGGCTCGACGCGGACGATCGGCGAGGGCGCTGCCGACGTCAGCCGGCAGGCTTTGGCCTTTGCCGAGGAGAACATCGCCGCCTCCTTCGAGCTTGCCCAGAAGCTCGCCCGGGCGCGGACGGTGGAGGAGGTCGCCGCCCTCCAGAAGGCATATGTCGAGAAGCGCGTGGCCGCCGCCGTCGCACAGAGCCAGCAGATCGGCGTGATGGTCGGCCGCGCCGCCGCCACGGCGCCCGGCAAGGGCAAGAAGTAACCCACTCGAGGCACTCACCGGCGATTGCATCCCGGATTCCGGGGGGATTCTTGTGCGTTGCAATATTTTTGTTGCAATGCACAAAAAGCCTGCCTATATATGGGTCATCAGATTGAGAAGCGGTGTCCGGACGGGGTCTGACCGCCGATCACAGGGCACCAGAGAAATGCAAGGGACAACGACCATGACAACCGCAAAGACCACCAAGACCACGAAGACCACGGCCCCCTTCGAGGCGTTCTCCTTCCCCACCCCGACCTTCGACGTCCCTGTCGCGTTTCGCGAATTGGCCGAGAAGTCGGTTTCCCAGGCCCGTGAGGCCTATGCCAAGATGAAGAGCGCTTCCGAGGATGCCACCGGGCTCGTCGAGGAGACGTTCGAGAATGCCCGCGAGGGCGCCTTCGCCATCGGTGTGAAGGCTCTCGACGCCGCCAAGACCAACAGCGACGCTTCGTTCGCGCTGGCCCGCGACATGTTCGGCGCCAAGACGATGTCCGAAGTGATCGAGCTTCAGTCGGCCTTCGCCCGCAAGCAGTTCGACGCGGTGACCGCTCAGTTCAAGGAGCTTCAGGAGCTTGGCGAGAAGTATGTCACCAGCGCCACCAAGCCGGTGACCGAGAAGGTCGAGAAGACTTTCAAGGAGCTGAAGGTCGCCTGACGACCTTCGATCGTAAGTAGCGGGATGGCCCGGAGGCGGAAAGCGCTGCGGGCCGTTTCGTCGGAGCCGGCCCCTGGCGCCGGCTTTTTTCTTGAACCGCCCCGCCAATGATCCTAGTTTCCGCCCGCCGGCAAGACAGGCAGCTGTAGCTCAGTTGGTAGAGCGGCGGATTGTGGATCCGTAGGTCGTTGGTTCAAGCCCAACCAGCTGTACCATCTCTCCTTGCGCCACGACCGCGGTGGCTTCGCCGGGCATCGCATTCGGCGCCGAGGATGGCATACTGCCACTCCCGCCCCCGACCTCGGTCGATCCCCCCGCGCCGGACCAGTCGATGCCCGCTTCCTCGCCCGTTCCCGTCTTCGACGGACACAACGACGCGCTTCTCCGCCTCTTCCGCGACCCGCGCCCCTCGGTCGAAGACCGGTTCATCGGCGGCGACGACCGCGGCCATGTCGACCTTCCGCGCGCGCTCGCCGGAGGGCTCGCGGGCGGCCTGTGCGCCATCTTCGTCCCGTCGGAGCGCCGCTCCCCACGGCCCGCCGCAGCCGATGCCGGCGTCACCGACGATCCGGTTCCGCCGCCCCTGTCGCTGGAAACCGCGCAAGCGGCCACGATCAGGATGGCGTCGATTCTCGCCCGGCTGGAGCGAAACAGCGAAGGCCGCATCGCGATCTGTCGCGACGTGGCCGCGATCCGTCGGGCGATGCGGCACAAGGCGCTGGCGTGCGTGATGCACATCGAGGGCGCCGAGGCCATCGACCCCGATTTCCGCATGCTTGACGTCCTGCATGCCGCCGGCCTCCGCTCCCTCGGCATCGTCTGGAGCCGCCCGAACATCTTCGGCTACGGCGTGCCGTTCACCTTCCCCGGCTCACCGGACATCGGTCCGGGCCTAACCGATCTCGGCAAGGATCTCGTGCGCGCCTGCAACCGGCTGCGCATCATGATCGACCTTTCGCATCTCAACGAGAAAGGGTTCTGGGACGTCGCTGCGACCACCTCCGCCCCGCTGGTCGCGACCCATTCCAACGTTCACGCCATCTGCCCGACGCCCCGCAACCTGACCGACAGGCAGCTGGACGCGATCCGTGAATCCGGAGGCGTTGTCGGCCTCAACTACGCGGCGGCGTTCCTGCGTCCCGATGGCGCCATGAATGCCGACACCGATCTCGAGGTTATGCTCCGTCATCTCGACGCGATGATCGAGCGTCTCGGCGAAGACGGCGTGGCGCTCGGTTCCGACTTCGACGGCGCGGTGATCCCGAAAGCCATCGGCGACGCGGCGGGCCTCCCGAACCTCGTCGCCGCGATGCGGCGGCACGGCTACGGCGCGCCGCTTGTCCGCAAGATCACGTCGGCAAACTGGCTTGGCCTGCTCGATCGCACCTGGGGCGCCTAGCCACGCGGCCGGGCCGGCCCGTCCGCGTCACTTCTGTGGGCGGTACGGCCAGCGCAGCCCGAAGATGCTGGCGATATAGGTGCCGAGCCCGAAGCCGCCGAGCAACAGAACGAGATCGACCGCAAGGCGACTGCCGAAGGCGCCGCGCACGTCGGCGACGAGCACCACCAGAAGCAAAATGACCGCGCCGTAGAGCGCCAGGTAGCTGGTCCGCTGCTCCCGCGACAGTTGGCTGGCCGTCAGCCCCATGACGCCGATCGGCAGCAGCACGATCAGCACCGCGAGCAATACAAACGGAAACGCTTCCCAGAACATCGCCATCTTCCTCCTCGTGAGAGGTTATCAATCTCAAATCTGGACCGCGCTGCAGCCGCCGTCATTGATCGCCGTCAACCCGGACGGTCGGCAGCGGCAAGCGCCGCGATCACCTCCTCGTCGGGGATCTGACGAAAATCGGCGTAGTAGCTGCCGATGGCCCCGAACATTTCGTGGGCCTCCAGGCAGACGATGTCGTCCGCCTCCCGCGCCATCTCGGCGAGCGTGTCGTTTGGCGCCACCGGGACCGCCATCACCAGCCGTTCCGGACCGCGCGCCCTGACGGCGCGGAGCGCCGCGCGCATGGTGGCCCCGGTCGCCAGGCCATCGTCCACGACGATTGCGGTCCGCCCGACGATGGCGACGGGCGGCCGGTTGCCGACATAGACGCGTCGTCGTCGTTCGATCTCGGCCAGTTCGGAACGGCAGACCGAGTCGAATACGGCGTCGCTGATGCCGGCGGCGGCGATGACGTCTTCATTGCGCACGATGCTGGCGCGGTCGCCGTCGACCACCGCGCCCATCGCCAGTTCCTTCTGGGAGGGAACCCCGATCTTGCGGACGAGGACGAGATCGAGCGGTGCTTCGAGGGCGACGGCAATCTCCACGGCAACCGGAACGCCGCCGCGCGGCAGGGCGAGGACGACCGGGCGTGCCGATCTGTAGCCGTCGAGCGCCGCCGCCAGCCTGAGCCCCGCATCCTTGCGATCGTTGAATGGCATGCGGGTGATCCCTCTGCTGCCGCTCATTCTCGCCGCCGGCAGGACGACCCGGTTTGATCGCGGTCAACCCGCCGCCGGCTGGCGCAGCGCCGCCCGGTAGCGCTCCAGCATCCGGCCGAACGTCTTCAGCAACTCGGTTTCGATCTCCGGTCGCTGCTCCAGCCGGCTGAGGACCAGACCGGCCGCCTCGATGGTCGACAGTCCCTCCCGCCGCGGCTCGCGGCGCAATCGGCCGTAGAGCGAGGGTCGCCGCGGCGCCAGCGCGATGCGCTTGCTCTTCAGGAGCCACGGATTCCGCCACCACAGGGTCTTCGCCTGGCTCCAGGTTCCGTCGAGCAGGATAATGCCCTCGATGTTGGCGAGATCGCCGGACCGGTCCGTCACCGTCTTGCCCTTGCGGTCGAGCACCGCAATCTCCTGTCCCGGCGGGAAATCGGCCACCCGGGCCGAGCCCAGGAACAGAGTCGCCCAGCGCTGAGGGTCGGCCGGTCGCCCGAGCGCCTTGGCCAGACTGGGCCACGACAGGCCCACCCGGAAGCTGGCGCCGGCGAAATGCTCCGCGGCGATCCGCGCCGTTCCGAGATAGCGGTCCTGCTCCTGCGGATGCTGAAGGATCAGCAGCCCGATGCGACTGGCGATCGGGCGGATTTCGTCGCAGACGCACAGCGGCAACGGCTTCAGGCAGCGCGGGCAAACCGGCGTTGCGGTGTCAAACACCGGCTCGTTTCTGGCCATGTAGACTCTCGTTCTCCGCAAGCATCCAGCCGTTTGCCGGCCAATCCAATTATCGGGGCCAAATACGGCCCGCAACTCGCCGAAATAGAAGGCATCCCGGGCCTCTTGTATACAAGTCAAAGCAACTTGTTCACAAAGTCGTTATCGGTTTTTCGGCCTCAAGTTGCATGATTCTTAATCTGCCGGAATCAAGAATAGTCGATTGCGGCGCAACAGGTGTGTCTGAAGAACGGATGACAACTGCTTTGGACGTCCTGTCTGAGCCCAAGCCGAGCGGCAGGTTCGAAAGTCGGACCGCAGCAAAGGCGGTCGCCGGACCGAGCCTGCTGCGCCGCTGGCTCGATTTCGCCGGCGGCTTCGGCCTGGCCGGCCGCACGACCTTCTGGACCATCGTCCTGGGGACGGTGATGTCCGGGACCATCAGTTATCTCATGTACCAGGCCGGCGTGACGGCGTTGATCGCCACGCAGTTGGGGGCGCTGGAATTGTCGGTCAGGACCGCCTCGCTGCGCTTCACCGCCCGGATCGACTTCGCCCTCCGGCAGACCGAACTGATCGAGCGCCTTCCGGCGACGGCCAGGGCCGTCGCCGATCCGCGCGCGCAAGGCGCCGACCCGTCCGGCGCGGCGTGGCGGGATCGGCTGACGGAGACTCTCGAGGCCATGCTCTCCACCTGGCCCGAATACTATCAGGCGCGCCTCATCAGCCTGGCCGGCGACGGCCAGGAAATCATCCGGGTCGAGCGCAACCGCGGCGGCGTGGTCCAGAACATGCCGCCGGCCGATCTCCAGGAAAAGGGCGATCGGCCCTATTTCAAGGCAATCGCGGCGCTCGGCAGGGGGCAGGTCTACGTCTCCGCGATCGATCTCAATCAGGAGCGTGGTCAGATCGCCATGCCCTTCCAGCCGACCGTGCGAACCGGCACGCTGGTATTCGACGACGCCGGTCGCGCCCAGGCGATGATCGTTCTCAATATCGACGTTTCGCAGTTCTTCGGGGCCATCCGTGAGGCGATCGGCCCCGGCGACCTCATCTACGTGACCAACAGCGACGGCGACTATCTGAGCGCGCCCGACCCGCTCAAGACGTTCGGCTTCGATTTCGGCCGCGGCGATCGATTGCAGGACGACGTTCCCGAACTGGCTCCGCTTTACGCCGGCGACAAGCGGTCGTTCAACGGTGCGGTGCGCCTGGGCGACCGGCAATTCTATGCGCACGCCATGCGGGTCGACTTCGATCCGAACCAGGTGGATCGCAACATCGTCATCGCGGCGATGCTGCCCGCGGACGCTGTTCTCGCCGGTGCCCGCGAACAGGCGAACTACGTGCTGTTGGTCGCCCTCGGCTTCATCCTCGCCGGCGTGGTTTTCGCGATCGTGATGGCGCGCGCCGTCGCGCGGCCGATCCAGCGGATGACCGTCGCCGCGGGACAGATCGCCTCGGGCCGGCGCGACGTGGAGATCGGCGACCTGAAGCGGCGGCGCGACGAGACCGGAGCGCTTGCCCGCTCGCTCGACGCGATGCTGCGTGAGATTGCCGAGCGGGAAGACAAGCTCGTGGCGCAGTCGCGGGAGCTGACCCGCTCGAACCAGGAACTGGCGCAGTTCGCCTACATCGCATCGCACGACCTGCAGGAGCCGCTGCGCATGATCGGCTCGTATCTCGACCTCCTCAAACGGCGCTACGACGGCCAGCTCGACGACGAGGCTCAGGAGTTCATTGCCTTCGCCGTCGACGGCGCGGCGCGCATGAAGCGGCTGATCAACGACCTGCTCGGCTATTCCCGCGCCGGCAACAATCCGTTGACGCTCGAGACGCTCGACGCGCGCGCCGTCGTCGACGCTGTCTTGCGCACGCTGGCCGGACCCATCGCCGAGTTGGGCGCCGAGGTCGATGTCGGCGAGCTGCCGCAGATCAAGGCCGACGTCGGGCAGGTCGAGCGGCTGTTCGTGAACCTCATCGAGAACGCCCTGAAGTACCGGGCGGAGGCGCCGCCGCGCATTCGCATCTCGGCGCGGCCGGCCGGGCGCATGTGGGAGTTCGCCGTCGCCGACAACGGCATCGGCATCGACCCGCGCTTCAAGGACAAGGTGTTCGAGATATTCAAGCGGCTGCACGCCCGTGACCGTTTCTCGGGCACCGGCATCGGCCTTTCCGTGTGCAAGATGGTTGTCGAGCGCCACGGCGGCCAGATCCGCGTCGAGCCCAATCCGGGCGGCGGCTCGGTCTTCATCTTCACCCTGCCGGAACAGGATTCCCCCGCATGACGATGCACGCGCGCACACGGCCGGTCGAAATTCTTCTCGTCGAGGACAACCCCGCCGACATCCGTCTGACCGTCGAGGGGCTCAAGGAGGCGAAGGTCGCCAACCACCTCACCTCCGTGATGGACGGCGATGCGGCGCTCGACCTGCTGCACCGCCGCGGCGCCTACGCGCAGGCGATCCGCCCGGATCTCATTCTCCTCGACCTCAACCTGCCGGGTATCGACGGCCGCACGGTGCTTGCAAGGATCAAGGAGGATCCGGACCTGAGGACGATCCCGGTTGTGATCATCACCTCGTCAGAGGCCGAGGCCGATGTCATCAAGTCGTACGAGGCCCACGCCAACTGCTTCATTTCGAAGCCGATAGACTTCGCCGGCTTCATGCATGTCGTCCGCTCGATTGAGAACTTCTGGTTCACAGTAGTCAGGTTACCATGATGGCAACCGGCGCGGGAAACAGGAGAGGGTATGACTGAGAGCATTGCGCGCTCTCTGACGGTTCTCCTCATCGAGGATAACCCCGGCGACCGGCGTCTGGCCGAGATCGCGCTACGCGAGGCTGGCGGCGACGCCAACACGCGTTGCGAGGTCGTTTCGGCGAAATCGCTGACCCAGGGCATGAGCCAATTGACCGGCGGCGGCCTGGCACCCGACGCGGTTCTCCTCGATCTGGGCCTTCCGGACTCGACGGGCCTCGACGGCCTGCGCACGCTCCGTGGCGTGGTCCCGTCGGTGCCGATCATCGTTCTGACCGGCCTGGCCGACCTGACGCTCGCCGCGGAAGCCCTGAATGTCGGCGCCAGCGACTACATCGAGAAGTCCGACATTCAGCCGCGGACGCTGCTGCGCGCCATCCGCTACGCCATCGAACGCAAGAAGGCGGAGGCGGAGCTGGTTCGTCTGGCGCGCACCAACTCGCTGACCGGACTGCTCAACCGACGCGCCTTCTTCGAACAGCTCGAGTCCGCCCTGGTGCAGGCGCGGCGCTCGGAGATCGCCTGCGCGGTGATCATGTTCGACATCGACCGCTTCAAGGAGATCAACGACGTCTTCGGCCACAAGACCGGCGACGAGCTGCTCGTTGCGGTCGCCGACACGCTGCGCCACCAACTGCGTGAGACGGATTCGATCGGGCGCATCGGCGGCGATGAATTCGCCGTCCTTGCTACCAACCTGCGTTCGGCCAACGATGCCATGGAGATCGCCGAGAAGATCTCCAGGAGCATCAGCGCCATTGTCGATCTCGACGACGTTCGCGTCGACGTCAGCATCAGCATCGGCATCTCGGTCTTCCCGATAGACAATTCCAGCGCCGATGTGCTGGTCACCCACGCCGACATGGCGATGTACAAGTCCAAGGCCAGCAAGAAGGGATCGATCAACTTCTTCGACGCGCGCATGGACGCCGCGGTGAAGGCGCGTCACGCGCTCAAGAGCAGCATGCCGGGCGACATCACCAGCGGCAAATTCTATCTCGTCTTCCAGCCGATCGTCGACGCCAACACCCGCAAGATCGTCGGCGCCGAGGGCCTCGCCCGCTGGCGCGACCTGAACAACAAGGTCATCGCTCCCGACGAGTTCATTCCGATCGCCGAGGAATCGGGCGAGATCGCCCATCTCGGCAGCTGGCTGCTCGAGGAGGCCTGCGGCCTGATCTGCAAATGGGCCGGACAGCACAAGGCGGTGGTGCCGGTGGCGCTCAATATTTCGCCGGTTCAGTGCCGCGACCCGGCTTTTGGCGCCCGCCTGATCTCAGCCATCGACAAGTCGGGGATCGATCCGCGGCTGATCAACATCGAGATCACCGAGTTCGACCATCTTCAAGAACCTGGAGATCATCCAGAAGAACCTCGAGATGGTCCGCCAGTACGGGGTCGGCATCTCGATCGACGATTTCGGCACCGGCTATTCGTCGCTGTCGCTGCTCAAGGACCTGCCGCTGAACGCCCTCAAGATCGACCGCAGTTTCGTGCGTGGCATCGGCAAGGACGACGGATCGCGGATGATTGTCCACGCGGTGGTCGAACTTGCCAACAAGCTCGGTTTCAAGACGGTTGCCGAAGGGGTCGAGACCGAGGAGCAGGTCGCCATCCTGCGCGACATCGGCGTCAACAGCCTGCAGGGATATTACTTCTCCAAGCCGGTCGCCAGCGACCAGTTCGCCGCCTGGCTGTCCAAGAGCGAGGCCTACCTCGTCGCCTGATCGGTCGCCGGCTCAGAAACGATAGCCGTTCCGGTCGAGGAACAGCTTCAGCCGGTCGGGGAACTTCAGCACCTTCTTCTGGTCCTTCGGGCAGTTCTCGATATCGTCGCCGGTGAGACAGGTTTCCTCGCCGGGATCGTGGCGAAAGTCCCAATGGGACATGAGATCGCTCCAGGCGGCGGCGCCTTCGCCGACGCGGATCCTGGCGGCCACCCATCCGGCCAGATATCCCGGCGACGTCCACTTCTCCTTCGGGTCGACCGAGTCCTCGAGCTGCATCAGCCAGTCGCGTTGCGCCGCCCGGTAGCGCGGGTCTGCCGAAACGTCCAGCATGGCGCCGTTGCGCACCGTGAAGATCACCTGCGGCGGCGCGCTGCAGGCGTAGCAGTCGAAGGCGTAGAGGAAGCGGCCGTCGACCGCCACGATCTCCGCCAGCCCGTCGTCGTCCAGGTCCTGCAGGTAGCCGCCGTCGCCGTCGAACTCGCCGATCGGCACGGCCACCCATTTGCCGTCATGCTCTTCGGCGACGGTCACGTTGCTGCAGCAATGCGCGCCGCCGGTATAGGCCGAGAAAAAGACTTCGGGATGAGCATTGGTCGGGTCGATCTCGGCAATGCTGGCCTCCGCTTCGGGGACATCGAAGCCGGCGTCCGGCGCGGAAGCCTGCACGACCTTGCGCCCGGCGACCCTGACCTCCAGCCACACCTTGTCCTTGTCGGGATCGGGCCTGGCGCCGCGTTCGAGCCGCACGGTCGCGGTCAGGTCGCCGACCGTCACCGCGGCGCTGCGAGCGCCATTGGCGAACACGGTCGTCGGATAGTCGAGCGTTTCGCCGACGTCCTGGGCGAATCCAGCCGCGGCGCTCATCAAAAAGCCGACAATCCCGCAAATCGCAGGAACAACCCGGTCCGCCACACCCACACGCGTCTCCTTCGGTCAGCCGCGGCAATCTTACAGGCTGCGGCACATCAGGGGAATTCCTGACTGGCACGCAGCCCCGGCGGTTTGTAGGCTCTGCGCGCCACGACCACCATCCGGAGACGGACATGACTGAAAGCGGCCTCAAGACCATCCGGCTCAATCTCGCCCGCACGCCGGAATTTCCCGACGGCAGCGACCGCCACTATTACCGCTTCACCGCGCCACTCGACGCCGAGGGCCATCTCGACGCCGAGGCCTGGAAGAAGCATCGCGCCCAATGCCGGGTGGTGCGCAGCTGGGGCGGCGAGGAGGAGGATATCGGCCATCTCGTCCACAGGCCCGGCGGCAGTTGGGGCTTTCACTACGATATCGACGGCGACGAGGGAGACGAAAGCGGCTTCAAGCTCTCCACTCACCGCTTCGCACCCGGGGAATACGTCTCGATCCGCGATGAGGACGGCGACCTGAACACCTTCCGCGTCGTCACGGTCAGCGACATCTGAGCGGCGGCTTGCTAAGCGTGCCACCGGCAGAGAGGGCAAGGCGGGCATGAGTGGCGGCAAGACGGGCGCTCGGCTGATTGTCGAGGCGCTGGAACAGAACGGCGTCGAGCGGGTCTTTTGCGTGCCCGGCGAGAGCTATCTGGCCCTGCTCGACGCGCTGTACGACTCGAAGGTAGCCGTCACGCTTTGCCGGCAGGAGGGCGGCGCCACAATGGCCGCCGAGGCCTGGGGCAAGCTCACCGGCCAGCCGGGCGTCGCCATGGTCACGCGCGGGCCGGGGGCCACCAACGCTTCGTCGGGCATCCATGTCGGTCGCCAGGATTCGACGCCGATGATCCTGTTCATCGGGCAGGTCGGGCGCTCGATGCGCGGCCGCGAGGCTTTCCAGGAAATCGACTTCCGCCGCATGTACGGGCAGATGGCGAAGTGGATCGAGGAGATCGACTCCGCCGACCGCGTGCCGGAATTCGTCAGTCGCGCCTTCTACGAGGCGACCTCCGGTCGGCCCGGACCGGTCGTGCTGTCGCTGCCCGAGGACATGCTGCGCGACCGGACGGCGATAGCCAACCCCGCGCCGTGGACCCAGGTGGAGACCCATCCGGGGCTCGCCCAGATGGCCGAACTGCAAAAGATGCTGTGGCGGGCCAAGGCGCCCTTCGTCATCGCCGGCGGCTCGCGCTGGAACGAGGCGGCGGTCGCCGGCCTCAGGCGATTCGCCGAGCGTTTCCGGCTTCCGGTCGGCTGTTCGCTCCGCCGTCAGGGCCTCTTCGACAACGATCACCCGAACTACGCCGGCGATGTCGGCATCGGCATCAATCCGGACCTCGCGGCGCGCGTGAAAGCCGCCGACCTGCTGCTTCTCATCGGCGGCCGCATGAGCGAGATGCCGTCTTCCGGCTACGCGCTGATCGACATACCCGAGCCGAAACAGACGCTGGTTCACGTCCATCCCGGCGCGGAGGAACTCGGCCGGCTCTACCGCCCGACGCTCGCCATCAACGCCAGCCCGACTGCCTTCGTGGCGGCGCTGGAAGGGCTGCAGCCGCCGAACGAGATCGGCTGGACCGGCGCGGCCGAGGCGGCCCGCCAGGCCTATCTCGCCTGGTCGACGCCGCGCCCCAATCCGGGTCCGGTGCAACTCGGCGAGATCGTTGCCTGGCTGCGCGGCCGGCTGCCCGACGATGCCATCATCACCAACGGCGCCGGCAACTACTCCGTCTGGGTCCACCGCTTCTTCCGCCATCGCCGGCCCGGCACCCAGCTCGCGCCGACGTCCGGGTCCATGGGCTACGGCCTGCCGGCGGCGCTGGCCGCCAAGCTGAAATACCCCGACCGCCCGGTTGTCTGCTTCGCCGGCGACGGCGATTTCCAGATGACCATGCAGGAATTCGTGAGCGCCGCGCAGGCCGGCGCCAACATCGTCGTGGTCGTCGTCAATAACGGCATCCACGGCACCATCCGCATGCACCAGGAGCGCGACTATCCCGATCGCCACATCGCCACCGATCTGGTCGACCCGGATTTCGCGGCCTTTGCCCGTGCCTGCGGCGGCCATGGCGAGAGTGTCGCCAGGACCGAGGACTTCGCCGATGCCTTCGAGCGCTGCGTTGCCTCCGGCAAGCCGGCGATCATCGATCTCGCCTTCGACCCGGAGGCGATCACGCCGCAGCGGACGATGAGCGAGATCCGCGGGACGGGCAGGCGATAAGACGCCGGACTGATCTGCATCAAGGCCGCGCCCGGCCGGCGTGTCACCCTTGCACGATGCGAAGCGCGTTCGCCTCTGCACTTGTTGGCCTGGTCTTGCTCGCTCCGGTCGCCGCTTTGGCGCAGGAGCGCGGCGACACGGCGCGCGGACAGGCCTATGCCGAGGCCAACTGCGCCGAATGCCACGAGGTCCGCGCCGGGCATTACGACAGCCCATGGCCGGAATCGCCGCCCTTCGAGGACATCGCCAACGATCCCGGCATGACCGAGCTGGCGCTGTTCGCGTTCTTCCGAACGCCTCATCCCAGCATGCCGAACCTGATCGTGCCGCCGGACGACATCGCCGACCTGACCGCCTACCTGCTCAGCATGCGCAACTGAGCATGGCCGGAATCGGGTGGCGCGAGGCGCCGCCGGGCCGCATTGTCCAGGCATGACGGACAGCGCCGATCTCGACTTCCACCCGGTGACCGACGGCAACAGGGCCGATTTCGAGGCCTTCTTCTCGCAGCCGGGCGCGCCCAAGTACTGCTGGTGCATGGTCTGGCGACGCACGGCCGCGGAGGCCAAGCTGCAGGCGCCGGCCGACCGCAAGCGCATGATGATGGAGCGTATCGATGCCGGCACGCCGGTCGGGCTGCTCGCCTATCGAAAGGGTCAAGCGGTCGGCTGGGTGTCGATCGCGCCGCGCGAGACCCATCGTGCTCTCGGCGGGCCGCCGGCCCAGCCGGGCGAGATCGTCTGGTCGCTGGTGTGTTTCTACGTGCCGCGCGCCTCTCGCGGCGAGGGGCTGGTGCGCCGCCTGCTTGCCGGCGCCGTCGATCACGCCCGCCGGAACGGCGCGACGGTCGTCGAGGCCTATCCGGTCGATCCGGAGTCGCCGAGCTTCCGCTTCATGGGCTTCGTGCCGGTCTTCGCCGAAGCCGGTTTCCGCGACCTCGGCATGACCGGCACCCGGCGCCACGTCATGCGGCTCGACCTGAAGAACGCCGGCTAAGCGATTCGACCGACTCCGGATTTCGGCGCGGTCTCAGGCGGCGCCCGCCACCTCGGCATAGGGGGCAATGGCGTTCACCAGCCGCTCGGCGGTCGCGTCGGTGCCCAATGCGTGCACGTGGTAGCCGTAGCCGAAAAGCCGGTTGATCGATGCCGTCGCCTTGACGGTGCGCCGCACGCCAGCCCGCTCCGCAGCGCCTTCGGCGAGGTCGAACACGACGATCGCCGCGCCCCGTCCGCCCCGCCACAGATGCAGGTCGCGGATTTCGCCCCAGGCGATCGGCCGACGCGAGACAGCGCGGTCGTGAAGTCCGTCCGGGCCGACGACGATGGGCGGGTTGGCGTCCATCAGCCGGCGCAACGACTGGCTGCCGAACCAGTATCCGAGCCACACCACGAAGACGGCGAGGCCGACGCCCACCGCCCGGATGGCGGTTTCGGCATCGTCCATCGCGACCAGAAACACGCCGGTGCCGACGCCGTAGACGACAAGGAAGGCGCCAAGGACAAGATAGGCGGCGAGCGCGCCACGCCGGTTGCGAAAGACGGTGGCGTTTCCGGGCCCGGTCATCCGGTGCCGTCTACAGCAGGCTGCCCTGCGACCCGTCGTCCGGCGCGCGGCGCTTGCGCGGCCGCGGCGTCGTCGCGCCGCCGGAGACGGCCCGCACGTGGCCGTCGTGGAATTCGATGTCGAGCGCCTTGCCGCTGGGCACCGCCGCGGCCGAGCGGATCGGCTCGCGGTCCTCGAAGTCGCTGACCAGCGCGAAGCCGCGTTCCAGCACGCTGCGATAGCTGACCACGTCGAGCAGCTTCGCCAGCGACTCCAGCCGCGCCTTCGCCCGCTCGAGGTTGCCTGCCAGGGATTGCGCCTTGCGCTGAACGACGCCGTTCAGGCGTTCGCGCGCCCGTTCGGTCATGCGGTTGAGACCGGCCGGCGACAGCCGCGCCGCGACCCGCTCGTATTGGCTGCGGTGGGCGTGGGTATTGTGGAGAAGGGCGCGGCCGATCCGGTTGGCCAACTCGTCGAACATGCGCCGTGGCATGGCGAAGAGGTCCTCCGCCCGCGGCAAAGCCCGCGCCGCCGCGCGCAGCTCGCGCTGTGCCGTCTCGATGCGCCGTTGCGTGGCGCCGGAGAGCCGGGCGCCGAAATCGCCGACCGCCGAGATCAGCTCGGAGCGGACCGGCACCGCCATCTCGGCCGCGGCGCTCGGCGTCGGCGCGCGCTTGTCGGCGGCGATGGTCGATCAGCGTGAAGTCGGTTTCGTGACCGACGGCGGAGATGAGCGGGATGTCCGAGGCAGCCGCGGCCCGCACCACGATCTCCTCGTTGAAGCTCCACAGATCCTCCAGGCTGCCGCCGCCGCGCGCCACGATCAGCAGGTCCGGCCGCGGGATCGCGCCACCGGCAGGCAGCGCGTTGAAGCCGGCGATCGCCGCCGCCACCTCCGCCGCGCTGGTTTCGCCCTGGACGCGCACCGGCCAGAGCAGCACGCGTGTCGGAAAACGGTCGGCGAGGCGGTGCAGGATGTCGCGGATGACCGCGCCGGTCGGCGAGGTGACGACGCCGATGACGCGCGGCAGGTAGGGCAGGGGGCGCTTGCGCGCCTCGGCGAACAGACCCTCCGCGGCGAGCGCCTTGCGGCGGGCTTCGAGCAGCGCCATCAGCGCGCCGACGCCGGCCGGCTCCAGCGCCTCGATGACGATCTGGTATTTCGACTGGCCGGCGAACGTGGTCAGCTTGCCGGTCGCCACCACTTCGACGCCTTCCTCCGGCTTGAACTTGAGCCGTGGCAGCGTCATGCGCCAGACGACGGCTTCCAGCCGCGCCTTGTCGTCCTTCAGCGTGAAATAGCAGTGGCCGGAGGAATGGACGCCGCGGAAGCCGGAAATCTCGCCGCGCACCCGCACATAGCCATAGGTGTCCTCGACCGTGCGCTTCAGCGCGGCGGATATCTCGGAGACGGTGTATTCGGCGACATTGGCCGCGGCGTCGGACATGGTGTCACAGGTGAGGCCTGAGGCCGCGCCGGTCAAGCCCGGGCGGTTTCCAGCGCCACGGCGCGTGCTAGAAGGCGGGCCATGGCATCCCGCGATTCCACCTCCATCCGGCTGTTCCTGCGCACCCGCATCGCCGGCGGCAGCACGACCTCGCTCGACCGCAACCAGGCCAACTATCTGGTCAACGTGCTGCGCCTGTCGGACGGCGCGACCATCCTCGTCTTCAATGGGCGCGACGGCGAGTGGCTGGCCACCCTGCGCGGCGGCGGGCGCAAGGCCTGGAGCCTCGAAATCGGCGAGCCGGTGCGCGCCCAGCCGGCCGATCCGGACCTCCACTATCTCTTCGTGCCGCTGAAGCAGGCCCGCCTCGACTACATGGTGCAGAAGGCCGTCGAGATGGGGGTCGGGCGGCTTCGGCCGGTGCTCACCCAGCACGGCCAGGTGAACCGGGTGAACCTCGAACGCATGGAATCCAACGCCATCGAGGCGGCCGAACAATGCGGCATCCTGACGGTGCCGGCGATCGACGAGCCGGTCGCGCTCCGCCACCTGCTCGATACCTGGCCGGAGCGTGAGGCCGACCGGCGGCTGATCTTCTGCGACGAAGGCGAGGAGAGCGCCGACCCCCTGTCAATTCTGTCGGGGCTGGCGCCGTCACCCCTCGCCGTGCTGATCGGGCCGGAGGGCGGCTTCTCCGCGGAAGAACGCCAGCTTCTGCGGGCGCACGCCTTCGTCACCGCGCTGCCGCTGGGGCCGCGCATCCTGCGCGCCGACACCGCCGCCGTCGCCGCGCTGGCCCTGGTTCAGGCCGCGCTGGGGGACTGGCGAAACGCCGCGCCCGCCCCACATTGAGGGTCCCTTGCACTGTGCCCGGACTGTTCTAATCTGCCCGCCCGTTCCACACCTTAGCCCCTCGGAAAGCCACTGAATGGCCCGCGACGTCTCCGACGCGACGCCGATAGAGTCCCGCGACCAACTGGTCGAGACGCTCGAATCGGGCTCCAAGCCGAAGGCCGAATGGCGCGTCGGCACCGAGCACGAGAAGTTCGGCTTCTACCTCGCCGACCACACGCCGGTGCCCTACGAGGGCCCGCGCGGCATCCGCCGCCTGCTGGAGGCGATGGAGGGGCTGCTCGGCTGGCACCCGATCGAGGACGACGGCCGCATCATCGGCCTGACCGATCCGCTCGGCCTCGGCGCCATCTCGCTGGAGCCCGGCGGCCAGTTCGAGCTTTCCGGCGCGCCGCTGAAGACCATCCACCAGACCTGCCGCGAGGTGAACGCCCATCTGGCGCAGGTGCGCGAATGCGCCACCCCGCTCGGCATCGGCTTCCTCGGCGCCGGCTTCTCGCCGAAGTGGAGCCGCGACGAAACGCCGATCATGCCGAAGTCGCGCTACGACATCATGCGCGCCTACATGCCCAAGGTCGGCGGCCACGGCCTCGACATGATGCTGCGGACCTGCACCATCCAGGCCAATCTCGATTTCTCCGACGAAGCCGACATGGTGAAGAAGATGCGCGTCGGCCTCGCGCTGCAGCCGATCGTCACGGCGCTGTTCGCCAATTCGCCCTTCACCGAGGGCAAGCCCAACGGCTTCCAGTCGTACCGCTCCGAGGTCTGGCTCGACACCGATCCGGACCGCACCGGCATGCTGCCCTTCGCCTTCGAGGACGGCTTCGGCTTCGAGCGCTATGTCGACTGGGCGCTCGATGTGCCGATGTATTTCGTCAAGCGCGGCGACACGATATTACGACGTCACCGGCACGACCTTCCGCAGCTATCTTCAGCGGCAACCTCGACAACAGCCTGCCCGACGCGCGGCCGACCATGTCGGACTGGAAGAACCACCTCTCGACGCTGTTTCCCGAGGTGCGGCTGAAGAACTATCTCGAGATGCGCGGCGCCGATGGCGGCCCCGGGCGGCGCATCTGCGCCGTGCCGGCGTTCTGGGTCGGGCTGCTCTACGATTCCGACGCGCTCGATGGCGCCTGGCAGATCGTCAAGGACTGGACGGCCGGCCGAGCGCGAGGCGCTGCGCACTGCCGTGCCGAAGACCGGCGCTTGCCACGACCGATCCGCGGCCGCACGGTCGCCGATGTCGGGCGCGATGTCGTGGCGCTGGCGCACGGCGGTCTCTCCCGGCGCGGCTACGAGAACGGCGAGGGCATCGACGAGACCGATCTTCCTGTCGTCGATGGAGGAAGTCATCGAGCGACCGGCATGACGCCGGCCGATCAGGTGCTGCGCGACTACGAGCGCGAGTGGCACGGCGACATCGACCGCATGTTCGAAGCCTACGCCTATTGAGATTCGCGGCGAACGCGACATCAGTGGTTTGATCGGGGTCAATGCGGCGACGATGCGCCGGCGCGCCAGCCTGATCGCCAATCCAGGAGGGGTGAAATGAAGAACGCGGTCAGTACCATCAACGACATGCACGTCATCGTCGATCTCGGTGGCGAGCGCCGTGCGACCGTGATCGCGGCCGATATTGGCGCGCCAGCTCGACGCCCACCTGACCGGCCTGGCGCTCGCCTTCGAGCCGATCGTGCCGGTCTACACCATGACCACGCCGCTCCCCACCGACCTCATCGTTGCCGCCCACGATCAGGCGGTCAACGACGCCAAGGCGGCCGCCGCCGCCTTCGAGAAGGCCGCCTCGGCCGCCGGCATCCAGTATGCCGCGCGGACGAGCGAGTCGGTCGGCGGCGAGGGCTTCGAGAGCGTGACCCGCGGCCTGGCGATGAGCGACCTCGTCGTCATCGGCCAGCAGAACCCGGACAGGCCGGAGCCGATGCGCGAGGCGTTGATCGAGGCGATCCTGTTCCAGGCCGGCGCGCCGACGCTGATCGTCCCCTATGCCGGGGTGAAGGAGTTCAAGCCCGGCCGCGCCATCGTCGCCTGGGACGGCAGCGCCGCGGCGGCCCATTCCGTGCGCGCCGCGCTGCCGCTGCTGCAGCCTGTCCAAGGAAGTGGTGGTGGTGATCGTCCGCGAGGCGCAGAAGAGCGCCACCGAGCTCGCCGGCGCCGACATCGCCACCCATCTCGCCCGCCACGATCTCCACGTCGAGGTGCGCGAGATCGAGCAATTCGACCGGCGACGTCGGCCAGACGATCCTCTCCTTCGCCGCCGATGAGACGGCCGACTGGCTGGTCATGGGCGCCTACGGCCATAGCCGCCTGCGCGAATTCTTCCTCGGCGGCGCCACCCGCGGCATCCTGTCGTCGATGACGGTGCCGGTGCTGATGGCCCACTAGCGGGAGCGCCGCGCCTCCTCCGTCAGTCCGAGGGCGACCGACAGGAGATCCGAATCGCCGGCGATCCGTGCCGACGGCAACGCGCGGCGAACCGCCTCGCGAACCGCCGGTACCCGGCACGATCCGCCGGTCAGGAACACCGTGGCGACGGGTCGAGGCGGGCGCCGGCATCGCTGACGCAGGCTCTGGCGAGTTCGCCGATCCGTTCCGTCTTCGCCGCGATCGCCGCCTCGAAGGCGGCGCGGCTGGCCTCGGCGGCGAGGTCGTCCTCCAGGAAATCGAGCGCGATCCGCGTCTGCGGCGTCTCGCCCAGACGGATCTTGCCGGCCTCGACCGCGAAGGCGATGCGATGGCCGTGGCGTCCGGCGATGGCGCCCGCGAGCCGTGCGAGCTTCGCCGGTTCGCTGGCGCCGCGCTGCAATTCGCGGGCTTCGGCGGCATTGGCATGGGTGTAGACGAAGTTGATCGACGCCCAGGTCGCCAGCTCGTGGTAGAGCCGCGTCGGCATGGGCAGGGATTTCTCGACGAGCGTGGTGCCAAGACCGAGCAGCGGCATGACACTGGCCAGGCTGAGCTGGCTATCGAAGTCCGTGCCGCCGACCCGCCCGCCCGCGCTGGCGAGGATGTCCGATGCGCGGTCCGCCAATGCGCGGCGTCCCGGCCCGACGCGGATCAGCGCCATGTCGGACGTGCCGCCGCCGATGTCGGCGACGAGCACCAACTCTTCGGCGGCGACCGTCCGTTCATAGTGCGCCGCCGCGGCGATCGGCTCGTAGACGAAACGGACATCGGCGAAGCCGACCCGCCTTGCGATCGCCCGCAGCGTCTCCTC
Source organism: uncultured Alphaproteobacteria bacterium (assembly GCA_963822975.1). Classification (GTDB taxonomy): domain Bacteria; phylum Pseudomonadota; class Alphaproteobacteria; order Rhizobiales; family Kaistiaceae; genus CAVSRC01. The sequence goes on from CAWGJV010000007.1 coordinate 66,379, forward strand.
GGCGCGCGCGTCCGCGGCCGCATCGCCGTCGACGAAGTGAACCGGCCGGCCGTGGACCACCGTCGTCAGTTCGGCGCCGGAATAGGCTTCGGCGCGCTGCTTGAGATGGCGGATGAAGATCTCCACCACCCGCGACAGCGGCATGCGCGTCTTGCCGACCATCGTCGTCTCCTCGATCAACGCGGAGCCGAGGATCGACTTCAGCGAACGGAGCAGCCGCCCCTCCACCTGGCCGACGGACGCGGCGATCGCGGCATCGCCGTAGAGAACGCGCCCTGGCGTCTCGGCGTCGAAGAACACCGCGCTCGGGAAGAGCACGGCGCCGTCATCGGCCGGCACCAGCACCGGTGCGCCGTCGCGGATGACGCCGATTGCCGAGTTCGACGTTCCGAAATCGAGTCCGCAAGCCTGCATGGAAGACCCCTTGCAATGAACGCGCGCGCCGCGCGGGAAGGGGTATCCATCTATTGGAGCAAAACCCGCATTGCCAGTCTGTTTGTACGCCGCTACGATACCCGTACTACGGGTCGTGCCAGGTTTTCCCTGACCGGCCCGTTTGTGGCAAGACGGGCCCTCTCCCTCGGAGATGGCCCGGGCTGGTGCGATCAGGAAACGGCGCGCCCGTGTTGATCCCTCACCAGATCTGGACCTTTCTCGCTGCCTGCCTGGTCGTCTATCTCATGCCCGGCCCGGACATGGCCTACATAGCCACGAATGCCATGCGCGGCCGGCGGCAGGCGTTGCTTGCGGCGGCGGGGACGCTCAGCGGCGTCGTCACCCAGGCTGCGGCGGCAGCGCTCGGCATCACGGTGATCTTCCAGGTTTCGCCGATCGCCTTCGAGGTCGTCCGCTGGCTCGGCGTCGCCTATCTCGCTTATCTGGGCTATCGGACGTTGACGGGCGGTGCCGATGACGATGGCGTCGCGGACGGCTCTGCTTCGCGCGTCAACCCGTGGCGCATCGTGCTTCAGGGCGCGGCCATCAACATCCTCAATCCGAAAGTCGGCTTGTTCTTTCTTGCCTTCCTGCCGCAGTTCGTCGACCCGGCGGTCGGCCGCATCCCGCTTCAGATCGCAAGCTTGGGCGCCATCTTCGCTATCGGGGCGCTTGTCTGGGTGAACTTCCTGGCGCTCGCCTTCTCGCACATCGGCGCACGCCTGAAGCGGTCCGCGCGGATCCGGCGCTGGCAGAAGCGCATCCTGGGCACGGCCTTCCTCGGCTTCGCCGGGGCCCTGGCCGTGTCGGGGGCGACCGGCAACCGCTAGGGTCAGGAAAAGAGGCCCGCCCAATCACGGGCGGGCCAGGTTGTCGGAGCTTCCAGGGGACCAGTCGCTCCGCTTCAAAGCTCAAGCGTACGATGCGGCGGCACCCGTCGCGTCGATGTGTGGGCGCCGGCCAGCGTCTCGCTCTTCGAGCGCACGGACGTTCGCATTTGCTGCGCGCGCATGGCTTCCCGCCTTGCTTCCTGCGCCGTGGCGCGGAAGGCCGCGCGCCGCTCGACCGACATGACGCCGAGGCGATAGGACGGGTCGTCTCCGAGAGGGGAGGCGAGGGCGGAACGCACGTCGCCTGCCGTCAGGCCGATGTCGCCCAGCATGCGGTCGTCCCATTCGAGGAGGCTGGCCACCGAACGGCGATTGCGCACCGAACGCCACGTGGCGGCAAGGCGGGCAAAGCCGGCCTGTGCGAGGATCAGCAGCTTGCCGCCAGTGGTGGCCGGCGTGCTTCCGGTGAATTCGGTGATGCCCATCGTCGTGTTCCTTTTGCGCGGTCGCCGGAGCCCGTTCCGGTCATGGCAGGCCGGAGATTCGGTCGTTTGACGTGTCGGCGACACCCGCTATATGCACGGCGGCTATTGATCATTCCAACGAATGTTTCTAATAGTGACCATCGTTTTCGCTGATGTATGAAGAGGGGCCGAAAATGGCGGCAACGCTGGACCTGGACCAGTTGCGTACCTTCGTGGCGATCGTCGAAACCGGCAGCTTCACCAAGGCCGCCGAGGTCGTCTTCAAGACCCAGTCGGCGGTGTCCATGCAGATGCGGCGCCTTGAAGAGCGGATCGGCAAACCGGTCTTCGCGCGCGATGGACGCTCCTCGCGGCTGACCGAGGAGGGCGAGCGGTTGCTCGGCTACGCCCGCCGCATGGTTCGCCTCAACGACGAGACCGTCGCCGCCTTCGACGACACCGAACTGTCCGGCGCCGTGCGCCTCGGCACGCCGGACGACTATGCCGACCGCTTCCTGCCCGAGGTGCTGGCGCGCTTCGCCCGTTCCAATCCGCGCGTCGAAGTGTCGGTCATCTGCGACCAGTCGTCCGAACTGATCAAGCAGGCGCGCAACGGGGAGCTCGACCTCGCCATCGTCACGCACTGCGGCGAAGCCAACGTCGATATCATCCGGCAGGAGCCGCTGCTCTGGGTGGCGTCGAGCCACCACGGCACCGAGCAGCAGGAGATATTGCCGCTGGCGCTCTCCAAGCCGCCGTGCCGCTGGCGGGAAGCGGCCGTCGAAGCGTTGACCGGCGCCGGTCGCCGCTACCGCATCCTCTACCAGAGCGCCAATTCGACCGCGACGGCGGCGGCAGTGACCGCCGGACTGGCGGTCACGGTGCTGGCCGAGTCGGCGCTGCGGCCGGGCATGCGCGTGTTGAGCGAAGCCGAAGGCTTCCCACGGCTGCCGATGTGCGACATCGGCATCGTGCGCTCGTGGAACCGGCCGGCCTCGGCCATCGTCGATGCCCTCGCCGAGCACATCGTCTCCTCGCTCGACAACCTGTCGGTGCCGGCGGCGGCCGCCTGACCGCATTTGCGGAATGGGAGTGCGCCGCGCGCCCCGTCGCCGGACTCCTTTTCCACGCCCGTCCGGCCGGGCGAATAACCATCCTTGAAGCGGCCGGGAGCGGCCGCTTACATGCCCGCCAGCCCCACGATCGAACAGGAGTAACCCGTCATGTCACTTCGCATCGGCGACACCGCGCCCGATTTCGAGGCGGAAACCACGCAAGGCAAGATCCGCTTCCACGACTGGCTGGGCGATTCCTGGGCCATCCTCTTTTCCCACCCCAAGGACTTCACCCCGGTCTGCACCACCGAGCTCGGCGTTGTCGCCAAGCTGAAGCCCGACTTCGACAAGCGCAACGTCAAGGTGATCGGCCTCAGCGCCGATCCCGTCGACCGCCACGACGGCTGGGCGAAGGACATCGAGGAGACCCAGGGCACCGCCCCGAACTTCCCGATGATCGGCGACGCCGACCTGAAAGTGGCCAAGCTCTACGACATGCTGCCGGCCGCGGCCGATCCGTCGGGTCCGCGCACCGCCAACGACAACCAGACCGTCCGCACGGTCTACGTCATCGGTCCGGACAAGAAGATCAAGCTGACGCTCGCCTATCCGATGTCGACCGGCCGCAACTTCGACGAGATCCTCCGCGTCGTCGATTCCATTCAGCTCACCGCCAAGCACAAGGTGGCGACGCCGGCCAACTGGAAGCATGGCGAGGACGTCATCATCTCCGGCTCGCTCAACAATGACGACGCCAAGAAGATCTGGCCGGCCGGCTGGAAGGAGCCGAAGCCCTATATCCGCATTGTCCCGCAGCCCAAGGGCTGATCGCCGGGCGACTGTTTTGAAACGGCGCGCTTCGGCGCGCCGTTTTGTTTCAGGTCATTCCGATGCGGCGCCGGCCATCGCGCATTCCAGCAGCCTGACCTTCATCCCGGCGCGTTCCGCCGGCGGCAGCTTCAGGCGGCCGAAGGCCCGCCAGACCGGAAAACTCATCAGGCCGAGCACCATCTGGACCGTCCGCTCAGGCGCGTCCGCCCCGTCGAGCGCTTCGCGGACGAGCGCTTCGACGCCCGCTTCGACGGCATTGAGGAATCCATCCAGCGCCGGGACCAGCTCGCGATCGCGCGCCGCCAGTCCGAGGCGGAGCGCGCCGCGCCCGTAGAACCCGTCAAGTTCCTCGACCAGGCGGACGAGGCGGTCGTGGGGCGTCCGGACATCCGCAAAAACCTCGCGGACCGCGTCGGGAACCGGCGGGCGCATCTCCTGCCAGACATGCGCCCCGCAGGCCATGACCAGATCGCCGAGCTTGGGAAAATGCCGGTAGACGGTCGCCGCGCCGACACCGGCGCGCTCGGCAATCTGCGTGAACGTCGTCGGCGCCACGCCCTGCTCGTCGTGCAATTGCATGGTCGCCTGGAGGATGCGCTCGCGGGTCTGATCGCGATCCTCCGCCCGTTTCTTGAGCTGATAGCGCCTTGCCATCAGGGCGCCATTTGACAAGAAGGATATTTCATGAAAATGTCCATCCGCTAAATTCATACCGCCAAAAGCTGCCCGGGTCCAGTGGCCCGGTTCACAGAACCGCCCCGCGCCGGATGGCAGACGAGGGGGGCTGCGCCTCGCACGGCATGACCCGAAGAGGAGGGCCGTCTATGCCCGACGACCACGCAAGCGCGCTGGACATTACCGGGGCGATTTACGACGCCACCCTCGATCCGGGCCTGTGGCCGGAGGTCCTCGGGCGGATCAGCGAATTCGTCGGCGGCCCCGGAACGGCGCTGGTATCCCACGACGTCGCCGCCCAGACCCATCGATTCTATTTCATCTCCGGCGACAACCCGGAATATTCGCGCCTCTATTGCGAGAAATATGTCCGGCTCAATCCGCTCGTGCCGGCGCTCATGATGATGAAGATCGGCGAGGTCTGGAGCGTCAGCCGGATGATGCCGATGAGCCAATTCCATCAGACGCGCTTCTATCTGGAGTGGGCGAAACCGCAAGGCTATGGCGACAACGTTTGGTCCCTGGTCGAGCGATCCGGCACCGTGGTGACCACCCTCAACACGACGATCGACGAACGCCGCAGTCCGGCCAGTGACGAATCGAAGCGGCGCATGGGGCTGCTTGTCCCCCATGTGCGCCGCGCCGTCGCCATCGGCAACATCATCGAGATGAACCGTATTGAGGCGGACACGCTCGGCGACGCCGTCGATGCGATGGGGGCCGCGGTCTACCTGGTGAGTGGCGAGGGCAAGGTCGTGCATGTCAACGCCGGCGGTCGCGCGCTGATGCAGGCGGGGCTGCTCCTGCGCACCGAAAGCGGTTGCCTGTGCACCGCGCGGGAGAGCGGCCGCCACGAACTCAAGCGGGCGATCGCCGATGCCGGCGCCGGGGACCGCGTCTTCGGTCCGCGTGGCGCGGCGATACCGCTCGCCGACCGCGAGGGCACACGCTATGTCGCGCACGTGCTCCCGCTCACCTCCGGCGCGCGCCGCCGCGCCGGGCTCTCGACCGGTGCCACCGCCGCGATATTCGTGCACCGCGCCGAAATGAACGCCGAGTTCCCGATCGAGGCGGTCGCACGGCAGTTCGACCTGTCCCGCGCCGAACTGCGGGTGCTCGTCGGTGTGCTCGAAATCGGCGCCCCGGCGGAGATCGCGCCTGTGCTTGGCCTGTCCGAGGCGACCGTGCGCACCCATCTCCGCCGTCTCTACGCCAAGACGGGCACCGGCCGCCAGGCCGACCTCGTCAAGCTCGTCGCGGGATACGCCAACCCCTTTGCCGCGCCCGCCGCCGACCGGCACCAGGCGGTCGCCGCCTGACGGCACGCCGCGGTGTGACAGCGGTCACACCTCTTCATCTGTTTGGATGAAGAAACCGCTGCCCGCGTTCTGCGATCTCATTCGCGCCGGCCAGAGAGCCACGCGGATGGTCCGCAGGTTTCGATCTGGCTGGTTCCAGTCCCATCCCCCCGGGACCCGTCAAGGGAAGGAACGAGTTCATGTCCATCATCCGCAAACTGGCGCCGATCGCCGGTGCTTCGCTGCTCCTCGTCGGCCTCGCCAGCGGCGCCAGCGCCTACCAGTGCAAGAAGCTGAACGTCACTGGCGTCCACGTCAGCGCGTTCCAGCCCGTCGCGGTCGCCGGCGCCAAGGCCAACTGGACCGCGAAGGCAAAGGCGGCCTATGGCCTGTCCTGGTCGGTGTGGAACATCGCCGCCTCTCCGAAGCAGGCCTGCGCGCCCGGCGCCAACGGTACCTTCGTCTGCACGGTCAAGGCCAAGCCCTGCAACTACGTCGTTCAGTAGTCGCGACGCCGGACGCGCGGCTATTGTCGCGCCTCCCCACCCGATATCCGCGAGACTGGCGCGGCCCCGGCCGCGCCATTCTTCATTCTCCGAGGAAGCGGTAGTCGGTCCCCTCCAGCACCACACAGGTAAGCGGCCCGCCAAAGACAGCGCCGGTGTCGATGTTGATCCGGTTCGGCCGGACTTCGGGACGGTTGGCAGGCGTGTGGCCGTGGACGACGACGACGCCGTGGTCGCTGTCGTCGCCAGAGGAACTCCTGGCGAATCCAGATCAGGTCCTGGGGATCCTGCCGGTCGAGTGGCACACCGGGCCGGATGCCGGCATGGACGAAGAAATAGTCGCCGAAGCGGACACTGAGCGGCAGGTCCTCGACGAAAGCCCGATGGTCCGGCGGTATCTGCCTCGGCAAGCTTCCGCGACAGCCGTCCATAGTCGTAGCCGAACAGCGACCGACTCGGCGTTACGCCGTAGGAGCGCAGGGTCGCGTCGCCGCCGTTGTCGAGCCACATCGGCCCGTACTCGCCGGGATCGGACAGGAAGCCGGCCATCAGCGCGTCGTGGTTGCCGCACAGGCAGACCACCCGGGAATCGCTCGGCGCTGAGCCGCGCCAGCCGCTCGATGACACCTGCCGAATCCGGGCCGCGATCGGCGTAGTCGCCGACATGGACGACGCGATGATCGCCGACAGGTCGCGCGATCAGGTCCTCGGCGATCGTCGTGCGTGAACGGCCGCCAGCATGGCGTCGCAGCCGTGAACGTCGCCGATGGCGTAGACCCGCAGGTCCTCGGGGACCTGTGACTCGCCAAGCTGCATTGCCGTCCTTTCGCTTCGCCGCGCGCCGTCTGCCATGCTACCAAGTCCGGCCGGCTTGCGTGGGGCGATCGCGATGCGCGTTCTGGTCATAGAAAATTACGTCGGAACGACACTCGGCCAGGTCGACACGGCGCTGGCCGAGGTCGGCGCCGAGCATCGACCTCCGCCGCGTCTGGCAGGGCGAGCCCGTGCCGGCGGACCCCGCCGGTTTCGACGGGCTGGTCGTGCTCGGCGGCGAGCAGAGCGCGCTCGACGACGCCGACCATCCCTGGCTGCCGCGGGTCGCCGCCCTGACCCGCGCCTTCGGCGATGCCGACAAGGCCGTCCTCGGCATCTGCCTTGGCGCGCAGCTCGTCGCCCGCGGCTACGGCGCCGACCAATATCCTCGGCCGGCCGATCGAGTTCGGCTGGCACGAGGTGCGGCCGACGCCGGCCGGGCGCGCCGATCCGCTGCTGTCCGCGCTCGGTGAGGGGGCGCCGCTCTTCCACTGGCATCTCGACACCTTCACGCTTCCGCCGGGCGCCGTACACCTCGCCACCAGCGCGCTGACCGAGATGCAGGCCTTCCGCATCGGTCGGGCTGTCTACGGCATCCAGTTCCACTTCGAGGCGGACCGGCCGCTGGTCGAGCGCTGGAACGATCAGTTTCCCGAGGTCATCGCCAGGCATGCGCCCGACTGGCCGGCGCGGCATCCACGCGAGGCCGCGCTTCACGGACCGAAGTCCGACGCCGCCGGCATGGCGCTCGCCCGCGCCTGGGCGGGTCTGATCAGGTAGCCCACCTGGCCTAGCCGACGATGACAATGTGCAGGCTGCGCGGCCCGTGCGCGCCGAGGATGATGGTCTGCTCGATGTCGCCGGAGCGCGACGGGCCGGTGACGAAGTTCACCGTGCGCGGCATCGTGCCCTTGCCGAAGCGTTCGCGCAGCCGGTCCCACACCGTCTCGTAGTCGCCGGCGACGTCGGCGGCGTCGAGCACGACGATCTCTGTCTCCGGCAGGAAGTTCAGCGTCGTCGGATTGTCCTTGCCCGAGGTGAGGACCAGCGATGCCGGTCTCGGCGACGCCGGCGACGGCATGGCAGACCGAGACCGCGTCGCTGCCGTCGGATCGGCCCTTCGTCACCGCGATCTGGGTCTTGTCCCACGGCATGGCGCCGAGCCGCGGGTCGTCGCCCATGCGCACCGCCGCCGGCAGGTTGTGTCCGCGAAGATAGTCGGCCACCGCCGCCGGCACGCCGGCCGGATCGGCCACACGCGCGACAGTCGCCGAGAACGTTTCGGCCATCCGCGTGAACAGCGCCAACCGCTCCGCCGGCGGAAGCTGGCCGCGCGCCGGAATCGTGCCGCGCGGGGCGGCGCGCAGGCGATCGTCCACCGCGGCGTTGCGGCTGGATTCCTCGCCGGTGACGCCGAGCGAGCGGCGGATCTTGCCAAGCACGGCGTCGCGGGCGCTCATGATGCCTTCTTCCGCGCCGCCCACATTTCCTGGAACGTCTGGCCCTGCGGCGCCGGCAGGTCGCGATGCTTCGTCCAGCCGCCGGCCAGCGGCAGGCGGCGGAAGCGGCCACGCCGCCAGCCGAGATTGCCGAGAACCCGCGTCAGCCAGGCGCGTCGGCGAATCGGTAGAGCCGCGGCCGGCGGGCGAACCACGCCCACGTCGCCAGGCCCCAGCGGAAGGTCGGCCGGCGACAGATGGCGCTCGAACTCGCGCTCGCGCCAGTGGCGCATCATCCTCGGCAGCGGGATCATCATCGGGCAGACGCTCTCGCAGCGTCCGCAGAAGGTCGAGGCGTTGGGCAGGTGTCCGGCCTTGTCGACGCCGATCAGCGTCGGCGTCAGCACCGCGCCCATCGGGCCGGGATAGACCCAGCCATAGGCGTGGCCGCCGACCTCCTGGTAGACCGGGCAGTGGTTCATGCAGGCGCCGCAGCGGATGCAGCGCAGCATGTCCTGGAACTCGCTGCCGACCATGGCCGAGCGGCCGTTGTCGAGCAGGACGACGTGGTATTCCTCCGGCCCGTCGGGATCGCCCGGCCGGCGCGGGCCCGGTCGAGAAGGTCGTGTAGACGGACATGTCCTGTCCGGTCGCCGAGCGCGCCAGCACGCGCACGATCTGGCTGACGTCGTTCAGCGTCGGCATGATCTTCTCGAGCGACGCCAGCACGATGTGCACGTGCGGCAGGATCTGGGTCAGGTCGCCGTTGCCCTCGTTGGTGACGATGACCGACGTGCCGGTCTCGGCGACCAGGAAGTTGGCGCCGGTGATGCCGACATCGGCGGCGAGGAAGCGCTCGCGCAGGATGGCGCGCGCCTCGGCCAGCAGCGACGGCGGCTCGGAGAGGTCGCGGTCGGGCGGCAGGTCCGGTGTGCACGCGGCGGAAATCGGCCTCGACCTGGTTCTTGGTGAGATGGACGGCCGGCGCGATGATGTGGCTCGGCGGCTCGTGGCGAATCTGGATGATGTATTCGCCGAGATCGGTCTCGACCGGCTCGATGCCGTGCTGCTCGAGGTGGTCGTTGAGCGCGATCTCCTCCGCGATCATCGACTTGCCCTTGGTGACGGTCCTGGCGCCGACCCGCTGGCAGATGTCGAGCACGATGTCGCGCGCCTCCGCCGCGGTCTCGGCGTAGTGCACCTGGCCGCCGGTCTCGCGGACCTTCTCCTCGTAGGCCTCGAGGTAGAGGTCGAGATGGGCGAGCGTGTGGTTCTTGATGTCGCGGGCGCTTTCGCGCAACCGCTCGAACTCGGGCAACTGCGTCGACCGCTTGCGCCCGCTTCTCGACGAAGCGGCTGCGCACGTGTTCGAGCGCGCCCTGCAACTGGGCGTCGTCGAGCGCCCGCCGCGCGTTGTCCTTGAAGGCGAGTGACGTGGCATTCCATCAGTCGTTCGCCTCGCCGATCGGCGGCGTGTCGGTCATGCCGGCCAGAACCTCGGCGACGTGGCGGACGGCGATCGGGCGGCCCTCGCGCTGCAGCTTGCCGGCCATGTTCATCAGGCAGCCGAGGTCGCCGGCAAGCAGCGTGCCGGCGCCGGTCGCGACGATGGCCTCGGCCTTCTTGCCGACGATGGCGTTGGAGATGTCGGGATACTTGACGCAGAACGTGCCGCCGAAGCCGCAGCAGATGTCGGCGTCCTTCAGTTCGTTCAGCGTCAGGCCGGCGACCGTCTTGAGCAGGCGGCGCGGCTGCTCGCGCACGCCCAGTTCGCGCAGGCCCGAGCAGGAATCGTGGTAGGTGACCGAACTGGCGAAGGCGGCGTCGACCCGCTCGACGCCGCGCACATCGACGAGGAAGCTGACGAGCTCGAAGGTCTTGGCCGAGAGCGCCGCGGCACGCGCCGCCCACTCCGGATCGTCGGCGAAAAGCTCCGGATAGTGCAGCTTGATCATGCCGGCGCAGGAGCCGGACGGCGCCACGACGTAGTCGAACGGCTCGAAGGCGGCGATCACCTGTTCGGCGATGGCGCGCGTGTCGCGGCGGTCGCCCGAATTGTAGGCCGGCTGCCCGCAGCACGTCTGCGCCACCGGCACCTCGACCGCGCAGCCGGCGTCTTCCAGCAGCTTGACGGCGGCGAAGCCGATGGTGGGGCGGAACAGGTCGACCAGGCAGGTGACGAACAGGCCGACGGTCGGACCGCCAGGTGATTGAGGCATTGTTCTTCCTTGGCGCGACCAACTCGCGCGAGGGATTCGATAGCAGGCGGACGCTGCCATGAACAAGCCCGCGGCGTCGGAGGGCTGGCCCGAAAGAACCGGGCCAGCCCTCTTTCGCTGGCCGCCGTCTCCTGGTTTCACCTCTCCGCAGCCGCGTGCAGCGCAGTAATTTCGCGCCATCGCCCTTGGTATCGCCGCAGGGAAGGCATTATCGTTCCCGAGTGGCCCCCGACCGGTGGCCCCGGAGCCTTGCGATGACCGCGATTTTCATGCCTGAGGCCGACGAACGGGTTCTCGCCCGCCGCGACGAGATCGTCGCCGGGCTCACGGACATTCTCGGCCCCGACGGCGTCATCGCCAGCCAGGACGAGCGCCGCGCCTACGAGACCGACGCGCTGACCGCCTACCGGGCCGTGCCGCTGGCCGTCGTCCTTGCCGGCCTCGACCGAGGAGGTCGCCGCGGCGCTGAAGTTCCTGGGCGAGAACGGCGTCAAGGTCGTCGCCCGCGGCGCCGGCACGTCGTTGTCCGGCGGCGCGCTGCCGTCGACGGACTGCGTCGTGCTGGGGCTGGCGCGCATGAACCGCATCCTCGCCATCGACTACGAGAACCGCGTGGCGACGGTCGAGGCCGGCGTCACCAACATCAACATCTCCAACGCGGTCAGCCATCGCGGCTTCTTCTACGCGCCCGACCCGTCGAGCCAGCTTGCCTGCACCATCGCCGGCAATGTCGCCATGAATTCCGGCGGCGCGCACTGCCTGAAATACGGCGTCACCACCAACAACGTGCTCGGCCTCAAGCTGGTGCTGATCGACGGCACCGTGCTGGAGATCGGCGGCGCCCATCTCGACGCTCCGGGCTACGATCTGCTCGGCCTGGTCGTCGGTTCGGAGGGCCAGCTCGGCGTCGTCACCGAGGTGACCGTGCGCATCCTGCGCGCGGCCGAGGGCGCCCGGCCGATGCTGATGGGCTTCGCCTCCGCCGAGGCGGCCGGCGCCTGCGTCGCCGCGATCATCGCCTCGGGCATCATCCCGGTCGCGATCGAATACATGGACCGTCCGGCGATCAAGGCCTGCGAGGCTTTCGCCCATGCCGGCTATCCGCTCGACGTCGAGGCGCTGCTGATCGTCGAGGTCGAGGGATCGGAGGCCGAGATCGCCGACCTGATCGGGCGGATCACGGCGATCGCCGAAACGTTCAAGCCGCAGACCATGCGCGTGTCGAAATCGGAGGCCGAAAGCGCCGCCATCTGGAAGGGCCGCAAGGCCGCCTTCGGCGCCATGGGCCAGATCGCCGACTACATGTGCATGGACGGCGTCATCCCGACCGGCCGGTTGCCGGAAGTGCTCAAGCGCGTCGGCGAGATCTGCGCCGGCTACGGCCTCGCCGTCTCCAACATCTTCCATGCCGGCGACGGCAACCTGCACCCGCTGATCCTCTACGACGCCAACAAGCCCGGCGAGATGGAGAAGGCCGAGCGGGCCGGCGCCGACGTCCTCAAGCTCTGCGTCGAGGTCGGCGGCTGCCTCACCGGCGAGCACGGCGTCGGCATCGAGAAGCGCGACCTGATGGGCGTGCAGTTCAACGCCGTCGATCTCGGCCAGCAGATGCGCGTCAAGAGCGTCTTCGATCCGCAATGGCTGCTCAATCCGGCCAAGGTCTTTCCGCTCGCCGGGCGGCCGGAGAAGTCGGCGGCCTGACGGCCTACCAGAGGTTCTTGCCGTCGATTTCCTTCACCTCGACCGCGGCGAGATCGAAATCGTCGAAGAGCCGCGCGTTGACGCTGATCTTGGGATTGTCGAAGTCCGGCTTGCCGGTCGACCAGTCCGGAAACTCGGAGTAGGTGCCGCATCCGCAGACCGGACAGTGATGATGGTGCCCCGTGTAGCTGCCCCATTGATAGGTGGCGACGCGGTCGCGCGCCGTCAGCAGACGGAATTCCTTCGGCGTGTAATAGGCCCACAGCGCCCCCGCGCTTGGAGCAGAACGAGCAGGTGCAGGCCGTCACTGTCTCGGGCGCGGCACTCACCTCGAATTGCGTGGCCTTGCAGTGGCAGCTTCCCTTGACGGTCATGGGGCGATCTCCTGATATTGCGCCGCCCACGATACCCGAGCCCTGCTGACAGCCTTCTGGCAGGAGGCTTCTGCGATCCCCATTTGAGATGTGTCAACGCATCGAACCGCAGGCTGGAGATGCTGAAACCATGGAAAAGATTCGCATCGAGCAACACTCGTCCATCGGCCTCGTCTGGGCCGCCGGCTGGCTCTTCACGATCGGCTTCCTGAAGCTCAGCTTCTGGCAGGGCGTGTTCGGCATCATCGTCTGGCCGTACTACATCGGCACCTGGGTGGCGGGACTGCCGGCGCCGCTGCCGGTTTGAGGTCCGGCCCCGCTTCCCACGGCCTGATCCAGCCGCTATTGCTGGCCGGCGTGGAGCGTGAGTGAACCCCTGCTACCGATCGACGAGAACGAGGTCGCCGACATCGTCACCGTCGCCGCTGAGAAACGGACGCCCCTGGCGGTGGCCGGGGCGGGCACGCGTGCCGGCCTTGGCCGGCCGGTGCAGGCCGCCGCGTCGCTGTCGACGACGGCGATGCGCGGCGTCACGCTCTACGAGCCGACCGAACTGGTGATCGCGGCGAAAGCCGGCACGCCGCTTGCCGAAATCGAGGCCCTGCTCGCCGGGAACGGCCAGCGGCTTGCCTTCGAGCCGCATCGACCACCGCCCGCTCTACGGCTCCACTGGCGAGCCGACCATCGGCGCGGTGGCGGCGGCCAATCTCTCCGGTCCGCGCCGCATCCAGGCCGGCGCCGCCCGCGACGGCCTGATCGGCGTGCGCGCCGTGACCGGGCGCGGTGAGATCGTCAAATCCGGCGGGCGCGTGATGAAGAACGTCACCGGCTACGACCTGGTCAAGTTCCCCGCCGGCTCCTACGGCACGCTCGCCGTGCTGACCGAGGTGACGTTCAAGGTGCTGCCGACACCGGAGAGCGAAGCGACGCTGGTGATCGCCGGCCTCGATGACGCGGCAGGCGGTGGCGGCATTGTCGGCGGCGCTTGGCACGCCCTTCTCGGTGACCGGCGCGGCGCATATTCCCGCCAGCGATGGCGAGGCGGCGCGAACCTGCATCCGCATCGAGGGCTTTGCCGCCTCGGTCGCCGACCGGGCCAAGCGCATGCGCCGCTCCGCCGGGCCCTTTGCCGGCGCGACGGTTCTCGACGACGAACAATCGGCGGCGCTGTGGCGCGCGATCCGCGATCTCGACGCCCTGGCCGCGCCGGCCGACGCACCGGTCTGGCGCATTTCGGTCAAGCCCGGCGACGGCCCCGGCGCTGGTCGAGGCCTGCACCGCGCCTTCGACGTGCCGCGCGCTCTACGATTGGGGCGGCGGCCTCGTCTGGATCGCCGGGGGCGAACGGGACCGACGCCGGCGCCGCGGTCGTCCGCGAGGCGGTCGCCGCCGTCGGCGGCCACGCCACGCTGGTCCGCGCGCCCGACGACGTGCGCAACGCCGTCGAGGTGTTCCAGCCGCTGCCCGCGCCGCTGATGGACCTGACCCGCAAGCTGAAGGCGAGTTTCGACCCGGCCGGCATCCTCAATCCCGGCCGCATGTACGCCGGCGTGTAGGAACCATGCAGACCAGCTTCACCCTCGCCCAGCTCGCCGATCCGGCGGTCGCCAACTCGGAGAAGATCCTCCGTTCCTGCGTCCATTGCGGCTTCTGCACCGCCACCTGCCCGACCTACCTGCTGCTCGGCGACGAACTCGATAGCCCGCGCGGCCGGATCTATCTCATCAAGGACATGCTGGAAGGCGGCAAGCCGGCAAACGAGGAGGTCACGCTCCACATCGACCGCTGCCTGTCCTGCCTCGCCTGCATGACGACGTGCCCCTCGGGCGTCGACTACATGCATCTGGTCGACCACGCCCGCGCCCATATCCACGAGACCTATCGGCGGCCGCTCATCGACCGGCTCATGCGTTCGGTGCTCGCCGCCGTGCTGCCCTATCCGGGGCGCTTCCGCGCCGCGCTCCGCGCCGCGCGTTTCGGCGCGCATGTTCGCCGGGCTGGCGAAGCTGCTGCCGGGCGGCGCCCGCCTGTCCGCCATGCTGGCGCTGGCGCCGTCGAGCCTGCCGCAGCCTACGGCGGCCGCGCGACCCGGCGTCTTCCCGGCACAGGGCGGGCGCAAGGCGCGCGTTGCGCTGCTCCGCGGCTGCGCCCAGTCGGTGCTCGATCCCGGCATCAACGAGGCCGCCATCCGCCTGCTCAACCGGCGTGGCGTCGAGGTCGTTCAGGCGGCGGAGGAGGTGCTGCTGCGGCGCGCTCGTCCACCACATGGGGCGCACGCACGATTCCCACGAACAGGCGAAACGCAACATCGATGCGTGGACGCGCGAGATCGAGGGGGAGCGGGCTCGACGCCATCCTCGTCACCACCTCCGGCTGCGGCACGACGGTGAAGGACTACGGCTTCATGCTGCGCCTCGACCCCGACTACGCGGAGAAGGCGGCGCGGGTCTCGGCGCTGGCCAAGGACATCTCCGAATATCTCGAAACCCTCGATCTCGGCGCGCCGACGGAGGGCGCCGGCCTGAGCGTCGCCTACCACGCCGCCTGTTCGCTGCAGCACGGCCAGCAGGTCAAGACGGCGCCGAAGACGCTGCTCGCCCGCGCCGGCTTCGACGTGCGCGAGGTTGCCGAGGGGCATATCTGCTGCGGCTCGGCCGGCACCTACAACATGCTCCAGCCGGAGATTTCGCAGCGTCTGCGCGACCGCAAGGTCGCCAACATCGAGGCGACCGGTGCGGCCATCGTCGCCGCCGGCAATATCGGCTGCATCACCCAGATCGCCAGCGGCAGCGCGCGACCGGTGGTCCACACCGTCGAACTCCTCGACTGGGCCTATGGCGGGCCCAGGCCGGAACGGCTGGCCGGGATTCCGTCCTGAGATTTCCTGTTCCCGGCCTTGCGTCCGCGCCTGCAAGCCCTACCGTCGCGTCCGTCTCAACGGGGTGCCCATTCGGGCTGAGAGGCTGACTGCCAACCCGTCGAACCTGATCCGGATCATGCCGGCGGAGGGATTGAGGATGCGCCAGCCAACGATGCGTCGCGTGCCGCCGCCGGGCAACCTGTGCCTGAGGGAAGCTGACTCATGACCAAGCCTGAACTCGATATCGCGGCTGCCGCCGCCGCGCTTGCCGACCTGAAGAAGGCCGGCGCCGCTGGTGCAGAACATCACCAACTACGTGGCGATGACCATCAGCGCCAACGTGCTGCTGGCGCTCGGTGCCTCGCCGGCCATGGTTCACGCCCGCGAGGAGGTCGAGGATTTCGTCGCCATCTCCAGCTCGCTCGCGATCAATGTCGGCACGCTGTCGCCGCATTGGGTCGAAGCCATGAAGCAGCGCCGCGGCGAAGGCCAATGCGCTTGGCAAGCCGTGGGTGCTCGACCCGGTCGGCTGCGGGGCGACGCCCTACCGCACGGCCGCGGCGGCGGAACTTGCCGCGCTGAGGCCAACCATCATCCGCGGCAATGCCAGCGAGATCATGAGCCTTGCCGGCGCCGCCGGGGCAGGCGGCAAGGGCGTCAATTCGACCGCCGGCTCCGATGCGGCGCTGGACGCGGCCAAGTCACTGGCGCGCCAGACCGGCGCCGTCGTCGCGGTGACCGGCGTCACCGACTACGCCACCGACGGCGATACGGTCGTCGCCGTCGACGGTGGCGATGCAATGATGCCGCTCTCCACCGCGCTCGGCTGCGCGCTCACCGCCACCGTCGCCGCCTTCGCCGCCGTGCGCCCGCCGCTTCGAGGCGACGGTTGCCGCGCTCGCCGTCTATGGCGCGGCCGGCGCGGAGGCCGCCAGCCGCTGCCGCGGCCCCGGCCACCTGCCGGCGGAACTGTGCGACGCGCTCTACCTGATGGACGCCACGCTGCTGGCGCAGCGGGCAAGGATCGCGGTGCGTCTATGCCGGCGCGCCGCGCTTTCGACCTCTCGGTCTATCTGGTCACCGACCGCGCGCTCTGCGGCGCGCGCGGCGTCGTCGAGACCGTGCGCCAGGCGATCGCCGCCGGCGCCACCATGGTGCAACTCCGCGATCCGCAAGCGAAGACGCGGGCGCTGGTCGAGGAGGCGCGGGCGCTGGTCGCCCTGCTCCGGCCGGCCGGCATGCCCTTCATCGTCAACGACCGCGTCGACGTGGCGCTGGCCGCCGGCGCCGACGGCGTCCATCTCGGCCAGTCCGACATGAGCGTCGCCGATGCCCGCGCGCTGATGGGCCCTGAGCCGCTCGCTCGGCCTGTCGATCACCGCGATGGCCGACCTCGCCGCCTCGGACCTCGCCGGCGTCGATTATCTCGGCGTCGGCCCGGTCTTTCCGACCGCCACCAAGGCCGACGCGGCGCCGGCCATGGGCCTGGACGGCCTGCCGCCGTGCGCGCCGCCGGGCACGCTGCCGATCGTCGCCATCGGCGGCATCAATGCCGCCAACGCCGCGCGAGGTCATCGCCGCCGGCGCCGACGGCGTGGCCGTCGTGTCGGCGATCTGCGCCGCGCCGGATGCTGCCGAGGCGACCCGCCAGCTGGCCGAGATCGTTGCCGGCACCAAAAGCCAGTGATCTGGAAGCTCACGTCTTCAGCCGGTAGCCCGTGCGGAAGATCCAGGCGACGATGGCAAGGCAGATCGCCAGGAACACGAAGGTCATGCCGAGGCTGACGAAGACGTTGACGTCGGCGAGCCCGTAGAAGCTCCAGCGGAAGCCGCTGACCAGATAGACCACCGGATTGAACAGCGTCACCGTCTGCCAGAACGGCGGCAGCATGCTTGATCGAATAGAAGCTGCCGCCGAGGAAGGTCAGCGGCGTGATGATCAGCAGCGGCACGATCTGCAGCTTCTCGAAGCCGTCCGCCCAGATGCCGATGATGAAGCCGAACAGACTGAAGGTGAGCGCGGTCAGCACCAGAAAGAGGATCATCACCAGCGGATGCTCGATGTGCAGCGGCACGAAGCAGCGCGGCGGTCGCCAGGATGATCAGGCCGAGCATGGCCGACTTGGTCGCCGCCGCGCCGACATAGCTGATGACGATCTCGAGATAGGAAACCGGCGCCGACAGGATCTCGAAGAACGGTGCCGATGAATTTCGGGAAATAGATGCCGATCGAGGCGTTGGAGATGCTCTGCGTGAGCAGCGACAGCATGATCAGCCCGGGCACGATGAAGGCGCCGTAGCTGATGCCGTCGACCTGGCTGATGCGCGCCGCCGATCGCCGCGCCGAAGACGATGAAATAGAGCGAGGTCGACAGCACCGGCGCGATGATGCTCTGCATGATGGTGCGGAAGGTCCGCGCCATCTCGCCGCTGTAGATCGCCCAGACGGCCTGAGGGTTCATTGGCGCTCGCTCACCAGGTTGACGAAGATGTCCTCGAGCGAACTCTCCCTGGTCTGGAGGTCCTTGAGGCGCAGGCCGGCGTCGCGGAAGGCGCTGAGAAGGCGCGGTGATGCCGGTGCGCTCGCGCCCGGGTGTCGTAGGTGTAGGTCAGCGTCGCAGCCGTCGCTGTCGAGTTCGAGATCGTAGGCGGCGAGCGCCTCGCGGAACGGCATCGAGCGGATCCTGCAGTTCGCAGCGTCAGCTGCTTCTTGCCGAGCTTGCGCATCAGCTCGGCCTTCTCCTCCACCACGATCAATTCGCCCTTGTTGATGACGCCGATGCGGTCGGCCATCTCCTCGGCTTCCTCGATGTAGTGGGTGGTGAGGATGATGGTGACGCCGGAGTCGCGCAGGCCGCGCACGATCGCCCACATGTCCTTGCGCAATTCGACGTCGACGCCGGCGGTGGGCTCGTCGAGGAAGAGCACGGTCGGCTCGTGCGCCAGCGCCTTGGCGATCAGCACCCGCCGCTTCATGCCGCCGGAAAGCGTCATGATCTTGGAGTCCTTCTTGTCCCACAGCGAGAGCTGCTTGAGGACCTTCTCGATATGGGCGGGGTCGGGCCGCTTGCCGAACAGGCCGCGGCTGAAGCGTCACCGTCTGCCAGACGGTGGCGAAGGCGTCGGTGGTCAGCTCCTGCGGCACCAGGCCGATCATCGAGCGCGTGGCGCGGAAGTCGCGCACGATGTCGTGGCCGTCGACCGTGACCGTGCCGTCGCCGGGATTGACGATGCCGCAGATGATGCTGATCAGCGTCGTCTTGCCGGCGCCGTTGGGGCCGAGCAGGCCGAAGATCTCGCCGCGGCGGATGTCCAGGTCGATGCCCTTCAGGGCCTGGAAGCCGGAGGCATAGGTCTTGGAAAGACCGGAAATCGAGATGATGGGTTGCGTGGAAGTTCGCCGCCATGCTGGGCCCGCCCGGCGGTGGGCGAGCGCATATGGGCCAGCCAGCCGAGGGTTGCAAGGCGGCTGCGTCCTGCCCGACCGGAACAGCCGGCAATCGGGTTCTTTCCGGCCGCCGACTGTGCCATAAGAGCCGCAGGGAACCGCGGTTGGGTGCGGTGCAAAACGGAGAATCAGAAATGTCGGTGGTCGAGCAGAAGTCCGAGGTTCCGGGCGTTGAAATCAGGGGCGCCTGGGGCCCGCGCTACGAGGAGATCCTCAACGACGAGACGCTGGCCTTCCTCGCCGGCCTGCACCGCAAGTTCAATCCGTCGCGCCTGCGCCTGCTCGAGCCTGCGCGAGGAGCGCCAGGCCCGGCTCGATGCCGGCGCGCTGCCGGATTTCCTGCCCGAGACCGCAGCACGTCCGCGACGGCGACTGGAAGGTGGCGCCGATCCCCGCCGACCTTCTCGACCGCCGCGTCGAGATCACCGGCCCGACCGACCGCAAGATGGTGATCAACGCGCTCAATTCCGGCGCCAAGGTCTTCATGGCCGATTTCGAGGACGCCAACGCGCCGACCTGGGCCAACCAGATCGAGGGCCAGATCAACCTCAAGGACCGCTGGGCCGGCAAGATCGACTTCACCGACCCGGCGAGCGGCAAGGACTACAAGCTCTCCGCCAAGCCGGCGGTGCTGCTCGTGCGCCCGCGCGGCTGGCACCTGCCGGAGGATCATCTCGTCGTCGACGGCCAGTCGATGTCCGGCGGCCTGTTCGATTTCGGCCTCTATTTCTTCCTCAACGCCAAGACGCTGATCGCCACGCGGCACCGGCCCCTATTTCTACCTGCCCAAGATGGAGAGCCATCTCGAGGCGCGCCTGTGGAACGAGGTCTTCGCCCATGCCGAGCAGACGCTCGGCATTCCGGTCGGCACCATCAAGGCGACCGTGCTGATCGAGACGCTGCCCGCCGCCTTCGAGATGGACGAGATCATCTACGAGCTGCGCGACCACATGGCCGGCCTCAACTGCGGCCGCTGGGACTACATCTTCTCGTTCATCAAGACGCTCCGCAACAAGCCGGAATACCTGCTGCCCGACCGCGGCCAGGTGGTCATGGGCAAGGCCTTCCTCAAGGCCTATTCGGAGCTCCTCATCAAGACCTGCCACCGCCGCGGCGCCTTCGCCATGGGCGGCATGGCGGCGCAGATTCCCGATCGCCGCAACCAGGAGATCAACCGCAGTCGCCTTCGCGAAGGTGCGCGCCGACAAGGAGCGCGAGGCCAAGGCCGGCCACGACGGCACCTGGGTCGCCCATCCGGACCTGGTGCCGGTGGCGATGGAGGTGTTCGACCGGCTGATGCCGCAGCCGAACCAGCTCGACAAGCATGCGCGAGGACGTCGCCGTCGGCCAGAAGGAGCTGCTCGAGGTCCACGAGGGCACCCGCACCGAGGAGGGCCTGCGCGAGAACATCCGCGTCGGCGTCCAGTACATCGAGGCGTGGCTGCGGGGCCGCGGCGCCGTGCCGCTCTACAACCTCATGGAGGACGCCGCGACCGCCGAGATCAGCCGCTCGCAGATCTGGCAGCAGCTGCACTTCAACGCCGAGCTCGACGACGGCCAGAAGGTGACGCGCGAGCTCTTCGACAAGTGCCTCGACGAGGAGATGGAGCGGGTGAAGGGCGAGATCGGCGAGAAGAACTACGCCGCCGGCCGCTTCCCGGAGGCGATCGACCTGTTCCGCACGCTGTCGACCGCCGACACGCTGTCGCCGTTCCTGACGCTGCCGGCCTATCGCCTGATCGTCTGACGCAGCCGAGCGGCCGCGCCGGCTCAGGTGCCCGCGCCGGCCCTTCAGCGGCCGTTCTTCCATGAGCAGGAAAAACGAGGCCGAGCGCCAGCGTGAGCGACGCGGCGCCGAAGATCATGCGGAAGACGGGCCCGATCGGCGTGCCGTTCTGCGCGCGCCTCGCGCACCAGCGCCTGCAAGCGAGCCGATCGGCCGTGCCGCCGATGCCGAGCCCGCTCAGGAAGATCGCGCCGAAGGCGGCGACCAGGACGGCGCTGCCGAGCGAGCGGAAGAAGTTGAAGGTCGCCGTTGCCGTGCCGAGCTGGTGCGGCTGCGACGGCGTTCTGGA
Source organism: uncultured Alphaproteobacteria bacterium (assembly GCA_963822975.1). Taxonomy (GTDB): domain Bacteria; phylum Pseudomonadota; class Alphaproteobacteria; order Rhizobiales; family Kaistiaceae; genus CAVSRC01. Next base: position 87,402 of record CAWGJV010000007.1, read on the forward strand.
TGGAGACCGTGGTCACCGGGAAGATGGTGCCCATGCCGATGCCGGTGACGGCGAGCAGCACCTCCATCTCCCACAGCGGCAATGACGCCGGCGCGCCACGCCAGGACGGCCACGCCGACCACCGAGAGCGCCAGGCCGAGGACCGGCCCGACGCTTGTAGTGCTCCGTCCACACCATGATGCGCCCGGCGATCTGTGCGCCGGTCACCGTGCCGCCCATCAGCGCGATCAGGCCGACGCCGGATTGGCTGGCCGTCAGGCCGAGCACCGCCTCGAAATAGATCGGCACGAAGATGGACAGCGCCGACCATCGTGCCGACGACGAAGAAGTTGGCGACCGTGCCGGTGCCGACCACCGGGTTGAGCATGACCGCCAGCGGCACGAACGGCTCCGCCGCCGTCAGCAAGCCGGACGGCGAACAGCACCCACGGCGACCGCCGAGACGACCAGCAGGCCGATCACCTGAAGCGAGGTCCACGGATAGGTGCTGCCGCCCCACGACAGCGCCAGCAGCAGCGCCGTCGCGGCGACCGCCATCAGCAGCGCGCCGATCACGTCGAGCCGGTGCGGCCGCTCGTGGCGCGGCAGGCGCCTCAGCACGCCGTTGGTCATCGACGAGGCGCCAGCGCGCCGAGCGGCAGGTTGATCCAGAAGATCAGCGACCAGTGCAGGTGCTCGGCGAAGAAGCCGCCGAGCACCGGCCCGACGACGCTCGCGGTGACGAAGACGCTGGCGAAATAGGCCTGGTAGCGCATGCGCTCGCGCGGCGCGACGAGGTCGCCGACGATGGTCTGGGCGAGGGCGATCAGGCCGCCGCCGCCGAGTCCCTGGACGAGGCGCGCGGCGATCAGCACGAACATCGTTGCGCGAGCGCGCAGAGCGACCGACCCGCCGAGGAAGATCGCGATGGCGATCAGCAGCATGGTCCGCCGGCCGTGGATGTCGGTGAGCTTGCCGTAGAGCGGCGTCACCGCCGTCGGCGGTGAGCAGATAGGCGGTGACCACCCACTGCAGGTGCTCGAGGTCGTTGAGATCGCGACCGATGGTGGGCAGCGCCGTGGCGACGATCGTCTGGTCGAGGGCGGCGAGCAGCATCGCCAGCATGATGCCGATGATGATCTGCCGGATGGCGGCCTTGTCGAGGACCAGGCGGAAGGTGGGGCGGGGCGGCGTCGTTCATCCGGGACGGCGCGGGGGCGACGGCGGAGTCGCGATGGGACGCCTACCAATAGGCCTGTCCGCACGAAAAGAAAGGGGCGCCGCTCAGCGGCGCCCCCGAATGGCTGGTACTTCGCGCGCCGCCGGTGCTAGAGGACGATGACCTTGGCGCCGACGCGGGCGCGGTTGTAGAGGTCGATGACGTCGTCGTTGACCAGCCGGATGCAGCCCGACGAGACGTTGAGCCCGATCGTCCACGGCTCGCTGGTGCCGTGGATGCGGTAGCCGGTGTCGCCGCCGCTGCCGTGCAGGTAGAGCGCCCGCGCGCCGAGCGGATTGCCCGGGCCGCCTTCCATGTAGGCCGGCAGCGATGTGGCCGCGCTTCGTCTCGCGCGCGATCATCTGCGGCGGCGGCGTCCAGCCCGGCCATTCCGCCTTGGCGCCGACGTGCACCGTTCCGTGCCAGCCGAAGCCGGTGCGTCCGACGCCGACGCCGTAGCGGATCGCCTGCCCGTTGCCGAGCACGAAATAGAGGAAATGCGGCCCGGATCGATGATGATGGTGCCGGGCCGTTCCTTGGTGTCGTAGCGCACCGTCGCGCGATGGAACTGGGCAGGCACGACCCGGTAGCGCGACACCTGCTCGGGATAGAGCGCCGGGCCCTGATATCCACCGCCGCTGCCGTCGTCCGAGAAGATCTGGCCAAGCCCGTTGATCAGCGCGTCGAAGATATTTTCCTGCGGCCTGCGCGGCTCCGGCCCAGCCGAGGGCAATGCCGAAGATCGCCGCCAGTATCGACTTCTTGCCCAACATCCTCTTCCCCCAGAAGAAGGCCTCTCGCGGACGGAAGACCCGCGCGAGCGAACGAATACCGAATTCGTTGCACGCCCGGCAACCGGTCAACCGGTCACGATCTGGTGAGGCGAGGGCCGCCCGCCGCGAGAGGCGGGCGGCCTCGTCCCCGAGCGGCCGCGGCGACCGCTCCCCCCGTGTCTCTAGAGGACGACCACCCTGGTGCCGACCTCGACGCGATCGTAGAGGTCGATAACGTCCTCGTTGCGCATGCGGATGCAGCCGGACGAGACCGCATGGCCGATGGTCCACGGCTCGTTGGAGCCGTGAATCCGGTAGAGCGTCGAGCCGAGATAGAGGGCCCGCGCGCCGAGCGGATTGTCGGGGCCGCCGTCCATGCGCACCGGCAGCTTCGGCACGCGCTGGCGCATCTCCTCCGGCGGCACCCAGTCCGGCCACTCGGCCTTGCGCGTGATCCGGTGGGCGCCCGCCCACTGGAAGCCCGGTCGGCCGACGCCGACGCCGTAGCGCATGGCCTTGCCGTTGCCGAGGACGAGATAGAGGTAGCGCGCCTCGGTATCGATGATGATGGTGCCCCGGGCCTCGCTGGTCGGATAGAGGACCATCGCCGGCAGGAAGGCCGGGTCGATCTGGCGGCCGCGTGGCCTTGTGTCGCGCGCCGCGGCGCGGCGACGGCCGGCGCGAAGGCAGCGTGCCGAACCGGCGGCGGCGCGACGACCAGGCGGTTGCCGGACATCAGCTGCAGGAGGAGCGGCCCGTCATCCAGCGGACCGGCCGCAGGCGTGGCTGTGGACGATTCCGAAGGCGAAGGCGGCAAGCGCCAGGGTGGGAAAGAGGCGGTTCATCGGCGTACTCGCACAGGCAAAACGGAGGGGCTGTTGCCCCGGGGATCGGATCCGGCCTGCTTGACGCCGATGATTATCTTTGGCGCGTTTCCGAGCGCGACGGTAGCGGCTCGGCCCAACCGAATGGTAAATCAATCCTCTGCAAACGGTCTCATGGCTAACAAAGGGTTATGGCCGTCTGCTGACACGGATGGCCGGCAGCATGGGGTAGTGTCGGCCGACCGAAGCGAGGGGAAGACCGGCGGTGGCTGACGAGACGGGACTTGTGCTCGGCGAGGACGGCAAGCGGCGTTGCCTCTGGGGTGGCAGCACGCCCGACTATGTCCCCTATCACGACCGCGAATGGGGCCGGCCGGTCACCGACGATATCCGCCTGTTCGAGAAGATCTGCCTGGAAGGCTTCCAGTCCGGGCTGTCATGGCTGACGATCCTGCGGAAGCGCGAGAACTTCCGCAGCGCCTTCGCCGGCTTCGACTATCACCGTGTGGCGCAGTTCGGCGAGAAGGACGTCGCGCGGCTGCTCGCCGACGCCGGCATCGTCCGCCATCGCGGCAAGATCAAATCGACCATCAACAACGCCGCCCGCGCCATCGAGCTGGAACGCGAGGCCGGGTCGCTCGCCGCCTATTTCTGGCGTTTCGAGCCGGACCCGAAATCGCGCCCGAAGAAGCTCGACTGGGCGACGCTGCGAGCCATGGCGACGACGCCGGAGTCGATTGCCCTGTCGAAGGATCTGAAGAAGCGCGGCTGGACCTTCGTCGGGCCGACCACGGTCTACGCCTTCATGCAGGCGATGGGGCTGGTCAACGACCACGTCGACGGCTGCTTCTGCCGGCGCGGAGGCGGAAACGGAAAGGGCGGCTTTCCGCCGCCCTCTCTGAGGCTTCCGTTTGCGCGGTGGATTAGCGCATCTGCGCCAGTTCGAGCGCCCGGCGGGAGATGTTCTCGCGGGTGAGGCCGATGTCCGCCAACTGGCGGTCGCTCAGGCCATTGAGCGCATGGTGAAACCGGGCGGCCTTGATGCCTTCGGCGAGGCCGGAGAAGACGTTCCTGAACTTGTTCATGGCTGTGCTCCTTCCAAGTCACGCCCGGAAGATAAGCGCATCCTGCCGCCGTGGCAGGGGGTTTGCTGCATCGCAGCAGTGCATTAGACGCATGACACAATCCTGTCACATGCGTCGAAATCGAGTAACTCAATCTTTACCGGGAGGAGTGCCGAGCGCGCCGCCGACGTCACGCAAGCTTGCGCATCAGCGCGGCGGCTTCCTTTGCGCCGAGCTTCATCGGCTTCGAGCAGGCGGGCCAGCGTCGCGCGGCGGCGCGCGTCCCACGGCGCGGCGAGGCTCGCCACGAGATGCGCTTCGGACCGCAGGATCACGCCGTCGGCGAGGATCTTCAGCCCGTTGGCCTTGAGCGTCGCGCCGGTCGTGGTGATGTCGACGATGAGGTCGGCCGCGCCGGATGCCGGCGCGCCTTCGGTGGCGCCGAGGCTCTCGACGATGCGGTAGTCGGCAATGCCGTGGCCGGCGAAGAAGCGCCGCGTCAGGTTGATGTATTTGGTCGCGACCGTCAGCCGGCGCCCGTGACGCGGGCGGAAGCCGGCGGCGACGTCGTCGAGGTCTTCCATCGTCTCGACGTCGATCCAGGCCTCCGGCACGGCGACCACGACGTCGCAATGGCCGAAGCCGAGCGGCGCGACGAAGGCCGCCGCGCCTGCCAGTCGGGCACCGTCTCTTCGATCTGGTCGCGGCCGGTGACGCCGAGATGGACCGCGCCGGCGCCGATCTCGCGCGCGATCTCCGGCGCCGACAGGAAAGCGACCTCGGCGCCGGCGATGCCGACGATCTTGCCGCGGTAGCGGCGCGACGCGCCCGAGCGTGCCAGCTCCAGGCCGGCACTGGCGAAAGCGGCGGTCGTGTCTTCCTGCAGCCGCCCCTTCGACGGCACGGCCAGGACGAGGGGCGCGCTCATCGCCGCCTCCCGATCCGGTCGAGCCAGATGGCGAAGCCGACGGCCGGCACGGTCTCGCCGCCGTTGCCGCGGATCGCGGCATCAGCGCCATCAGCCGGTCGTAGCGTCCGCCGCCGACGATCGGCCGGCCGCCCGGCCGCGTCGCCGTCGTGGATCTCGAAGACGAAGCCGGTGTAGTAGTCGAGCCGGCGTCCGAAATCGGCGGCGAAGACGATAGCGGTCGAGGTCGATGCCGCGTTCGGCGAGCGCCTCGTTGCGCGCCGCGAAGCGGTCGAGCGCCTTGTCGATCGCCAGCTTCTCCTTGCGGGCGAGGGCGCGGAGCGCCGTCAGCGCCTTCCCCGGCGGGCCGGCGATGGCGAGGAAGCGGGCCAGCACCTTCGCCGGTCGGTCGCCGATGCCCGCTGGCGATCACCGACTTCTCGATGAAGCGGTCGGCGATCTCTTCGGCCGTGCGCCCGCCGATGGTGGCAAGCCCCGTCGTCTTCCAGCACCTCGGCCGCCCTGCGGCGCACGGCGGCGCGCCCGCGGCCGCCGAGCCGCGACGATAGCGCCGGTACCGCCATTGGCGTGGGCGATCAGCCCGTTCAGCCGCTCGGCGGTCGCCGAAGCTTGCGCGCCAGCCGGCGTTGCCACGGCGGGCTGAGGTCGAGCGCGTCGAGCACGGCGCCGAACAGCGCCGAGTCGCCGATGCGCACGGCCGGCTTGCTTGACGCCGAGCAGCGTCACGGCATCGAGCGCGAGCTTCAACGCGTCGGCGTCGGCGGCGACACGGTCGGTGCGGCCGAGCGATTCGATGCCCGCCTGCAGGAACTCGCCCGCCTCGTCGCGCCGCTGGCGGAAAACCGGCCCGAGATAGGCGTAGTCCGCCCGGCGCTTCGCCGCGCCGGTGGCGAGGTGGTGCAGGCAGACGGGGATCGTGTAGTCGGGCCGCAGCGCCAGTTCGGTGCCGTCGGCGGCGCTGGTCAGGAACAGGCGGCGGCGCAGGTCCTCGCCGGCGAGTTCGACGAAGACGCTCGCCGGGTGGACGATCGGCGGCTCGACGAAAGCGTAGCCGGCGTCGGAGAAAAGCCGGCGAAGCGATTCATAGAACTCGCTCATCGGATCGCGCTACGGCCGGCGCTCGCCGCGGCCGAGCAGGCGGTTGACCGCCTCGACCAGATCGCCGGTCGCCACCTCTTCCTGGCCCGGGACGCTCCTCGCGCCACTGGGCGTTGTCCTCGATCCGGCCGAGAGCTTCTTGCCGAGCCGAGGTCCTTGATCTGGACGACGCCGCGCGCCTTCTCGTCCTCGCCCTGGATGATGGCGAGCGGCGCGTTGCGCCGGTCGGCATATTTCATCTGCGCCTTCATGCCTGACGCGCCGAGATAGAGTTCGGCCGGCATGTCGGCGCGGCGCAGGTCGGCGACCATCTTCTGGTAGTCGGCGATGCGGTCGCGATCCATGACCAGCACCACGACCGGACCCGACGGCGTCGGCGGCGTCGCTCTTGCCGAGCGCGGCCAGCGCGGCCTGCAGCCGCGACACGCCGATCGAGAAGCCGGTCGCCGGCACGTCGTCCTGCATGAAGCGGCCGACCAGCCCGTCGTAGCGCCCGCCGCCGCCGACCGAGCCGAAGCGCGCCGGCTCGCCCTTCTCGTTGACGGTCTCGAACAGCAGCTCCGCCTCGAAGACGGGGCCGGTGTAGTATTCAAGGCCGCGCACGACCGAAGGATCGATGCGGATGCGGTCCGGCCCGTAGCCCGCCGCCGCGACGTGCGCCGCGATCTGGTCGAGTTCGGCGCGCCCCTCGCGGCCGATGGCGGTCTCGGCCAGGCGTACGAGCGGCCGGCTTCCTCCGCCTCCAGCGTCTTCGAGCGTTGTCGCCACCTGATGCGGCGTCGAGCCCGGCGCCCTTGGTGAAGTCGCCGCTCTCGTCCTTGCGCCCCGGCCCGAGCAGATCGCGCACGCCCTCGATGCCGAGGCGGTCGAGCTTGTCGATGGCGCGCAGCACCGTCAGCTTCTGGCCGTTCGTCGCGTGACGCCGATCGCCTCCATGACGCCGTCGAGCACCTTGCGGTTGTTGACCCTGATGACGTATTGCCCGCGCGCGATGCCGAGCTCTTCCATCGTGTCGGCGGCCATCATGCAGATCTCGGCGTCGGCGGCGACCGAGGCGGCGCCGACCGTATCGGCGTCGAACTGCATGAACTGGCGGAAGCGGCCCGGGCCCGGCTTCTCGTTGCGGAACACCCAGCCGGAACGGTAGCTGCGATAGGGCTTCGGCAGCCGCTCGTAGTTCTCGGCGACATAGCGGGCGAGGGGCGCCGTCAGGTCGTAGCGCAGCGACAGCCACTGCTCGTCGTCGTCCTGGAAGGAGAAGACGCCCTCGTTCGGGCGGTCCTGGTCGGGCAGGAACTTGCCGAGCGCCTCGGTATATTCGATCAGCGGCGTCTCGACCGGCTCGAAACCGTAGCGCTCGTAGACGCGGCGGATGCGCGTCATCATGCGCTCGGTGGCGCGGATGTCCGCCGCCGAACGGTCGGTCAGGCCGCGCGGCAGGCGGGCCTTGGGTTTTTGCTTGTCGGTTGCCATGGCGCGCGGTTCCTATCCCATCGTTCACGGAGCGGCAAGGTTGCCAAAGGCTTGCCGGTTGCTGCCGTTAACCCTGCCGCCGGATCGACCCCGCCGCGACAGTTCTTGTTAAGCCTGCCGTGGCAGTGGTCATCGCGCCGATTCACGGCGGAGGCTCAGGATGAGCGGGTCGGAATTCGACGTCGATCTGATCGTCGGGGAGAACCCGCGCTGCGTCAGCTTCGCCGAACGCGGCGTCGTCTTCGTCAAGGGCGACCACGGCGAGCTCGCTTATCTGGTCCGCTCGGGCCAGGTGGAGATCCGCGGCGCCGGCCAGGCCATCGAGATCGTCGGTCCGGGCGGCCTGTTCGGCGAGATGGCGCTTGATCGATGGCGGCCCGCGCAGCGCCTCGGCGGTTGCGGTCAAGGCCACCGAACTGGTCGTGATCGATCAGGCGACTTTCGCGCGGCTGTTGCGCGAGGTGCCCGATTTCGCCATCGAAGTATGCGCCTTATGGCCGCGCGCCTGCGCGCCACCAATGCCCGCGCCGCCGCGCCGGGCGCCGCTTCGCCTGCGCCGGTCGGCCCGCGGCGCGGCCTGACCCGGGGTTGCCGAGCCGCGCTTTCGGCTCGCCGTGCCCAAATCCCGGCCTATTTCCCGCCTCCAGATCGCGATTGCGCGCCGACGGGTCTTTGCCCATCCTGCGCGTGTCGGTCGAGATTCCCGCCTTGAGAACCGGCGGCCGCTCGCGAGGCCGCCCAAGGAAACCCTCCCGATGTTCGCCTCCTTCTTCCCCAGGCCCCGGCTGTTCTTCGGCTCCGCAGTCCTGTGGACCGCCATCTGCATGGCCGCTCTGGTATCGTCTTCGCCCGCGATCTCGGCGCGGCGCTCAGCCTCGGCGGGCTGATCGGCATTCAGCTATCCGCCGCCGCTGGCCGAAGGTGCCGACGACATCCGCGCGAACCGCCTTCACCGCCGCCTATGACCTTGCCGTCGATATCTGGCTCTACCAGTACATGATTGTCGCCGGCGCGATCTTTGCCGTCGTCTGGCGGCAGCTGTCGCCGAATCCGCTGGTTCCGGTGGTCGGTGGTCGCCTCGTCGGTGATCCTGTTCATCGTCTGGTTCCAGGTCCAGCTCGACGTGCTGATCAACAACTGGTTCGGCACCTTCTACGACATGATCCAGAAGGCGCTGGCAACGCCGGACAGCGTTACCATCGACTGCCTATTTCGCCCAGCTGGTGACCTTCCTCAGCATCGCCATGGTCTACATCACCGTGGCGGTCTTCAACGCCTTCCTCGTCAGCCACTACATCTTCCGCTGGCGCACCGCGATGAACGACTACTACGTCGCCAACTGGCCGCGCCTGCGCCGCATCGAGGGCGCCTCGCAGCGTGTCCAGGAGGACACCATGCGCTTCGCCTCGACCGTCGAGGATCTCGGCGTCAGCCTGGTCGATTCGCTGATGACGCTGATCGCCTTCCTGCCGATCCTCTGGGGCCTGTCGAAATTCGTGAAGGTGCTGCCCATCGTCGGCGCCGTGCCGCAGGCGCTGGTCATCGTCGCGATCCTGTGGTCGGTTTTCGGCACCGGGCTGCTGGCGCTCGCCGGCATCCGCCTGCCGGGTCTCCAGTTCCGCAACCAGCGCGTCGAGGCCGCCTACCGCAAGGAACTGGTGCTCGGCGAGGACAATGCGGACCGTGCCCAGCCGCCGACGCTCGGCGAGCTTTTCGCCAATGTGCGACGAACTATTTCCGCATCTACCTGAACTATCTGTATTTCAACGTCGCCCGCTACGGCTATCTGCAGGCCGGCGTGCTGGTGCCCTATGTCGCGCTGGCGCCGACCATCGTCGCCGCCGGCTTCACCCTCGGCGTCATGCAGCAGATCCTGCGCGCCTTCGGCCGGGTGGAATCCTCGTTCCAGTACCTGGTCAATTCGTGGTCGACGATCGTCGAGCTGATGTCGATCTACAAGCGGCTGAGCGCCTTCGAGGCGACGCTCCACGACGAGCCGCTGGCGCCGATCGAAAAGGAGGCGGACCAGCCGGCGCCGGCCGCCTAACCGGCGGCCTTGCGCCGCGGCAGCGGCCAGCAATCGGTGCCGAGGCGGCGGTCGATCGACCACGCCCCGGCGCCGGCGGCGACGAGGAACAGGAACCCGCCGGCAAGCCCGACATCCTTGCCGAACTGCACGGCCTCGCTGACCCCGCCAACGTCATGGTGGAAGATCAATGCGGTCATCGCGCAGAAGCCGGCGAAGGCGAACGCCGCAGCGCGTGTCGCCAGCCCCGCGATGATCGTCAGCCCGCCGGCGAACTGGAAGGCCGCGGTCGGCCATAGCAGTGCGCCCGGCACGCCGAACCGCTCCATGAAGGCGACGTTCGCCTCGGGAAATCGCATCAGCAGCGTGGCGTCATAGATGAAAACCGCCGCGATCGCGACCCGACCGATCAGCAGCGCAAGATTGCGGATTGCGTCCATGTCGTTCCCTCCGCAGCCAGAACAGCCGGGCGGGCGAACATATTCGTTGTGCGAATTTCGCGCGACGGCGGCCGATCGGCGCAATTTGAAGATTGGCTTGGATCGTTTGTTAAGCCGGTGGGGTCAGCATCCCGCCGGCTCTGGGGCCTCAAACGAGCGAGCGAGCGATGACGGGAACGATTTTCGACGTTGAGGTGGTCGCGTCCGGTGGCGGCAAGGTTCTGGCGTTCCCGAACGGCGCCGCCATCCATTCCCGCGGTGACCCCGGCGACTGCGCCTACATCGTCAAGAGAGGCCGCGTCGAATTGCGCCAGAAAGGCCGTGCGGTCGAGGTCATCGGCGCCGGCGAGATCTTCGGAGAGGCCTGCCTGCTGGTCAACGCGCCACGGCTGGCGGGCGCATTTGCGGTCGGTGCGGTCGAACTTCTGCCGATCGACCGCCAAATGTTCGACGTGCTGCTGCGTGACGACGAGGACTTCGTCAGAACCATCGTGCGGCGTCTCGCGTGGCGTCTGCATGCCACGACCGAGATGTTCGAGCGTTGTGTGGACGAGGTGGCGGCGCACGTTGGCCCGCCGCCGCCCGAACATCGCTTGCAAGACCCGCAGCGTGCCGGGTGATCAGGCGTTTCGCCGTTTGACCGCAATCAAGACCGGCTGCCACAAACAGAAAGGCCGCCCGGAGGCGGCCTTTCCAACAGACTTGCTTGCGAGGGGCGTGGACTAGAAGTCCATGCCGCCCATGCCGCCGCCACCCGGGGGCATCGGCATCGGGGCTTCCTTCTTCGGATGCTCGGCGACCATCGCCTCGGTGGTGACCAGCAGGCCGGCGACCGAAGCCGCGTCCTGCAGCGCGCGTGCGGACGACCTTGGTCGGGTCGATGATGCCGGCCGCGACCAGGTCCTTGTAGGTCTCGTCCTGGGCGTCGAAGCCGTAGGTGTCGGACTTCGAATTCCAGCACCTTGCCGACCACGATCGAGCCCTCGACGCCGGCGTTCTCGACGATCTGGCGGATCGGCGTCTCCAGCGCGCGCAGCACGATGTTGATGCCGGCCTGGACGTCGGGGTTGTCGGACTTCAGCTTCTCGACCGCCTTCTTGGCGCGCAGCAGAGCAACGCCGCCGCCGGGAACGATGCCTTCCTCGACCGCCGCACGGGTGGCGTTGAGGGCGTCGTCGACGCGGTCCTTCTTCTCCTTGACCTCGACCTCGGTCGCGCCGCCGACGCGGATCACCGCGACGCCGCCGGCGAGCTTGGCCAGCCGCTCCTGCAGCTTCTCGCGGTCGTAGTCGGAGGTGGTCTCCTCGATCTGCGGCCTTGATCTGGTTGATGCGGCGCCTCGATCTCCTTCTTCTTGCCGGCGCCGTCGACGATCGTGGTGTTCTCCTTGGAGATCGACACCTTCTTGGCGCGGCCGAGCATCTGCGAGGGTCACGTTCTCGAGCTTGATGCCGAGGTCCTCGGAGATCACCTGGCCGCCGGTCAGCACGGCGATGTCCTCGAGCATCGCCTTGCGGCGATCGCCGAAGCCCGGCGCCTTGACGGCCGCGACCTTGAGGCCGCCGCGCAGCTTGTTGACGACCAGCGTGGCCAGCGCCTCGCCCTCGACGTCCTCGGCGACGATCAGCAGCGGCTTGCGCCGACTGCACCACCGCCTCGAGCACCGGCAGCATCGCCTGCAGGTTGGAGAGCTTCTTCTCGTGCAGGAGGATGTAGGGGTCCTCCAGCTCGGTCACCATCTTGTCGGCGTTGGTGATGAAGTAGGGCGACAGGTAGCCGCGGTCGAACTGCATGCCCTCGACCACTTCGAGCTCGGTCTCGGCGGTCTTGGCTTCCTCGACCGTGATGACGCCCTCGTTGCCGACCTTCTGCATCGCCTTGGCGATCATCTGGCCGATCTCGCGCTCGCCGTTGGCGGCGATGGTGCCGACCTGGGCGATCTCCTCGGAGGTCTTGATCTTCTTCGAGCGGCTCTCGAGGTCCGCGACCGCTTCGATGACGGCGAGGTCGATGCCGCGCTTGAGGTCCATCGGGTTCATGCCGGCGGCAACCGCCTTGGCGCCTTCCCTGACGATGGCCTGGGCGAGCACGGTGGCGGTGGTGGTGCCGTCGCCGGCGATGTCGTTGGTCTTCGAGGCGACTTCGCGCACCATCTGTGCGCCCATGTTCTCGAACTTGTCCTCGAGCTCGATCTCCTTGGCGACGGTGACGCCGTCCTTGGTGATGCGCGGAGCGCCGAACGACTTGTCGAGGACGACGTTACGGCCCTTGGGGCCGAGCGTGACCTTCACCGCGTTGGCGAGGATGTCGACGCCGCGCAGCATCTTGTCGCGCGCATCGGTCGAGAATCTTACGTCTTTGGCAGCCATTGTTGGTTATTCCTTCTGAGATTGGGATGAATGGGGTGGAGAAGCGGCTGCTCAGGCGGCCTTGCGGCCGGCGAGGCCTTGCCTTCGATGACGCCCATGACGTCGGATTCCTTCATGATCAGGAGGTCTTCGCCGTCGATCTTGACCTCGGTGCCGGACCACTTGCCGAACAGGATGCGGTCGCCGACCTTGACGTCGAGCGGCACGAGCTTGCCGGCCTCGTCGCGGGCGCCGGGGCCGACGGCGATGATCTCGCCTTCCTGCGGCTTCTCCTTGGCGGTGTCGGGAATGATGATGCCGCCGGCGGTCTTTTCCTCGAACTCGATCCGGCGAACGACCACGCGGTCGTGCAGCGGGCGGAATTTCATGGTTGCGGTTCCTCTTTGAACGATGCGATCCGCGCTACGGATCGTGTGCAAGCTGTGCCCTGTTAGCACTCTCAACGGGTGAGTGCTAAGGGCGGCTGGCATTTAGGAATGTCGCCGGGACAAGTCAAGGCCCCACGCCTCGTGGGTCGCGCCGGCGGCGCACCACCAGCCGTAGGTGGCGAGGCCGGCGGAAAAAACAAGCTATATTTCAGTAATTTAGCCGATCCGATTCATGAGTCGGCAATCTCTGTCGGCGTAGATTGCGGCCGTCGTAGCTGTACGGTTGCGGTTCCTTTCATGTTCATCAGGTTCCTGCGGGGGCGTCGCGGCAGTGTTCTGCCGACGTTCGCCATTGCCCTGTTGCCGCTGCTCGCGTCGATGGGGGCGGCGGTCGACTATTCGCGCGCCTTCCGGGAGCGGGCCATCTTGCAGGGCGCGCTGGACTCGGCGGTTCTCGCCGCCGGCAAGAAGATCGGCTCGCTGACCAATACCCAGCTCCAGACCGAGGCCAACAACTTCTATCTGGCCAACATCGGCGGCAAGATCGCCAATCCGCCTGTTCTCAACACAAGCGTTGTGGCGGCCACCATTACCGGCACGACCGTCCTGAGCGTGCCGACCTATTTCCTCGGGCTGGTCGGGCTCAACCAGATCATCTTCAACATGAAGGCGAGCGCCACGCTCGCCATGGGCACCATCGAGGTCGCCCTCGTGCTCGACAACTCGACATCGATGGACGGCTCGAAGATCACCACCTTGAAGACGGCCGCCGGCAACCTGGTGAACACGCTCTACAACCTCGGCACGACCAGCACCCGGCCCGATCCGGTCAAGATCGCGCTGGTTCCGTTCGGTGCTTCCGTCAATGTCGGTTCGCAATATTCGGCTGCAAGCTGGCTCGATACGGGCGGCAAGGCGGCGTACAACGCCGACGCCATGAAGGCGAACGGCGCGGCGTCGACGACCAACAACCTCAGCCTCTTCTCGTACCTCAAGGATTCCAGCGGCAACGCCGTCACCTGGGGCGGGTGCGTTGAGGAGCGCCAGGCGCCCTACGACGTCAACGACGACCCGGCGACAACCGCGGCAGACCCGACGACCGAACAGAGGAAGACGCTGTTCGTCCCCATGTTCGCACCGGACGAGCCCGATAACTGGACGTCGTCTTCGTCGTGCTCCAGCAGCCAGAAGACCGGTTGGGGATCGAGCCTGCGCTACAATTGCGCGCTCTCCGGCAATCGCAGCTTCAACAACTACCTGCCCGACGCCGGCGATGCCACCACCTGCGGCGCCACCGTCACAAGCATCTCGAGGGCCAACCCCGGTGTCGTGACCACGCCCTCCAACCACGGGCTGTCGGTGGGCAACGAGGTCGTGTTCGCCTCGACAGGCTCGCTGCCGTCCGGGCTTTCGACGGGCACAACCTATTACGTCAGGACGGTTCCGACGACGAAGACCTTCACCGTCGCGGCCACCAGCGGCGGCACCGCCATCAAGACGACCTCCAACGGCTCGGGCACGCACACCTACACGACGAACTCCGAATGGACCTGCGCCAACGGAAACGCCGGTTGCGCCAGCGGGTCGGCCGGCGTCAGCGAGGAGAATGCGTTCGCGGGACAGAACGTCGCCTCGGCGCCTTTGTGCAAGTACGGCACCGGCAGCAGCAAGAAGGCGACGGTGCAGAGCATCACCGTCGGCGGCTTCGCCGGCGGTCCGAACTACATGTGCACGACCACGCCGGTGACGCCGCTGACAACGGCAAAAACGACAATCGTCAACGCCATCGATTCCCAAATCGCCAACGGCTACACCAACATCACCGCGGGCCTGATGTGGGGCTGGCGGCTGCTTTCGCCCGGCGCCCCGTTCACCGAGGGCCGCCCGTACAGCGCCGCCGACAACCAGAAGATCATCATCCTGATGACCGACGGCTCCAACACCTACATCACCAGCACCAGCTTCCTGCATTCGTTGTACAGCGCCTGGGGTTATGTCACCCAGAATCACCTCGGCACGACCTCTTCCAACGATAGCGACGTGGTCGCCAAGATGGAGGAGCGCATGGCGCTGGCATGCGCTGGCGCCCGCCAGGCCGGCATCAAGATCTACACGGTCGCCTTCCAGGTGACCGATCCGACGACGCTCGGTCTGCTGACCAATTGCGCCAGCGAACCCTCGATGGCCTATCAGTCGTCGAACAACGCCGCGCTGATCGCCACCTTCAGTGCAATCGGCGACGATATTTCTCTGCTCCGCGTCGCCGAATAGCGCCCGAGCTATTCGCCGATCGAGAAGGGCAGGGTGATCGCCGCTGCCTTCGCCGTCGCGGCGTCGGTCAGCGTCAGCACCAGCCGGTAGTCACCGGGTTTCAGCGTGGGCAGCACCACGTTGACCGCCAGATGGATCGCATGGCTCTTTGTCCGGCCGTGCCATTCCAGCCGGCCGAAATCGTCCACCTTGGCCAGCACCAGCCCGCCGGCCGTGCGCATCTCGATGCCGGCGGTGAAGGCCGCCGTGAACGCATCGTCGCCGGAGGTGAAGCCGTAGCCAACCGGTTCGGCGTAGATCGTGGCCGTATCGCCGGAGCGGAATTTGTTGTCGGCGCGCGGCTCGTACTGGCCGAATCCGGTGATCGATGCCGCGAACAGCGCGGTCCTGACCTGCAGGGGCGAGGCCGCCCAGAAGGCGTCGGTTGCCTTGTTGAAAGCGTCGAGCGCCGCCTGGGGCTTGCCCTGCTGCAGGAGGTCGTCGGCGTCGGTCGCAAATTCGGTGATCTCGCCCGCCACCGCCAGCTCCGCAGGCACGATCGTGGCGAAGGCGACGATGGCGCCAATCACGGCGATGGCGCTACCCCGGCGAATGCCCTTGCCCATGATCTTCTCCTGGCCCGGATGACGCTTGACGGCCGCCATGATCCGATCATGCCAGCCCCCATGCAAGGTGAGGCGCCGTAGGCTGTGGGCCGATCGGGCGCTCAGGAGCCTTCCTCCGCCTCCGCCCACGTCTGGCGTTTCCGGTAGATCGTCGAGGGGTTGAGGTCCAGCGCCGCGGCGGCGCGCGAGGCATTGCCGCCATAGACTGCGAGCGCATGCTCGATGATCCGCCGCTCCTGCAGCCAGTACGGCTCCACGGCCGGATGGGCGTTGCCCGGTTCGGTGCCCGCCGCCGCACCCGAACCGGATGACGTGGTCATTGCCGCGCCGATCTCGCCGGCATCGCCCAATACGACGGCGCGGCGGATGACATTGGCGAGTTCGCGCACGTTGCCCGGCCAGTCATGGGCGACAAGCAGATCGCGCGTGGCGGCATCGAATGCGGCCAGATTGCCGCCCTCCTGCTCGGCGGCGCCGGCAAGGAAGTGCCCGGCGAGCGGCAGGATGTCCTCGCGGCGCTCGCGTAGCGGCGGCAGATGGATCGGCAGCACGTTCAGCCGGTAGAAAAGGTCGGCGCGGAAACGGCCGGCTTTCACCTCGGCGGACGGGTCGCGATTGGTGGCGCAGACGATGCGCACCTCGACCTGTCTGGTTTCGGTGCCGCCGACGCGCCGGAACGCGCCCGACTGGACGAAGCGCAGGAGCTTCGCCTGCAGGCCGAGATCCATCTCGGCGATTTCGTCGAGGAACAATGTTCCGCCTTCGGCGAGTTCGGCCGCACCGGCGCGGTTCTCCGAAGCTCCGGTGAACGCGCCGCGCACGTGGCCGAAGATTTCGCTCTCCATCAGGTCGCGTGGAATGGCGCTGCAATTGAGGGCTATGAAGGGGCGTCCCTCGCCGCCGGCGTGGGCGTGGATCGCCTCTGCGCAGAGCTCTTTGCCGGTACCGCTTTCGCCGGTGATGAAGACCGGCGCGCGCGACGGCGCCATGCGCCGGATGCGGTCGTATATCGCGTTCATCGCCGGCGAGGTCCCGACGAATCCGGCGAAGTCGGTCCCGGCCGCTTTGGGCCGTGACGCGGCCGCTGTCAGGCGACCCGCCCGGCCACGTCGCCATCGCCGCCTCCAGGCGCGCAATCAATCCCCGGGCGCCGATCGGTTTCGGCAGGAAATCGACGGCGCCGGCTTTCATGGCGGCGACCGCGGTCGCGAGCGAACCGCCGTCGCTTGTGGCGATCAGCCGCAGACCGTCGCGCGTGAAGTCGGACAGACCGGTCGGGCCGCCGATGGTGGCGAGGTCGGCAAGCAGGATGGCGTCGCGCCGCGCTCCGACCGCGGCCAGGGCTTCCGCGCCATTGGCGAAGGCGGTTGCGGCGAACCGGCCTTGTGTCTGCTCGGCGATCAGGCCGGCCAGCATCCGCCGCTGGCCCGGGTCGGCATCGACGACGAAGACTCCGACCGGCTGCGCTGTCGTCTGAACCACTGGACATGACCCCGGCGCGCTCCGCATGTGCGGTGGCGCGAGGGCGAATGTTCGCCCAACAGGGTAAACAAAGCGTATTTCAGCGCGCGCAGAGGTGTCCCGAAGTGGCGCAGACCGCCCTCTTGACCGTGGAGTTGCGAACCCATACGCGGTGCGGATGACAAATACTGCGACGCCTGCATTCGTAACCGGCTTGGCCGACCTCTCCTCCGCCTATCGAGCCCTGCTATGCGACGTCTGGGGCGTCGTCCACGACGGCGCCCGCCAACATCCGACCGCCACGGGGGCCTTGTCTCGCTTCCGCGCCGCCGGCGGGGCCGTTCTGCTGATCACCAACGCCCCGCGGCCGAAGGCCGACGTGGTCAGCCTGCTCGACAGTTTCGGCGTGCCGCACGACGCCTACGACGACATCATCACCTCCGGTGATGTCGCCCGCCACGTTCTGGCGGAAAGGCCCGGAGCCCGTGTCTTTCACGTCGGTCCCGACCGCGACCTGCCGATCTACGACGGCCTCGATCTCACGTTCGTCGGCGAGGACGAATGCGACCTTATTTCCTGCACGGGGCTCTTCGACGATGACCACGAGACCCCGGACGATTACCGCGCTCGCCTGGCCGGTTGGCGCGAACGCAACCTGCCGATGCTCTGCGTCAATCCGGACATCGTTGTCGAGCGCGGCCACCGCTTGATCTGGTGCGCCGGCGCGCTCGCCGAGCGCTATCGCGAGCTCGGCGGCGAGACCAGCGTCGTCGGCAAGCCCTACGCGCCGATCTACGACGCCGCGCTCGCCCGCCTCGCCGAAATCGCCGGCGGTCGCGTCGAGAAGTCCGCCGTGCTCGCCATCGGCGACGGCATCGACACCGATATCCGCGGCGCCGTCGGGCAGGATATCGACGCGCTGTTCGTCACCGGGGGCATCCACGCCGCCGTCTTCGGCGAGCGTGATGCGCCCGACCTGGTCAAGGTCCACGCCTTTCTGGCGACGGCCGGGCTCGGCGCCCATGCCCTCATCAACCGCCTGGTGTGGACCCGTTCGTGAACGCAGGAGCGCGTCCCGCGCTGACTTCCCGTCCGCTCGACCGGGTTCCGGCAGCGCTCAAGGGCGGTGTTGTCGCCGTCGGCAATTTCGATGGCGTCCATCGCGGCCATGCCGCGCTTCTCGCCGCGGCGCGTGCCGAGGCCGACCGGCTTGGCGCGCCGGCGGTCGTGCTGACCTTCGAGCCGCACCCGCGCACCTTCTTTCGCCCGACGGCGCCAGTGTTCCGGCTGACGCCGGTTGCCGCCAAGGCCCGCATCATGACCGCGCTCGGCATCGACGGCATGATCGTCGCGACCTTCGACCGGGCGCTCGCGGATGTCACCGCGGAGGATTTCATCACGGCTGTGCTGATCGAGCGGCTCTCGCTGAAGGCGGCGGTGATCGGTTTCGACTTCCAGTTCGGCAAGGGCAGGGTCGGCACGCCCGACCTTCTCAGGGCAGCCGGCGAACGCCTCGGCTTTCCGGTCTCCGTGATTGGCGCGGTCGGCGACGGCGACAGCGAGCCGTTTGCTTCGACCGCGATCCGGGAAGCGCTTGCCGCAGGTGACGTGCCCCGCGCCAATCGACTGCTCGGCTATCGCTGGTTCGTTCTCGGCGAGGTCGTCGCCGGCGCGAAGCGGGGGCGCGAACTGGGCTTTCCCACCGCCAACATTCGCACCGATCCCGATTGCGCGCTCCGCCACGGCATCTATGCCGTTCGCGTCGAGCGTCCGGGCGGGGCGATCCACGACGGGGTTGCGAGCTTCGGCCGCCGCCCGACCTTCGACAACGGCGCCCCGCTGCTGGAAGCGTTCCTGTTCGATTTCGACGGCAGCCTCTATGGCGAGTCGGTGACGGTCAGCCTGGTCGACTGGATTCGGCCGGAGGCGAAATTCCCCTCGGCGGAGGCTCTGATCGCGGCGATGAAGGACGATTCCACCGCCGCGCGGGCAATTCTGGCGAACGCCGGCCCGGGAACCGGCCTTGACCAGGCCCTGGCCCGGGTCAGCCCCTGACCCTGGGGAGCATCGGGTTGTCGCAAACCCCGGTTTCGGCTAGGACTGGCGTCGACCGGCCGGATTTTCGCCCCTATTCGGGACCACAAGCAGGTGCCGATTTCTGCGCAAACCGGCGACGGACAAAGAGTGTGATGACGGTCTCCTCAATTCGCTCCCTTATCGCTGGTGCGGGCATTTCCGCGCTCGGATTGGCGCTTGCTGCCTGCACGGGAACCACCTACGGCACCGGCACGTCGCCCGGGATGCAGACCCTCGAGGACCTCGGCGGCATCGTCGCCCTCGGCGCGCCCAACAAGGAACCAATCAACTATAAGCCGCGACCGAAGATCGTCGCGCCGCCGCCTGGCGCTCCCCTGCCACCGCCGGGCAGCGACAACGCCGCGACCGCCGCCAACTGGCCGAGCGATCCCGACCTGCAAACCAAGCAGTTCAGGGCGGAGGTTGCCGCGCGCGAGAAGGCCTGCGCCGAGAACAACACGCCCTACTATTGCCAGAACTCCGAATTTCAAGCTGCCGTCGAAGCCGCCGCCGACCCAGCCGATTGTCCAGGCCGATCCGGAGAAGGAAGCCCTGGCCCTGGGCGAACGGACGGCGCAGGCCAAGAAATTGTTCGCCGATGCGCGCGGCAGCGTTGCCGTCGACGAGAACGGCAATCCGGTCCGCCGTTATCTGTCCGATCCGCCGCCCGACTACCGGGTTCCGGACCCTACCGCGCCCGTTGAGGTCGACAACAAGCCGGCGGTGAAGAAGAAGTGGAAATGGCCCTGGCAGTAGCCGCGGCCGCTCGCACGCCCTAGCGGCGCGCCCGGAAGAAATCCCTGAGCAGCGAGGCCGCCTCCGCTTCGGCGAGCCCGCCATAGACGTCCGGCGCGTGGTGGCAGGTCGGGTCGCCGAAGAAGCGCACGCCGCTTTCCACCGCACCGCCCTTGGGATCGGTCGCCCCGAAATAGAGCCGCCGGATGCGCGCGAACGAAATCGCCGCGGCGCACATGGCGCAGGGCTCCAGCGTCACGTAGAGATCGGCGCCGGCGAGGCGCTGCGAGCCGGCGGCTTGCGCCGCCGCGCGGATCGCCAGCATCTCGGCATGGGCGGTGGGATCGTCACGCTCGAGCGTGCGGTTGCCGTCGCGCGCCAGCACGACCCCGTCGCGCACGATCGCCGCGCCGATCGGCACTTCGCCGCGCTCGCCGGCCGCGTGGGCCTCTTCGAGCGCCGCGCGCATCGGATCGATCGTTCCGGTCACGAAAGTCCGCCTCCACTCGCGCCGCCTGACCGGCTCTGATATTCACCGCCGCCATGAGCCGGCACGCAACAGCGCTCACATGACAAGGCCGACGGCGAGCGGATCGCCAAGGTACTCGCCCGCGCCGGGCTTTGCTCGCGCCGCGACGCCGAACGCTGGATCGCCGACGGCCGCGTCGCGGTCAACGGCAGCGTTCTGGCGTCCCCGGCCGTCAATGTCGGCCCGTCCGACCGCATCGCCGTCGACGGCGTGGCGCTGCCCGCGCGCGAGCGCACACGGCTGTGGCTGTATCACAAGCCGAAAGGCCTCGTCACCACGGCGCGCGACCCGCAGGGCCGGCCGACGGTATTCGCCACCTTGCCGGCCGAGATGCCGCGCGTGATGGCCGTTGGGCGCCTCGACATCAATACCGAGGGCCTGTTGCTGCTCACCAACGACGGCGGTCTCAAGCGCATGCTGGAACTGCCCGCCACCGGCTGGCTGCAGGCGATATCGTGTCCGCGCCCACGGCGTGGTGAGCCAGGCGGCGCTCGATTCGCTCGGCGAGGGCGTCACCGTCGACGGTGTCCACTATGGCGCCGTGGAAGCGACGCTCGATCGCAGCCAGGGCGCCAATCATTGGCTGACGCTCGGACTGCGCGAAGGCAAGAACCGCGAGGTCAAGCGCTTGCTCGCCCATCTCGGTCTCGCCACCAACCGCCTGATCCGCGTTTCCTACGGACCCTTCCAACTCGCCGATCTCCGCCCCGGCGAGGCGCGCGAGATTCGCGGCCGCGTGCTTCGCGACCAACTCGGCCACAAGCTTGCCGCCGCAGCCGGCGCCGACTTCGAAGCGCCGATCCGCCGCCGCCGCGCGCCGAGCCGACGCCGGCCAAGCGCGACGGCCGTCCGGGGAGGCCCCGTGCGCGTCGTCGGCGGTGAGTTTCGCGGCCGGCCGCTTGCCGCCGCCCGGCGGCCGCAACACCCGCCCGACGGCCGACCGGCTGCGCCAGACGATCTTCGATATCCTCGCCCACGGCTACGCCGATGCGGTGAAGGACGCGCGCGTGCTGGACCTGTTCGCCGGCACCGGAGCGCTCGGCATCGAAGCGCTTTCGCGCGGCGCCGGCCTACGCGCTGTTCGTCGAGGAAGCCGTGGAGGCACGCGGGGCGGTCCGCGCCAATATCGAAACCCTCGGACTGACCGGGCGGACCCGTGTCTTCCGCCGCGACGCCACGCGCCTCGGCCCGGCCGGCACGGTGCCGCCTTTTCCGCTGGCCTTCGCCGATCCGCCTTACGGAAGCGGGCTGGGCGAGAAGGCGCTTGGCCGCGGCGGCTCGCCGGCGGCTGGCTGCGCACCGGGCGCCCTGGCGGTGCTGGAGGAGGCCGCTTCGGCAACGATCGACCCGGTGGCCGGGCTCACGACGATCGACGTCCGCCGCATTGGCGACACGCAGATCGTGTTCCTGCGGGCCGGGGACGGCGCCACCTGGCTTAAGCGGCAGATCGCCGCTATATCGGTCGCCGCAAGGCGAGTCCGGCTGCCGGCGCGGTAGAGAGAATGGCGCGCTATCGGACGACTTGCGGCGGCGGCCTGCGTCGCGGTCGCCTTGGTGCTCGCCACGGCCGCGCTCGCGGCGGAACCGCCGAAATTCGCAGGCGATGCCACAACCTTCACCCTCGACAACGGCCTGCAGGTCGTCGTCATCCCCGACCACCGCGCTCCCGTCGTCACCCACATGGTCTGGTACAAGCGTTGGCGCCGCCGACGATCCGCCCGGCAAGTCCGGCATCGCGCATTTCCTCGAACACCTGATGTTCAAGGGCACCAACGACCTGGCCCGAGCGGCGATTTCTCGGCGCGCGTCGCAGTCGTCGGCGGCAACGACAACGCCTTCACCACCGACGACTCCACCGCCTACCACCAGACCGTCGCCAGGCAGCATCTGCAAATGATCATGCAGTTCGAGGCCGACCGCATGGCCAACCTCGTCGATCGACGATGCCGCGCTCCTGCCGGAGCGTCAGGTCATCCTCGAGGAGCGGCGCTCGCGCATCGGCAACAGCCCGGGCGCGCGCCTCAGCGAGGCGATGGGCGCCGCGCTCTACCAGAACAGCCACTATGGCATCCCGACCATCGGCTGGGCCCATGAGATGGCGACGCTCGACAGCGCCGACGCCCTTGCCTTCTACGATCGCTGGTACACGCCCAACAACGCCATCGTCGTCGTGGCCGGCGACGTGACCGAGGCGGAGGTTCGCACCCTCGCCGAGGCGACCTACGGCAAGGTCGCCCGCCGCGCCGAGCCGCCGCCGCGCATGCGCCTGCGTGAGCCGACCGCCCGACGCCGCCCGGTCGGTGACGCTCGCCGACCCGCGTGTCACCGCAGCCGTCAGCTCCGCCGCTTCTACCTGGCGCCATCGCGGTCGACCGGAGAGCCCGGGGAAGCGGAAGCGCTGGACGTGCTCGCCGATATTCTCGGCGGCGGCGCCACCAGCCGGCTCTATCGACAGCTCGTCGTCGACAAGGGCATCGCGGCGAGTGCGGGCGCCGGCTACGATTCCGGCCGCATGGGCGACACGGTCTTCAGCCTCTACGGCACGCCGCGCGGCGGCACGACCCTCGACCAGCTTGCCGCGGCGTTCGACACGGTCGTCGCCGATCTTGTCGCCAAGGGCGTCACCGACGACGAACTGCAGCGCGCCATCGAGCACGCCCGCGCCGACGCCATCTATTCCGAGGACAGTCCGGGTTCGCTGGCCCGCGCCTTCGGCGGCGTGCTCGCCACCGGCGGAACGCTCGCCGACGTGCAGTCCATGGCCTGCGCGGATCGCCGCGGTTACCGCCGATCAGGTCGTTGCCGCGGCGCGCAAATATCTCGACGGCGCCGCGTTCGGTGACCGGGTATCTGGTTGCCGGGCCGGCGGAGGGCCGGTCATGAACCGGCGCGCTGCGGCTCTCCTCGGCCTTGCCGCCGCCGCCGTCCTGTCGTGGGGCGGGCCGGCCAGCGCCATCGATATCCAGAAGGTCACCAGCCCCCTCGGCATCACCGCCTGGCTGGTCGAGGACCAGTCCATTCCGCTGGTTTCCATGTCTTTCGCCTTCGAGGGCGGCGCGGCGCAGGATCCCGCCGACAGGCCCGGCGTCGCCAACATGCTGTCCGGCCTGCTCGACGAAGGCGCCGGCGACCTCGACAGCGCGGCTTTTCAGGAGCGCCTCGACCGGCTTTCGATCGGGCTCAGTTTCGACGCCGGCCCGGATACCTTTCGGGGCTCGCTGAAGACCTTGACGGACAACCGCGCCGAGGCGACGCGCCTCCTCAGGTTGGCGCTCACCGAGCCGCGCTTCGACGCGGAACCGGTGGAGCGCACCCGCGCCCAGTTGCTGATTTCCCTGAAGCGCGGCGAAAAGAGCCCCGGCCGCCTGGCCGCGGATGCGATGCGGCGCGCGGTCTTCCCCGACCACCCCTACGGCCGCGCCGTGCAGGGCACAGCCGAGAGCATCGCGGCAATCGGCGTCGACGACCTCAGGTCCTTCCGCCAGAAGACCTTCGCCCGCGACAATCTCAAGGTCGCCATCGTCGGCGCGATCGACGCCGGCGGCGCCGCCGCCATGCTCGACGAGGTGTTCGGCGGTCTGCCGGCAAAGGCCGATCTGGTGCCCGTCCCGGACGTCACGCCGCAATCGGGCAAGCACATCGACATCGCGCTGGGCGTGCCGCAGGCGCTCATTCGCTTCAGCGCTCCCGGCATCAAGGAGGATGACCCCGATTTGATTCCCGCCGCCGTGGCGGCCCACATTCTCGGCGGCGGCTCCGATTTCGCGGCTCTTCCGGATCGTGCGCGGCGAGCGCGGCCTTGCCTATTCGGTCAGCATCGGCCTCGACGCCTACGAGCATTCCGGCCTTGTCACCGGCGGCACGTCGACGCGCGCCGACCAGAGCCAGGCGGTCATCGATCTGATCACCGGCGAGATCGCCCGTTTCGCCCACGATGGACCGACCGCGGATGAACTCGACAAGGCGAAACGCTACCTCATCGGCAGCTATCCGCTGCGTTTCGTGACCTCCGGCGGTATCGCCGGCCAGCTCCTCGCCATGCAGATCGACGGCCGGCCGATCGACTATGTCGACCACCGCAACGACCTGATCGCGGCGGTGACGATCGACGACGTCCGCCGCGCCGCCCGGCGCCTGTTCGGCGGAGCCGCTTTCACCGTGGTCAGGGTCGGGCCGGCGCAATCGTGATGCGCCCGCCGCCTTGTTGCGGGCGGCTTGCCGGCCTAGATCAGGCGCCACGAAGACCAAGCGAGGACCGCCGATGACCGAGATGCTCGACCAGACCGACCTCACCGAGCGGGCCCAGCGCCTCGTTTCGGCGGCCAAGCGGGCCGGCGCCGACGCCGCCGACGCCATCTGCGTGCGTGGCGTTGCCATGTCGGTCGATGTCCGCCTCGGCAAGGTGGAGGAGACCCGCCGCGCCGAGGGCGACGATTTCACGCTGCGCGCCTTCGTCGGCAAGCGGGCGGCGACAGTGTCGGCGAACGTGCTGGCCGATCCCGCCGAACTGGCCGAGCGTGCCGTTGCCATGGCCAAGGTCGCGCCCGAGGACCGTTTTGCCGGCCTTGCCGATCCCGACCGGCTGGCGACCGAATTTCCCGATCTCGATCTGATCGACGCCGATCTGCCTTCGGCCGAGGATCTCACCGCCACGGCGATGGCGCTGGAGGATGCGGCACGCGCCGTGCCGGGGGTGAGCAATTCCGGCGGCGCCAGCGCCGGCTGGTCGCTGGGCGGCCTCGTGCTTGCCACATCCGCCGGCTTCGCCGGCGCCCATCTCGGCTCGCGCTTCGGCCTCAGTGCCTCGGCCATCGCCGGCAGCGGCACCACCATGGAGCGCGACTACGAGGGCGAATCGAAGGTTCATCGCGCCGACCTGACCGCGCCGGAAGATCTCGGCCGCCGCGCCGGCGAGCGCGCCGTGCGCCGTCTCAACCCGCGCCCGTTCGCCACCGGCCGCGTCACCGTGATCTACGATCCGCGCGTTGCCGCCAGCCTCGTCGGCCATCTCTCCGGCGCCATCAACGGCGCCGCCATCGCGCGCAAGACCAGCTTCCTGCGCAGCAAGATGGGCGCCAAGCTTTTCCCCGACGCGATCCGCATCACCGACGATCCGACCCGCCCGCGCGGCCTCGCCTCGCGCCCCTTCGACGGCGAAGGCGTCGCCGGCAAGCCGCTCGACGTGGTGAGCGGCGGGGTGCTGCAGACATGGTTCCTCGACAGCGCCACCGGGCGCGAACTCGGCCTCGCCACCAACGGCCGCGCCGTCGCGCGGCGGCGGCAACCCGCATCCGGGATCGACCAATCTGACCCTGCTCCCCGGCAGCGAGTCGCCCGAGGACCTGATCGGCGCCATCGAGCGCGGCGTCTACATCACCGAACTGATCGGCCACGGCGTCAACATGAACACCGGCGACTACAGCCGCGGCGCCGCCGGCTTCGTCATCGAGAACGGCAAGCTCGGCCATCCGGTGAGCGAGATCACCATCGCCGGCAATCTGCTCGACATGTACGGGAACCTGCGGGTCGCCGACGATCTGGTCTATCGCTACGCCACCAATGCCCCGACCGTGGCGGTGGAGGGGATGACCGTCGCCGGCCGCTGACGGCGGCTTTTGGCCCTATTGGCGCCAAGACTTGCGGCTATCGGCCTTTTGGTGCACCAAACCGCGCGAGCGGGAATGGCGTCGGAACGCACGCCGGACGCCCGCGGAACAGTGGTGGAACGCGCGATGAACCAGGCCGGAAGCACGGCGCCGGGACCGAACGACCAGCTGCTCCACCTCGTTTTCGGCGGTGAGCTGGAACAGGTCGACGGCATCCGCTTCGCCGATCTCGCCGGTCTCGACATCGTCGGCATCTACCCGAACTACCGCACGGCCTACGACGCCTGGCGTGGCAAGGCGCAGGCGACCGTCGACAACGCCCGCTTGCGCTATTTCATCGTTCACCTGCATCGCCTGCTCGAACCCGACGCGCCCGCAGCGGGCGGCGGCGCGGCCGGATGAGGCGCCTGTTGGCGATCGCGCCCACGCCATGACGGAACATCCGCACAGCCCGGCCGCCCGTCCCGCCGGCCAGCGCGGCTGGGCGAGCACCATCGCGCGTCGCGCCTTGCGCTCGGAATTTGCCTTCGGCGCTGCGTCGTCGTTGTTCGCCGGCTATCTGCGCATGGTCTGGCGGACGAACCGCCTGACCTGCGAGCCGACGCCGCCGGAGGTCCTGTTCGACGCCTGCGCGCCGATGATCGCCACCTCATGGCACGGCGAAGCGTTTCTGCTGCCGTTCCTGCGCCCACGGTCGCGCCCGGCCGATGTCATGGTGTCGCGCACCAACGACGGCGAAGTCATCGGACGAACCCTTGTCAGGCTCGGCTGCGGCACCGTGCGCGGCTCGGGCACCGTCGATCCGGCGCGCATGTACGAGAAGGGCTCGGTATCGGCCTTCCGCGCCATGAAGGCCTCGCTCGATAGCGGCCACAGCGTTCTGATGACCGCCGATTTCAATCCGCCGGCGCATCGCCAGGCGAGTCTCGGCCTGGTCGTTCTCGCCCGGCTCAGCGGGCGGCCGGTGGTTCCGGTGGCGGTCGCCACCAGCCGCCGCCTCCGCCTCGGTTCGTGGGATCGCACCGTTCTCAGCCTGCCGTTCGGCCGCGCCGCCTTTGTCTACGGCGACCCGGTCTTCGTGCCGCGCCGCGCCGACGACGCGACCGTCGAGGAGAAACGCCTCGAGGTCGAGCGCGCCCTCAACGCCGTCACCGCCCGCGCCTACGACATCGCGGACAACGGCGGTGGCTGACGTCGCCGCGGCGGCGATCGCGGGCGGCTACCGCTTCGTCGGCGTGCTCCTCAGGCCGGTCATCCCGTTCCTCCTGTCGGGCCGCGTCGCGCGCGGCAAGGAAGATTCGCAGCGCGTCACCGAGCGCTACGGCCGCGCCTCGCTGCCGCGCCCGCCCGGGCGGCTGATCTGGGTCCATGCGGCAAGCGTCGGCGAAACCAATGCCGTGCTGCCGCTGATCGAGCGGCTGACCGCGGTCGGCTTCGCCGTTCTGTTGACGACCACGACGCTGACATCGGCGACCGTCGCCGCGGCGCGCCTGCCGTCCGGCGCCGTGCACCAGTTCGCGCCCTTCGACCTCGCGCCGTACGTCACCCGGTTCCTCGGCTACTGGCGGCCGGACTTCGCGATCTTCGTCGAATCGGAACTGTGGCCGACCATGGTGCGCAAGCTTTCGGACCGCGGCATTCCGCTCGTCCTCGTCAATGCCCGGCTGTCGGAGCGATCGTTCCGCGGCTGGCGGCGCTTCGCCGGCTTTGCCGGCACCGTGTTCACCGGGATCACGCTCTGCCTGGCCCAGTCGCCGGGCGACGCCGAGCGTTTCGGCAAGCTCGGCGCCGACGAATGTCCGCTTCGCCGGAAACCTGAAATTCGACGTGCCGCCGCTCGCCGCCGACAAGGGCGCGCTGCAGCGGCTGAAAGCGGCGATCGGCGATCGCCCGGTTTGGGTCGCGGCGCCAGACGCACGAGGGTGAGGAGGAGATGATCGCCGAAGCGCACCGGCGGATCCGCGAGCGCCACGCCGACGCGCTCACCATAATCGTGCCGCGCCATCCCGAACGCGGCGACGCGATCCGCGCCTTGCTTGCCGGCGGTGGACTGACGGTCGCGCAGCGCAGCCGCGGCAACCCGCTTCTCCGCGAGATCGACGTCTATCTCGCCGACACCCTGGGCGAACTCGGTCTGTTCTATCGCGCCGCCCCGATTGCGTTCCTCGGCGGCTCGCTGATCCCGCAGGGCGGGCACAACCCGATCGAGCCGACGAGCCTCGACGCCACGGTCCTGCACGGTCCGCACGTCCACAATTTCACCGACATCTTCGCCATGCTCGACGGTGCCGTGCCGGAAGCCGCCGATGGCCGATGGCACTGCGCTGGCCGAGGCGGTCAGCCAGCTCATCGACAATCCCGCCGCGGTCACGGCGCGCGCCGCCGCCGCCAAGGCCGCACTGGCGCCGCTGTCCGGCGCCCTCGAAGCCACCATGACCGCAATCGCCCCCTATCTCGCCGGCAAGCCGGAGCCGGCATGAACCGCACCGCGCCTGACTTCTGGTGGCGGCGGGAGGGCAGTGCGGCGGCCTGGGCGCTGTGGCCGCTGTCCCGCGTCTGGGGCGCGGCGTCGGCCTGGCGCATGGTGCGCGAACCGCAATATCGTCCGCCGGTGCCGGTCATCTGCGTCGGCAATTTCGTCGTCGGCGGCGCCGGCAAGACACCGGCCGCCATTGCCTTGGCGCGCATCGCCCGCGGGCGTGGCCACAAGCCGGGCATCCTCGCCTCCGGCTATGGCGGCCAGGCTTCCGGCGCGCTGCTCGTCGATCCGGCCAGCCACGATGCCGACAAGGTCGGTGACGAGGCGCTGCTGCTGGCCGCCGCCGCGCCGACCGTCGTCTGCCGCGACCGCGCCGCCGGCGCGCGCCGGCTGGTCGCCGAGGGCGTCGACTTCATCATCATGGATGACGGCTTCCAGAATCCGACAATCGCCAAGGATTTCTCCCTGATCGCGATCGATGCGGGGGTCGGCATCGGCAACGGCCGTATCGTCCCGGCCGGGCCGCTTCGCGCGCCGCTCAGCCTGCAACTCCGTCGTGCCGACGCGCTTCTGGTCATCGGCGGCGGCGATGCCGCCGAGCCGCTGGTGCGGGCGGCCGCCCGCGCCGGCCGCGCCACGCTGCGTGGCCGCCTGCGTCCGACCAAGGTTCGCGAGTGGCGCAAGGAGCCGATCCTTGCCTTCGCCGGCATCGGCCGCCCGGAAAAGTTCTTCGAGACGCTGCGGGAGGCGCGCGCTTCCGTCGTGCGCACCGTCAGTTTCCCCGATCACCACCGCTACACCGACGCCGAGGCCGCCGAACTGATGGCCGCGGCCGATGCCGAGAAGCTGCGCCTGGTGACGACCGAGAAGGATCTGGTGCGCCTTGCCGGACGACAGGGCACGGCCGGAGAACTGCACAAGCGCGCCGAGGCGCTTCAGGTCCTGCTGGAATTCGAGAATCCGACCGCGATCGGCGAGATGATCGACGGCACGGCGCGCGCCGCCGCGCGGGTGGGCGCCCGAACCTAGAGCCGCCCCTTCTCCTGATAGCGGCGAAGCGCCGCGGCGGCGTCGACATAGGGCTCCTGGAGCGCGACGCTCCAGTATTTGACCTCGCCGAGCGGGATATCGAGACCGGTTACCGCGCAGCGCACGAAGCTGCCCGGGACCACCACCTGATAATCGCCATCGAGGTAGCGCAAGCGCGCCTCGCCCCCACGTCCCTGCCGTTCCATCCGGTTCATTGGCTTCGCATCCGCTGGTCGCCGCCCGCGCTACCTTAGCCGCCGAGGCGGCTTCGGCAAAGGTGATCGCCGGCCGCGCCTACTGTGCCGGCGCGTCCTTCGGAAGGAGCAGCTTCAGGGGATCGCCTGGCGTCTGTTCCCCCGATGGCGGCGTCTGCTCGCCGCCAGCGCCAGCCGCCGGCGGCGGCGTTTGGGCGGCGTCGGCACCCCCATCGGGCGCAGGCTCCGGCGGCGGCGTGGCCTGGTCTCCGGCGCCATCCGCCGGCGTGGCGGGCGTCTGGGGAGCGCCCGTACCGGCAGCGGGTTGTGCGGCCGCCGGCGGCTCTGCGGGGGCCGGCTGGGGCTGCGCCGGCTGTGGCTGGGCCGCAGGTTGTGTGGGCGCCGCGGGCTGTGCGGGTGCAGCAGGCTGGGCAGGCGCCGCCGGCTGGGCGGGTTGTGCGGGCTGAGGTTGGGCCGGTACAGGCTGGGGCTGAGCCGGTGGAGCCGGCTGCGCGGGTGCCGCAGGCTGGGTTGTCTTGCCGCCGCCGAGGATCGAATTGAGCAATCCGCCCCCGACATTCTTCAACTGGTCGACCGCCTGTCCGGGATTGGCGAGGATGTTGCCGAATTCCGGCACGAAGCGCGGCGCGTCCCAGGAGCCCTCGATCCGGAACGGCAACGTCAGGCCGTCCTGCGTGCCCGTCGCGCCCTGGCCCTGCAGGCTGCCAACCACTGTCGGCTCGAGCCGGTAGGCGATCGTCCGCTGGCCGATGTCGACGGTGCCGGCGCCGCTCGCCCGGATCAACGGGCCGACCAGGACCAGATCCTGATTGGTGAGCACGCCCTGCGCGATCGTGTAGGTGCCGGCGAGCCGGCTGAAATCCGTGCTGTCGCCGCCGCCGAGCGTGCCCCCGAGCAGGCTTTCCAGCGACAGGCCCCTGAGCGTCGCCAGGTTGAAGCCGCGGATGGCGCCGTCGCGGAACTCCATCGCGCCCTTGCCGTTCAGCGCGCGCGCCAGCGCGGCCTGGCTGGCGCCGCTGGCGGTGAGATCGAAGGACATGGCGGCCGTGCCCTGGACCTTCGTGAAGCCGATGGCGTCGGTGAGGAAGGGCAGGGCGGAGACGCCGCTAAGGTTGAACGAAGCCGCCACCGCCGGTGTGGAGGCCGCGCCGTCGACCGTCAGCGTGCCGCTGCCCTTGCCGGAATAGAGGCTCATGTCGGTGAGTTTCGCCGACAGCTTGCCTCCCGAGAGATCGACGCTCATCGCCGTCGCGCCGATCTTCAGCTTGTCGGCGACGATCTGGTCGGCCTTGAGATTGAGGGTGGCATCGATGGCCTTCAGACCGTCGAAGCCGATCGGCTGCGTACTCCAGCCCGTGCTGCCGCCGGCCGCCGCGCCGCCGGTCGATGCGCCCGAAGCAGCCAGATAGGGCGTCACGTCGAGAACCTTCATCGCCAGACCGGCGCTGACCGACGGCCGCTTGCCGAAGGTCACCTTGCCGGTACCGAGGCCACTCGACTTGTCGAGGGTGAACGACGCTTTGTCGAAGGAGAACGAATCGGCGGCGAGCGTCACCGCGCCTTTCATGGCGAAGGCCTGAAGGCCGCCGCCGCTTCCCATCGGCTGGCCGATCCAGCTGAGCAGGTTGCGCAGCGACGGCGTCGACACGTTCACCTCGCCGCTGCCCAGTCCCGCCGTGCTCGCCTTGCCGGTGAAGCCGATGTCGACCGACTTCGATTTCGCCTGCAGCGCCACGTCGGTGGTCTTGCCGGCCATCAGGGTGCGCATGTCCGCCTTGGCGGCAACGTCGAAGCGCACCTTGCGCCAGGTCAGCGCACCGCTCGCCGAGACCGGCGAGGCGAGCGACTTGAACGAGGCGCTGAGATCGATGTCGTCGATGCGGTCGGCCGTCTTGTCGCCGCCGACCGCGTCGGCGAGGTTGAGGCCGGTGACCGCGCCATTGGCGAGCGAGATCGTGCCGCTGGCGTCGAGATTGGCGGCAAGCGCCGATGCTGTCGCGCCGCTTGTCTTGAACGTCACGTCGGCGCCGCCGCTGCCGGTGACCGGCGCGGAAACGCCGGCGAGCGTCAACAGGCCGGCGACGTCGAGGCCGCTCATCTTCACCGCGCCGGCCATCGCCGGCACCTTGCCCCTGGCGTCGACGGTGAGGCTGCCGGAGCCCGGCGCGCCGTTCACGTCGACCTGGCGGATGGTTGCCTGCAGCGCCCCGTTGGCGAGCTTGAGATCGACGCCGAGATTCTTCAGCGCCACCGAGCCGACCTGGACCGAGTCGGCGGTGAAATCGACATTGGCGTCGACGAGGCCGAGCGCCGAGAGATCGAGCGGGGTATCGCCTCCGCCGCCCGCATTGTCGGTCTTGGCCGAGCCGTCGGCCGGCGCCTGGAAGGCCGCCGCGTCGATGGCGCCGGCGGCGACCCGCAGCCCGATGCCGGGACGGTCGCGGTCGGTCGCGATTGCCGCCTGACCGGTGAAGGCGGCGTCGCCGAGGGTCGCGGTGAATTTGTTCACGTCAATGCGCGCGGCAGTGGCGGTGAGCGTCGCCGAGGCGGCGAATTTGCCGTAGGCCGGTGCGGCGGGAAGCGCCGCTCCGAAGCGGGCGGCGAGAGCGGCGAGCGAGTCGCCACCGGCCGAGACCCCGCCCGCGAACAGCGTGTCGCCGGCGAGCGCGGTGCCCTTCGCGGCGATGGCGACGGACTTGTCCGACAGGGTGAGGTCGATCGGCAGCGCCGCGAGTTTCGCGGGATCGGGCAGGGCGCCGATCTTCAGCGTCAGCTTTTCCTCAACGCCGGCCCGTGTGAAGCGACCGTCGAGCGATGCGCCGGTCCTCAGATCGGGCGCGATGACTGTCAGGTTGACGCCGCTGACGGTTTCCTCGGTGCCGCTGCGCCGGTCGCGATAGACGAACGTGCCGTCGCTGACGTTCAGCCTGGAGACGTTGACGCGGTCGAGCGCCGCCAGCACATCCTGCGCGGCCGCCTGCTCGTTGGTTTGCTGCGAGGAGGAGGCGATCAGGTCCTCCATCGATTTCGGCGTCGGCCCAGACGCGGTCGTCGCCGCGGGCGCGGCGCTTGCCCAATTGCTGTTTCCGCTCTGGTCGATCTCGTAGACGACCTGCGGATGCACGATGGTGACCGAGTTGAGCGCCACGGTGCCGGATATCAGCGGCAGCAGGCTGACGCCGAAGGAGACCGAATCGACCGACAGGGCCTCGCCGTTGCCGGTGACCCCGGCGAGCCCTATGCCGCCGGCGGAGACGTGGACGGTCGGGATCAGGCTGATCGAAATCGGTCCGTCGATGCGCGCCTGACGCCCGGTCGCCTGTTCGATGCGCTGGATGAGCTGCGCCCTGACCGTCCCGGTCGGGATGAACAAAGGCAGGGCAAACGCCGCGCCGGCGATGAGCGCGACAAGAATGACAAGGCCGACGAGAAGCCGTTTCAGATCGGTGTCTCCCGATGATTCGTTTCGCCGATACTAGCGGAACAGGGCCGGAATTTGGCCTCAGCGCCGGCCGAACAGGCGCTCGATGTCGGCGAGCTTCAGTTCGACATAGGTCGGCCGGCCGTGATTGCAGGTGCCGGAATTGGGCGTCGCCTCCATCTCGCGCAGGAGGGCGTCCATCTCGGCCGGCTTCAGCCGCCGCCCGGCGCGCACCGAACCGTGGCAGGCCATGGTCGAGGCCAGCCGGTCGAGCCGGTCCTTGAGGCCGGTCGCGCGGTCCCACTCGGCGATCTCGTCGGCGAGGTCGCGCACCAGTCCCTGCGCATCGACCGCACCGAGCATGGCCGGCGTCTCGCGCACGACCACCGCGCCGCCGCCGAAGCGTTCCACCACCAGGCCGAGGTCGGCGAGTTCGGCCGCCCGCTCCGCCAGCC
Source organism: uncultured Alphaproteobacteria bacterium (assembly GCA_963822975.1). Taxonomy (GTDB): domain Bacteria; phylum Pseudomonadota; class Alphaproteobacteria; order Rhizobiales; family Kaistiaceae; genus CAVSRC01. The sequence continues at coordinate 120,845 of CAWGJV010000007.1, forward strand.
GGTCGACGTCCTCGGCGGCGAGGTCGACCACCTCGGGGATGAGCAGGATCTGGCGCGGCACGCCGTTTTCGGCGATCGCCCGCTTCATGCGCTCATAGACCAGCCGTTCATGGGCGGCATGCTGGTCGACGATGACCAGCCCGTCCTCGGTCTGCGCGACGACGTACGTCTCGTGGATCTGCGCCCGCGCCGCGCCAAGCGGCCGGGCGACGGCGGCGGCCTCCGGTGCCTCGCTGCTCGCTTCCGCCGACGGCTGGACATTGGCGAAGGCGGCCTGCGCCGCCTCGGCAAAACCGGGCGCCAGCGCCGTGTTGCCGGCTGCCGCCAGCGTCTGCCGCCACGACGGCACCACCGGCCGCTGCGGGCGGTTGCCGCCCGGCCGGAAGGCCGCGATCGCCGCGCCGGCGGCCTCGGTCGGCGGCCGCACGCCCGCCTGGCCGAGCGCCTCGCGCAGCGCCCCGATGATGAGACCGCGCACCAGTCCGGGGTCGCGGAAGCGCACTTCGGCCTTGGTCGGATGGACGTTGACGTCGACCTGCCCCGGATCGAGCGACACAAACAGCACCGCGACAGGATGGCGGTCGCGCTTCATCGCGTCGGCATAGGCGGCGCGCAGTGCGCCGAGAAGCTGCTTGTCGCGGACCGGCCGCCCGTTGACGAACAGGAACTGCGCCAGCCCGTTGCCACGGCTGTAGGTGGGCAGGCCAGCGTAACCGGTCAGGTGGACGCCTTCGCGCGTGGCGTCGATGGCGAGGGAATTGCTACGGAAATCGGCGCCGAGCACGGCCGCAATCCGGCTCGCCAGCGCGTCGTCGCCGCTGGCAGCGGGAAACTCGGCAGCCGTCCTGTCGCTGCCGGTGAGCGTGAAGCGCACCGCCGGGTGGGCCAGCGCCAGCCGCTTGACCACGTCGGTGATGGCGTTGGCCTCGGCCCGTTCCGATTTCAGGAACTTGAGCCGTGCCGGCGTCGCGAAGAACAGGTCGCGGACCTCGACCTGAGTGCCCCGGGAGAGGGCTGCCGGCCGTGGCGGCGAGATCGCGCCACCCTCGACCGCGACCTCCCAGGCCTCGCTGCTGCCGGCCCTGCGCGAGGCGACCGTGAGGCGCGCCGCGGCACCGATCGCCGCCAGCGCCTCGCCGCGGAAGCCGAGGCTGCGGATATCGTCGAGGCCGCCGTCGAGTTTCGAGGTGCAGTGACGCTCGACCGACAGCGTCAGGTCGTCGCGGGAAATCCCGCCGCCGTCATCGGTGACCCGGATGAGCGACACGCCACCCGCCGCCGTCGCCACCTCGATACGGGTGGCGCCGGCATCGAGCGCGTTCTCGACCAGTTCCTTGACCACGCTCGCCGGCCGCTCGACCACCTCGCCGGCGGCGATGCGGTTGACCATGTCCTCGCTGAGGCGGCGGATCGGCATTGGGCTTGGCTCCTCCGCACGATTCTGTCGGATTCGTGCCGGTCAGGAAAGCCCTCCGCCGATGCGCCGGTCGAATGGCGTCAGGTGCTGGTCGTGAGGATCGTCGCGCATGAACTGGCGACCCCGCGGACCGGATCCTGGCTGCCCGGCATTGTCGCCCAGCCGCCCTTTTCGATGTAGCTGGACTGTTCATAGGAGCGCAGCGCCTTGAGCTCGGCGAACTTGGCATCGGCGTCGGACTGATCGCGGAACTGCATGGCGCAGATCGGGGCCAAAGCGGCGACCACGGCAGTGTCGGCACCCAGCTTGGCGGCCTGCGCGGAGCTGCCGCCGGTGACCCAACCGCCCCAGGTGAAGCCCACGATGGCCAGAACCACGGCGCCGCCCACGGCACCCCAAAGAGCGGGCTTCAATTCGACTGGAGTTTTCATAATAAAACCTCTTCGCTGTCCGCAAGGGAGTCTCGCGAATTATTGAGATTAACACAAAAATCCAGACAATATTGGATTATCCGCATCCAATACATTTAGGCAATATCAAGAGAGACTTAGCGGGGCGCGACTATAGACGCACCAACTTTGTGGTGTGCCCCCGAAGAGCCGCTCGGGACGACCGTCCCGGCGGATCGAATCACTCTTCTGCCGCGCCTGCGCCGCTGCCATATGCTTCCGCGGCATACTGGCCGAGCATGCGGTTGCCGCTGAATTGCCATGCGGTGGTGGCGATCGCCTGTTTCATCACCGAGCACCAGCCGCTCCGCTCGCCGCGGAAGAGCGGCAGAACCGTGCCCTCGAGCTTGGTGTAGAAGGCGTCGGCGTGAACGCCGTCGGAGTCGTCGCCGCCATCGGCGCCGATCGCCCAGCCATTGGTGCCCTCCTGACAGCCCTCCACCCACCAGCCGTCAAGCACGCTGAAATTGGGGACGCCATTCAGCGCCGCCTTCATGCCGCTGGTCCCCGACGCTTCCATCGGCGGCGTCGGCGTGTTCACCCAGACGTCGACGCCGGCAACCACCGTCTTGGCCACCATCATGTTGTAGGCCGGCACGAAAGCGACGCGCAGCCGCCCGGCCAGATGGCCGGCGGTTTCGAGGATGCTGTGGATGGCCTCGTGGCCGCCGCCGTCGCGGGGATGGGCCTTGCCGGAGATCACGATCTGGAACGGCTGGTGCTGGGCGATTGCGGCGAGCCGCTCGATGTCGCTGAACATCAGCAGCGGGCGCTTGTACTGGGTCATCCGCCGGGCATAGCCGAGGATCGGCTTGTCCAGGTCGAGCGTGATGCCGGTGCGCTCCGACACCTGCTCGACGAGCTGCGCCTTGGCCTTGCGATGCGCTTTCCAGATGGCGTCGTCCGGCACGCTGGCGATGTCGCCGAGCGCCTTCGGGTCCGTGCGCCATCGCGGCGCATGCGCGTCGAAGAGCGCCGCCATCTCGTCGTGGGCCCAGGTCAGGGTGTGAATGCCGTTGGTGACGGCGTAAATCTCGTGGCCGGGGAACATCCGCCGCGATGTTTCCGCGTGCCGCTCCGACACGCCGTTGGCGTAGCCGGAAAGGTTGAGCGCCAGCCGCGTCATGTTGAGTTCGTCGGGGCCGGCGAATTCCTTGACGGTGTCGAGCGGAACCAGGTCGGGCGCGGTCCTGGCATAGAGATCGTAGGGAAAACGGTCCTGTCCGGCGGCGACCGGCGTGTGGGTGGTGAACACGCATTGCCTGCGCGCGGCAGCGAGGCCCTCGGTCGCCGCCGGCCGCTGTCTGCGCATTGGCGAGCCGGTCCAGTGTCAGCAGCGCCGCGTGGCCCTCGTTCATGTGCCAGGTGTCGATGGCGAAGCCGAGTGCGCGCAGCACCCGGGCGCCGCCGATGCCGAGGATGATTTCCTGCTTCAGGCGATAGGCGGCATCGCCGCCATAGAGGTGGTGCGTCAGCGCGCGGTCGAACTCGCCGTTCCGCTCCAGGTCGGTGTCGAGCAGCAGGATCGGCACCTGATGTCCGGTCACGCCGGTCTGCACGTAGAGCCAGGGGCGGATCGCCACCGGCCGTCCCTCGATCTCGACGGTCGCGGTCGTGTCGAGCGGCGTGCACCAGTCGGACGGCGCCCACCAATTCGGCTGCTCGATCTGCCATCTGTCGCCATTGATGATCTGGCGGAAATAGCCGGCGCGGCTGATGAGCAGCACGAAGACCATCGGCATGCCGAGGTCCGCGGCGGTGCGCGCGATGTCGCCCGCCAATACCCCGAGGCCGCCCGAATAGGTGTGGATCTCGTAGCGGATCGCCATCTCCATGGTGAAGTAGGCGACGCGGGTCTTGGGGAGGAAAGGCGCGATGGGGGATGTCATGGAGAACCCTGTTGTGCGACCGCTCGCCAGCCGATGTCGTGGCGGCAGAAGCCGCCCGGCCAGTCGATTGCGGCGACCGCTTCATAAGCGCGTTCTTGTGCGGCGGCGATGGTCGCCCCGAGCGCCGTGACCCCGAGCACCCGCCCGCCCGCCGAGACCAGCCGGCCATCCTTCAGCGCCGTGCCGGCATGGAAGACTTCGACGCCGCCCAGCGCCTCGGCTTTGGCGATGTCGTCGATCGCCTCGCCGCGACGGTAGGTGCCGGGGTAGCCGCGCGCCGCCATCACCACGCAGAGCGCCGCCTCGTCGCGCCAGACCGGCTTCGCCTCCGCCAGCCGGCTCTCGGCCACCGCCAGCATCAGCGCCAGCAGGTCGCTGTCGAGACGCATCATCAGGCACTGACATTCCGGGTCGCCGAAGCGCACATTGTATTCGATGAGCTTCGGCCCGTCGGCGGTGAGCATCAGTCCGACGAAGAGCACGCCTCGGAAAGGCGTGCCGCGTTTCGTCATCAGGTCGAGTGTCGGCTGAACGATCTCGTCCATCACCCGCGCGACTGTCGCCTCGGTCATCGCCGGCGCCGGCGAATAGGCGCCCATGCCGCCGGTATTGGGCCCGGTGTCGCCGTCGCCGACGCGCTTGTGGTCCTGCGCCGTGCCGAAGGGAAGGGCGGCCGTGCCGTCGCAGAGGACGAAGAAGCTCGCCTCCTCGCCGGTCAGGCATTCCTCGACGACCACCTCGGCGCCGGGCTCGGCGAAACACGCAGCCACCGCCGCCAGCGCCGCGTCAGTGCTGTCCGCGACGGTGACGCCCTTGCCGGCGGCGAGCCCGTCGGCCTTGACCACGATCGGCGCGCCTTGCTCGCGCACATGGGCCGCCGCCGCGTCGGCGTTGTGGAAGTGTCGCCAGGCGGCGGTCGGAATGCGGGCCTCGGCGCAGAGCGTCTTGGTGAAACGCTTCGAGCCTTCCAGTTGCGCTGCGGCTCTCGTCGGGCCGAAGGCCTTGATCCCCACCGCGGCGAGGTCGTCGACGATGCCGGCGACCAGCGGCGCCTCCGGCCCGACGACGACGAGGTCGATGGCTTCCCGGCGGCAGAAGTCGATCACGGCGCCATGGTCAGCGGGATCTGCCGCGACCAACTCGGCGTGCCGGGCAATGCCGGGATTGCCGGGCATGGCGAAGAGCTTGGTCAGCAGCGGCGATTTGGCCAGCTTCCACGCCAGCGCGTGTTCACGCCCGCCCGAGCCGATGAGGAGGACCTTCATTCGAGATTCGCGCCGCCCTGCCGCCTGGTCCGCGCGCTTAGCAACCGGCGCGGCGATTGTCCAACCCTGCCCGTGGGTCGGCCGGCGAAACGGCGGGGACATTTACAATCGGGATTGGCCACCTATGATCCGTCCGCGGCAGCTACGAACCGATCGGGTGCTTCAATGCAGGATTGGTATCGCATCGGCGCGGCCGTATTCGCCGGCCTGGTGTTGATTCTGCTGGGTTTTGCGATCTTCGGCGGCCGTCAGAGCGTCGATACCCTGTCCACCAGGCTTGATGTGATCGCCAGCGGCGTCGATGCCGCCAATACCGCAATCGGCGAGCTGAAAGGGCAGGGGGGAACCGCCCCCGTTGCGGATCCCGCACTGCAACAGGGCATCGCGGACCTTGCCAAGGCGGTCGGCGAAGCCAACACGACGCTGGCCGACATCCAGGCCAAGGTGTCGGCCGCGCCCGCCGACCTCGCCCCGGGCATCGCGGACCTCGCCAAGTCGGTCGGCGAAGCCAACATGACGCTGGCCGACATCCAGGCCAAGGTGTCGGTCGCCCCCACCGACCTCGCCCCGGGCATCGCGGACCTCGCCAAGTCGGTCGGCGCGGCCAACACGACGCTGGCCGATATCCAGGCCAAGGTATCGGTCGCGCCTCCCGATCTCGCCGATCTGAAGACCGCCGTCGACAATGCCAATGCGGCGCTCGCCCGCCTGGAGGCCGCGAACGCCAAGGCGGCGACCGGCGATTCCATCGCCGGCCTCAAGACCGACCTGGCAACGATCACCCAGTCGCTGACCGACGTGACGGCCAGGATCGCGGCGCAGCCGTCCGGCGGACAACAGCGCGGTGCTTGCCGCCATCGCCAATCTGAAGGAGACGCTCGCCGCGATCGAGGCGAAGCTCGGCGCCCCCATGGCGCCAGCCGCCGGTGCTGGCTTCGAGGCTGTGATGACCGTGCACTATTCTGCGATCAACAGCACCGACGATGGCGGCGACGTCGATCAGGTGGTGATTCCGGAAGTGGCGCAGGTCCTCGAAGACCATCGCGCCTGCGGCATCACGGTCAGCGGCCACGCCGACACCGTCGGTTCGGACCAGTCGAACTACGCGCTCGCCGAGCGCCGCGCCGCTTCCGTGGTCGACAGGCTGAAGGCGAAGTTCGGCGCGGTCGACATCGTCCAGAAGGCCTATGGAGAGCGCCGGCTTCTCGGCCTCACCGGCGACCAGGTCGACGAGTTGCTCAACCGTCGCGTCGAGATTTCCGTGCGCTGCGCCGCCTGATCGTCGGCGGCGGGTGCCTTGCGCCGCCGGGCGGACGGACTATGACCTTCGCTTATGAGCGCAGACGACCACACCGTCGCCGACGCGGTTCGCGGCCATTGGGCGGACCGCCTGATTCCCGTGCGCCTCAGGCCCTATGCCCGGCTCGCCCGGCTCGAGCGGCCGATCGGCTGGTGGCTGTTGCTGTTGCCGTGCTGGTGGTCCTCGGCGCTCGCCACCGACGTCGCCGGCTGGCGCTATCCAAGTATCTGGCACCTTGTCCTGTTTCTGGTCGGCGCCGTCGCCATGCGTGGGGCGGGTTGCACCTATAACGACATCGTCGATCGCGACCTCGACGCGCAGGTCGCCCGCACCCGGTCCCGGCCGATCCCCAGCGGCCAGGTCAGCGCGCGGCAGGCGGCCGTGTTCCTGGTCGCGCAGGCGCTGGTCGGCCTGATCGTGCTGCTCCAGTTCAACTGGTTCACCGTGTCTCTCGGCTTCGTTTCGTTGGCGACGGTCGTCGTCTATCCGTTCATGAAGCGGATCACCTGGTGGCCGCAAGTGGCTCTGGGAATCTCCTTTTCCTGGGGCGCGTTGATGGGCTGGCCGGCGATTTTCGGCAGCCTGTCGTGGGCGCCGCTGCTGCTCTACGCCGGCGGAATCGCCTGGACGATCGGCTACGACACCATCTACGCCCATCAGGACAAGGAGGACGACGCCCTGATCGGCGTCCACTCGACGGCGCGGCTGTTCGGCGCCAATACGCGGCCGATCCTGGCGGCGTTCTACGTTGCGGCAACGCTCCTCTTTGCGGCCGCCTACTGGGCGGCCGGCGTCGGCGCACTTGCCTATGTCGGATTGCTGGCCGGCGCGGTCCATCTCGGCTGGCAGGTCGCGACCATCGATATCGACGATCCCGACAACTGCATGAAGCTGTTCCGCTCGAACCGCGATTATGGCTGGATCGTCTTCGCCGGGCTTGTCGCGGACGGCTTCGTCCGCAGCTTGGGAGGCTAAGCAATGTCAGGAAAGGTGGGTTCCACTTTTCCGCCCGACATTGCGACAGGTCATCAGTTCCGCGCGATGATCTCGCGGCCGGCCAACTGCTCGGTCGAGCGGCTGTGGCCGGTCTTGCGCCGGGTCAGGAAGCGCGGCCGGCGGCCGGCGAAGAAGGAATGGCGGCGGCGCGGCTTGGCGATCGTCGCGACCAGCCCGCCGATCTGGGTGAGCGGCCCGCTCACCGAGCCGTCCTGGCCGATGATGAGCAGCGGCAGGTTGAGCGCCTGGCCCCACGCCTGCCAGTCGTCGGCGACGTCTTCCGGATCGTCGGCGACGACCAGAGGCAACGTCAGCCAGGTATCCTTGTGAAGCAGTTCGACGAGCACCCGGATCGCACCGTTATCGCCCATCGTTTCCATGCGCACCGCCACGCCGCGGTAGCTGACCAGCGGCACCGTTTCCGCGGTCGACGCACCGGCAATGCCCCGCCAGTGCACGATCGCGTTCTCGCGGTCGATGACGAATGCCGCCTCCGCCGTTCCGCCCGGTCGGGCGGAACCACGAACGGGCAGGGTGTGCGGGTCGAGCCGGAAAGCCCGGCTCGACCCGACGGTTGCTCCGCCGGCCACTTGACGCCTCTCAACGCTCCCGGGCGGGTCCGGTTTTTGTGGACCTCGCCTCTTGTCTTGCCCGCACAATGCCACAACGGGCTTGGCGCCGGCTTAACCGGTTGGGTTAAATTTGAGTGATTTCAGAGAGGGTTAGCGGGAACTGACCGAACGCGGTTCACAGAACCTTGCCCGGGTTGAGAATGCCGCGCGGATCGAAGGCGGTCTTGATCCGCCGCATCAGGTCGATTTCCAGCGGCGGCTTGACCTTCTGCAGGAGGTCGCGCTTGAGCCGGCCGATGCCGTGCTCGGCCGAAATCGTCCCGCCCAGATCGCCGACGATGCCATGCACCAGGTCGTTGACCTCGTCCCAGCGGGCGAGGAAGGCGTCCTTTTCCATGTCCACCGGCTGGCTGATGTTGAGGTGGATGTTGCCGTCGCCGAGATGGCCGAAGGGAACGGGCCGCGCGCCCGGCAAGAGTTTGGTAACCGCAGCCGCCGCCCGGTCGAGGAGCTCCGGCACCGCCGCCAGCGGCACCGCCACGTCGTGCTTGATCGACCCGCCTTCGTGCTTCTGCACCTCCGACAGGGCGTGGCGCAGGCGCCAGAAGGCGGCCGCCTGCTCCAGCGACTGGGCGCGGGCGCCGTCGTCGACCACTCCCTTTTCCATGCCGTCGGCGAAGATCGATTCGATCGCCGCGTCGGCGTCCTCCTGCGAGCGGCCGGAGGAATATTCCATCAGCACGTACCAGGGATGGCTGCCGGCGAGCGGGTCGCGCACGCCCGGCGCATGGCGGACGGAGAACTCGACACCGATGCGCGGGATCAGCTCGAAAGCGGTGAGGCTGCGTCCGGCGCGGCTGCGCGCGATGTGGAAAAGGTCGAGGGCGGCGGCGGGGCTCTTGAGGCCGATGAAGGCGACGCTGATCCCCCGCGGCTTCGGCACCAGCCTCAGCACCGCGGCGGTGATGACGCCAAGCGTGCCCTCCGCGCCGATGAACAGGTCCTTGAGATCGTAGCCGGTGTTGTCCTTGCGCAGCGTCCTCAGGCCGTCCCAAACCGCGCCCGAGGCGAGCACCACTTCCACGCCCAGCACCAGGTCGCGCGTATTGCCATAGGCGAGCACGCCGGTGCCGCCGGCATTGGTGGACAGGTTGCCGCCGATCTCGCAGGAGCCCTCCGAGGCGAGCGACAGCGGGAAGAGCCGGTCGGCCGCGTCGGCCGCGCGATGGGCGTCGGCGAGGATGACGCCGGCCTCGGCGATGAGCGTGTTGCTCTCCGGATCCACCGAACGCACGCGGTTGAGGCGCGACAGGGAAACGACGATCTCGGTGCCCTTGTCGGACGGCACCTGACCGCCGACCAGACCGGTATTGCCGCCCTGCGGCACGATCGGCGTGCGGGTTTCGTCGGCGAGCTTGAGGATCGCCGAGACCTCGGCGACCGTCCCCGGCCGCAACACCAGAGGCGTGCGGCCGTGGAACTTGTCGCGCGGCTCGATCAGATATGGCTGGATCGCTTGCGCGTCGCGCAGGCTGTAGGTCGGCCCGACGATCGCGGCGAAGCGGTCGAGCAGCGGCTGGGTCGGTGCATTCATCGCCGCCGGAACTTAGAACTTTATCCGGCGCGGTGGAAATGGCGAATGGCGGGGCTGGCGGCGCGGGGGCGATGCGCCGCCAGTTCCGTAAGTGCTACATGCCCTGCTTGACGACGTGCCAGGTGCCGCCGACGCCATCGCCCGTGGTATCGCCGGGCTTGGCGTCCTTGATCCAGTAGTAGAGCGGCCAGCCGTCATAGGCCCACATCTTCTTGGCCGCGCCGTCCTTGTCGACGACGTCGACGATCGTCCAGTCGCCTTCGGCCATGGCGCCCTCGCCAGCCAGGAAAGGCGGCCAGTTGACGATGCACTTGTCGACGCAGGCGGCCTTGCTGGTGCCCTTTGTGTCCTTGTCCCAAGTGTAGAGCGTCATGCCGTTGGGGGCGACGAGGATCTTGCCAAGGCCGCTGTCCGCATACATGGCCGGTTCCATCGCGCTGGCGGCGGTCATCATGGCCACGGCTGCGACCAGACCCAGAATCAATCGTTTCATCGAGGAATTCTCCCTGTGCTTCGTGCCGGGCGGCCGGTACGGCGTGCGCCCGCGGTCGATAACACGCCCGGCGCTGGAAATATTCTCGGGTCCCGGCGTCGATCCCGGATCACGCTTGCTTGAAGCGGTCGGGGGCCTGTGCGATAGGAACGCCGCAACAACAGGCGGGAAACACCGGAAATGGCGGGCTCGGAAGGATTGATGGCAGGCAAATGTGGCCTGGTCATGGGCGTCGCCAACAACCATTCGATCGCCTGGGGCATCGCCCGCGCCTGCCAGAAGGCCGGAGCGTCGCTCGCCCTGACCTATCAGGGCGACCAGCTCAGGAAGCGGGTCGAGCCGCTCGCCGCCAGCATCGGCGCCGAGGTCGTCGGCCACTGCGACGTGACCGATCCGGCCACCCTCGACGCGGTCTTCGAGCGGGTCACCGGCCTGTGGGGCAAGCTCGATTTCATCGTCCACGCCATCGCCTTTTCGGACCGCGAGCAGCTCACCGGCCGCTATGTCGACACGACGGCGGAGAACTTCTCCAACACGCTGCTGATCTCCTGCTATTCGCTCACCGCCGTCGCCCAGCGCGCCCAGGCGCTGATGCCGGACGGCGGTTCGATCCTGACGCTCACCTATTACGGCGCCGAAAAGGTGATGCCGCACTACAACGTCATGGGCGTCGCCAAGGCGGCGCTCGAGGCGAGCGTGCGCTATCTGGCCGTCGATCTCGGCAAGCAGAAGATCCGCGTCAACGCGCTCTCTTCCGGTCCAATCAAGACGCTCGCCGCCGCCGGCGGCATCGGCGATTTCCGCTACATCCTGAAGTGGAACGAGTACAACGCGCCGCTGCGCAGGACCGTCACGACCGAGGAGGTCGGCGACGCCGCGCTCTACCTGGTTTCCGACCTGTCGCGCGCCGTCACCGGCGAGGTCCATCACGTCAATTCCGGCTACCACGTCGTTGGCATGAAAGCCGTCGACGCGCCCGACATCGCCTCCGTCTGAAAGCCGGCGCCGCCTGTCGGCGCCGCGTTTATCCATGCCCGCCGCACCCACTCTCGTTTTCTTCCGCCACGGCGAGACCGACTGGAACGTCGAGGGACGTCTCCAGGGCCAGCGCGACGTGCCCATCAACGAAAAGGGCCGCGGCCAGGCGAAGCGCAACGGCGAGGTCGTGGCGCGCGAATTGCCGGAGGCGCTCGCCTACGACTTCGTCGCCAGCCCCCTGTGGCGAGCGCGCGAGACCATGGAAATCGCCCGCACCGCCATGGACCTCGACCCGACCGCCTACCGCACCGACGACCGGCTCAAGGAACTCACCTTCGGCGAGTGGGAAGGCTTCACCTATCGCGACGTCGAGCGCCAGCGGCCGGGCTGGCTGAAGGAGCGCCAGGCCGACAAGTGGGACTTTCAGCCCCCCGGCGGCGAGAGCTACGCCATGCTGTCGAAGCGCATCGTCGGCTGGCTGGAGACGATCGACCGGCCGAGCGTGGTCGTCTCCCACGGCGGCGTCGGGCGGGTGCTCCGCGCCCATCTGCTGAATCTGGACCCGTGGAAGACGGTGGTCGAGGATTTTCCGCACAATCGCGTGTTTCTCTGGCGGGACGGCAAGGGCAGCTGGCTCTGAGGCGCCGCCGGTTTTGCTTTGACGCTCCGCCTGCCCGTGCCTAGAACGGTCGCGCCGACCGGCGGAGCACCTGGAATCTCATGTCGCACAACACCTTTGGCCACCTTTTCCGGGTGACAACCTGGGGCGAGAGCCACGGGTCGGCCATTGGCTGCGTCGTCGACGGCTGTCCGCCGCGCATCGCCATTTCCGAAGCGGAAATCCAGCACTTCATGGACAAGCGCCGCCCGGGCCAGTCGCGCTTCACCACCCAGCGGCGCGAGCCGGACGCGGTCAGGATTCTTTCCGGCGTCTTCGAGGACGAGGCGAGCGGCCAGTTGCTGACCACCGGCACGCCGATCTCGCTGGTGATCGAGAACGTCGACGCGCGCTCCAAGGACTACGGCGAGATCAAGGACGCCTACCGGCCGGGCCACGCCGATTTCACCTACCAGGCGAAATACGGCATTCGCGACTGGCGCGGGTCGGGACGCGCCTCGGCGCGCGAGACGGCGACGCGCGTCGCGGCCGGCGCCATCGCCCGCAAGGTCGTGCCCGGCGTCAACGTGCGCGGCGCGCTGGTGCAGATGGGCCCGCACGCCATCGACCGCTCGCGCTGGGACTGGGACGAGGTCGACCGCAACCCGTTCTTCTGCCCGGACGCCGAGATGGCGAAGCAGTGGGAGGGCTACCTCGACGGCATCCGCAAGGCCGGCTCGTCCATCGGCGCGGTGATCGAGGTGCAGGCCGACGGCGTGCCCGCCGGGCTCGGCGCGCCGGTCTATGCCAAGCTCGACCAGGACATTGCCTCGGCGATGATGTCGATCAACGCGGTCAAGGGCGTCGAGATCGGCGCCGGCTTCGGCGCCGCGGCGCTGACCGGCGAGGAGAACGCCGACGAGATGCGCGGCGGCAATGACGGCCGCCCGGCGTTCCAGTCCAACAATGCCGGCGGCATCCTCGGCGGCATCTCGACCGGCCAGCCGGTGGTCGTCCGCTTCGCCGTCAAGCCGACCTCGTCGATCCTCACCCCACGCCGCACGGTCGATCGCGCCGGAGCGGAGATCGACGTCTCCACCAAGGGCCGCCACGATCCCTGCGTCGGCATCCGCGCCGTGCCGATCGGCGAGGCGATGCTGGCCATCGTGCTCGCCGACCACTATCTGCGGCACCGTGGCCAGGTGGGCGGCTAGTGCGACCGGTCCCGAGGGCGACGTAGCATGACCGAGACGGACCGCGTGGCGGAGGCCATCGCCGCATTCGAGCGCGGCGAGATCGTCGTTGTCACCGACGACGACGACCGCGAGAACGAAGGCGACCTGATCGTCGCGGCCGTCCACGCCACGCCGGAGAAGGTCGGCTTCATCGTCCGCCACACTTCCGGCATCGTCTGCACGCCGATGCCGCGCGAGACGGCGCGCCGCCTGCAACTGCAGCCGATGGTCGCCGACAACGACGCGCCGCTCGGCACCGCCTTCACCGTTTCGGTCGATTTCCGCCACGGCCTGACCACCGGCATCTCCGCCGAAGAGCGCTGCAACACCGTGCGGGCGCTCGCCAATCCCAATGCCGGCGCTGTCGATTTCGTCAAACCCGGCCACGTCTTCCCGTTGATCGCCCGCGACGGCGGCGTGCTCATGCGCTCCGGCCACACCGAGGCGGCGGTGGATCTCTGCAAGCTCGCCGGTCTCGAGCCGGTCGGCGTGCTCGCCGAGCTGGTCAACGACGACGGCACGGTCAAGCGCGGCGGTGACGTCGCCGCCTTCGCCGCCGAGCACAGGCTGCGCCTGGTCTCGGTCGCCGACCTGATCGCCTGGCGGCAGCGCCGCGAGAAGCTGGTCGAGCGGGTCGCCGATTTCGCCGTCGCCACCCAGGCCGGACCGGCGCGGGCGTTCGCCTATCGCGTCCCCTTCGACGCCACCCAGCACCTTGCCGTCGTCTTCGGCGAGATCGGCGACGGCCTTGGCGTGCCGGTGCGCCTTCACCGCGAGTCGGTGGTCGACGACGTCTTCGGTGCGTCGAGCGGCCTCGACGAGGTGATGGGCCAGCTCGCCAGGGGCGGGCGCGGCATCATCGTCTATCTGCGCGAGGGATCGGTCGGCGTCGCCGCCGGCGGCGGGCGCACCCGCGACAATGCACCGGCCCGGCGGATTCGGAGGCGGCGCGCGAGGACGAATGGCGCGAGGTCGGCCTCGGCGCGCAGATCCTCCGCGACCTCGGCGTCAAGTCGATCCGCCTGCTCGCCAGTCGCGAGCGCCGCTACATCGGCCTCGACGGTTTCGGCATCGCCATCGACGCGACCGACATCCTCGACACCTAGCGCTCGAACGTCGCGACCGCCTCGATCTCCGCCGACCACAGGAACTGGTCGACCGGCAGCACGCGCGTCAGGCGATAGCCGCCATCGAGAAGGATCGGGCATCGCGGGCGAGCGTTGCCGGATTGCACGAGACGGCGACCACCTTCGGCACGCTCGATTGCGCGATCGCTTCGGCCTGTGCCCTCGCGCCGGCCGCCGGCGGGTCGAAGACGACCGCGGCGAAGCGGTCCAGTTCGCTCGCCGCCAGCGGATTGGCGAAGAGGTCGCGGCGGAGCGTGTTACCGGCTTCAGGCCGGAGCGCATGGCGCACCGCCAGGTCCAGCGCGGCGAGCAGGCTGGCGTCGCCCTCGACCGCCGTCACCGCGGCTTGCCGCGCCAGCCGAAGCGTGAAGGTGCCGGCGCCGCAGAAGAGGTCGGCGACCGGCGTCGCCGTCGCCGACATGGGCGAGTACCGCGTCGGCCATCGCCGTCTCCGCGGACGCCGCAGGCCTGAACGAAGCCGCCTGGCGGCGGCAGCAGCGACGCATCGCCCGCGGCGATCTCGGGCCGGCGATTGACGAAGACCTCGGCGCCGTCGACCGTCAGCCGCGCGATCGCCTGTTCGCGGCTGAAGCGCGCCGAGCGTTTCCAGCTCGCCCGGTCGAGCCGGCCGCCGCCGTCGAAATGGCGATGTCGAGGCCGTTGGCGGCAAGCACCACCATGCGCGCCTGCTTGCGCGGCCGGAGGGCGCGCGCCGCGATTTCGCGGAGGAGCGGCAGGCGGCTGACGATGTCGCCGGAAAGGACCGGGCATTCCTCGACCGGGATGATGTCCCGCGAGCGGCCGCGGTGGAAGCCGAGCACGACCCGGCTGCCGAAGTTGATCGCCGAGAAGATCGCGCGCCGCCGGCGCGCCCGACGCCGTCGCGACGACCGGCTCGACCGGCGCGTCGATGCGGTGGAGAAGGAAGGAGCGCCGCACGATCTCGCGCTTCCATGTCGAGATAGGCGCCGTGCTCCATGTGCTGCAGCGCGCAGCCGCCGCAGGTGCCGAAATGCCGGCAGGGCGGCGGGACCCGCTCCGCGCTCGGCGTCGACGATGCGCGAGCGGCGCGGCCGCGCGTGCCGTGTCCGCTCGATCTCGACGGTCTCGCCGGGCAGCGTGTAGGGCACGAAGATGCGCGTCCCGTCGGTCTCGGCAATGCCGTCGCCACCGTGGCCGAGTTCGGCGATGGTCACGGTCTCAGCCACGCCGCGCTCCGAGCAGGAATTCGCGGTTGCCGTCGCCGCCTTCGATCGGCGACAGGATGACGCCGTCGACCCGCCAGCCGACGTCGTGTTCGAGCCAGGCGGCGATCTCGGCCGCGCGTCTTCTCGGCGAGCGTCGGATCGCGGACGATGCCGCCCTTGCCGATGTTCTCGCGGCCGACCTCGAATTGCGGCTTGACCAGGAAGACGCCCCAGGCGTCCGGCGCGGCGAGCGCCAGCACCGGCGGCAGCACCAGCCGGAGCGAGATGAAGCTGACATCGGCGACGATGGCGCCAACCGGCTCGCCGAGATCGCCCGGCGTCAGGTCGCGGGCATTGACGCCCTCGCGCGAGATCACGCGCGGATCGGCGGCAAGCGTGGCGTCGAGCTGGCCGTGGCCGACATCGACGGCGAACACCTTCGTCGCGCCGCGCTCGAGCAGCACCTGCGTGAAGCCGCCGGTCGAGGCGCCGACGTCGAGGGCGACGCGGCCGGCGGGCGCATAGCCGAAGCGGTCGAGAGCGGCGATCAGCTTGAGCGCGCCGCGCGAGACATAGCCGCTCGCCGGATCGTCGAGCGCGATCGCGGCGCCGGCCTCGACCATCTGCGCCGGCCGGGTCGCCGGCCTGCCGTCGACGGTGACGTGGCCGCGCAGGATCGCATCGCGCGCCCGCGCCCGCGTCGCGCACCAGTCCGCGCTCCACCAGCGCCAGATCGAGCCGTTTTGTCATGTGTCGGGCGGGCCGTCGGGTCGGCGGTTCAGAGGAAGCAGCCGGCGAAGGAGGCGGCGATCACGTCGAAATAGACGAGGTTGCCGAAGCGCATCCACAGCCAGCCGCCGAGCACGACGGCGGCGAGGCCGGCGAGCGACAGGGCGATTTTCGGCGCGAGCGTCATGGCGCGCAGCATAGCGCCCGCGCCACGATGCGTCACGAACTGGCGACCAGCCGCTTGAGCTTGGCAAGCGCAGTCTCCGGCTTCTCCTGATAGTCCACGGTGGAGACGAATTGCGCCTTGGAATCAAGCAGGTAGACCGTCGCCGTGTGGTCCATCGTGTAGGTGCCGTCCTCGCCCGGCACCTTTCGCGAATAGACCCGGTAATCCTTGAGGATCTGGTCGATCGCCTCGCGCGAGCCGGTCAGGCCGACGATGCGCGGATCGAAGGCCTGCAGGTAGTCGGCCATCGTTTGCTGCGTGTCGCGTTCCGGGTCGACGGTGACGAAATAGACCTTCAGCTTGTCGCCGTCGTCGCCGAGGTCCTGCAGCCACAGCGTCATGTCGGCGAGCGTCGTCGGGCAGACGTCGGGGCAGTAGGTGTAGCCGAAGAACAGCGCCGAGGGATGGCCCTGCAGGTCGGCCTCGGTGACGGTCTTGCCGTTCTGGTCGGTCAGCGTGAACGGTCCGCCGATCGACGCGGCGGTGATGCGCCGGCACGCTGCCGCGCTGTTGCAGCACGAAGATCCACGACCATGGCGGCGACCAGGACGACGACCGCCGCCCAGACGGCGAGGCGGATGGCGCGAAGCGTGGTCATTGCGTCGTTCCCTTGCTGTTGTCCATGTTCATGCCGCCCATGTCATGGGTCGCTCCGCCTGCCGGGCCCTGAGCGCCGACGCCATGACATGCAGGAAGGTGTCGACCGTGCCGGCCTTCTCGAAGGTCAGCGTCACCGGCAGCTTGCTCGCCCTCCTTGAGCGAGTCCTTCAGCGTGATGAACATGAGGTGGAAGCCGCCGGGGGCAAGGGTGACGCTGCCGCCGGCGGGAATCTCGATCCCGCCCTCGACCGGGCGCATGGTCATCACGCCATCCTTCACCTGCATGATGTGCAGTTCGCCCTTCGCGGCGTCGGGCGTGGCGGCGGCGATGAGCCGATCGGCCTCGGCTCCCTTGTTGGTGATGGTCAGGTAGCCGGCGGCGGTCGGCGCCTTCGGCGGCGTCGCGCGCGTCCACAGGTCGGTCAGGGTCAGCGAACCGACGGTGACCTCGTGGGCGAAGGCCGGGGCGGCGAAGGCGACGACGGCGAAGAGAGCGCCGACAGCGGCGCGCTTGATGGCAAGTGACATTGGTTGTCCTCGAAATAACGGCAGGCCGGTCATGCTGACGGGCCGCCGGTTGATCGGATCGGCGAGAAGATCGGGATCAGGCGAGGACGGGGGGACCGCGCGGCCCGGTGGGCGCTTCGAGGAGATGAGCGATGGTGCGGCCGGTCTGCGGCGGCATCGGCAGCGGCGTGGCCAGCGCCAGCGGGCGGTCGGCGATGACGGGAGCGGCCGGCGCAACGGCGGTGATGACCGAACTGACGCAGCCGATCAGGCAGCAGGCGTGCTGCTGCTGGTCGTCGGCAGGGGAGGCGGGTGCGCTGCCGCCGCCGGCAAGGGCGCAGACGACCGGTGCGCCGTCGGCCGACGCCACGGCGAGAGCGCCGCCGTGCAGGCCGGCGAGGACCACGTTGACGAGAACAAGGAGTGCCAGCGCCCGCGCCAGCGAGCGGCCGTCCGAACCGCGGAGAATGGCAAGGAGCGAGCGCGGCATGGGCGGCGGTCTAGCAGGTGTCGGCCCGGCCAGCCAGCGCGGCCGCCGCGTCACGAGGCCGCGCGGCGCTCAGGCCCGGCGTGGCCTGACTTCCGCCGGCGTCCGCCCCAGCGCGGCGAAGACCGCCGCGACGATGCCGGGCGCGTCCAGCCCGGCGGCGGCGTACATCGCCTCCGGCTTGTCCTGGTCGACGAAACGGTCGGGCATGGTCAGCGAGCGCAGCCTGACGCCGCGATCGAGCGCGCCCGTCGTCTCGAGGTGGGCGAGCACATGCGAGGCGAAGCCGCCGATGGCGCCTTCCTCGACGGTGATCAGCACCTCGTGCTCGCGCACCAGCCGGTCGATCAGCGCAGTGTCGAGCGGCTTGGCGAAGCGCGCATCGGCGACCGTCGCCGGCAGGCCGTAGGTGTCCAGTTCTTCCGCCGCCTTCAGGCACTCGGCCAGCCGCGCGCCGAAGGACAGGATCGCCACCTTGCCGCCCTCGTGCAACACGCGCCCGCGGCCGATCTCGAGCGGCACGCCGTGTTCCGGCATGTCGACGCCGACGCCTTCGCCGCGCGGATAGCGGAAGGACGACGGCCGGTCGTCGATGGCGACGGCGGTCGCCACCATGTGCGCGAGTTCCGCCTCGTCCGCCGCCGCCATCACCACGAAACCCGGCAGGCAGGCGAGATAGGTCGTGTCGTAGGAGCCGGCATGGGTCTGGCCGTCGGCGCCGACGAAGCCGGCGCGGTCGATGGCGAAGCGCACCGGCAGGCTCTGGATCGCCACGTCGTGCACGACCTGGTCGTAGGCGCGCTGCAGGAAGGTCGAGTAGATCGCCGCGAACGGCTTGTAGCCCTGGGTGGCCAGTCCGGCGGCGAAGGTGACGGCGTGCTGCTCGGCGATGCCGACGTCGAAGCAGCGATTGGGGAACCGCTCGGCGAAGAGGTCGAGGCCGGTGCCGGACGGCATCGCGGCGGTGATGGCGACGATGCGGTCGTCCTTCTCGGCTTCCTTGATCAGGCTCTCGGCGAAGACCCTGGTATAGGCAGGCGCGTTGGAGCGGCTCTTCGCCTGCGCGCCGGTGATCACGTCGAACTTGCCGACGCCGTGATACTTGTCCGCCGATTCCTCGGCCGGCGCGTAGCCCTTGCCCTTCTTGGTGCGCACGTGCACCAGCACCGGACCGTTGCGCATGTCGCGCACGTTCTTCAGCACCGGCAGCAGGTGGTCGAGATTGTGCCCGTCGATCGGGCCGATGTAGTAGAAGCCGAGCTCCTCGAACAGCGTTCCGCCGGTCCAGAACGAGCGCGCGAATTCCTCGGTCAGTCGCGCCCGCTCGCGGAAGTAGCCCGGCAGCCAGCCGACCAGCTGCTTCGCCAGCCGGCGGAAGCGGCGATAGGTCCGGCCGGACACCAGCTTGGCAAGGTGCGCCGACAGTGCGCCGACCGGCGGCGCGATCGACATGTCGTTGTCGTTGAGCACGACGACCAGCCGGCTCTTCAGGTGGCCGGCATTGTTCATCGCCTCATAGGCCATGCCGGCCGACATGGCGCCGTCGCCGATGACGGCGATGACGCTCTCGTTGCCGCCGCTGAGGTCGCGCGCCACGGCCATGCCGAGCGCCGCCGAGATCGAGGTCGAGGAATGCGCCGCGCCGAACGGGTCGTATTCGCTCTCGGCCCGTTTGGTGAAGCCGCTGAGGCCGCCTGGCTGGCGCAGGGTGCGGATGCGGTCGCGGCGGCCGGTCAGGATCTTGTGCGGATAGGCCTGGTGGCCGACGTCCCAGACCAGCTTGTCGCGTGGCGTGTCGAAGACATAGTGGAGCGCCACGGTCAGTTCGACCACGCCCAGTCCGGCGCCGAGATGTCCGCCGGTCACCGAAACCGCGGAAATGGTCTCCTGGCGCAGTTCATCGGCAAGCTGGCGGAGGTCGGACTCGGGCAGGCGGCGAAGGTCGTCGGGCGTCTTGACCGTGTCGAGGAGAGGAGTGGCTGGCGGCGAATCCACAGGTCCGGCCTGACGAAATATATCCCCCGCCACTCTTGGCACGTTTGCGCGGCTTTGCGCAACGTTCGCGGGCGCGCGCACGTCAGGACGGGTCGGTTCCGTCCAGCCGCCCGAGGGCATCGCAAAGCCGGCGAAAGGCGGCATCGCCCAGTTTTTCGCGAAATTCCGCCTCGATGCGCAGTTTCACCCGGTTGGCGTCGGCGAGCACCTTCCGCCCGCGTCCCGTGAAGACCACGATCCGCGCCCGCGCGTCGTTCGGGTCCTGAATCCGCTCGACCACCCCATCGGCGACCAGTTCATCGACGAATTGCTGCACGGCCTGCTTGGTCAGCCCGCTCCGGCTGGCGAGGTCTGCCTGCCGGGTGCCGCCGCGGTCGAGGTGGGCGAGCAGGCCCGAGCGGGCGTGGGCAAACCAGCCGTGGCCGAGCGCGATCATGCCGGCGTCGAACTCGGATTTCCAGAGCATCGCGGCCCGCCACAGCCGCACGCCGACGTGATCGAGCAGCTCGGGGAAGCCATTATCGTCAAGTCTCTTGACCATTTCCGGGTCCCGCATATATAGTCAAGTAACTAGACAGACTGGTCGATGCCAAGGAGAATCAGACATGACCATTATCAATGCCGACGCAGCTCCCGTCTTCGACATTCCGGGCGCGCGCTTTACCGGCCTTGCCTCGCCGAAGCGCGGCGCCTGCGAGACCTGCGTATGGCGCATCCGCATGGAGGCCGGCACCGAGCCGAGGTTCCACAAGGTGACACGCGAGGAGATCTTCGTGGCGCTTTCCGGCTCGGCCGAGCTTCATATCGGCGGCAAGGTGCACCGGCTTTCCGCCGGCGCCGCGGCGGTGGTTCCCGCCGGGACCGAATTCGCGCTCGCCAATCGCGGCGATGAACCGTTCGAGGCCCTGGCCATGCTGCCGGTCGGTGGGCAGGCGGTCGTTGCGGGGGAGGCACCGTTCACGCCGCCCTGGGCGGAGTAGCCGACCGCAGTGCAGCAACGGTGAGGGCATGCCGGGATTGCCCTCGCCGACGCCCCAAAGTAGGGTTCGCGCGGCTTTTTGACCTCTTGCGCGACCCTTCGACACGCGATGCCGAATTCAGCCGACGCTGCTGCGCCGTTCCTCCTCGAGGCGCAACACCTTTCCAAGTCGTTCGGTCCGGTCGAGGTGCTGAGCGACGTCTCGGTCGGCCTGCGGCCGGGCGAGGTCCATGCCGTCGTCGGCGAGAACGGCGCCGGCAAGTCCACCTTGATGAAGATCCTTGCCGGCCACCTGACGCCGAGCAAGGGCGCCATCGTGCTCGACGGGCAGGCGGTCACCTTCGCCGGCCCGGTCGATGCCGAGAAACACGGCATCGTCATCGTTCATCAGGAGATCCTGCTGGCGCCCCACCTCACGGTGGCGCAGAACATCTTCATGGGGCGGGAGATCAGGCGCGGCCTTGTGGTCGATGATCGCGCGATGAACCGGCGAGCGGCCGAGGTCGTCCGCGAACTCGGCGCCGACATCGACCCGACCGCGATCGCCTCCCGCCTGTCGATCGCCCAGCGCCAGCTGGTCCAGATCGCCCGCGCCCTCAACGTGCCGCATCGCGTCGTCATCTTCGACGAGCCGACCGCCTCGCTGACGCCCTTCGAGACCGACGCGGTTCTCGACGTCATCCGCGACCTGCGTCGCAAGGGTACGGCGATCCTCTACATCTCCCACCGCCTCAACGAGGTCGCGGCCATCGCCGACCGCGTCACGGTTCTCAGGGACGGCAAGCACATCGCCACCCGCGACAACGCCGAGCTGAAGCCGGTCGACATGGCCCGCCTGATGGTCGGTCGCGACATGTCGCATCTCTATCCGGAGCGCCCGCCGGAGGTGAGCGGCGAGCCGATCCTCGAGGTTCGCTCCGTCGACGTGCCGGGCTTCGCCAGCGACGCCTCGTTCAGCGTCAGGGCAGGGGAGATTCTGGGCTTCGCCGGTCTCATCGGCGCCGGGCGCACCGAACTGCTGGAAGGCGTCGTCGGCCTGCGCCCGCATCGCGGCGAGATTCGCCTGAAGGGTGCGCCGGTCACGTTTCACAGCGTGCGCGACAGCATGCATGTCGGCATCGTCTACCTGAGCGAGGATCGCAAGGGCAAAGGCCTGATCCTCACCCGCGATCTGCCGACCAACCTGACGCTCGCCGCCCTCCGGCATTTCGTGCAGGGGCCGCTGCTCGATCGCGCCAAGGAGGAAACCGCGCTCGATACCGCCATCGGCGAGTTCGACATCCGCGGCGCGCGCAGGGACATGCTCGCCGGCCAGCTTTCCGGCGGCAACCAGCAGAAGCTCCTGCTCGCCAAGATGATGCTGCTCGATCCGGAAGTCATCATTATCGACGAGCCGACGCGAGGCATCGACATCGGCACCAAGCAGCAGATCTACAAGTTCATCTCCGAACTGGCGGCGCGCGGCAGGGCGGTTGTCGTCGTCTCGTCCGAAATGCAGGAGCTCATCGGCATCTGCCATCGCATCATGGTGATGCGCGGCGGGCGGATCGTCGGCGAGGTCGCCGGGGACACGATGACCGAGGACGAGATCGTCATCTACGCCACCGGCGTGAAGACACAGGAAACGACAGCGATGGCGGGGGCGGCATGAGCGAGACGACGATGAAGCGGCCGGCACGGTCGCTGGGCCGGATCGATATCGCGGCGGTTGCTCCGTTCATCGCGCTGGCGCTGCTGTTGGTCGTCGGCAGCTTCGTCAACGAGAGCTTCTTCAGCGTCGGCAACCTGACCAACGTTCTGACGCGCAGCGCTTTCATCGCCATCATCGCGGTCGGCGGCACCTTCGTCATTTCCGCCGGGGGGCTCGACCTTTCCGTCGGCTCGATGGCGGCCTTCGTCGCCAGCCTGATGATCCTCTTCATGAACAGTGGCGTGATCGGCGACGGCCTCACCATGATCGTCGTGGCCATGGCGCTGGCGATCGCCATCGGCGCCGCGTGCGGCCTCGCCAACGGCATCATCACCACCATCGGGCGCATCGAGCCGTTCATCGCCACGCTCGGCACGATGGGCATCTTCCGCGGTCTCACCACATGGCTCGCCCAGGGCGGTTCGATCACCATGAAGTCGCTGGAGCTCCGCGACCTCTACCGGCCGGTCTATTTCGGCGACGTGTTTGGCATCCCGGTGCCGATCATCCTCATCCTGGGAATGGCTGCCGTCGGCGCCTTCGTCTTCAACCGCACGCCGTTCGGAAGGCACACGATCGCTGTCGGCTCGAATGAGGACGTGGCGCGCTATTCCGGCATTTCCGTGCCGCGTGTGCGCACGCTCACCTATGTCATCCAGGGCGCTTGCGTTGCGGTCGCGGTCCTCGTCTACGTTCCCCGTCTCGGCGCCGCCACGGCGACCACCGGCATCCTGTGGGAACTGCAGGCGATCACCGCCGTGGTCATCGGCGGCACGGCGCTGCGCGGCGGTGTCGGGCGCATCTGGGGGACGATCTGCGGCGCCTTCATTCTTGAGATCGTCGGAAACATCATGCTACTGTCCAATTTCATCAGCGAATACCTGATCGGTGCTGTTCAGGGCGCAATAATAATCATCGCAATGCTGGTTCAGCGCTCGCTTATGCGCCGATCCTGACGTGAAGACGGGTTGAACCGGGCCGCCCGTCGCCGAAGCCTTGGCCCCATACCGAACCGGAGGAAACACATGCGTAAGTTAGTGTTGGGTTTCGCTGCCGCCGCCACGATGGCGATGGCAGGCGTTGCGCAGGCCACGACGATCGCCGTATCGATTCCGGCGGCCGACCACGGCTGGACGGGTGGTGTCGTGTTCCATGCCCAGCGCGTCGCCAAGCTGCTTGAGGCCAGCCATCCCGGCCTGAAGATCATCGTCAAGACCTCGCCGGATGGCGCGTCGCAGGCGAACGCGCTGGAAGACCTGGTCGTTCAGGGCATCGACGCTCTCGTCGTCCTGCCGCACAACCCGGACGAGCTCACCGCCTCGATCCGCGACGTCAAGAGCAAGGGCATCTTCGTCACCATCGTCGACCGCGCCCTGTCGGACACCTCGTTCCAGGACCTCTATGTCGGCGGCAACAACCCGGCGCTTGGCGCCGCGGCCGGCGACTACATCAAGGAGCACACCCCGAACGCGCAGGTGGTCGTCATCCGCGGCCTGCCGATCCCGATCGACCAGATGCGCCAGGACGGCTTCGACGAGGCCATCAAGGGCTCGGGCGTCAAGGTGCTCGAGAAGCAGTTCGGCAACTGGTCGCGTGACGATGCCTTCAAGGTCATGCAGGACTACCTGACCAAGTATCCGAAGATCGACGTCGTGTGGTGCCAGGACGACGACATGGCCGTCGGCGTGCTGGAAGCCATCAAGCAGGCGAACCGTACCGACATCCAGTACGTCATCGCCGGCGCCGGCATGAAGGAGATGGTCAAGAAGGTGATGGACGGCGACAAGATGATCCCGGTCGACGTCGCCTATCCGCCGGCAATGGTCGGCACGGCGCTGGAGCTGACGGTGGCGGGCCTGGTCGATCAGGTTCCGATCCGCGGCAGCTACATCCTCGATGCCACGCTGATCACCAAGGACAACGCCAAGGAATGGTATTTCCCGGATTCGCCGTTCTGATCGGCTGATCGCAGCAGATGAGAAAAGGGGCGCTTCGGCGCCCCTTTTTGCTGGTCCCGGAGGACCGGCTCAGAACGGCGTGTCGCCGTCCAGCGGCTCGCTGCCCTCGGCCTTGCCGTCGGCGCCGACACGGATCTTCTCGACCCGCGCCTCGGCCTGCTTGAGCAGCGCGTCGCAATGCTTCTTCAGGGCGTCGCCGCGCTCGTAGATGACGATCGACTCGGCGAGCGCCACCTCGCCGCGCTCGAGCTTGCTGACGATCGCTTCGAGTTCCTTGAGCGCTTCCTCGAAGGTCATGTCCTCGACGGGCTTGGGTGTCTTCTCGGCCATCCGGTTCTTCCCGTTGTTCAGGCGGTCATCAGCGCCGCGACGTGCACGGCCACAGAGTCGGCGAGGGCAGTCAGATCATAGCCGCCTTCCAGCACGCTGACGATGCGCCCGCCGCAAAGCCGCCCGGCCGCTTCCATCAGCTCGTCGGTCGCCTTGCCGAAATCGTCCTCCCTGAGCCGCAGCCCGGCCAGCGGATCGCGCCAGTGGGCGTCGAAGCCGGCCGAGATGACGATCAGATCGGGCGCGAAGGCATCAAGCGCCGGCAGGATTCGCTCCGCAAAGGCGGCGGCGAATTCGGGACCGCCGTCACCGGCGGCGAGCGGCGCGTTGACGATGTTGCCGCAGCCGGTTTCGGAGACCGCGCCGGTGCCCGGATAGAGCGGCATCTCGTGGGTGGAGCAATAGAGGATGGTCGGATCGTCCCAGACGATCGCCTGGGTGCCATTGCCGTGATGCACGTCCCAGTCGACGATCGCCACCCGCTCGGCGCCATGCACGCGCTGCGCCTGGCGCGCGGCGATCACGGCATTGTTGAACAGGCAGAAACCCATCGGCCGGTCGGCCTCGGCGTGGTGGCCGGGCGGCCGCACCGCGCAGAAGGCGTTGGCGACACGTCCCGCCATGACCTCGTCGACCGCCAGGCAGACGGCGCCGGCGGCGCGCGAGGCAACGTCGAAGCTCTGCGGGCAGATGTAGGTGTCCGCCTCGATCTGCACGATGCCGTCGTCGGGCAGCGCGGCGCGGATTTCGTCCACATAGGCGGGCAGGTGAGCCGTGGCGAGAACCTCCGGCGCGGCGAGCGGCGCCGCGCGCCGGACGAGATCGGCGAAACGATCGGCAGACAGCGACCGCTCGATGGCGCGCAGCCGGTCGGGGCGCTCCGGGTGGCCCTGCGGCACCGCGTGGTCGAGGAAAACCGGATCGTGGACGAGAAGGGTGGGCAAGGCGCTACCGTGCGTCCGTCAGCGGTGCTTGTCGATATAGTCCTGCAGCGCGTCGCGCGCCGCCGGCGAATGCAGGAGATCGCTGAAGCTGGTCGCTTCCAGGTCGATGCGCTGCTGGATGTCGCGCCGGTCGCCGCGCATCAGCCGCCGCGCCATGCGCACGGCTTCCGGCGGCTTGGCGGCGAGATTGGCCGCGGCTTCGTGGCCAGCGCTCTCGACCGCATCGGCCGCCACCACCTTGTTGACCAGGCCGGCATGCATGGCCTGCTGGGCGTCGAACTGCTCGCCCATCACCATCAGCCCGAATGCCCGGTGGTAGCCCATCAAGGCCGGCGCGATCAGGCTGGCGCCGCCTTCCGGCGGCAGGCCGAGCTCCGCCTGCGGCAGCGAGAAGATCGACCATTCGCTGGCGACCACGTAGTCGCATTGCAGGAGCAGCGTCGTGCCGAGGCCGAAAGAGAGGCCGTCGACGGCCGCGATCATCGGCTTGTCGATGGAGGCCATGGTCTTCAGCAGGCGCAACGCGCCTTCGCCCATGGTCCCGGTCTCGGCGAAGGACTCCAGATCGTTGACGTCGTAGCCCGCCGTGAACATGCCCGGCGTGCCGATCAACAGGATGGCGCGGACGCGCGAGCTGCTCTCGGCGAAGGAGAGGGCGTCGGCCGTCGACTCGCACATCTGGCTGGTCAGCCGGTTTTCCGCTTCCATCCGCTCGAAGCTGATGGTCTGCACCCCGTCGGCGACCTCGCTGATCACCTGATCGGTCATCTCCGCACTCCTGGCCTCGTTCCGCGCGCTATCGTCTTCACCGCAATCACCGGGCACCGGCGAGATGGCCGGCCGCCTGCTCCAGCCCCGCGTGCCCCTCGGTCACCGTCGACACCAGAGCGGCCGCCTCTCCGCCCAGCCGTTCGGCGTAGAACCGGGCCAGCGCGGTCGCTTCGTCCCGGTCGCCGTCCCCGGCGCCAAGCGCGCCCTTTGCCAGAAGCGCGCCGCTATATGCAAGGCCGAAGAGGCGGAGATAAGGCGTCGCGCCGGCCAGAGCCGGCTGCAACCGACCGTCCGCCATGGCTTCCGAAAGGAATCCGCTTGCCGCGGCGAGGTGCGCTCCGGCCTCGGCGAGGTTCGTCGCCGTGCGGCCGAACGGATGCCGGTTCGCCACCCGCACCGCTTCCGCTGCCGCGGCAATCTCATCGACGATCGCGGCAACCGCCGCGCCGTCGCCGAGCCCGAGCTTGCGCGTCACCAGATCGATCGCCTGGATGCCGTTGGTGCCCTCGTAGATGGCGAAGATGCGGGCGTCGCGGAGGAGCTGCGCCGCGCCGGTCTCCTCGATGTAGCCGGCGCCGCCATGCACCTGGATGCCGAGCGAGGTGACGGCGATTGCCGCGTCGGTGGCGAAGGCCTTGGCGACCGGCGTGAGCAGGCTCGCCCGGTCGGCCCATGTTTCGCGTTCCTCGGCCGGCGCCGCCGCGGCTCATGTCGAGCGCCTCGGCGCAGGCGTAACAGAGCGCCCGCGAGGCCGCCGTCAGTGCCAGCATGTCGAGGAGCATGCGCTGGACGTCGGGATGGGCGACGATCGGGCTCATGCCATCGCCGGCGGTTCCCGGCGCCCGGCCCTGGCGGCGCGTGCGGGCATAGGCGAGCGCCTGCCGACAGGCCCGCGCCGCGACGCCGACGCCCTGAATGCCGACGCTGAGGCGGGCGAGGTTCATCATCGTGAACATGCAGGCGAGGCCGCGATTCTCCTCGCCGATCAGCCAGCCGGTCGCCCCGGCCCCGGCGCCGCCGTAGACCATCGTGCAGGTGGGGGCGGCGTGCAGGCCGAGCTTGCGTTCGATGCCGGCGACGGCGATGTCGTTGCGGCGCGCCGTCGTCGAGCACGCTTCGGCACCAGGAACATGGAGATGCCGCGCGTCCCCGGTGGCGCATCAGGCAGCCGGGCGAGCACGAGATGGACGATGTTCTCGGTCAGATCGTGCTCGCCGTAGGTGATGAAGATCTTCTGGCCGAAAATGCGGTAGCTGCCGTCGGCTGCCCGCTCGGCGCGGGTCGTCAGGGCGCCGAGATCGGAGCCGGCCTGCGGCTCGGTCAGGTTCATCGTCGCCATCCACTCGCCGGACACGATCTTCGGCAGGTAGCGCCGCTTGAAGGTCCGTCGTCGGCGTGGGCAAGCGAGAGCCTGGACCGCGCCGGCGGTCAGCATCGGGCCGACGGCGAAAGCCGGGTTGGCGGCGTTCCAGATTTCCTGGACGGCCATCTGCACGAGGACGGGCAGGCCCTGTCCGCCCCATTCGGCGGGGCCGCCGATGCCGTTCCAGCCGGCGGCCGCCCAGCGCCGATAGGTCTCCTTCCAGCCGGGCGGCGTCGTGACCGCGCCCGTCGCCGAGCGTTGCGCCGGCCCGGTCGCCGGGCGCGTTGAGCGGCAGCGAGTTCGGCCTCGGCGAAGCGCACCGCTTCGGCGAGGATCGCATCGACGGTGCCGCCGTTGAGGTCGCCGAAGGCGCCGGTCGCCAGAACGCGGTCGAGCCCGCCGAAAGCGCGAATCCCGAAGGCGATATCGGCAAGCCCGTCGTCGCGGCCCATGCTTCCTCCCCTGGCGCCGCTTGACGCGGCTTGTCGCCGGCGGGCGAGAACGCTGCGCTCCCCCGAACCGGCACTCTGACCCGATGGCACAGGCTAGCGCAAATGCGCCGCGCATTTACGACATCGGCCACGAGCGCGAGCCGAGGGCATTGCGGCCGCCGTGGCCGCCCTCGGCCGTGGCGAACTTGTAGCCATGCCGACGGAGACGGTCTACGGCCTCGCCGCCGACGCCACCAACGCGGCGGCCGTCGCCGGCGATCTTCCTCGCCAAGGGCCGCCCGCGCTTCAATCCGCTGATCGTGCATTGCGCCTCGGTTGCCGACGCCATGCGCCTCGCCGATTTCGACGAGGCGGCGGAGCGGCTGGCCGAAGCGTTCTGGCCGGGCCCGCTGACGCTGGTCCTGCCGAAACGTCTGGACGCGCCGGTCGCCGATCTCGTCACCGCCGGTCTCGACACGATTGCCGTCCGCGTGCCGGCCCATCCGGTCGCGCAGGCGCTGCTCGCCGCCTTCGGCCGTCCGCTGGCGGCGCCCAGCGCCAACCGCTCCGGCCACGTCAGCCCGACCACCGCCGCCCATGTCGCCGGCGACCTCGGCGACCGGGTGAGCGTGATCCTCGACGCCGGGCCGACGCGCGATCGGCCTGGAATCGACCATCGTCGGGCTGATCGGCGATGGCCGCCGGTCCTGTTGCGCGCCGGCGGCCTCGGCGCGCCGACATCGAGGCGGTGCTCGGCAGCGGCCTGGCCGCGCCGCGCTCGATCCGGCCGCGCCGGTCGCGCCGGGCATGCTCGCCTCGCACTATGCGCCGGCGGCGACGCTGCGGCTGGATGCCGAGGACGTGCGGGCGGGGGAGGCGCTGCTCGCCTTCGGGCCCGACCTTCCGGCCGGCGCCGACGAGGCGGTGGCGAGTGTCAATCTCAGCCCCTCGGGCGACATGACAGAGGCCGCGGCCAACTTCTTCGCCGCACTAAGGTATCTCGATTCCAGGGCGGACCGGATCGCGGTCATGCCGATCCCCGACGAAGGGCTCGGCGAGGCGATCAACGACCGCCTCGCGCCGCGCGGCGGCCCCGCGCGGCTAGCCCTCCGACGGCTTCGTCGCGGGCGGCGTAGCGCTTGGTCTCGCGCCACTTCTTCATCAGCGCCTCGAGCTCGGCGTCGCCGCCGTCGGGGAGCACGATCTTCAGCGTCACCAGCAGGTCGCCACGGCCGCCGCCGGCGCGCGGCAGGCCCTTGCCCTTGAGGCGGAGCGCACGGCCGCCGCTCGATTTCGGCGGCACCGTCAGCGTCACCGGCCCGTCGAGCGTCGGCACGCGCACCTTGGCGCCGAGCACCGCCTCGTCGAGCGTGACCGCGATGTCGCGGCGGAGCGCGTCGCCCTCGACCCGGAAGAGCGGGTGCGGCACGAACTCGACGGTGACCATGGCGTCGCCGGCCGGTCCGCCCATGACGCCGGGCCGGCCCTGGCCCTTGAGCCTGATCGTCTGGCCCGGCCGGGTGCCGACCGGGACCGCCACCTCCAGCGTGCGATTGGTCGGCAGGTCGACGCGCACCTTCTCGCCGTGGACGATCTGTTCGAGCGTCACCGCGGCGGTCGCCGCAATGTCCTCGCCGCGGACCGGCTGCGGCCGTGCGCCACCGCGTGCAGTGCCGGCGCCGCGTCCGAAGCCGCCGAGAATGTCGCTGAGGATATCGTCGGCCGAGAATGCGCCACCGGGGCCACCGGGGCCGCCAGGACCGCCGGTCGACCAGCGGAAGGTGCGGGCGCCGGCGCCCGGCCGCCCGCCGCCGGAGAAGCCCTCGAATCCCTGGAAGCGCGGCTTGCCGTCGGCGCCGATCTCGCCGCGGTCGAACTGCTTGCGCTTCTCCTTGTCGCCGACGATCTCGTAGGCGGTATTGGCCTCGGCGAAGCGTTCCTTCGCCTTGGGCTCCTTGTTCTGGTCTGGGTGGTGCTTCTTGGCGAGCTTGCGAAAGGCCTGCTTGATTTCGGTCTCGCTGGCCGTTCGGCTGACGCCGAGCACCTCATAAGGATCGCGCATGACCAACAGAACTACTGGTGTGACGGCCGGCAGGGGAATCGCCGGCTGTCGCCAATATGGTCATTCTTTCAGCGATTTCCAACGGTCGCTTGACTCGGCCCGTCAAGCGGCCCGGTGGCTCAGGACAGCGTGACGTCGTCGGCGACCATGCCGTAGAGCTGCCAGCGGCCGTCGGTGCGCTGGCAGGCGTCGCCGCGATAGCGGCGGATGCCGCGGTCGTCGTTGACGGTGGTCGAGAACGCGCGGCAGAGGCGGCCGCCCCTGTCCGCAGCCGGCCGCAGGTCGGCAATCGTGCCGGTCGAGCCGGTATCCGGATTGCTCCATTCGATGCGGCTGAAGCCGGTCCCTGCCGAGGTATCTGGCAACGGTGCGCCGGACGGTCTCCCAGTCGGAGGCGTCGACCCCGTCGTTCACCTTCATGCTGGCGAGCGTCGGCCTGAGGCCGCCGCCGGCGGCCGCCGTGGTGCTGCCGTCATCTCGGCGCCGAAAGGCAGGCCGAGTCCGGCGCAGCCGCCGAGCGACAGGACGCAGTGCGGCGATCGCGGCAGCGCGAAGAACGGCGGCGATTGGCGTGGCTTCGACTCGCCGTTATAGGGATGGTTACGCGCGGGCATTGACCGTTACTCCTTTACTAACGCCCGCAGCATCGGAAAATTTCGTTAATGAACAGTGACTTCACTGCAACAGCCGATCCATTCTCGCTTTTCGCCGAGTGGCTTGGCGAGGCCGAGGCGAGCGAGCCGAACGATCCGAACGCGATGGCGCTCGCCACCGTCGACGGCGACGGCCTGCCCAATCTCCGCATGGTGCTGCTCAAGGGCCACGGACCGGACGGCTTCGTCTTCTTCACCAATTTCGAAAGCGCCAAGGGGCGCGAGCTGCTCGCGCAGCCGCAGCGCGGCGCTGCTGCTTCCACTGGAAGAGCCTGCGCCGGCAGGTGCGGGTGCGCGGTCCCGTCACCCCGGTCAGCGACGCGGAGGCCGACGCCTATTTCGCCAGCCGCCCGCGCGGCAGCCGCATCGGCGCCTGGGCGAGCCAGCAGTCGCGCCCGCTGGAATCGCGCTTCGCGCTGGAGAAGGCGGTGGCGACCTACACCGCGAAATACCCGATCGGCGAGGTGCCGCGGCCGGACTACTGGTCCGGCTTCCGCCTGACGCCGGTCGAGATGGAGTTCTGGAAGGACGCGCCCTTCCGCCTGCACGACCGCGTCAAGTACGTGCGCGCCGGCGACGGCTGGGAGAAGACGCGGCTCTATCCGTGATGCCGCCAATCGCGTGAGGCCGGGACAGGCTGGCCCGGCTTGTCGCCGCTGGCGATCACCGCGGTCTCTTCGCTGAGCGGCTTGCCCTCGCGCTTCGGCGGCGTCAGCGGCGCCGGCGTCGGCACGTTCTTCTTGGTGAGGTCGCGGCCGGCCATCAAGCCATCGACCATCTGCAACTCGAGCCGCTCCGCGTCGCGTCTGCGCACGCCGTCGATCACGTCGGCCGCTTCGTCCTGCGGGACGCCGAGGGCGACCAGCGCCGCCTCGCCGAAAGCCATCGCCGATTCGAAGGTCTCGCGGATCTGGTAGTCGACGCCGGCGGCGATCAGGTCGAGCGTGTGGCCGCGATCATAGGAGCGCACCAGCAGCCTGGCCATCGGGAAAGTCGACTTGACCAGCTCGACGATCCGGTCGGCGCTGGCGCGGCTGTCGACGCAGACGGCGATGATCTTGGCGCTGCCGGCGCCGGCGGCGCGCAGCACGTCGAGGCGCGTGCCGTCGCCATAGTAGATCTTGAAGCCGAAACGGCCGGCGACGCGGATCATCTCCGTGTCGGAATCGATGATCGATACGTCGATGCCGCGGGCGAGCAGCGCCTGGCTGACCACCTGGCCGAAGCGGCCGAAGCCGATGACCAGGGCGCTGCCGGTCAGCCCGTCGGCAACCTCGATGCCGTCCATCGATTCCGCTTCTTCCGGCAGGATGCGCTTCAGCACGATCGGCGCCAGCGGCGTCAGCGCCATCGACACGATCACCGCCGCCGTCAGCAGCGCCGACAGGCGCGCGTCGAGCAGCCCCAGTCCTTGCGCCGTGGTGAAGAGGACGAAGGCGAACTCGCCGCCCTGGGCGAGCAGCAGGGCAAGCCGCAGCGAGTCGGCGTGACCGTTTCGGAACAGCCGCGCGACGCCGTAGATGCCGGCAACCTTGAGCGCCACGAAGCCGACCACCGCCGCCAGCACCAGCGGCCATTCGCGCCCGATCAGGCCGAGATCGATCGACATGCCGACGGCGAGGAAGAACAGGCCGAGCAGCAGGCCGCGAAACGGCTCGATGTCGGCCTCGAGCTGGTGGCGGAAGCTCGATTCGGACAGCAGCACGCCGGCGAGGAACGCGCCCATCGCCATCGACAGGCCGCCGGCCTGCATGGCGAGCGCGGCGCCGAGCACGACCAGCAGCGCGGCGGCGGTCATGATCTCGCGCGCCCGCGCGGCGGCGAGCAACTGGAACATCGGATTGAGCAGGTAGCGGCCGACCGCGACGACGCCGACGATCGCACCGACCGCGATGCCGATCTGCACCAGGCGCGGCGGACCGGCGTCCTGGTACGGCGCCAGGACCGCGAGCACCGCCAGAAGCGGCACGATCGCGAGGTCCTGCAGCAGCAGGATCGGCGAAGGTCTTCTGGCCGTGGGTCGCGGTCGGTCTCGCCGCGCTCCTCGAGGATCTGCATGACGATCGCCGTCGACGACAGCGCCAGGCCCGCGGCCGCGACGAAGGCGACCGCCGGCGACAGGCCGGCCAGCACTGCCGCGCCCATGAGCAGCGCGCCGCAGGCGATCACCTGCGCCGCGCCGAGGCCGAAGATGTCGCGGCGCAGGCTCCACAGCCGCGACGGCTTCAGTTCCAGCCCGATGACGAAGAGCAGCATCACGACGCCGAACTCGGCGACGCCGAGGATCGAGTCCGGATCGCGGAACAGCTTCAGCCCGAACGGGCCGATGGCGACGCCGGCGACGAGGTAGCCGACCACGGCCCCAAGGCCGAGGCGCTTGAAGATCGGCACGGACACCACCGCCGCGCCGAGCAGCGCGACCGCGGCTACCAGTTCGGAGCTGTGGGTATCGATTGCCATGGGACGATTCTCTTGCTTGGCGCGCAACAATACCGTGCCGTCGCAACGACGGAAGGCGGGTCGGGCGGCTCCATGCAGGGCGCGTGCCGCCTCGAAACCAACGAATTCACCACCCCTCCAACCGTGAATTGTGGGGTCCTGGCTGCGCCGCTATGCGGTTGATGGCGAGGAACCGGGCAGTGGGCAAGAGCGGCTTACCCTTCTCAGTCCAGATCGCCGCGGCGGCGGCTGCGGGAGCCCTCGCCACGCTGGCGGCTACCCGAAGCCACCTGTCTCTTCCGGCCGTGGAAACGTTCTCTGACGTCCAGCGCCCATGCGGATTGCCCGATCAAGGGCAACATCAGCATCAATAGCGGCGAGCGCATCTATCACGTGCCCGGGCCAGGAGCACTACGACGAGACGGTCATCAGCCCGCAATACGGAGAGCGCTGGTTCTGCACCGAGGCCGAGGCCCGCGCGGCCGGCTGGCGAAAAGCCCGCCGATAGCCCTCTGACCTGCCTTACGTCGCCGTGCCGCCGACGGTGATCTGGTCGATCCGGAGCGACGGCTGGCCGACGCCGACCGGCACGCCCTGGCCGTTCTTGCCGCAGGTGCCGATGCCCGGATCGAGCTTCATGTCGTTGCCGATCATCTTCACGCGGGTCAGCGCGTCCGGCCCGTTGCCGATCAGCATGGCGCCCTTGATCGCCGGGCCGATCTTGCCGTTCTCGATCTTGTAGGCCTCGGTGCAGGAGAACACGAACTTGCCGCGAGGTGATGTCGACCTGCCCGCCGCCGAAGGAGACGGCGTAGATGCCGTTCTTCACCGAGGCGAGGATCTCCCCCGGGTCGTCCTTGCCGGCGAGCATGATCGTGTTGGTCATGCGCGGCATCGGAATGTGGGCATAGGATTGCCGGCGGCCGTTGCCGGTCGGCTTCATGCCCATCAGGCGGGCGTTCTGCCGGTCCTGCATGTAGCCGACGAGAATGCCGTCCTCGATCAGCGTCGTCGATTGCGTCGGCGTGCCCTCGTCGTCGACGGTCAGCGAGCCGCGCCGGTTGGCGATGGTGCCGTCATCGATGACGGTCACGCCCGGCGACGCGACGCGCTGGCCCATCAGGCCGGCGAAGGCGCTCTCGCCCTTGCGGTTGAAATCGCCTTCGAGGCCGTGGCCGACCGCCTCGTGCAGCAGGATGCCCGGCCAGCCCGGGCCGAGCACGATATCGAAGGTGCCGGCCGGGGCCGGGACCGCGGAGAGGTTGACCAGCGCCTGGCGCAGCGCCTCGTCCACCGCGAACTGCCACTGGTCGGTGGCGATGAACTGGCCGAAGCCTTCGCGCCCGCCCATGCCGTGCGAGCCGGATTCCTGCCGGTCGCCGTCGCCGACCACGACCGAAACATTGACGCGCACCAGCGGCCGCACGTCGCGCACGAAGGTGCCGTCGGCGCGCAGGATTTCGACTTCCTGATAGGAGCCGCCGAGCGAGGCCGTGACCTGGCGCACGCGCGGGTCCTTGGCGCGGGCATAGCCGTCGATAGTCTCCAAGAGCTTCACCTTCTCGGCGAAGGTCGGGCTGCCGAGCGGGCTCTCGTCGCCATAGAGCGCGCGGTTGGTGCCGCGCGGCGGTTCGGCATAGCTGCCCGTGTGGCCGGCCTTGACCGCCTGCACCGCATCGCCGGCGCGGCGGATGGCCGGCTCCGAAATCTCGCCCGAATGCGCATAGCCGGCCGCCTCGCCGGCCACCGCGCGGAGGCCGAAGCCCTGATTGGTGTCGAAACTCGCGGCCTTCAGACGGCCGTTGTCGAACATCAGGCTCTCGGACTGGGCGAATTCGAGATAGAGCTCGCCGTCATCGGCGCCGGCGAGCGCGTCGGCGACCGCCCGGGTCGCCACGGCGCGGTCGAGCCCGGCGCGTTCGAGGATGGTGTCGGTCTTGTCGGTCATGACGGCGGTTCCTGCCGAAGCGGGGAGGGGGACGATTGGCCCTACAGATAGGGCCTGTCGCCAGCTTCGCCAAATACCGGACGGAGGCCGTCAGGGCAGGGCCTTGAAGCCCTCGTCGAAGCCGTTCAGCGAAATCGGGATGCCGATGCCCTCTTCCGGCGTCTGGAAGATGATGAAGGTGGCGGTCTTGCCGGTCTCAAGCTCGCTGAGCAGCTTGTCCTCGAGGATCACCTCGGCGACGCAGCCATTCGGCAGGCAGCGCACGAAGCCGGCGCGGCCGAGATCGGTGTCGTCGATCTTGAGGCCGAGGCCCGAGGGCAGCAGCACGCCCAGCGGCGCCAGGATGCGCATGATCCGCGATTTCTTGTCGGCCGTCTTCAGCACGATCACCGTCAGGCCGACGTTCTCGCGGTCCTCGGCGGTGACGAACTGCATCAGCACGCATTGTTCGTTCTGGGCGCCGGCCGGCGTGTCGCAGCGCACCTGCCAGTCGGCGTGGGTGGAGCGCACCGGCGGCTCGCCGGTCACCGGCGGGGCAACCGAAACCACCGCCTTGGGCACATCGGTCTCGGCCGCCGGCGGGGTCGCCGGAGCGGCTGGCAGGCTCGCCGCGGGAGGTTGTGGCGGGCCGGCGGTGGGCGGCGGGGTGGCCGTCGCCACGGCATTCGACGGCCCGCGGTCGAAAAAGCCCATCGCGAACATCACCACCACGGCGGCGACGGCAACCGCCAGCACACCGGCAACAACCGTCAGGATGGGAACCAGCGGGCTCCGCCTCGGCTCATCGTCATAGTCGTCTTCGTACATTCGGTTGATTCATCAGCCTCGTGGCGGCCAGGCAAGCAAATAATCGCCGAATCGGCGTTAAGCCCGGACCATCTTGCAACAAACGCTGCCGCGAAGGAATCGCACCACGGCCATCGTCCCCGCCCGATGGCGCCCGGCGATAGCGGCAAATCCAAGGCGACGGCGCGATTTGCCGCATCACGGGCAGCGTTCGGGCGTTGCGGGCGAAAACCGCTTGTGGTTTCTCTCTGGCACGGGTTCCAGGGACGGGAAACCGCCGAGAAACCAGCCGGAAAGCGGGATCTGGCGCTTCCGGCGCGTTTGCCGGGCTGGTAAGACAGTCGTCGAATTGGCTGAACTGGCGGTTTGAGAAGGAGCGGGTTGGTGAGAATGTCACTGATGCGGGCGATCGGGCGCCTGGCGCTTGCGGGCGGTGCAGCCATTGGGCTCGCCGGACAGGCATCGGCCAACCCCAGCCCATGGGAAATCGGCCTTCAGCCGGCGGCGACGCCGATCATGGAGATGATCCACCGTTTCAACAACGGCGTGCTGATCGTCGTCACCCTGATCGTGCTGCTCGTGCTGGCGCTGCTCATCTACGTCATCTTCCGGTTCAACGCGCGCGCCAACCCGGTCCCCTCCAAGACCGCCCACAATACGGTCATCGAGGTTCTGTGGACCGTGGTGCCGATCCTCATCCTGGTCGGCATCGCGGTGCCGTCCTTCGCGCTGCTCTTTGCCGAGCATGACCCGGCACGCGCCATCGCCGGCTTCAACCCCGAGACCGACAAGCAGATCACCATCAAGGCGACCGGCAGCCAGTGGTACTGGTCCTACGAATATCCCGACAACGGCGACGTCTCGTTCGACTCGCTGCTGCTGCGCGACGCGAACGGCAATCCGGCCGGAGAGCCGCGCCTGCTCGCCGTCGACAACAAGATGGTCGTTCCGGTGGGCGTCGTCGTGCGCATGCAGGTGATCGGCGCCGACGTCATCCATTCCTTCGCGGTTCCCGCGTTCGGCATCAAGATCGACGCCGTGCCCGGCCGCCTGAACGAGACCTGGTTCCGGGTCGACCGTGAGGGCGTCTATTACGGCCAGTGCTCGGAACTTTGCGGGC
Organism: uncultured Alphaproteobacteria bacterium; assembly: GCA_963822975.1. Classification (GTDB taxonomy): domain Bacteria; phylum Pseudomonadota; class Alphaproteobacteria; order Rhizobiales; family Kaistiaceae; genus CAVSRC01. The sequence continues at coordinate 157,963 of CAWGJV010000007.1, forward strand.
GCGACCACGCCTACATGCCGATCGCGGTGCAGGCGGTCAGCCCGGACAAGTTCGACGCCTGGGCGGCGACCGCCGCCACGGACCTCGCGGCCGCCTACAAGCAGCTCGCGCAGGCCACTTCGGCGCCGCGCGTAACAGTGGCCAGTACGGAAGAATAGGGCCGATCCGGGCGACTGCCGGGACAAGCTCGACCAGAGGAGACGAGGTAAATGGCGACCAGCGCAGGTTTCGAGGCGCACAGCGAGGCGCACGCCCACGCTCATCCGACCGGATGGCGCCGCTGGCTCTACTCGACCAACCACAAGGACATCGGCACGATGTACCTTGTCTTCGCCATCATCAGCGGCCTCGTCGGCGGCTTCCTGTCGGTCGGCATGCGCATGGAACTGATGGAGCCGGGTCTTCAGATCTTCGGCGACCCTGAGCTGTTCAACGTCTTCACCACGGCGCATGGCCTGATCATGATCTTCTTCATGGTCATGCCGGCGATGATCGGCGGCTTCGGCAACTGGTTCGTGCCGATCATGATCGGCGCGCCGGACATGGCCTTCCCGCGCATGAACAACATCTCGTTCTGGCTACTGCCGCCGGCGTTGGGGCTGCTCATCATTTCGCTGTTCATGCCGAGCGCGCCCGGCGCCCACGGCGTTGGCGGCGGCTGGACGATCTATCCGCCCCTGTCGACCACCGGCCAGCCCGGCCCGGCGATGGACTTCGCCATCCTCGCGCTGCATCTCGCCGGCGCCTCGTCGATCCTCGGCGCCATCAACTTCATCACCACCATCTTCAACATGCGCGCCCCGGGCATGACGCTGCACAAGATGCCGCTGTTCGTGTGGTCGATCCTGGTGACGACCTTCCTGCTGCTGCTGGCGCTGCCGGTTCTGGCCGGCGCCATCACCATGCTCCTGACCGACCGCAACTTCGGCACCGCCTTCTTCAAGCCCGACCAGGGCGGCGATCCGGTTCTCTTCCAGCACCTGTTCTGGTTCTTCGGCCACCCCGAGGTCTACATCCTGATTCTGCCGGGCTTCGGCATGGTCAGCCAGATCATCTCGACCTTCTCCAAGAAGCCGGTGTTCGGCTACATGGGCATGGCCTACGCCATGGTGGCGATCGGCTTCATCGGCTTCGTCGTGTGGGCCCACCACATGTACACCGTCGGCCTGTCGCTCGACGTCCAGGCCTACTTCGTCGCCGCGACCATGGTCATCGCCGTGCCGACCGGCGTGAAGGTGTTCTCGTGGATCGCCACCATGTGGGGCGGCTCGATCGAGTTCCGCACGCCGATGCTGTGGGCGATCGGCTTCATCTTCCTGTTCACCGTCGGCGGCGTTACCGGCGTCATGCTGGCCAATGCCGGCCTCGACTACGTGCTGCAGGACACCTACTTCGTCGTCGCCCATTTCCACTACGTGCTGTCGCTCGGCGCCGTCTTCACCATCTTCGCGGGCTGGTACTACTGGTTCCCGAAGATGAGCGGCTACATGTACAACGAGACCATCGGCAAGCTGCACTTCTGGGTGACCTTCGTCGGCGTCAACCTGCTCTTCTTCCCGCAGCATTTCCTTGGCCTCGCCGGCATGCCGCGCCGCTACGCCGATTATCCCGATGCCTTCGCCGGGTGGAACTTCGTTTCCTCGATCGGCTCCTACATCGCGGCGATCGGCGTGTTCATCTTCCTCTATGGCGTGTGGGACGCCTTCGCCAAGAAGCGCCCGGCCGGCAACAGCCCGTGGGGCGAGGGCGCCACGACGCTGGAATGGCTGCTGCCCTCGCCGCCGCCGTTCCACCAGTGGGAGACGCTGCCGCGGATCAAGTGATCCGGCGCCAGCGACGCGAACGAAGGACGACATGACCTATACCGGCAGCCGAGAAGCGGACCGCACGCTGGAAGTCGACGCCCTCCTGGGCGGCAGCGTCGCCGACTATGTCGCGCTGCTGAAGCCGCGCGTCATGTCGCTGGTCGTCTTCACGGCCTTCGTCGGCATGGCCATCGCACCCGGCGGCATCAACCCGGTCATCGGCGCGATCGCGCTGCTGCTGATCGCGGTCGGGGCAGGGGCCGCCGGCGCGCTCAACATGTGGTACGACGCCGACATCGACCGCCTGATGCGCCGCACCGCCATGCGCCCGGTGCCCGCCGGCCGCCTGACCCGCGGCGAAGCGCTCGCCTTCGGCCTGCCGCTCGCCGTCGCCTCGGTGGTCTTTCTCGGCCTCGCCACCAACCTTGTCGCCGCGTCGTTGCTGGCCTTCACCATCTTCTTCTACGTCCTCGTCTATACGATGTGGCTGAAGCGCTCGACGCCGCAGAACATCGTCATTGGCGGCGCCGCCGGCGCCCTGCCGCCGATGATCGGCTGGGCGGCGGCGACCGGCACCGTCAGCCTCGAAAGCTTCGTGCTGTTCCTGATCGTGTTCCTGTGGACGCCGCCGCATTTCTGGGCGCTGTCGCTCTACAAGCGCGAGGACTATGCCCGCGCCGGCGTGCCCATGCTGCCGGTCGTCGCCGGTGAAGCCTCGACCAAGCGGCACATCCTCGCCTATGCGGTTGTCCTGGCGGTGGTGGCCGCGGTCGTGCCGCCGCTGATCGGCATGAGTTCCCCGGTCTACGCGCTGATCGCCGGCGCCCTCGGCGTGGTGTTCGTGTGGCTCTCCTGGCAGGTCTTCCGCATGCCCGAGAGCGACGTCGCCAAGCTTCCCGCCCGGCGCCTGTTCACCTTCTCGCTCCTCTACCTGTTCCTCCTGTTCGCCGTGATCCTGGCGGAATCGGGCCTCGCCGGTTGGGCGGCATGACGGCGATGGCGGCAGACGGCGACGAGGGAGTGCGCCTCACCGAGGCGCAAGAGAAGCGCCGCCGCGGGCGCTCGATCGCGCTGGCGCTCGCCCTTGGCGTGCTGGTGATCCTGTTCTTCGTTCTGACCATCGTCCGGCTCGGTCAGAACGTCATGACCCCGCCAATGTGATGACCGACCACGCACCCGCACCCCGGCAGCCGCGCAAGGTCAATCTCGGCCTCACCGCCGCGGTCCTGGCCGTGTTTGCCGCCGGCATGGTCGGCATGGCGTTCGCCGCCGTGCCGCTCTACCGCATCTTCTGCCAGGTGACCGGCTATGGCGGCACCACCCGCCGGGCCTTGGCCGCGCCCGACAAGGTTCTCGACCGCGCCGTCACGGTGCGCTTCGACGGCAATGTCGGCAACAGCCTCGGCTGGAGCTTCCGCCCGGTTCAGCGCGAGGTGACGGTCAAGCTCGGCGAGGTGAGCACCATCGAGTACATGGCCGAGAACCGGACCGACAAGACCGAGACCGGCACCGCCGCCTTCAATGTCGCGCCCGACGTGGTCGGCGCCTATTTCAACAAGATCGCCTGCTTCTGCTTCACCGATCAGACGCTGAAGCCCGGCGAGAAGACGAAGCTCGGTGTGACCTTCTTCGTCGATCCGGCCTACGCCAAGGATCCCAATCTCGAGAACATCACCACCATCACCTTGTCGTATACGTTCTATCCCGCTACCCCCAAGGCGCCGAAGCCGGTTGCCGCGGCGGATGCGAAATCCGGGGGCAACCCGCTTTGACGCCCGTCGTCGCCGCGCGGTCGGCGAAGGACGATCATGGAGCAGTGAGCAATGGCTGAGGCGCACGCGAAGCAACATCCCTATCATCTCGTCGATCCGAGCCCGTGGCCGGTCATTGGAGCGGTGTCGGCCTTCGCGCTGGCGATCGGGGCGATCTCCTTCATGCATGGCGCCAGCGCCTGGCTGATCGCGCCTGGCATGCTCGGCATCTTCTACACGATGCTGGTGTGGTGGCGGGACGTCATCAAGGAGGCGCACGAGGGCTTCCATACCTCGGTCGTCCAGCTCGGCCTGCGCTACGGCATGATCCTGTTCATCGCCTCGGAGGTGATGTTCTTCGTCGCGTGGTTCTGGGCGTTCTTCGATTCCAGCCTTTCGGCGGACAGTGTCGTCCAGGTCGCCAAGGCCCAGTTCACCGGCGGCCACTGGCCGCCGCAGGGCATCGAGGTGTTCGATCCCTGGCACCTGCCGCTGCTCAACACGCTGATCCTGCTCACCTCGGGCACGACCGTCACCTGGGCGCACCACGCGCTGCTGCACGACGACCGCCGCGGGCTGATCTGGGGGCTGGTCTGCACCGTGCTCCTCGGCCTCACCTTCACCTCGGTGCAGGCCTACGAATACGCCCACGCCCCGTTCTCCTTCGGCGGCAACATCTTCGGCTCGACCTTCTTCATGGCGACCGGCTTCCACGGCTTCCACGTCATCGTCGGCACGATCTTCCTGACCGTCTGCCTGATCCGCGCGTCGCGCGGCGACTTCACGCCGAAGCAGCATTTCGGCTTCGAGGCGGCGGCGTGGTACTGGCACTTCGTCGACGTCGTGTGGCTGTTCCTGTTCTTCTGCATCTACGTGTGGGGCGGCTGGGGCGCCGTGATCCATCCGAGTAACCGCTGGCGCGAAAGCGCGCCGGCTCCGGAACCCGCGATGAACCCTGAGGACAAGGCGCTTTATCCGCCCCAGCCGGTATCGAATGGATGGCGGGGCCGCTGTCCGCGCTGCGGCGAAGGCCGGCTGTTCGACGGCTTCCTCACCGTGGCGCCGCGCTGCGCCAATTGCGGGCTCGATTTCGACTTCGCCGATTCCGGCGACGGGCCGGCGGTCTTCATCATGATGATCGTCGGCTTCATCGTCGTCGGCCTGGCGCTGGTCGTCGAGTTCACGTTCCATCCGCCCTACTGGCTGCACGCCGTCATCTGGATTCCGCTGGTGCTCGGCCTGTCGATCGGCCTGCTGAGGCCCGCTGAAGGGGCTGATGATCGCCCAGCAATACCGGCACCGGGCCGAGCAGGGCCGCGTCGACGGCGCCTGACGGTCGCGTGGACGCCGCGCCCGCCCGTTCCGCCCGCGGCCTGTTGTGGCCGACCGTTGCCGCGCTCGTCGGCATCGCGATCCTCTGTTCGCTCGGCATCATGGCAGGTGCAGCGCCTCCACTGGAAGGAGGCGCTGATCGCGCGGGTCAACGACCGGCTCGACGCCGCTCCGGTGCCGGCGCCCGGGCCTGACGACATGGCCGGCACTCGATCTCGCAGAGCGCGAATATCAGCCGGTGGAAGTCAGCGGCCGCTTCGACAATGCCCACGAGATCCACGTCGTCTATTCCCTGACCGAGCCCAAGGGTCCGGCCGGTGGCGTCGGCTTCTTCGTGATGACGCCCTTCACCACCACCGACGGCTGGCTGGTCTATGTCAACCGCGGCTTCGTTCCGGCGGCGAAGGTCGATCCCGCGACGCGGAGCGAAGGGCAGATCGACGGCGACGCCACCGTGGTTGGGCTGCTGCGCGCGCCGGCGCGCCGGTCTTGGTTCATGCCGGCCGACGACAATGTTCGGAACCAGTGGTTCTCGCGCGATCCGGCGCTCTATGCCGAGGCTCAGGACCTGCCACCGGCGAAGGTCGCCCCCTACATCATCGACGCCCGCTTCGATCCGACGCTTGCCGGCGGCTTGCCGCAGGGTGGCGAGACCGTCGTCAGCTTCCCCAACAGCCACCTCGGCTACGCCATCACCTGGTTCGGCCTGGCGCTGGCGCTGGCTGCGGTCTACGGGGTTTTCGCATGGCGCCGCCTCGGCGACCGGCACAGGCCGAGCCGTCAGGCGTGACCGGCCTCGCCGGACAGCCGCATCGGATCGACGCCGATCAGCGACAGCGCGCGGTCGTATTTGCCGTCGAGGTCGGGATCGAAAATGACGTCCGGCCGCGCCGGGCAATGCAGCCAGCCATTCGCCTGGATCTCGTTTTCCAGCTGGCCCGGCGCCCAGCCGGCATAGCCGAGCGCGAGCAGCGCGTTTTCCGGCCCGCTGCCATCGGCGATCGCCTTGAGGATTTCCAGCGTCGCCGTCAGCGACACGGTTTCGCTGATCGGCAGCGTCGAGCTTTCGACGTAGTAGTCGGCGCTGTGCAGCACGAAGCCGCGCCCGGTCTCCACCGGCCCGCCGCGATGGACGCGCATGCGCCGGGCAGGCGGCGGCAGCCTGATTTCCGGCGCCTCCGGAATGATGTCGAGCTGCACCAGCAGGTCCTGGAAGGTGATCTCGCGGCGCCGGCTGGTTGATGGTGATGCCCATGGCGCCGTCCGGCGAGTGGGCGCAGATGAACACCACCGTCCGCGCGAAGCGGCTGTCCTGCATCGTCGGCATGGCAATCAGGAACTGGCCGTCGAGATAGCCTCGACCCTGCGTCTTGCCGGGAAGCGTCTTGGCCATGCCGAAAAGCCTAGCACGCCGTCGGCAAAAGGAAAGTTGCCGGCCGCCCCTGGGCTCCGCGCCTGTCACGAACAAATGAAGACCGGGCGATATGGTGTTGATCTGTCGTTGACTCCCGCCGCGCTATGGTCTGCCGCATGACACCGCGCCACGCCGCCATTTTCGGGCTCGCCTTCGCCGCCGTTCTCGCCGCCTCCCTGCCGGCCGCCGCCGCCGTCGGCGACTGGGCGTCCGGGACCAAGGCGCGGGTGCGACTGATTGCGCACATGATCGGCCCCGACGGCAGGCTCGACGGTGCCATCGCGGTCGCCATGCCGCCGGGCTGGAAGACCTACTGGCGCAACCCGGGCACGGCCGGCGTCGCCCCGGTGTTCGATTTCGCCGCCTCGCGCAATCTCGAGGCGCCCGAGGTGGCCTTTCCGGTGCCCCATCGCCTCGACGACGGCTACAGCGTCACCAACGTCTACGAGGGCAGCGTCACATTCCCCTTCCACGCCAGGGTCGCCGATCCGGCCAGGCCGGTCGAGATCGCCCTCACCATCGACCTCGGCGTCTGCGAGGAAGTGTGCGTTCCCGACAACGTCACGGCGCACCTGACGGTGCCGGCCGGCGTCAACGATCCCGAAGCCGCCGAGATCATCAAGGAGGCGCGGGCGGAACTGCCGGGCCCGCCGCAGCCCGGCGTGTTCGCCGTCGATGAGGTCGTGCGCACCGGCGGCACCGACGGTCGCCCGGAGTTCCGGGTCACGGCAACCGTGCCGCCCGGCGCAGAGCCCGATCTGTTCGTCGCCGGCCCGGACGACTGGGCGGCCTACGACCCGGTCCTGAAGAGCCGGAACGGCAGCCAGGCCGTCTTCGCGGTGAAGTTCAGCCGCTTCGGCGCCAGCGCCAGCACACCGATCGCCGGCGCCCATCTCCTGGCGGTGCTTGCCGTCGGCGGCAAGGCCATCGAGCAGACTCTCACCCTCGACTAAAGCCCGCCATTGTCCTATTTCCATCGGCCGGACCATCCAGCCAGGAGCAGGGACATGATCAAGGTGGGCGAGCACCTCCCGCAGGGCTCATTTCGCGTCAAGAACGCCGACGACTCGGTCGTGCAGGTTTCGACCGACGATTTGTTCAAGGGAAAGAAGGTGGTTTTCGTCGGCGTTCCCGGCGCCTTCACCTCGACCTGCCACAACGCCCACATTCCGCAATTCATCGCCAACGCCGCCACCCTCAAGGACAAGGGCGTCGACCGCATCGTGGTGATGGCCGTCAACGACCACCACGTCATGAAATCGTGGGGTGAAGCGCTGGCCGCCGCCGACAAGATCGCGTTCGTCGCCGATGGCGACGGCGACTACGCCCGTGCGCTGGGGCTGGAGATCGCCATTCCCGGCCTCGGCAAACGCGTCAAGCGCTTCTCCATGCTGGTCGACGACGGCGTCGTGAAGTCGCTCAATTTCGAGCCGGAAGGCGGCAAGGGCATCCAGGCGACCGGCGCCGCCACCATCCTCAGCCAGCTTTGAATCTCGCGCCAGCCGGCATTGAACTGCGCGTCGATCCGTGGCCCGAGGCCGCGGCCCTCGACGCGCTGATGCGGGCCGGCTGGGGAGGAACGGGTGGCGGCTACGCGGAAATCCTGAAGCGCAGCCTGTGCCATGTCTGCGCCTTTGAGGGCGCGCGCCTTGTCGGCTTCGTCCATGTGGCCTGGGACGGAGCCGCCCACGGCTTCGTTCTCGATCCGACGGTCCACCCCGACTATCGCCGGCGCGGCATAGGGCGGCAGCTCGTCATGGCGGCCGCCGAGGCGGCCCGCCAGCGCGGAGCCGAATGGCTTCACGTGGATTTCGAGCCGCATCTCGCCGGCTTCTACGCGGCCTGCGGTTTTCGCCCGACCCAGGCCGGGATCATGCGCCTGCGGCCGGAGGCTTCTTCCTCTTCGGCTTGAACGGCGCCATGCCGTCGCGCGCCAGCTGGTCGGCGCGCTCGTTGCCTTCGGTGCCGGCGTGGCCCTTGACCCAGTGCCACTTGATCTCGTGGCGGTGGCGAAGCGCGTCGAGTTGCTGCCACAGGTCGACATTCTTCACCGGCTTGCGGTCGGATGTCTTCCAGCCGTTCTTCTGCCAGCCGGCGATCCAGCCCATGACGCCGCCGCGCACATATTGCGAGTCGGTGTAGAAATCGACCGCGCTCGCCCGCTTCAGGGCCGACAGCGCCGCGATCGCCGCGGTCAGTTCCATGCGGTTGTTGGTGGTCAGGGCCTCGCCGCCCTTCAGTTCCTTCTCATGGCCGTTCCAGATGAGCACCGCGCCCCAGCCGCCCGGCCCCGGATTGCCCGAGCAGGCGCCGTCGCTCCAGATCGTGACGCGATCCTTCGCCGTCACCGATCGAGTCCGTAGGCGCCGGCGTCGCTGACGCCACGGTGGAAGCGGAGCTTGCGGTAATATTCGAGCGGGTCCTTGGGCACCACCAGCGCGCCGGCCGGCACCGACAGCCAGTCGTAGAGCCGGGTCAGCAGGAAGCGCAGCGCCGCCCCGCGCGCCAGCATGGGCAGCGCGTCGATTTCGGCCGCGCTGAACGGGCGCACGTTGCGATAGCCGCCGAGCAGGGCGCGCGCCTTGGTGACGTTGAGCGAGCCGTCGCTCTCGAAGCACCAGGCGTTGAGGCAGATCGCGACGTCGTAGGCGAGCATGTCGTTGCAGGCGAAATAGAAGTCGATCAGGCCGGAGACCTTGTCGGCGAGGAAGAAGACGTTGTCGGGGAACAGGTCGGCGTGGATGACGCCGTCCGGCAGGTCCGCCGGCCAGCCCTGCTCGACGGCGTCGAGTTCGCGCTCGATATCGGCCGCCAGCCCCGGCGCCACGCTGTCGGCGCGCCCGCCGCACTGGTCGTAGATGCGGCCGCCAGCCGGCGACCGAGAGCGCGTTCGGGCGTGTCATGGCGAAATCGGCGCCGGCGAGGTGCAGACGGGCCAGCGCCTCGCCGAGGGCGGCGCAATGGGCGCTCTGCGGACGCCGCACCGACATGCCCGACAGGAACGTGACCATCGCCGCCGGCCGCCCGGCGAGGCTGCTTCAGCGCCTTGCCCTCGCGGTCGTGCACCGGCGTCGGGCAGGCGATGCCCTTCGCCGCGAGATGCTCCATCAGGCCGAGGAAGAAGGGCAGGTCGCCCGCCGCCACGCGCTTCTCGTAGAGCGTCAGGATGAACTGCCCGGCCTCGGTCGCGACGCAGGAAATTGGAATTCTCCACGCCCTCGGCGATGCCCTTGCAGGAGAGCACCGCGCCGAGGTCGTAGTCCGCCATGAAGGCGTCGAATTCCTCGTCGGGGATTTCGGTATAGACCGCCATGGCCGCCGCTGTCGCCGGTTGATCGCCCGCTTGATCACACGCCCGGCCGTGCTAGGCAACGGGTTGCCGTCCGCCGCGCGCGCTTTTCGCGCTCATTTGGATCATCGCCTGGCATGTCTGCTCCTCCCTGGCTGTGGGTGGTCTTCACCCTCGCTGGCCGCGACCGCCCAGACCTTCCGCAACGCCACCCAGCGCAGCCTGACCGAGCGGCTCGGCACGGTCGGCGCGACCCATATCCGCTTCCTGTTCGGCCTGCCGTTCGGACTGGTCTTTCTGGTCGTCGTCCTCGTCGTTACCGGCGATGTCGTCACACCCAATGCGGCCGCGCTCGGCTGGATCGTCGTCGGCGCCGTCTGCCAGATCGCCGCGACGGCGCTGATGCTGGCGACCATGCGCGAGCGCTCCTTCGTGGTCACCACCGCCTACACCAAGACCGAGCCGGTGCAGGTGGCGCTGTTCGCCGTCGTCTTCCTCGGCGAGCGCATCGGCCTGTTCGCGTCGCTGGCGGTGATCGTCGCGACCGCCGGCGTTCTCGTCCTGTCATGGCCGTCGCGGGCGGCGCGCGAGGTGTTCTCGTGGCGGCCGGCCCTGCTCGGCATCGCTTCGGGCGCGCTTGTTCGCGCTGGCTGCCGTCGGCTTCCGCGGCGGCATCCTGGCGCTTGGCACGCTCGACTACGTGCCCGCCGCAACCGAGACGCTGGCGATCTCGCTGACGGTGCAGACGGTGCTGCTGTCGGGCTGGCTGGCGATCCGCCGTCCCGACGTGCTGCGCGCCGTGCTGGCCGCGTGGCGGCCGTCGCTGCCGGCGGGTTTCCTCGGCGCGTTCGCCTCGCAGATGTGGTTTCTCGCCTTCGCCCTTCAGGCGGCGGCGCCGGTGCGCACCCTCGGGCTGGTCGAGATCCTGATCGCCGGGCTGGTTTCGCGGCGCCTGTTCGCGCAGGCGCCTGGCGTCCGCGACCTTGCCGGCATGGCGCTGGTGGTGATCGGCGTCGCGCTGCTGTTCAACGGCTGAGACGGCTAGGCGGCTCAGGCGACTTCGCGGAGCGCCCGCGGCAGGTTGAAGACCACCGCCTCGTCGGCGGCGGTCACCACCTCGACATTGACGTCAAAGCGCGCCGCGAAGGCGTCGATCACTTCCTCGACCAGCACCTCCGGCGCCGAGGCGCCGGCGGTGATGCCGACACGGCGAACGCCGGCGAAGCGCGGCCAGTCGATTTCGGCGGCGCGCTGCACCAGCACGGAGACCGGGCAGCCGGCGCGCTCGGCGACTTCGCGCAGCCGCTGCGAATTGGAGGAGTTCGGCGCGCCGATCACCACCATCGCGTCGATCTTGGAGGCGATGCGCTTGACCGCCTCCTGCCGGTTGGTGGTGGCGTAGCAGATGTCTTCCTTGTGCGGCGCCGTCATCTCGGGGAACCGCTCGGTGAGGATCGCGACGATCGCCGCGGTGTCGTCCACGGAGAGGGTGGTCTGGGTGATGTAGGCGAGCCGCTCGGGCGAATTCGGCTGGAAGGCAAGCGCGTCCGCCTCGGTCTCGACCAGTGTGATCGACCCGGCCGGAAGCTGGCCCATGGTGCCGACCACCTCCGGGTGGCCGGCATGGCCGATCAGCACGATCTCGCGACCCCGGCGGAAATGGATCTCGGCCTCGCGGTGGACCTTGGTGACCAGCGGGCAGGTGGCGTCGAGGTGGAACAGGTTTCGCAGGCGCGCCGCCTCCGGCACCGCCTTGGCGACGCCGTGCGCCGAGAACACCACCGGCTGGTCGGTGTCCGGAATCTCGTCGAGTTCCTCGACGAAGACGGCCCCCTTGGCCTTCAGGCCGTCGACGACGTAGCGGTTGTGCACGATCTCGTGGCGCACATAGACCGGCGCGCCGAATTTCTTCAGCGCCAGCTCGACGATCTGGATCGCGCGGTCGACGCCGGCGCAAAAGCCGCGCGGGCTGCACAGGAGGATGTCGAGAGGCGGCTTGGTGTCGGCCATGGCGCCGGAATAAGGGGAGCCGGGCCGGGCGTGTCAAGGACAGACGACGGTTCGCGGCCCGTCAGGCCAGTCTCGTCCTCGTCCTCGTCCGCCGTGCGGAAGATCAGCTTGGCTCGCCTCGGCCGCCGTCATCGGCTGGCCGTAGAGGAAGCCCTGCACGTATTCGCAGCCGAGCTCGTTCAGTTCGAGCTCGTCGGCCTCCGACTCCGCGCCCTCGGCGACCACCTCCATGCCGAGGTCGTGGGCGAGCGCGATGATCGACCTGAGGATCACCCGCCGGTCGCCGATGCCGCTGCCGCGCACGAAGGTCTGGTCGATCTTGATGGTGTCGAAGGGGAAGCGCTGCAGGTAGGAGAGCGACGAGTAGCCGGTGCCGAAATCGTCCAGCGACAGGCCGGCGCCGAGTTCGCGCACCCGGGTCAGCACCTGTGCGGCATATTCCGGGTTCTCCATCACCAGGCTTTCGGTGACCTCCAGCTTGAGCGAGCCGTGCGCCAGGTTGGAGCGCACCAGCACCGACTTGACGTCGTTGATGAGGTCGTGGCGCAGCAGCTGGCGGCTCGACACGTTGACGCTGGCGAACAGCGACGTGTGGCGGCCGAGTTCCTCCTGCCATTCGGCAAGCTGGCGGGCGGCGCGGTCGAGCACGAACAGGCCGAGCGGGATGATCAGGCCGGTGCGCTCGGCGAGCGGCACGAAGTCGCTCGGCGGGATGCGCCCGAGCTTGGGGTGGTCCCAGCGCACCAGCGCCTCGAAGCCGGCGATGGTCTTGTCCTCCAGCCGCACGACCGGCTGGTAGAGCACCTTGATCTCCTCGCGGCCGAGGGCCCGGCGGAGGTCGGATTCCAGCGTCGCCAGATCGCTGCCGTGCTGGCGCAGCGCCGGCCGGAACGCCTCGATACGGTCGCCGCCCAGCCGCTTGGCGTGGAAGGTGCCCATCTCGGCGTCCTTGACCAGGTCGTCCGGTTCGATCTGCTGCTTGCCGTCGTGCATGGCGATGCCGATCGAGCCGGTGAGGAAGATCTCCTTCTCGCCGAGCGTGATCGGCGCGCGCAGCGTGCGGCGCACCGACTCGGCGAAGGCGGCGATGCGCTCCGGCTGGCTCTCGGAAATCAGCAGGAAGGCGAACTGGTCGCCGGACAGCCGGGCGAGGGTGTCCTGCTGCTTGAGCAGGCGGGCCAGCCGCCGGGCGATGGTCAGCAGGATCGAGTCGCCGACCGCGACGCCGAAGCCGTCGTTGATCTGCTTGAAGCGGTCGATGTCGAGGATGAACACCGACGGCCGCACAGTGCCCTCGGTGTTGGTCCGCGTGATTGCCGCGCGCAGGCGGTCGAGGAACAGTTCGCGGTTGGGCAGGCCGGTGAGGTTGTCGTGCACGGCGTCGTGCAGCAGCCGCTCCTCGGCGTTGCGCTCCTCGGTCACGTCGAGCAGCGTGCCGACGCAGCGCAGCACCTCGCCGTCGCTGCCCAGCACCGGCCGCGCCCGCAGGTGGAAGTAGCGGTAGTGGCCGTCCTCGCAGCGCAGGCGGAAGTCCTGGTGGATGCGCCCGCGCCGGAGTTCCACCGCGGTATCGAGCGTCGTGCGGAAGCGGTCGCGGTCGCCGGGGTGAAGGATCTCCAGCCAGTCGCGGGCCGGTCCCTCCAGCGTGCCGCGCCTGAGGCCGAGCAGGTCCTCCGCCTCCGGTCCGGTGTAGATGTGGTCGCGCGCGCACGTCCCAGTCCCAGACGATGTCGCCGGCGCCGGTCAGCGCCAGCGCCTCGCCGCTCGGTGTCGCCGATCGGTCCCTGCACGATGGCGCCGCCGGCAAAGGCGTGCTGCATCACCGTGAAGCCGATGAGCAGCACGATCAGCACCAGCCCGCCCGCCAGCGCCGGCTGCACCACGTCGTTGACGAGGCTGCCGGTCACCGTCAGCCAGGCGGCGAACGATCCAGACCAGCAGCAGCACCCAGGTCGGGATCAGCATGATCGCGCGGTCGTAGCTGTGGGTGGCGAGGTAGACGATGATGCCGAAGCCGGCGACGGCGGTCAGGCCGATCGAGAAGCGCGCGATGCCGGCGGCCACCGACGGCTCGATGACCGCCACGCCGAGCAGGATGGCGAGGCCGATCAGCCAGCCGATGGTCAGGTGGCTGTAGCGCACGTGCCAGCGGTTCAGGTTGAGATAGGTGTAGGTGAAGATGACCAGCGAGGCGGCGAGGAACACTTCGGCGCCGGCGCGCCATACCTGGTCGCCGCCCGGCGCGATGTTGATGACCCGGTTCCAGAAGCCGAAGTCGATGCAGAGATAGATCAGCACCGCCCAGGCGAGCGCCGCCGTCGCCGGGAACATGGCCGTGCCCTTGACCACGAAGACGATGGTCAGGAACAGCGCCAGCAGGCCGGAGATGCCGAGCACGATGCCGCGATAGAGCGTGTAGCTGTTGACCGAGTCCTTGTAGGCGTCGCTGTCCCACAGATAGAGCTGCGGCAGGTCGAGCGTGCGCAGTTCGGCGACGAAGGTCACCACCGCGCCGGGATCGAGGGTGACGCGGAAGACGTCGGCCTCCTGGCTCGGCTGGCGGTCGGGCGCGAAGCCCTGGCTCGGCGTGATCGAGGCGATGCGCGACGCGCCGAGGTCGGGCCAGAACAGGCCCGAGCCGGCGAGGCGGAAATGCGGCGCGACCAGCAGCCGGTCGATCTGCTCGTCGCCGTTGTTGGCGAGCGCGAACACCGCCCAGAACGAATTGCCGCCGCCGCACTCGCGGGCGCGCACCTCGATGCGGCGCACGATGCCGTCGGCGCCCGGCGCCGTCGAAACCTGGATGCGGTCGTCCTGCTGGCGATAGAGCTGGACGGCGTGGGTCAGGTCGAGCGTGCGTCCGTCGAGCGGCACCGCGACCGCCTCCAGCGCCACGGCGCGGGGCCGAGGCGACGAAGACAGCACAGCAGCGATAGAGCGAGGACCGCGATGCGCACGCGCGAACTGCAACCGATCCTCCAGGGCCCGAACCGATTCGACGAGTACTATGTTGATCCCGCCGGTCCGGCAAGCGGAACTGGTGGGCCGGCCTGCCCGCGCCGCCCGGCTTACGGCCGGGGATCGTCGCGGACCAGCCCGAAGAGCAGGTGATCCTGCCAGCGGCCGTCGATGCACAGGTATTTGCGGGCGTAGCCTTCGCGCTGGAATCCGGCCTTTTCGAGGAGGCGGATCGACGCGGCGTTGTGCGGCAGGCAGGCGGCCTCGATGCGGTTGAGATGCAGCGTATCGAAGGCGAAGCCGATCACGGCCCTGACGGCGCTGGTCATCAGGCCCTTGCCGGCATGCGGCTCGCCCATCCAGTAGCCGAGCACCACCGACTGGGTGACGCCGCGCTGGACCTGCGACAGGGTCAGCCCGCCGAGCAGCGTGTCGCCGTCGGGGGAGAACACGAAGAACGGGTAGCCGGTGCCGTTGCGGATTTCGCGCTGGTAGCGGCGCAGCCGCCGGCGGAACGCGAGCTTGGTCAGGTCGTCGGCCGGCCAGATCGGCTCCCACGGCGCCAGGAACGGTCCGGCTCTCCTCGCGCAGCTTCGCCCATTGCGGATAGTCGCCGGGCACCGGCGTGCGCAGCATGCACGCGGTCGCCGCGCAGCACCGGGCGGCAGGTTGTTGGTCGAGATGGAGCGAAGGAACGCCATTTCTCGGCTGCCCCCAGTGACCTCACGCGTTCAGGCGCGCGCCGAACCGCTCGGCGACTTTCTCATGACTCATCATGCCGTCAAGCGGGCCGACCGCGGTCAGCGTCGGCGCGCTGCCCGTGAAGATATCCTCGGCGAGCTTGCGCAGGTCCTCGACGGTGATCGCCTCGATGCGGCCGGCCAGCTCGTCGACCGGGATCGGCCGGCCGAAGAGCAGGATCTGGCGGGCGATCTGGCCGGCGCGCGCCGCCGGGCTTTCCAGCGTCATCAGCAGCCCGGCGCGCAACTGCGCCTTGGCGCGGTTGAGCTCGATCTCGTTGATGTCGTGGGCGGCATCGCTCCAGTTCGCCGAGGATCACCGGCATCAGTTCGGCGACGTCGTCGGGCCCGGTCGCGGCATGGACGCCGAACATGCCGGTGTCGGAGAAGCTCCAGTGGAAGGCGTAGATCGAGTAGCAGAGGCCGCGCCGCTCGCGCACTTCCTGGAAGAGCCGCGAGGACATGCCGCCGCCGAGGACGGCCGACAGGACTTGCGCGGTGTAGAAGGTCGTCCGAGGTGTAGGGGCGGCCCTCGAAGCCGATCATGACCTGGGTTTCCATGCAGGTCGCGCGGCTCGCGCAGCTCGCCGCCGGCGTAGCGCGCCGCGGTCGGCTGTCGGCCCGGCTCGCCGGCGAGGTCGCCGAAGCGCTCCTCGGCCAGCTCGACGAGCCGGTCGTGGTCGACCGCGCCGGCCGCCGCGAGCACCATCGCCGGCCCGCGATAGTGCCGGTCGAGATAGTCGTCGAGCATCGGCGAGCCGACGGCGCCGACCGTCTCCGGCGTGCCGAGGATGGTGCGGCCGATCGGCTGGGTCGGGATAGGCGGCTTCGGTGAACAGGTCGAAGACGCGGTCGTCGGGCGTGTCGCGCGCCGCGCCGATCTCCTGCAGGATGACATGCTGCTCGCGGGCGAGTTCGCTCGGATCGAAGACCGAATTCTGCAGGATGTCGCTGAAAGGATATCGACGGCGAGCGGCACGTCGTCCTTGAGCACGCGGGCGTAGTAGGACGTGGTCTCGACGCTGGTCGCGGCGTTGACCTCGCCGCCGACCGCCTCGATCTGCTCGGCGATATCGATGGCCGAGCGCGTTGCGTTCCCTTGAAGGCCATGTGCTCGAGAAGATGGGAGAGGCCGTGCTCGTGCTCGCGCTCCGAGCGCGAGCCGGCGCCGACCCAGACGCCGAGCGCGGCGCTTTCCAGGTGGTCCATGGCGTGGGTGACGACCGTCAGGCCGGACTCGAGACGTGACAGGCGAACGGTCATGGATTCAGACTTTCTCCGCTGCTGCGCGTGCTCGCGCCGCAATGTGATCCTCGACCGCCGCCGATGTCGTTGGCGAGCGTGACGAAGCGCTCCGCGCTTGCCGGTGATGTCGGCGAGCCCGGCGGGCAGCGCCGGCCTGACGCCCGTCGCCGCCTCGACGGCGGCCGGGAATTTCGCCGGGTGCGCGGTCGCCAGCGTCACCATCGGCACCGCCGGATCGGCGAAGCGCCGGCGACGGCAAGCCCGACCGCGGTGTGCGGATCGGGCAGGAAGCCGGTCGCCGCGTAAACGTCGCGGATCGTCGCCGCGGTCTCGGCCTCGTCGGCGCGGCCGGCCGAGAAATCGGCGCGGATCGCGGCCAGCGTCGGCTTCGTCGATGTCGAAGGCGCGGCTTTGCTGCGAGGCGCTGCATCATGGCGCCGGACGCCTGCCGCGTCGCGGCCGCGGCCTCGAACAGCAGGCGCTCGAAATTGGACGACACCTGGATGTCCATCGACGGCGAGGCGGTCGCCTCGACCGCGCGCAAGTCGTAGCGGCCGGTGGCGAGCGCCCGCGCCAGGATGTCGTTGACGTTGGTGGCGATGACCAGCCGATCGATCGGCAGGCCCATGCGCTTGGCGGCATAGCCGGCGAAGATGTCGCCGAAATTGCCGGTGGGCACGGTGAAGGAGACCGGCCGCGCCGGGCCCGCCCAGCGCCACGGCCGCGGTGAAATAGTAGACGATCTGGCCGAGGATGCGCGCCCAGTTGATCGAGTTGACGCCGGCGAGCCGGAGCCGGTCGCGCAGCCGCGCATTGCCGAACAGCCCTTTCACGATCGCCTGGCAGTCGTCGAAGGTGCCCTTGACCGCGACCGCATGGACGTTGGCCGCCTCGACCGTGGTCATCTGCCGCTGCTGGATCGGCGATACCCGCCCCTCGGGGAAGAGGATGAAGACGTCGGCGTTGCCGCGCCCGCGGAAGGCCTCGATCGCCGCCGCGCCGGTGTCGCCCGACGTGGCGCCGACGATGGTGACGCGGCTGCCGCGCTTGGCCAGTACATGGTCCATCAGCCGCGCCAGCAACTGCATGGCGACGTCCTTGAAGGCCAGCGTTGGCCCGTGGAAGAGCTCAAGCACCCATTCGTTCGGGGCGATCTGGATCAGCGGTGCAACCGCCGGGTGCCGGAAGCCGGCATAGGCGGACTCGCACATGGCGCGGAGGTCGTCGTCGCCGATTTCGCCGCCGACAAAGGGCCGGATGACGGCGAAGGCGGCATCCGCATAGGGCCGGCCGGCGAGGCCGGCTATGGCGGCCGGGGACATCGCCGGCCAGGTCTCGGGCACGTAAAGGCCGCCGTCGCCGGCAAGGCCCGCCAGCAAAACGTCGGCGAAGCCCAGCGCCGGCGCCTGGCCGCGCGTACTGACATATTTCATCGTGGCGCCATGCTTTCCGCCGCGTCCCAAGGTCCGCGCCCGCCCTTGGCCGAACCTAGCGACCGGGCACTAGGCCGGCAAGCAGACACTGTCCCCCGCCCGTCGCCAAGGCAGGTCGCCGCTGCTATAGAAAGGCCGCATTTTCCCGGGAAAGGAGCCCCGATGCGGCTTTTCCGTCCAGCGATTCTCCGTCCCCGCCGTCTCGGCATCGTCCTCACCGGCCTTCTGGTCCCGGCAATGCTCGCCGCCTGTGCCGGAGGCGGGGCCTCGGGTGGCGGCGGCCTTGGCGGCCTGTTCGGCGCTGGCGACCCGAATGCGGGCGTGACGACCGTCCAGACGCAATATCCGCCCGATTTCTTCCTCAAATCGGGCTACTGCCCGCAGGTCCAGATCCTGCCGGGCGCTGAATCGCTGACGGTCTACGACCGCGGCCACGATGGCGAGGCCGATTTCATCCGCTCGCAAGGCTCGATCACCCGCACGGCGCGCGAGTGCCATGCCCTCGACGCGGGCACGTTGTCGGTCAAGCTGGGCGTTGCCGGCCGGGTCCTGGCCGGCCCGAAAGGTGGCGCCGGAACGGTGACGATGCCGCTGCGCGTTGCCGTGTCCCGGCAGCATGACGGCACCGTGCTGTTCTCGAAGGCATTCACCTTCACCACGACGCTTTCCGCCCCCGATTTCGCGGCCGACTACAGCGAGGTCTTCGACCAGATCACCTTCAAGGTGAATCCGGACGACCGCGACCTCGTCATTTTCGTTGGCTTCGACGAGGGAAAACCGAAGGGCAAGGCCGGCACCTGATTGACTCGCCGCCGGGCCTACCTAGACTGACTTTCGCCGGAATGGAGTCGCGTTCCGGCGGTCTGCGCCCGCTTGGGCGTGGATGCTAACGACCGCCGGGAGAGACCGGGCCACTGATCGGGCCCGGCGCCGAAGGAGCAACCGCCCCGGAAACTCTCAGGCCGAAGGACCGGACGGTCGGCGACACTCTGGAAAGCAACAGGCGGCGTTCGCCTGTTCACCGAAGGAGTAACTGGGACTGGAGCGTTCCCGGGAAGAGTGTGCAGCACTTTTCCGCCCGGGAGAGCGACCAGAAAGACCCCAGGAATCTCTCAGGTTCTCGGACAGAGGGGGCGCGGACGGGCAGGTGGCCCGTTGCCGCGAGCCCGCGCTTGCCGAGGAACCCGTCAGTGGCCGAACCCGCCGCCGCAGCCGACCTGCTCGAAACGCCGCTGGCGAGCCGCCATCGCGCGCTCGGCGCCCGCATGGTGCCCTTCGGCGGCTACGCCATGCCGGTCCAGTACCCGACCGGCATCATCGCCGAGCACACCTGGACGCGCACCCATGCCGGCCTGTTCGACGTGTCGCACATGGGGCCGGGCTTCCTGCGCCTCGCCGCGTCCACCGGCGATCCCGAAGCCGACCACCGCGCCATCGCCGATGTGCTCGAGCCGCTGGTCTGCGGCGATGTTCGCGGCCTGAAGCCGGGTCAGGTCCGCTACACGCTGCTGCTGAACGAGGCAGGCGGCGTCATCGACGACCTGATGGTGGCGCGACCGTCCGATGCCGCTTCGGCCGGCACGCTCTATGTCGTCGTCAATGCCGGCACCAAGGACGGCGACTTCGCGCTGATCCAGGCGGCGGCCGGCGACCGGGCGACGCTCGCCCGCGCCGACGATTGCGGCCTCGTCGCCCTGCAGGGGCCGGAGGCCGCGGCGGTGATGGCCTCGCTCGTCCCCGACGCGACGGGCCTCAGCTTCATGACCTACGCCCCGTTCGCCTGGCAAGGGACCGAGCTTGTCGTCTCGCGCTCCGGCTATACCGGCGAGGACGGCTTCGAGATTCTCGTCCGGCCGGAACGGGCGGGGGCGCTGTGGGATGCGCTGCTGGCCGACGAACGGGTCAAGCCGATCGGCCTCGGCGCGCGCGACTCGCTCCGGCTCGAGGCCGGCCTGCCGCTGAACGGCCACGACCTCGACCCGACGACCTCGCCGATCGAAGCCGACCTCGCCTTCGCCGTGTCGAAGCGGCGCCGGGAGGAGGGCGGCTTCCCCGGCTTCGACGCGCATCGCACGCGAATTGCGGCTTGGGCCGTCGCGCATGCGTGTCGGCCTGAAGCCGGAGGGCAGGGCGCCCGCCCGCGAGGGCAGCGAGATCCGCGACAGCGAGGGCCGCCCCATCGGCGTGGTCACCTCCGGCGGCTTCGGCCCGAGTTTCGGCGGTCCGCTCGCCATGGGCTATGTCGCCGCCGGCGACCGCGAGCCCGGCACGCCGGTCAATCTGGTCGTGCGCGGCAAGGAGATGCCGGCGACCATCGTTTCAATGCCCTTCGTTCCCCACCGCTATCACCGCAAGCCCAGATCCTGACGAGGTAATCCCATGGCCACCCGCTACACCCGCGAACACGAATGGATACGCCTCGACGGCGACGTCGCCACGGTCGGCATCTCCGACCACGCCCAGGAGCAACTGGGCGACATCGTCTTCGTCGAGCTTCCCGAGGTCGGCAAGAAGCTCGCCAAGGGCGACGAAGCGGCCGTGGTCGAGTCGGTGAAGGCGGCAAGCGAGGTCTTCGCGCCGGTCGCCGGCGAGGTGGTCGAGGTCAACCAGGCGCTCGCCGACAGCCCCGGCGCCGTCAACGAAGCGGCGGAGGGCGCCGGCTGGTTCCTGAAGCTCAAGGTCGCCAACCGCGCCGATGTCGAGGCGCTCATGGACGAGGACGCCTACAAGGCGTTCCTGGAGACCATCTGATCGTGGCCGACCGGCACATATACAAGGCGACCGTGCTCTGGCGCCGCGACGCCGGCGATTTCGCCAAGGGCCGCTACTCGCGCGGCCACCTCTGGCGCTTCGACGGCGGCACCGAGGTGCCAGCGACCGCCTCGCCCTCTGTCGTGCCGCGACCCTTCACCGTCGATGCGGCGGTCGATCCAGAGGAGGCCTTCGTCGCCTCGCTCTCCTCCTGCCACATGCTCACCTTCCTCGATATTGCCCGGCGCAGGGGCTTCGTCATCGACAGCTACGAAGACGACGCCGTGGGCATCATGGAAAAGAACGAGGCCGGCAAGCTCTGGGTGTCGGCGGTGACGCTGACGCCGCGCATCGCGTTCTCCGGCGCGCCGCCGGACGCCGCCGAACTGGAACGCATCCACGACGTCGCCCATGCCGAATGCTTCATCGCCAATTCCGTGCTGACGCGCGTCACCATCGCGCAGCCCGCCTGAACGGAAGAACAGGAAAGACACCGATGCGCTATCTCCCGCTACCGACGCCGACCGCCAGACCATGCTCGCCCGCATCGGCGTCGCCGGCGATCGACGGCCTGTTCGCCGATATCCCCGGGGACAAGCGCCTCGACGGCCTGCTCGATCTGCCGACCGCGAAGAGCGAGATCGAGGTCGAGCGCATCCTCGGCGCGATGGCCGCGCGCAATGTCGCCGCCGGCTCGGTGCCCTTCTTCGTCGGCGCCGGCGCCTACAAGCACCACGTGCCGGCGAGCGTCGATCATCTCATCCAGCGCTCGGAGTTCCTGACCTCGTACACGCCCTACCAGCCGGAAGTGTCGCAGGGCACGCTGCAAGATCTCTTCGAGTTCCAGACCCAGGTCGCCAACCTCACCGGCATGGAGGTCGCCAACGCCTCCATGTACGACGGCTCGACCGCCACCGCCGAGGCGGTGCTGATGGCCCATCGGCTGACGAAGCGCAGGAAGGCGGTGCTCTCCGGCGGGCTCCATCCGCAATATCGCTCCGTGGTGCGCACCATCTCGCGCACCGCCAGCGACGCGGTTGCGGAGCTGCCGCCGGATCCGGCCGGAACCGAGGCGATCCTCGACGCCATCGACGGCGACACCTCCTGCGTCGTCGTCCAGTCGCCGTCCTTCTACGGCCAGCTCATCGACCTCAAGCCGATCGCCGAGAAGGCCCACGCCAACGGCGCGCTGCTGATCGCCGTGTTCACCGAGGCGGTCGCCTTCGGCGCCATCGAACCGCCGGGCGCGCAAGGCGCCGACATCGTCGTCGGCGAGGGCCAGTCGATCGGCAATCCGCTGACCTTCGGCGGGCCCTATGTCGGCCTCTTCGCGACGCGCCAGAAATACGTCCGCCAGATGCCCGGACGCCTGTGCGGCGAGACCGTGGACGCGGAAGGCAGGCGCGGCTTCGTGCTGACGCTGTCGACCCGCGAGCAGCACATCCGCCGCGACAAGGCGACCTCCAACATCTGCACCAATTCCGGCCTGTGCGCGCTCGCCTTCACCATCCACATGTCGCTGCTCGGCGAGACCGGGCTGCAGGCGACTGGCGGCGCTCAACCACGCCAACGCCGTCAGGCTGGCTGAATCATTGTCCGAGGTTCCCGGCGTAAGCGTGCTCAATGACTCGTTTTTCAACGAGTTCACCGATCCGCCTGCCGCGCCCCGCCGCGCCGGTGGTCGAGGAGCTTGCCGATCGCGGCGTGCTCGCCGGCGTGCCCGTCTCGCGCCTCGAACCGGAGCAGCCGGACCTTGCCGACCTGATGGTCGTGGCCTCCACCGAGATCAACACCGAAGCCGACCGCGCCGCCTACGTCGCCGCGCTGAAGGAGGTGCTCTAGATGCTGACCGAAGGCCGCCCGACCGCCCCCGCCGCCAACGCCGGCGCCGCCACACGACACCTTCACCGCCAACCGCGGGCTCCAGATCGAGGAGCCGCTGATCTTCGAGATCGGCCGCGCCGACGTCACCGGCGTCGATCTGCCCGAGGCGCCGGAGGCGAAGTCGAGGCTCGGCAAGCACGCCCGCACGGCGCCGATCGATCTGCCCGGCCTCTCCGAGCCGGAGGCGATGCGCCACTACGTGCGCCTCAGCCAGAAGAACTACGCCATCGACACCGGCATCTATCCGCTCGGCTCCTGCACCATGAAGCACAACCCGCGCCTCAACGAGAAGATGGCGCGGCTGCCGGGCTTCGCCGACATCCATCCGCTGCAGCCGCTTGTCACCGTCCCCGGCGCCATCGAGCTCATCGCCGAACTCTCGCGCTGGCTGATCGAGATGACCGGCATGGCGGCGGTCGCCATGAGCCCCAAGGCCGGCGCCCACGGCGAGCTTTGCGGCATGATGGCGATCAAGGCGGCGCTCGCCGCCCGCGGCGAGGCGCGCTCCGTCGTGCTGGTGCCCGAATCCGCCCACGGCACCAACCCGGCCACCGCCGCGCTCCTCGGCTACACCGTGGTCGACGTGCCGGCGCGCGCCGACGGCACGGTCGATCCGGAGGAGGTGCGCAAGCGCCTGACGCCGGAAGTCGCGGCGATCATGCTGACCAACCCCAATACCTGCGGCCTGTTCGAGCGCGACGTCGTCGCGATCGCCGAGGCCGTCCACGCGGCCGGCGCGTATTTCTACGCCGACGGCGCCAACTTCAACGCCATCGTCGGCAAGGTGCGGCCCGGCGACCTCGGCGTCGACGCCATGCATATCAACCTGCACAAGACCTTCTCGACGCCCCACGGCGGCGGCGGGCCGGGCTCCGGCCCGGTGGTGCTGTCGGAAGCGCTGGCGCCCTTCGCGCCCATGCCCTTCCTGCGAATGGAGGAGGGCCGGCCGGTTCTGGTCGAGCATCGCGCCGACACGAAAGGCGACGAGCAGCCCTTCGGCCGGCTCACCGCCTTCCACGGCCAGATGGGCATGTACGTCCGCGCCTTCGCCTACATGCTGGCCCACGGCTCGGACGGCATGCGCCAGGCGTCGGAGGATGCCGTGCTCAACGCCAACTACATCCGCGCCGGCTTGCGCGACGTGATGAGCCAGCCCTTCGGCGACCGCGTCTGCATGCACGAGGCGCTGTTCGACGACGCCTTCCTCGAAGGCACCGGCGTCACCACGCTCGATTTCGCCAAGGCGATGATCGACGAGGGCTTCCACCCGATGACCATGTATTTCCCGCTGGTCGTCCACGGCGCGCTGCTGATCGAGCCGACCGAGTCGGAATCGAAGGCCTCGCTCGACCTGTTCGTCGCGACGCTGCGCGATCTCGTCATGCGGGCGAAGCGCGGCGAGGCCGAGCGCTTCCGTCAGGCGCCGATCTTCGCCCCGCGCCGCCGCCTCGACGAGACCCGCGCCGCGCGGCAGCCGAAGCTGAAATGGGAGAAGCCGCAGCCGTGGAGCGAGGCGGCGGAGTAGGGCCTCAGGCGCCTTCGCCGACCAGGTCGCGCCGGGCGCGGTCGAGTTCTTCAGAGTAGCGGCGCAGTGCGTGTGCCTCCGACAGCAGGCCGAGCACGTGCTGCGTCTCCGGATCGACGACCGCGAGTGCCTCGCTCTCGGTGGCGTCGAACATCTTCATGGCGTCCTTGACGTTCATCTGCGGCAGAAGAACGTCCTTCTGATTGTGCAGGAACTCGCGGATGGTTCGCGAGTTCGGCGTCCGGGCTGAGGTCGGGCGCATGCACTTCGGCGACTGGGCAAGGCCGAGATACCGATCGGCGCCGTCCACGACCACGACGCGCTGCGTTGAGCCGAGCGGAAAGTCACGGCGGAACGCCGACACGCGGGCGTCGCCCAAGACCGTGCGCACGTCGCGGCGCATCAGGCCGCCGACGCGCAGCGCCCGGATGCGGCCCACGTCGTGGGCGCTGCGAATGGTCTCGCCGCGCAGATGCAGCCGCCAGGTGGCGAAGGAATAGCCGAATAGTTCGCGCACGGTTACTGCAGAGACCACGGCCGCCGCCAGCACCGCCAGTGTTATCGGCACGTCGCCGGTCGTTTCCAGCGCCAGGAACGCCATGGTCAGCGGCCCGCCGACCACCGCCACCGCCATTGCGCTCATGCCGACGATTGTCGCCACCAGAGGGTCGGGCGCAATTGCCGGTGCGATCGCAACCGCCACCGCCGCGAACAGCTTGCCGGCCAGCGCGCCGAGATAGAGCGAGGCGAAGAACAGCCCACCGCGGAAGCCCGAGCCGAGCGACACCGCCGAGGCGGTCGCCTTGAGAATGAGCAGCACGAGCAGCGGGCCGATCGCAGGAAGCGCGGAGTCGAGCGTGAGCTTGAGCGCTCCGTGGCCCGACGACAGCACGTGAGGATTGACGACCGCAAGGCCGCCGACAATTAGCCCGCCAATGATTGGATGGACCACGGTCGGAATGTGCGAGCGGCGAAAGGCAAGCTCGGTCAACGTGACGCCGCGCATGATCAGTATGCCGATCCCTGCACAAGCGAGGGCAAGCAGGGCCAGGGCCGGCAGGTCCGAACTGTGGAAAGCCGAGAGCGGCACCGACGCTGATCGAATATGGCTCGATGCCGAACAGGCGGGTCACGAGAACGCCCGATGATCGAGGCGGTCAACACGGGCGCCAGTGAGGCAGCCGTGTAGGTGCCGATGATCAGTTCGAAACCGTAGAAGGCGCCGGTCAGCGGTGCGCCGAAGGCCGCCGCGATGGCGCTCGCCGCGCCGCAGCCGACAAGCATCCGCAAGTCGGCGCGTCTGAGGCGGAAGGCCATGCCCAGTCGGGAGGCGATGCCGGAGACCAGTTGCGTGTAGCCGGCCTCGAGCCCGACCGAGGCGCCGAAGCCGTTGGAGATAATGGTCTGGCCGGCGACGGTCAGGCTGTCGCGCATGGACATGCGGCCGCCGTGCAGCGCGTTGGCCTCGATCGGGTCGACCGGGCGGCGGAAATTTGCTCTGGCGAGCGCCAGAGCGGTGGTCGCGAGCACCAGGCCCCCGACCACCGGGATAAGGAAGCCGTTGGTCCGGGGCAGGGCGTCGAGGGCGCTCAGCCGGTCGCCGGCCTCCAGCCCGAAGAGCACGCCGTGCATGACCGCGACCGTCATGTTCATCACGATGACGGTTATTCCGGCGATGCTCCCGACGATGGCTGCGAGGACGACCAGCCAGACTTCCCTGCCGCGGACGAGCGCCCGCAATCGGTCGGGAACAGCGGGTTTGAAGCGCCAGGACGTACGCGCCGGTTGTGCGGCGGCTGGGGGATCAATTGACATGACACACTGCGGCGCCGGAAAGCGCCGCTCAGGAAAACGTCAGGGAACGGAGGGGACCGGGAATTGGTTCCGAGATGCCCCGTATCTAGTACTCGGTGGGGACGAACTGAATCCCGGTATCGGGCAAAGCGGGCGTCTGTGCGGACATGCCGCACCTGGACCTAATCCGGCAGGCCTTCCCAGGCCATCAGCGCCTCGGCGGTCGCCGGGAAGTCGGAGAGGCGGTGGATCACCGTCTCGGCGCCGGCGTCGGTCAGCACGTCGGCATGCGTCTTCCAGGTGTGCGCGCCGCCGGTGAAGCCGATCACCCGCGCCCCGGCCGTCTTCGCCGCCGTCACGCCGAACACCGAATCCTCCAGGACGACCGCTTCCCGCGGCTCGACGTCGAATTCCTTGATGACGTGGCGATAGACGTTGGGCGACGGTTTCGGCTGTTTGTCGCCGACCTCGACGGCCGAATAGATATGCGGGCTGAAGCGCTCCCACAGGCGGGTCTTCTCCAGCGAGATGCGCAGCCGCCGCGTCGACGAATTCGAGCAAACGCAGCGCGGACCGTCCAGGCGGTCGAGCAGCGCCTCGATGCCGGGCACCGCCTTCAGGTCGCGGGCGAGACGCCGGTCGATCTCTTCCCTGGTGCGCTCGAAGAGGTCCTCGGGCAGCTTGCGGCCGGTCTCCGCCTCGACGATCTCGCCGATCGCCCGCGCCGTCAGGCCGGCAAAACGGTGCGAGACCTCCTCCGGCGTGATCTCGTAGCCGACCTCGGCGAGCATCTCCGCGTCGACGGTGGAGGCAATGATCTCGGAATCGACGATGACGCCGTCGCAGTCGAAGACATAGAGCATTTCGGGTTCCGTTGAGCAGGTGGGCCGTGCTTTGCCGCCCTGTCTAGCCTCCGTCGGCTGCGCAAGGAAGGCCGGTCACGGCATGGCGGCCGTGCATTCACGAGTGCTTAACCATGTCGGCTAACCTCGGATTTACCCTGTTGGTCCAGGATTCCCCGGTTCTGCCGCGCGGGGGACGCGCGGATATTGCGTTTGTTTTGCGTCGGGGTGGACATGGTTGCGTTGCGCGCGATT
Organism: uncultured Alphaproteobacteria bacterium; assembly: GCA_963822975.1. Lineage (GTDB taxonomy): Bacteria > Pseudomonadota > Alphaproteobacteria > Rhizobiales > Kaistiaceae > CAVSRC01. The sequence continues at coordinate 184,991 of CAWGJV010000007.1, forward strand.
GCCGGGGACGAGTTCCCCTGGCTCGATACGATTCTCAAGGGCGATTGCGTCACCGAGCTCGAGAAGCTCCCGGCCGCGTCGGTCGACGTGATCTTCGCCGATCCGCCCTACAATCTGCAGCTCGAGCACCGCCTGCTGCGGCCCGACCAGTCGGAGGTCGACGCCGTCAACGACGACTGGGACAAGTTCGCGAGCTTCGCCGCCTATGACGATTTCACCCGCGCCTGGCTCTACGCCTGCCGCCGCGTGCTGAAGCCGAACGGCGCGCTGTGGGTGATCGGCTCCTATCACAACATCTTCCGCGTCGGCACCGTGCTCCAGGACCTCGGCTTCTGGATCCTCAACGACATCGTCTGGCGCAAGACCAACCCGATGCCGAATTTCCGCGGCCGGCGCTTCACCAACGCCCACGAGACGCTGATCTGGGCGAGCCGCGACGCCACCGCCAAGGGCTACACCTTCAACTATCACGCCCTGAAGGAGTCCAACGACGGCACGCAGATGCGCTCCGACTGGCTCTTTCCCCTGTGCACCGGCGGCGAGCGGCTGAAGGACGGGGAGGGGCGCAAGGCCCATCCGACCCAGAAGCCCGAGGCGCTGCTTCACCGGATCCTGCTCGCCTGCTCCAAGCCCGGCGACGTGGTCCTCGATCCGTTCTTCGGCACCGGCACGACCGGCGCCGTCGCCAAGCGGCTCGGCCGGCATTTCGTCGGCATCGAACGCGAGGACGACTACATCGCCGCCGCCACGGCGCGCATCGCCGCCGTCGAGCCGGCCCCGGAGAGTGCCGTCGCGGTCAGCGGCGGCAAACGCGGCGAGCCGCGCATCGCCTTCGGCTCGCTGGTCGAGACCGGCCTCATAACGCCGGGCGCGAAACTCACCGACGCCCGCGCCCGCCACGAGGCCGAGGTCCGCGCCGACGGCACGCTGGCCGCCGGGCCGCACACCGGCTCGATTCACAAGGTCGGTGCGCTGGTGCAGGGGCTCGATGCCTGCAACGGCTGGACCTATTGGCACACGCTCCGCGACGGCGCCCTGGCGCCGATCGACGAGCTGCGCCAGACCGCCCGCCGCCTGCTGGTCGCCGCCGAGGTGTAGGCCCGCCTTGACCTGAGGGTGCCCTCTGGTGTCATCGTCGCGCCATCGACACGCGCGACGGTGGTCACATGGGAACGCGAGCCTTTCGCGGCGCCCGGCCGGTTCTGGCGGGGCAACATCCACACGCATTCGACCCTCTCCGACGGCCGGCTGGAGCCGCAGGAGGTCTGCCGGCTCTATCGCGACACTGGCTACGACTTCTTGTGCCTGTCCGACCACTTCCTCGCCCGCTACGGCTTTCCGATCGCCGATACGCTGCCGTTCCGCACAAACAGCTTCACCACCATCCTCGGCGCTGAGGTCCACGCGCCGGCCAACAGCCACGGCGAGATCTGGCATGTCCTCGCCGCCGGCCTGCCGGCGGATTTCGCGCCGACCGGCGAGCAGGAGACCGGGCTGGAACTCGCCGCGCGGGCGAAGGCCGCCGGCGCCTTCGTCGGCATCGCCCATCCGCAATGGTCGAGCCTCGATGATGCCGACGGCCGCGCCATGGCCGCGCATGCCGACGCTGTCGAAATCTACAACCATGGCTGCGCGCTCGAAAGCCAGCGCGGCGACGGCACCTACCTGCTCGACCGCCTGCTCAACGACGGCCACCGGCTGACCGGCCTACGCCGCCGACGACGCCCATTTTCGCGTCGAGGACGGCTTCGGCGGCTGGATGATGGTCAAGGCCGAGACAAACGAGCCCGACGCGCTGCTCGCCGCCATGAAGGCCGGCCATTTCTATTCCAGCCAGGGGCCGCGCATCGACGATTTGACCGTCGCCGGCGGCGAGGCCCATGTCGAATGTTCGCCGGTCGTCAACGTCGCCCTTGTCGGGCGCGGCAGCCGCGCCGTTCACGTCGCCGGCCGGCAGCTCACCCGCGCCAGCCTGCCGACCGAGCGCTTCGCCGGCGACTGGTTCCGCCTCGTCGCCACCGATGCCGCCGGCCGCTCGGCCTGGTCGAATCCGGTCTGGCTCAGCTGAGGCGGACGACCGGCAAGCCGATCTCGGTCAGCAGGTCGGCTTCCGGCGTGCCGGGGCCGCTGAGATAGATCTCCACCGAGCAGATCGGCACTTGCACGATCTCGGGATGCCCGCCCATCTCCTTGCCGAGCGCCATGAAGCTCTCGGTCATGCGCGCGTAGCTGCCTTTGTGCTGGCTCATGAACCAGGTCATCGCGGGCAGGGCGGAGATGTGCACGTCGTTCGGGACCTCGACGCGTCGGTCGATCGTGACGGCGGCGTCGTAGCGCAGCGTCTCCGGCGCCACGTCGAACGGGTTGTCCCATGCGAGGCCCAGCACTTTGGTGTCCGCCGTCATCAGCCCGTTCTTCGCCGCCCAGCCCACGATGCGGTCGAATGAGGGGCCGACCGTGTTGTACGGCCCGACGTTTCGCACCGCTGCGTAGACCAGCGCCGGCATGTCCCTGAGTTCGCTCATGGTGTGTCCTCCTGTCGATGGCATGGAAACGTTCGGCCGCCAGTAGCCGTGGCGCGAGAAGCGCGACCATGGATCGGCGCCAAGCCTGCGGAAGGCGGTGGGGGCGACGCCGTAGACGCGGTTGAAGGCGCGGGCGAAGCCGTCGGCGCTTTCGAATCCGGCGGCGAGCGCGATCTCCGTGATGCTGGTGCCCGTCGAGATCAGGGACCATGCGGCCCTTTGCAGCCGCAGCTTGAGATGGAAGCGCTGCGGCGAATGGTCGGTGAGCGCACGGAACTGGCGGACGAAGTGAAAGCGCGAGAGCGAGGCGGTCGCCGCGATCCTGTCGAGATCGAATGGCTCGTCGAGGGTCGCCAGCATGGCCTTGATGGACCGGGCGAGGCGCAGGGTCGTCACGCGACGCTGCTGGTCGCGGCCTTCTCCGCCTTTCGTGCCGGTCGTGCCCATGCCGACGAAGCTAGCTCATCGGCCGGCCCGCCGCCCGACCGGGATTGCTGACTTCAGCCGAGCGCGATGCCGTAGCGGGCGAGGTCGGCGCGCATCTTCGCGGCGTCCGTGAATTGTTCCGCGTTCCAGCCCGCCGCCCGCGCCGCGGCGACGTTGTCCGGATTGTCGTCGAAGAACAGGATCGCCGCCGGATCGAGGCCGAAGGCGTCCTCGTGATGACGGAAGATGGCGGCGTCCGGTTTCATCACGCCGATCCGGCCGGAAACCGTGACGCCCCGGAAACGGTCGAGGAACGGATGCATGCGGCGCGCCTCCTCGTACGTGTCGGCGGCGAAATTGGTCAGGGCGGTGACATCGCGCCCCTGCGCCAGCAGCGCTTCCAGCACGGCCAGCGTGTCCTCGAGATGGCCCGGCATCATCTCGGTCCAGTGCTCGCGGTAGGCGCGGATCAGGTCCTCGTATTCCGGATATTCGGCGATCAGCAGGTCTTCCGCCTCGCGCCACGACCGTCCGCGATCCTGCTCGTTGTTCCAGTCGGGATTGCAGATGTTGGTGAGGAAATGCCGGCGCGCCGCTTCGTCGGGGATCAGCCGCCGATAGGGCAGTTCCGGGTCCCATTGCAGCAGAACCTTGCCGAGATCGAAGACGATATGCCGGATGTCGTTCACGCTGCGCGTCCCTTGCTTCGCCGCGTTGCACCGGGCAGCGCCGCTTCGATGACCTTCTTCATCACGCTGGGCAGCGCCTCGCCGGCAAGCGTCTCGGCCGGCGCCCACCAGCATCCCGCTGGCGTTTCTTTCATCCGTCCGGCCTGCGCGCAATACACGTTCAGTTCCAGCCGGAAATGCGTGAAGACGTGGATGACGCTGCCGGGCACCCGTCGCCATGCGCCCTGAATCGTCATGTCAGCCACCGGCGCGAAGTCCTTGCGGCAACTCGTCCATTCGCTTCCCGGCACTTCGGCCATGCCGCCCAGCAGCCCCTTGTCCGGCCGCCGGCGCAGGAGCACCGCGCCGTCGCGGCGCACCACCACGAAGGCGTCGCCGTAGCGCGTCGGACGCTCGGCCTTCTCCGCCCGGACCGGGTAGCGCTCTTCCTTGCCGCGGGCATGCGCCACGCAATCCCCATTGAGCGGGCAGAGCGAGCAGGCCGGCCGCTTCGGCGTGCAGATCGCAGCGCCGAGGTCCATCATCGCCTGCGCATAATCTCCGGCGCGCTTCGCCGGCGTCAGGCGCTGCTGGATGGCGCGGATGTCCTTCTTCGCGGCTGGCAGCGGCGTCTCGATGGCGAACAGCCGCGCGATCACCCGCTCGATATTGCCGTCGACCACCGCTGCCGGCTCGTCGAAGGCGATGGCGGCGATGGCCGCCGCGGTGTAGTCACCGATGCCGGGCAGGAATTTCAGTGCGGTCGGCGGTGTCGGGGAAGCGTCCGCCGTGGTCGCCAGCGATTGCCTGTGCGCAGGCGTGCAGGTTGCGGGCGCGGGCATAGTAGCCAAGCCCCGCCCAGGCCTGCATCACCGCCTCGCGCGGCGCTTCGGCCAGCGCCGTCACGGTTGGCCACTGCGTGACGAACGCGTCGAAATACGGCTTCACCGCCGCGACCGTGGTCTGCTGGAGCATGATCTCCGAGAGCCACACCCGGTAAGGGTCGGGCGCGACGCCCCGCCGCCGCTCCTTCGGGCCGACCCGCCACGGCAGCTTGCGCGCATGGCGGTCGTACCAGGCGAGGAGGTTTGCAGAGACCGCAGATGTCATCGACGCCGACCGATTGGTCCTACTGAGTGATCCAGTGGTCAGGCAGGAGGTCGCCGAGCGTCCGCCCCTCACCGGGGAGGATGACTTCACAAGAGAAATTGCGCCGATCGACTTGGGCCAGGAGCTCGCGGCACCGGCCACAGGGCGGAAGAATGCCCCTCTCGTTTACGGCAACCATCTTGCGGACCACCGTTTCCCGGTTCTTGAGCATCTCCGCGACTGCCGCGTGCTCTGCGCAAAATCCGATGCCACAGGCAAGATCGACGCACACGCCGGTGTAGACATTGCCATCTTCCGTGAGCAACGCGGCCGAGACGGCGCCGGCCGTCAGGTCCGACTCCGATAGTGAAAACACTTCCGACGTACTTGCGCGCTTCCTTTATCAGTTCGTCGTCGGTCATCGGGCCCTCCAAATCGAGGATACTCGCTTCATGGCCGATTTGGCGCAACCGCGCGTCTTTGACGTGGCGGTCGTACCAGGCGAGAAGCGCCTCTGCCGTCATGCAGCGCCGCTCAAAGGAAATACCAGCCGCCGCTCGATGCCGATTGCATCGAGAAAATCCTCATCGTGGCTGGCGACGATGAGCGCGCCGTCGAAATCGGCGAGTGCCGCTTCGATGGCCGCAATCGAATCGAGATCGAGGTGGTTGGTCGGTTCGTCCAGCATGAGCAGCTCGGGAGGGTGGCTGCCGCCGAGCGTACAGGCAAGCCCGGCGCGCAGCATTTCCCCGCCGGAGAGCGCGCCCACCGGTTTCAGTGCGTCGGCGTTGCGGAACAGGAAGCGGGCCAGCGCCGCATGGGCTTGGTTCGGCGTCGCGGCAGGATCGAGCCGGCGAAAATTGTCGAGGATCGTTTCGGCCGGGTCGAGGATCGCGACGCCCTGGTCGAGCATGACCGAGGCGACGGGCCTGAGCACCGTCGCCGGAGGTGCGGTTCCGCGGCGCCGCTCGCGAGCTGCAGGAAGGTGGACTTGCCGGTCCCGTTCGGCCCGGTGAGCGCCACCCGCTCCGGCCCGGTGATGGCGAAGTCGACGTCGGCCAACACGGTATCGCCGCCGCCATAGGCGTAGCTCACGGCTTTGAAGGCGAGCACGGTCCGCCCGGCCGGCAGCCCGGTCGCGGGCAGGCGCACCGAGAGCTGGCGGATGCGCTCGACCGCTGCCTCGGCCTCGGCCAATGCCTCGGCTGCCGCGGTGCGTTGCCGCTCGGCGAGCTGGCTGGCGCCGCCGGCCGTACGCTGGCTGCGCTCCTTCTGCGCGTCGAGCAGCAGCTTGGGCTGGTCGCCTTTGACGCGGCTGCGCACACCGCGCGCATCGCTTCGCGCCTTGCGCTCGCGTGCCGCCTGGATGCGCCGTTCGACCGCGGTGACGGCGCGTTTGGCGACATCGCGCTCACGTTCGGCCGCAGCGCGCTCTTCGGCCTTGCGGGCGGCATAGAGGTCGTAGCCGCCGCCATAGCCGCGCGCGCCGAGGCTCGACAATTCGACGATGCGGTCCATCTCGCGCAGAAGGGCGCGGTCATGGCTGACCACGACGGCACCTTTCGTCCACCCGGCGAGCAGGCGCAACACCGCCTTGCGCCCGTCCGCGTCGAGATTGTTGGTCGGTTCGTCGAGCACGATGAGGTCGGGCTCCGCCAGCAGCAGCGCCGCGAGGGCCACCCGCGTGCGTTCGCCACCGCTCAGCGTTGTCAGCCGCCGGTCAGGCTCGGTGCCGGCCAGTCCCACCGTGGCAAGCGCCGTCGCCAGCCGTGCCTCCAGCGTCCAGTCGGCCTCCGCCGCATCCCGGACGGAGCCGGCGCCGGCCTCCAGCCGCCGGAGGCGGGCGATCGCGGGACGGATACCGAGAAGGTCGGCGACCGTGGCGTCGGCCTCCACCTGGACCGTTTGTCGAAGCACGGCGACCCGGCCGGAGCGTTCGACGGAGCCGGCATGAGGCTGCGCCTCACCGGCGATCACCCTGAGCAGCGTCGTCTTGCCGATGCCGTTGCGGCCGACCAGGCCTGCACGGTCCGAGCCGAAAGCGAGATCGAGGTTTTCGAGAAGCGGCGTGCCGTCAGGCGTCGCGAGGCTGACGGCGTGAAGCGCCACGATGGGCGTTGCGTTCGAGGGCATGACGGGGGACCGGGACGGGTGGAAGGGCGCGGGCGAAAGTTTTCGTCGCGGTCTGTTCCATCGGTCCCTCCTGTCACGGGTTCGTCAGCGCCCGACCAGATGAGGTCATACGCGCAGGAAAACAAGTCCTAACCCGCCTCGCGGAAGCGCTCGGCGGTCTCCAGGTCCACCGACACCAGTTGCGACACGCCGCGCTCGGCCATGGTGACGCCGAACAGGCGGTTCATGCGCGCCATGGTGATCGGATTGTGGGTGACGGTGATGAAACGCGTGTCGGTCGAGCGTGCCATCTCGTCGAGCAGGTTGCAGAAGCGCACGACGTTGGCGTCGTCGAGCGGCGCATCCACCTCGTCGAGCACGCAGATCGGCGCCGGGTTGGTCAGGAACACCGCGAAGATCAGCGACATCGCCGTCAATGCCTGCTCGCCGCCGGAGAGCAGCGTCATGATCTGCGGCTTCTTGCCCGGCGGCCGCGCCACGATCTCGAGGCCGGCTTCGAGCGGATCGTCGGACTCGGTCAGCTGCAATTCCGCCGTGCCGCCGCCGAAGAGGTGGGTGAACAGCCGCTTGAACTGCTCGTTGACCGTCTCGAAGGCGGCGAGCAGGCGCTCGCGGCCCTCGCGGTTGAGGCTGCCGATGCCCTGGCGCAGCCGCTGGATCGCCGCGATCAGGTCATCGCGCTCGCCGACCAGCGCGTCGCGGCGCTCGCCGAGCTCGTTCGCTTCGGCCTCCGCCCGCAGGTTGACCGCGCCCAGCCGCTCGCGCTCCTGCCGGTAGCGTTCGAGCCGCGCCTCGACATCGCCAAGCTCGGGGAGGGCGGCGCCCTCCTTGATGCCGGCTTCGCCGGCCACGGCCTCGGGCGCGCAATCCAGCGCCTCGGCGATCCGCTCCGCGACTTCCGTCACCCGTTCCCTGGCGGCGACGACGCGCTCCTCGGCGCGGCCGCGCTGCTCGCGCGCTTCCGCCAGCAGGTCGAGCGCCGTCCGCGCCGCCTTGTCGGCCTCGGCGAGCACCGCTTCGCCGGCCGCAAGCGCATCGGATGCTTCCGCGCGCGCGGTCTCGGCGGTCGCCGAACTTCGGACAGCAGAGCCGTGCGTTTCGCCTCGATGTGCGCCGGCTCGGCGGCGAGCGATTCCTTCTCCGCTTCGGTCTCGGTGCGCCGCTCGGTCAGCGTCGCGATCTGGTCGCGCGCATTGGCGGCGCGCTCGTGCCAGTTCTGGCGTTCCACCGCGATCGCCGCCAGCCGGCCGGACCGCAATTCCGCCTCGCGCACCAGGCTCTCCACCGCGGCACGGGCTTCGGCGAGCGCCGCCCGGTCCTCGTTCACGCGCTCGCGCTGCGCGGCGAGGCTGTCCGCGAGCGTCGCCGGGTCGGCTTCCGCGGCGAGGCTGGCGGTTGCCTCCGCTTCCGCCGCTTCGGTCTCGGCAAGGCTGGCGGTCAGGCGGGCAAGCGCCTCGTCGAGACCGCTCCGCCGGGCGGCGATGCGGCTCTCCTCGCGCTCCGCCTCGGCGAGCGACCGGCGCGAAACGTCGAGGGCGCCGCGCGCCGCCCGCAATTCGTCGCGGGCCTGCTTCTCCGCGTCGGCGGCGTCGCGCGCCTCGGCCTCGGCGGCGGCCAGCGCCGCGCGCTGTCGCCTCGGCGTCGGCCCGCGCCGGCAGGGCCTCGACCTCCAGTTCGGCGAGCCGGTTGCGGCTGGCCAGCCTCTGCGCCGCGGCGCGCGGTGCGTCGGCGGCGGCGACATAGCCGTCCCAGCGCCAGAGGTCGCCCTCGCGGGTCACCAGCCGCTGGCCCGGCTTGAGCAGCGCCTGGAGCCGCGCGCCATCGCCGCGTTCGACCAGACCGGTGAGCGCCAGGCGGCGTGCCAGCACCGCCGGCGCGCGCACATGGGCGGAAAGCGGCTCGATCCCCGCCGGCAGGCCGCCGTCCTCGGCGCCTTCCACCAGCCGCCAGTGCGCCGGCGCCTCCTCGTCGGCGGGCGCATCGAGGTCGTCGCCGAACGCGGCGCCGAGCGCCGCCTCGAAACCGGCGTCGACCTTGACGGCGTCGATGACGGGCGTGCGGCCTTCCGGCGCGTCCGTGGCGAGGATGGCGGCAAGCGTCGCCGCCTCGGTCTCGATGCGGCCGAGCGTCCGCTCGGCCTCGGTCACCGCGGAGCGCGCGGCGGCTTCGGTTCGCGGGCCCCCGCCAGCCGCAGTTCGGCGGACATCGCCGCGGTTTCGGCGGTGACTGACGCGGTTTCCGCCGTGGCGACAGCGTCGCGTCCGGCGGCAAGCGCATCCGTATTGGAGCCGGCAAGCGAGGCCAGTTCGTCACGAACCTTGCCTGTTTCAGCCCGAAGGCGGGTCACCCGCTCGCCGGCCTCACGCACCGCGCGCTCATATTGCGCCCGCCGTGCAGTGATCTCGGCGTGCTGCGAGGTGAGGTCGGAGAGCTGCTTCTCGCTGTCGGTGAGCGTCGCCTCCGCCGCGCGTCGACGCTGGCCGGCAGTGGCCTGTCGTTCGTTGGTGGCCGCGTTCGCGGCCTCGAGGTCGCGTTCCTCCTCGTCGAGACGCGACAGGATGGCGCTGTTGTCGGCGACCATGCGCTCCTCGCGCCGGATATCGTCGCCGAGCTGGGCGAGCCGGCGGTCGAGTTCTGCCAGGCGGTTGCGAATGCGCTCCTCTTCGGCATTCAGCGCTTCCGCCGCCAGCGTGATCCTTTGCACCGCGGCGCCGGCGCGGGCGGCGGCATCGCGAAGCTCGGGCAGCTTCGCGGCGGCCTCCGCCTGCTGGCGCGCGGCGATTGCCTGTTCCGAAGCGCGCTCGTTGGCAACGCCGGCGGCGGCCTCAAGGTCGGACTCCGCCTCGGCACTGGCGTCCGTCGCCGCCAGCCAGCGCAGGTGCAGCACCATGGCCTCCGCCCGGCGGATCTCGCCGGACAGATTGCGGTAGCGCACCGCCTGCCGCGCCTGGCGCTTGAGCGCTTCGAGCTGCTGCTCGATCTCGGCGACCACGTCGTCGAGCCGCGCAAGATTCTGCTCGGCCGCGCGCAGGCGCAGTTCGGCTTCATGACGGCGATTATGCAGGCCGGAAATGCCGGCGGCTTCCTCGAGCAGCGAGCGCCGGTCGACCGGCTTGGCGGCGATCAGCTCGCCGATCTTGCCCTGGCCGACGATGGCCGGCGAATGCGCGCCGGTGGAGGCGTCGGCGAACAGGAGCTGCACGTCGCGGGCGCGCACGTCGCGGCCGTTGATGCGGTAGATCGAGCCGGCCTCGCGCTCGATGCGGCGCGTCACCTCGATCGCCTCGGAATCGTTGAACGCGGCCGGTGCCTGCCGGTCGCCGTTGTCGACGGCGAGCGACACTTCCGCCGTATTGCGCGCCGGGCGGTTGCCGCTGCCCTGGAAGATGACGTCGTCCATGCCGGACGCGCGCATGTTCTTGTACGAGCTTTCGCCCATCACCCAGCGCAGCGCCTCGACAAGATTGGACTTGCCGCAGCCGTTCGGCCCGACCACACCGGTCAGCCCGGGCTCGATGGGGAATTCCGTCGGCTCGACGAAGGACTTGAAGCCGAGGAGGCGCAGCCGCGTGAATTTCAAACGCCAACTCCTGTTGTGCCGGCGGCGCGACCGTCGCGCCGCCGCAGGGGCGTCGCCGGCCTAACCGCCGAGTATCTTGTCGATCTCCTCCAGCGAGATCTCACCGGCATGCTTCACGCCGTTGAAGAAGAACGTCGGCGTCGAATTCGACGCCGAATTTCTCGGTGGCGCGATTCTTCACCCAGTTCACTCCGTCCAGAACCGACTGATTCGTCAAGCATGCGTTGAAGTCGGCTTCGGTGATTCCGGCCTGTTTCACCAGGTTGATCAGCGCCGCCTTCGGATCCTGCACGAAGGCCCAGTCGGCCTGTTGGTCGAACAGCAGATCGACCATGGGGAAGTAGCGATCCTTCGGGACCGCAGCGCGCCAGCATGATCGCCGAGGTCGCCAGCGGATCGAGCGGGTATTCGCGGAAGATGAAATAGGCCTTGCCGGTATCGACGTATTTCTTCTTGAACTCCGGATAGACGTCGCGGTGGAAGCGTTCGCAGTGCGGGCAGGTCATCGAGGCGTATTCGATGACCGTATTGGGCGCCTTCGGGTCGCCGAGCCCCATTTCGCCGAGCGGCCCGGCGACCATCAGTTCGGCGTTCGACGGGCCGCCGCCACCAGTGCCGCCGTCGCCGCCGCCGTGGCGAGGTCGACATTGGTCGGGCGGCTGACAAGGAAGAAGATACCGGCCGCGGCGATCAGGACGACCGCGGCGACGATGACGAGCACTTGTCGGGAGTTCCACTTCACGTTCGGCATTCCTCAAAAAGGGCAGGGGGCCGCGATCGGCGGGCGAATCGACCGTCTAATTACGGCGTTTCGCGGTCCGGTCCAATCACGCTTGCTTGCGCGCCAGCACGCCGCGGCCAAGCCGGTCGAGCGCGTGCGCGCAATTCCGGGCTTTCCACAGAGCCGATCGCGCCCGCAAGCCGCTGCTCGTCCTGGGCGGCGATCGCCATTTCGGCGGGCGCGGCCGGTTTCTCCCGCCGCTCCACGGGCGCCTGCACGATGCCGCACCTGGCCGACCGCGCCGTAGCCGAGGAAGGCGTTGACGCGCTCGAGAATCTGGCCGAGCTCATGCTGGACCAGCACCGCGCGCGGCCCGTCCACTTTCAGCGTCAACACGCCGGGCATATCGACATTGGCCTCGCCGCGCGGCCAGACGATCTTGTCGGGACGGGTGCAATCGGCGAAGCGCGCGCCCACGATTTCGGGCCAGGCGGCGATCAGATCGGCGGTCGCGAAGCCGCGCCGCTTCGCCACGGGGCCGATCACCCGTCCGACCAGCGCCGACAGCGGCAGCGCCCCGCGCGTGCGTCGTCTTTCGTCCGAGTCGGCCATGGCTGCCTTTTTCGCATGCTGCGGCGCAAGGCGAAAGAGCGCTTCGCCGCCTCGATCGTGACTGTGCAAAGGTCTGAAAACGTCGCGATATCAGTCAGTTAAATGATGCTGACCTTTCCTTGACACCCATTGGGGCCGTAACTATTGTGCGCGCGGCTTTCGGGGCGGCCGGGACTGCAATCTCGAACCGGGCGGAGCGACGGATGGGCGACAGGAACGGCAAGCCGGACCTGCCGACCGACGCGGAAGCCGGACTGTCGAAACGGCTGCACGAACTCGATCGGCGGCTGGACGAAAGGCGGGCGCAGCGCGCGGTCGAACGCGACGCGCCGAAGCCGGAGAAGCCGGGATTTGCGCTGGCCATGCGGCTTGGCGCCGATTTCGTGGCCGGGGTCATCCTCGGCGCTGCATTGGGTTGGGGTGTCGACCGGTTGTTCGGAACCTCGCCCTGGGGACTGACGGTGTTCTTGCTCCTGGGCTTTGTCGCCGGGATCCTGACCGTCTTGCGGTCGGCCGGCATGGTGAAGCCGGGGCCGGCCGGGCCGGACGATCCGCCCGGCCTGAAGGGGTGACGAGGGACAGACTTGGCATACGATCCGATCCACCAGTTCCACATCGAGAAGCTGATCCCCATCGAGATTGGCGGGCTCGATTTCTCTTTCACCAACTCGGCCCTGTTCATGGCGCTGACCGTCGCCGGCGCGTCGGCCTTCCTGATTCTCTCCACGCGCGGCCGCGGCCTGGTGCCGTCGCGCTGGCAGTCGGCGGCCGAACTGACCTACGAATTCATCGCCCAGACCCTGCGCGAATCGGCCGGCGGCGAAGGCATGCGCTTCTTCCCGTTCGTCTTCACGCTCTTCATGTTCGTGCTGGTCGGCAATCTCTGGGGCATGTTCCCCTATTTCTTCACCATCACCTCGCACATCGTCATCACCGGCGCCCTGGCGCTGACGGTGATCCTGACGGTGGTTGTGGTCGGCTTCTGGCGCCACAAGCTGGGCTTCCTCAAGCTGTTCGTGCCAAGTGGCGTGCCGGCGGCGATCCTGCCGTTCATCGTCGTCATCGAAGTCCTGTCGTTCCTGTCGCGCCCGCTCAGCCTGTCGATCCGCCTTTTCGCCAACATGCTCGCCGGCCACATCACCCTGAAGGTCTTCGCCGGCTTCGTCGTGGCGTTGGGCTCCGCCGGCTTCCTCGGCATTCTTGGCGCTATCCTGCCGCTCGCCGCCACCGTGGCGCTCACCGCGCTGGAGTTCCTGGTCGCGGCGCTGCAGGCTTACGTCTTCGCAATTCTCACCAGCCTCTACCTCAACGACGCCCTTCACCCCGGCCATTGACGGCCGCAACCAATCGACCACCAGGAGAACGACATGGAACTCGACGCAGCAAAGGCAATCGGCGCCGGCATCGCATGCATCGGCATGGGCTGCGCCGGTATCGGCCTCGGCCATATCTTCGGCAACTTCCTCGCCGGCGCCATTCGCAACCCGGCCGCCGCCGACGGCCAGTTCGGCCGCCTGATCTTCGGCTTCGCCATCACCGAGGCGCTCGGCATCTTCTCGCTGCTGATCGCGCTCATCCTGCTCTTCGGCTGATCGAGCCCGCGCGAAAGAGAAGGCCCGGATAGACGATGGCAATCGACCAGATGCCATTTGTGATCGCGCAGGCGGAGACGCCTGCGGCTGCGCCGCCGCACGCCGGCGACGCGGGAACGATTGCCGAGACGCCTGGTGAGCACAAGGCGTTCCCGCCGTTCGATTCCTCGACGTTTCCGTCGCAATTGCTGTGGCTGGCGATCACCTTCGGGCTTTTCTACTACCTGATGGCCAAGGTGGCGCTGCCGCGCATCGGCGCCATCCTCGAGGACCGTCGCGATCGCATCGCCAGCGATCTCGACATGGCGGAGCGCTTCAAGCAGGAATCGGAAGACGCCGAGGCCGCCTACGAGAAGGCGCTGGCCGCGGCGCGCGCCAAGGCCTTCACCATCGCCGAGACTGCCCGCGAGGAAGCGAAGGCGGCGGCCGAGGCGCAGCGCGTCGCCGCCGAGGCCGCTCTCAACAAGCAGCTCGCCGAGGCGGAATCCCGCATCGCCGGCATCAAGTCGAAGGCCTTGTCCGATGTCGGCGCCATCGCCGCCGAAGCGACCGAGGCCATCGTCGCCAGCCTGACCGGGGCCAAGGTCGCCCGCTCGGAAGTCGATGCGGCCGTGTCCGGCGCGATGGCGGAATAGGAGCGGACCATGTTCGAAGCACCATTCTGGGCCCTCGTCTCGCTGATCATCTTCCTTGGCATCGTCGTTTACCTGAAGGTGCCGGGTCAGCTGACGTCGAGCCTCGACAAGCGCGCCCAGGGCATCCGCGACGAACTCGACCAGGCGCGCAAGCTGCGCGAGGAAGCGCAAGCCCTGCTTGCCGAATATCAGCGCAAGGCCCGCGAGGCCGAGGCCGAGGCCGAGGAGATCATCGACCAGGCCAAGCGCGAGGCCGAGGCTCTTGCCGGCGAGGCGCAGAAGCGCATGGAAGAATACGTCGTCAGCCGCACGCGGATGGCCGAGCAGAAGATCGCCCAGGCCGAGGCGCAGGCGATTCAGGAGGTCCGCGCCCTGTCTGCCGATGTCGCGGTCGCCGCCGCCGAGACGATCCTGGCCGGCCAGGTCAAGGGCGAGGCCGGCGCAGCGCTGATCGACGAGGCGATCGGCGAGGTCAAGGCGAAGCTGAACTGAGCGGCCAGTCCAGGCCGTCGCACTAATCCAGCGTCAAGACCAGCTGCTGCTCGCGCACCGGCGCGAAGCTCTGCCGATGATGGGGGCAGGGGCCGTGCTCGCGCAGCGCGGCGAAATGGCCGGGCGTCGAGTAGCCCATGTGCCGCTCGAAGCCGTAGCCCGGGAACGCCCTGCCGACCGCGGTCATCAACCGGTCGCGGGTGACCTTGGCGACGATCGACGCCGCCGCGATCGACACGCACAGCCCGTCGCCGCCGACGACCGTCTCGCAGCCGCAGGCGAGGTTCGGCGGCTCCATGTTGCCGTCGACCAGCACGTGATCGGGCGCCTGTGGCAGCCCCGCCACCGCCCGGCTCATCGCCCACAGGGACGCCCGCAGGATGTTCATGCGGTCGATGCGCGCCCGGCTGGCAATCGCGACCGACACCAGCCCCTTGTCGATGATCGCGTCATATAGGCGCTCGCGATCGGCCGCGTTGAGCCGCTTCGAATCGTCGATGCCTTTGGGATAGCGCCGGTCGGTGAAGATCACCGCCGCGACCACGACCGGCCCCGCGAGGGGGCCGCGGCCGGCCTCGTCGACGCCTGCGACCAGCCGCGCGCCTTTGCGCTTGGCGCGCTGCTCGAAACGGTCGCCGGGCGCCGGCGGGGGAGGCGAATCGGATGAACGTGGCGGCATCACGCCGGCAGCCTGCCGCCGGCCGAGACGCCGCGCAAGCGGCACGGGCGGCGTGTCGCCTATCCGCGCCGGCCGAGGATGCCCGGCAGCGCCTCGGCGATCGCGTGGAGGCCGAAACCGATGAAGATCAGCCCGGATGCGCGTGCGATCCAGACGTCATGGCGGCGGTAGAAGGAGCGCACCCAGCCCATGCCGACGACCGTGACCAGGATGACGTCGGCGGCCAGGAAGCCGATGAACGCGGCGGCAAGCAGTTCCGGGAAGACCGACCAGGACAGCTTGTCGGCCGAACTCGACAGCAGCGCCGTGAACATGGCGATGGCGACCGGGTATCCCTTGGGATTGGTGAGGCCGAAGGTCAGCCCTCGCAACAGCGGCCGTTTCGGCTGGATGCTCATCAAGCGGCCGGAACTCGTCGCGCCGGGCGCGCAGCGCACCGAGGCCGAGCCAGCAGAGATAGACGCCGCAGACCAGCCCGAGGCCGTCGAAAAAACCGTGGCCGACCGACCGCGCACCGATGATGGCGACCAGCGACAGCGACGCCCACACCACGTCGCCGGCAAGGTGTCCGATGACGAAGCCGGCCCCGGCCCTGCGGCCGCTGGCCGCGCCGATGCCGAGCAGGGCGAGGAAGGCAGGGCCGGGGATCAATGTGTACGTGGCGCCGGCGACAAATGCCGACACGAGGATGGCGGGGGTCACGGACGAAACGGCTCCGCTGGCGGGTCACCGCAGGATGCCGCCACCCGCGCCGCTTGGCAATCGGCCGCCGCTTCAGGCCGCTTGCCGTTCGCCGAACAGATCGAGTTGCCCGCCCACCCGCCGGGCGGCACGAACAGGTCGGTCCGCAATCGCAGCTTGTCGCGGTTGAGGCCGAGCCGTCGCGCCGCCATCTCGAAGCGGCGGCCGATCTGCCAGGCGTATGGGCCATCGCCGCGCATCCGCTTGCCCCATTCGGAATCGTAGTCCTTGCCGCCGCGCATCGAGCGGATCACCGACATGACGTGCTTCGCGCGGTCGGGATATTCGCGTTCGAGAAACTCCTTGAAGACGTCGCGCACCTCCAGCGGCAGGCGGAGCAGGACATAGCCGGCCTCGCGCACGCCGGCCGCGGCGCCGGCCTCGAGGATCCGCTCGATCTCGGCCTCGTTGAGCGCCGGGATCACCGGCGCCACCATGATCGTCGTCGGGATGCCGGCGGCGGAGAGCAGCCGCAAGGGTGTCGAGCCGCCGGTCGGGCGTCGCCGCGCGCGGCTCCATCGCCCGCGCCAGCTTGCGATCGAGCGTGGTCACCGACAGGGCGACCTTGACCAGCCCGCGCTCGGCCATGCGCGACAGGATGTCGAGATCGCGCGCGACGAGCGCCGATTTGGTCACGATGCCGACCGGGTGGCTGGTCTTGTCCAGGACTTCCAGGATCTCGCGCATGATGCGGTATCGCCGCTCGATCGGCTGGTAGGGATCGGTGTTGGTGCCGATCGCCATCGTGCGCACCTGATAGCCCGGCTTGGCGAGTTCCTTTTCGAGCAGCGTCGCCGCATTGGGCTTGGCGAACAGCTTCGTCTCGAAATCGAGCCCCGGCGACAGGCCCATATAGGCGTGCGTCGGCCGCGCGAAACAATAGGCGCAGCCGTGCTCGCAGCCGCGATAGGGGTTGATCGAGCGGTCGAAGGAGATGTCCGGCGACTCGTTGCGGGTGATGATCCGGCGCGCCGCTTCCTCCTGCACCTCGGTCTTCAGCGGCGGCAGCAGCTCGAGCGAATTCCAGCCGTCGTCGATGGTCTCGCGCGACTGCGGCTCGAAGCGGCCGGAACGATTGCTCTCGGCGCCGCGTCCGCGCCTGCGGTCGGGGTCGATGCGCACGCCGACGAAGTCGGCCGTTGGCCGGCCGGCGAAGGCGTCTTCCGTGATTCGGGAACTATGAGCGTTCATGAAAAAATTCCTAGCCCGATCATGAGAACATATCAAGAACAAAATTCCGCCGTGGGAGGTCCGCGAAAATTCCGGTCGCATGCGGCTTCCGGGCTGCGTATGAACGGCCATGATCACCGCGATCATCGAGACGCGGAATGACGAGGTCGAACTGGCGCACGCCCTGGCGGCGCTGGTGCCGGCGGCGACCGAGGGCGTCATTCGCGACGTGATCGTCATCGACTACGGCTCCGACGACGGTACGCTGGTCGTTGCCGACGCCGCCGGCTGCACGATCGTCGATGGCGGCGCTGAGGACGACGCCCAGCGGGCCGCCGTCGAGCAGGCCCGCGGCGATTGGCTGCTGTTCACCTCATCGCAAGCGCTGCCGCCCGAATGGCAGGCCGATGCGCTGGCCTTCATCGACCGCACGATGGTCGGCGGGCGGGCTCAGCGGCAGTCGGCGACGTTCCGGGCAGGGCGCTTGCCCGCCGGCCTGGTGAACCGGCTGCTGGCCGTCATAAGGGGCGGTGCGACGGCACGTCTGATCGCCAAGTCGGCGTGGCTCGCCGAAAGGCAGCGCGCGCTCACGCGGGCTTCCGCAGTTTCGTCCGCTTCAGGTGTTCGTCGAGGCGCGGCATGATCTCGACGAAGTTGCAGGGCGGCTGGCGATAGTCGAACTGCCGCGCGAGGATGCCGTCCCAGGCGTCCTTGCAGGCGCCGGGCGAGCCCGGCAGGCAGAAGATGAACGTGCCATTGGCCAGCCCCGCCGTCGCCCGCGACTGGATGGTCGAGGTGCCGATCTTGTCGTAGCTGATCCGGTGGAAGACCGCCGAAAACCCTTCCATGCGTTTCTCGAACAGCGGCTCGACCGCCTCCGGCGTCACGTCGCGGCCGGTGAAGCCGGTGCCGCCGGTGGTGATGACCGCATCGATCGTCGGGATCGGCGATCCACTTGCGCACGGCCGCGCGGATCTTGCGCTTGTCGTCGGTCACGATGGCGCGGTCGGCGAGCTGGTGGCCGGCGGCGGTAATCCGTTCGGCCAGCGTTGCACCGGAGCGGTCCTCGGCCAGCGAGCGACTGTCGGACACGGTGAGCACCGCGAAGCGAACCGGGATGAACGGCTTGTCGTCTTGTGTCGGCATGGCTTCATCCTAGCAGGCGCCGGGCGATCTCGGCGAGCCTGCTCAGGAACCGCGTGTCATCGCCGTCGTCACCCACCAGTCGGGTTTTGCCTTGCGCAGCCGTGACGCCGCCCGTTTGGCCGCCGCCGCGGTGACGAAGACGCCGAAGGCAGTGGCGCCGGAACCGGACATGCGGGCGAACAGACAATCCGGGTCGGCGGCCAGCGCCTTGGCGGCGGCGTTGGCCTTGCGTGACACCACGCGCGCCGGATCGGTCAGGTCGTTGCGGGTCTGGCGCAGCCAGAAGATCAGCTCCAGCATGCTGGCGAATTTCGGGGGGAGGGCAGGCATCGGCGTCCGCGTTTCGTTGCCGAGCCCTTCGAACACCGCCGCTGTCGAAACGACCACGCCCGGATGAGCCAGAACCAGCGGCAGCGCCGGGACGCCCTTCGCCGGCGTCACCTTGTCGCCGATGCCGCGCGCCACCAGCGGCTCGGACATCAGGCACATCGGCACGTCGGCGCCGAGCGAAAGCGCGACCTTCGCGAGCTTCTCCGGCGCCACTTCGAGGTCCCATATCCGTTGCAGGAGCCTGAGCGTCGCCGCGGCATCCGCCGAACCGCCGCCAAGCCCCGCCGCGATCGGGATCCGCTTGGTGAGGGTGAACTGCACCGGGTACGGCGCGCGCTTCGACGCGATGGCGGCCAGGGCGACAGCGGCCTTGCGGACGAGGTTGCTCTCCGGGGAGGTCGTTTCCTGCAGAAGCTCGGCGAAAGGACCGCTGGCTTCGACGGTGATCGGTGCGCCCTTTGGCACCTCCCAAGCCGTCACCACGTCGGCGAGGTCGGCGAACACCACCAGGCTTTCGAGATCGTGATAGCCGTCGGCGCGCCGGGCGCCGACGTGAAGCGCGAGGTTGATCTTGGCGGGCGCGAGTTCGGAGGAATCCGCACCGGTTGCCGCCTCGATGGCTTTCGCCAGGGTGTCCATGGGAGTCTACGCCACGCTACCGCAGGCCGTGCCGTTCGGCCTCAATTGGCCTCGGCCGCCGGCAGGTTGAGCGACATGCCCGGGAAGATCCGGTTCGGGTCGCTGATGCCGTCCCGGTTCGCCTGGAAGATCCGCTCGTACATCTCACCGTTGCCGTACACGCGTGCAGCGATATCCCACAGCGTGTCGCCCTTGCCAACGACGATCGTCTTGGCCGTGCCGGCGCCTGTCGTCGTGTCCGAAGGCTCGACCGCCGCGGTGTCGCCCGCCGGCTTGAGACCGTGTTTCAGCTTCTCAAGGATCTTAGGAAGCTGGTCCTTCTCCGGATTGAGATCGCGCGCATGGGCCCACTGGAACGTCGCCTCGCGCTTGCGGCCGACCTGCCAATAGGCATCGCCGAGATGATCGTTGATGGTCGAATCTTCCGGCGTCAGGTCGACCGCCTTTTCCAGCGTGGAAACCGCCTTGCCGTAATTGCCCAGGCGATACTCAGCCCAGCCGAGGCTGTCGACGATGTAGCCGTCGTTGGGGCGCAGGTCGACCGCCGACTTGATCATGTCGACCGCCTTGGTGAGGTTCTCGCCCTTGTCCACCCACGAATAGCCGAGATAGTTCAGCACCTGCGGCTGTTGTGGATTGAGCTTGAGCGCATGCAGGAAGTCAGCTTCGGCGGCGGGCCACTGCTGGCTCCGTTCCAGCGCGACGCCGCGATAGTAGTAGAGACGCCAGTCGTCGGCGGTTTCCTTGCCGATGGCCGCGATGCCGCTGGCATAGGCCGTTGCCGCCTCCGCGAACTGGTCGTTCGCCCGGTAGATGTTGCCGAGCTCGATGGCCGCCTCGATGTCCTTCGGATCGCCGTCGAGAACGCCTTTCACATAGGCCACCGCCTGGCTGGACTTGTCGAGCGTCTGCAGGCAACTGCCGATCTGCAGGTCGGCGTTGCGGCGCAGCGGTGTGCCTTCCGGAACGCGCTTGTATGCCACGATCGCCTCATCGCAGCGCGATGCGCTCTGCAGGATGTCGCCGATCGCCATGTCGGCCAGATGCAGGTCCGGCTCAAGGAAGAGCGCCATGCGCAGATAAGCGATCGGCAATTCAGGACCGCCGTCGGCGGCGATTGCCGATCCGAGGCCGTAGAACGCTTCGGCGACGCCACCGTCCACGGTCGTCGCGACCGGCGCAATCGGCTTGCCGGATTTGATATCGTCAAGCAGCCCCCTGACCGCCGGGTGCAGCGGGGATTTGCCGGCGAAATCGGTCAGCGCCTTGGCGGCGACGTCGCGGTTGCCGGCGCGCGCCTGGATGCGCGCATAGCCGTCCACGACTCTCAGCGCCGAACCGTCGGTGTTGTATGCCTTCGAGATTGCCGCCACCGCTTCGTCGGTGCGGCCCGCCGCGTCGAGGATCAGCGCCTTGTGGTAGTCCTTGAAGATGCCGTACCAGTCCGGGCCGTTGAGGGCGTCGATCGCGGCCAGTCCCTCGTCGGTCTTGCCGAGCCCGAAATCGACCCAGCCGTTGATCAGCCCGATGGTCAGCGTCGCCAGCGGCGCCCTGCCGACGTGTGCCACCGCTTCCTTCACCGCGGCATAATCGTGCTGTTTGATCGAGCGCATCGCCAGTGCGATGCGGCCGATCGGGTTGCCGCTGTCGATCGCGATCAGCCGGTTGGCGGGGCCGAACGCCTCGTCGAAAGCGCCGCTGGCCAGATCGAGGATCAGCACCCGTTCCATCAACACCGGGTTCTCCGGATCGGCGGCAAGCGCCTCTCCGTAGAACATGGCTGCCGCATCGATGTCCTTGGCGACGTCGGCGCTGCGGGCGGCCAGATAGGCGCCGGCAAACGACGTCGGCAGATCGGCCACGGCCTTGGCGCCGGCAGGGGCCAACAAGCGCCAGAATGCCGGCGGTTACGGCCAGTCCGGCACAGATACGGTGCGGCAGATTCATGATCGGCGACTCATGATGAAGCGTGGGTGGCAAGTGCGGCAGAATGACGGTTTCGCACATTCGCCTCCGGCATGGCTATCTCCTAGTTGACCCGCCCCACGCAGAAATCGACCGCCTCAAGCAGGGCGGATTTGTGCGCCGACTCCGGGAACGGCGCCAGGGCGTCGCGGGCGACCGCACCGAAGTGGTGGGCCCGCTCGACCGTGTCGACGATGGCCTCGTTGTCGCGCATCAGCCCGATCGCCCGCTCCAGGTCGCCGTCCGCGATGACGCCTTCTTCGACGACGCGCTTCCAGAAGACGCGATCGGCGTCGGAACCGCGCCGGTAGGCAAGAACCACCGGCAGCGTCACCTTGCCCTCGCGGAAATCGTCGCCGACCCGCTTGCCGAGTTCGCTCGAACTGCCGCCATAGTCGAGGGCATCGTCGATGAGCTGAAAGGCGAGGCCGAGATTGGTGCCATAGGAGCGGAATGCGGCGCGCTCTGCCCGGGGCCTGCCGGCCAGCACCGGGCCGACCTCGGCCGCCGCCGAAAACAGCGCCGCGGTCTTGGCCCTGGATGACGGCAAGGTACTCGTCCTCGGTGGTCGCGGTGTTGTGAGCCGAATCGAGCTGCATGACCTCGCCTTCGGCGATCACCGCAGCGGCGCTGGCGAGAATGTCGAGCGCCTCCAGCGAGCCGACCTCGACCATCATCTTGAACGCCTGACCGAGCAGGTAATCGCCGACCAGCACCGACGCCTGGTTGCCCCACACCAGCCGCGCCGCCTCCTTGCCGCGCCGCATGTCGCTCTCGTCGACCACGTCGTCGTGCAGGAGCGTCGCCGTGTGCATGAACTCGACGCTTGCCGCCAGCTTCACCCGGCCAGCGCCGGTGTGGCCGCACATTTCCGCCGCGGCCAGCGTCAGCATCGGCCGCAACCGCTTGCCGCCCGAATCGATCAGGTGGCGGGCAATCTCGGGAATCAGGCTGACCTGCGATCCGGCCCGGGCGAGGATGATCTCGTTGACCTCGCCCATCGCTGTGCGCGTCAGTTGCAGCAGCGGCTGGATGCTCGCGCTCGGCCGCTTCTTGCCCTCCTCGAGGGCGACGACGACACCCACTCATCCGCTCCGCGTTTCGGCTCCCCGGAGCGACATTAGGGACCGTCGCCTGCCGGAACAAGACGGGCGGTGGCCCGCGATTGTGCCGGGCGTCGCGACCCACTAACGTGGCCCCGGCTGCCGAGAGGCCAGAACAGCCGCGAGACCCGATGGAAGAACTGTTGCGGACCAATGACTTGGTCCTGATTTCTTTCGTGGAAGCCTTGATGCGTGACGCTGGCATCGAGGCCCTCGTGCTCGACCAGAACATGAGCGTGATCGAGGGCTCGCTGGGCGTTTTGCCGCGGCGCGTCCTGGTGCCCTCCGCAAAGCTCGACGATGCCCGCCAGATCGTGCGGGAGGCCGGCATCGGTGGCGAGCTCGAGAAGCCCCGGGCGGGGGAGTGACCGTGGCCGCGCTCGCCGAGGCCCTGCCGGCAACGACGGTCGATGCCTTCCTTGGCGGCCGGGTCGAGGCCGTCCAGCCCGCCCGCGGTCACCACCGGTCCGGGCTGGAAGCGGTGCTGCTCGGCGCCTCGCTGGCGCCGGACCTTGCCGGCACGGTTGTCGATCTGGGCGCCGGAGCCGGTGTCGCCGGCATGGTTGCCGCGGCCCGCTGCCCCGGCGCGCGGGTTCTCCTTGTCGACCGGGATGAGACCGCCATCCACTGCGCGCAAGCCGCCCTGGCACGGCCGGAAAACCGCGCTTTTGCGCCGCGTGTGTCGGTGGTGCGGGCCGACATCGCGGCGGCCGAGAATGTTCGCGAGAACGCCGGCCTTGGCCGCGCCATTGCCGATGCGATTCTGACCAATCCGCCCTTCCATGCGCCCGCCACAACCACCGCGCCGCCGGCCGGCGCACGCGCCGCCGCCCACGTTCTCGGGCAGGGCGGGCTCGATGCCTGGATGCGGACCGCGGCGTCGGTTTTGGCGCCGAACGGCCGGGTGATCGTCGTCTTTCGCGCCGCCGGCATCGCCGAACTGCTGACCGCGTTCGGCGGACGCTTCGGCGCCGTCGATATCCTGCCGATCCATCCGCGCGCCGGCGAGCCCGCCCACCGGATTCTTGTGCGCGCGCTCAAGGGCAGCCGGGCCGGCACGCGCCTGCTGCCGCCCCTGGTCCTTCACGGATCCACCGGCAACGCCTATCTGCCGGATGTCGAGCGCGTCCTGCGCACCGGCGCCGGTCTCGCCGATATCCATCCGGCCTGGGGCGCCGACCACAATGCGAGGTGAATCCGTGGGCTTTTCGCTGAATTCCCTGATCCCGGCGCGCTTCCGCAGCGACATCCCGGTCGTCCCGGTGGTTCGTCTGTCTGGAACGATCGGCGGCGGATCGCCGCTTCGCTCCGGCCTGACCCTTGAAGGCGTCGCCCGCCCGCTCGAGCGCGCCTTCGCGCACAAGTCCGCGCCGGCCGTCGCTCTGGTCATCAATTCGCCCGGCGGCGCCGCCGCCCAGTCGCACCTGATCTTCCGCCGCATCCGCGATCTTGCCGAGGAGAAGAACAAGAGGGTCGTTGTCGCGGTCGAGAACCTCGCGGCTTCCGGCGGCTACATGATCGCCGCCGCAGGAGATGAGATCATCGTCGACCCGAGTTCGATCGTCGGCTCGATCGGCGTTGTTGCCGGCGGCTTCGGCTTCACCGGCCTGATGGAGCGCATCGGCGTCGAGCGCCGCCTCTATACCGCCGGCAAGAGCAAGGCGATGCTCGATCCCTTCCGTCCCGGAGCGCGAGGAGGATGTCGCCCGCCTGCGCGCCATCCAGGAGGACGTTCACGCCGCCTTCATCGCGCTGGTCAAGGAACGCCGCGGCACGGCGCTCGCCGACGACCCGGATCTCTTCTCAGGCGCCTTCTGGTCGGGCAAGAAGGCGGTCGAACTCGGGCTTGCCGATCGCATCGGCGATCTCCGTTCGGTCCTGCGCGAGCGCTTTGGCGAGAAGGTGCGTCTCAAGGTGATCCCGATGGAACGCAGCATGCTGCGTCGCCGCCTCGGTCTCGACATCGGCAGCGACCGCCTGGCCGCCGGGCTGGTCGACCGGGCAATTGCGGCCATCGAGGAGCATTTGGTCTGGAGCCGCTTCGGCCTCTAGGATCGTCCCATGAATCGTCTGCTGCTCATCGCGCTTCTCTTCGTTTTCGTCTGGTACCTGTGGTGGCGGGTGCGGCGGCGTTTCGCCGGCCTGGTGTCGCGCTACGGGCGACAGAAGCCGCGTGCCGAACAAAAGAAGACCACCGCCCTGACCCTGGAGAAGGACCCGGTCACCGGGGTCTACCGCCCGCCCGAAGGTTGAGGCCCCGCCGCGCCCTCGCTTGACCGGCGGGATGCGGCGTTTAAAAGGTGGCGCGCCGCCCGGCGGGCGGCGGAGCTTCCCGATAGGATCGTTGACCGGTGACCGAAGACCTGCCCGCGCACATGCGCCCGGAGCGCTCGTTCCAGGGCCTGATCCTGACGCTGCAGCGTTATTGGGCGGACTACGGCTGCGCCATCCTGCAGCCCTATGACATCGAGATGGGCGCCGGCACGTTTCATCCGGCGACGACGCTGCGCGCGCTCGGGCCGCGCCCGTGGAAGGCCGCCTATGTCCAGCCGTCGCGCCGGCCGAAGGACGGCCGCTACGGCGAGAACCCCAACCGGCTGCAGCACTATTACCAGTTCCAGGTGATCATCAAGCCGTCGCCGCCCGACCTGCAGGACCTCTACCTCAAGTCGCTCGCCGCCATCGGCCTCGACATGGAGCTTCACGACGTGCGCTTCGTCGAGGACGACTGGGAGAGCCCGACGCTGGGCGCCTGGGGGCTCGGCTGGGAATGCTGGTGCGACGGCATGGAGGTGTCGCAGTTCACCTACTTCCAGCAGGTCGCCGGCTTCGAATGCGCGCCGGTCGTCGGGCGAACTGACCTACGGGCTGGAACGCCTCGCCATGTACATCCAGGGCGTCGACAACGTCTATGATCTGAATTTCAACGGCCGCGAGGGCGACCGAGAAGGTCACCTATGGCGACATCTTCCTGCAGGCCGAGCAGGAATATTCGCGGCACAATTTCGAATTCGCCGATACCGACATGCTGTTCGAGCAGTTCCGCATGGCCGAGGCGGCCTGCACAAGTATCTCGCCGACGGCAAGGGCATCGACGGCCACAAGATGGCGCTGCCCGCCTATGACCAGTGCATCAAGGCGAGCCACGCCTTCAACCTGCTCGACGCGCGCGGCGTCATCGCGGTGACCGAGCGGCAGAGCTACATCCTGCGGGTGCGCGAGCTGGCCAAGGCCTGCGGCGCCGCCTGGCTGGAGACGGCGGGCGGCGGAGCGGCGGGCGCCGGGGCGATGGCGCCGGCGGCCGAAGCGTGCACTAGCACCATGGCCCGCAAACCGAAGAAACCCGCGCCGCGGAAGGCGCCTGCCCGGTCGGCGCCCGCCAGACGCGCGCCCGCGGCCGCGCCGGTCGATCACCGGCTGGTGGTGGCCAGCGTCGGCCTCGCGGTTCCTACGCCAAGGGGCGGGTCCAGCATTCGAACTGTCCGGCGCGGCGATTGCCAACGCTCGCTGCCGGACGGCGGCACGCGCATCGTCCGGCTCGTTCGGCTCGGTCGCAAGAGGGGCGGCAAGGGCAGCGACAGCGCCGCCTACGATCCGGCGTCGCTCGACCGCAATCTGGTCCTCACCCTGTTCGTCGATGACGACGACTTCGCCCTGTTTCGCGATGTCTTTGTCCGCAACCCGGGCGGCTACGACCCCGGCATCCGCCTGTGGGCGCGCACCGCCAGGCGTTCGTCACCGCAACGGCGGCAAGCCAGCCGGTGATCGCGTTCGGCTACAGCCTCGACCTCGTCCGACCGCCGGCGGCCCACGCTGATGCCCGATCTCCTGCTCGAACTGTTCTCCGAGGAAATCCCCGCCCGCATGCAGCGGAAGGCGGCGGAAGACCTGTTGAAGCTGGTCACCGACGCCCTGGTCGACGCCGGCCTCGTCTACGAGGGGGCCAAGGCCTTCGCCACGCCGCGCCGTCTGGCGCTCACCGTTCACGGCATGCCGGCGCGCTCGCCCGACCAGCGCGAGAGCGAAGGGCCCGCGCGTCGGCGCGCCGGAGAAGGCGATCGAGGGTTTCCTGCAGCGGCGCCGGCCTGTCGTCGATCGACGAGGCGAAGGTCGAACAGGACCAGAAGGGCGACTTCTACGTCGCCGTGATCGAGAAGCCAGGCCGTCCGGCGCCCGAGGTGATCGCCGAAGTCGTGCCGCAGGTCATCCGCAGCTTCCCCTGGCCGAAGTCGATGCGCTGGGGCGCGCGCTCGGCCGAGCCCGGCAGCCTCAACTGGGTGCGGCCGCTGCACTCGATCCTCTGCGTCTTCGGTCCGGAGACCGAGGAGACCGAGGTGGTCGATTTCGAGGTCGGCGGCATCCGCTCGGGCAACGTCACCTACGGCCACCGCTTCATGGCGCCGGATGCGATCGTCGGTGCGCCGCTTCGACGACTACATGGCGAAGCTCGAGAAGGCGAAGGTCATCCTCGACGCCGATCGCCGCAAGGAGATCATCCTCGCCGACGCCCGCGACCGGGCGCTCGCGCTCGGTCTGGAACTGGTCGAGGACGAGGCGCTTCTCGAGGAAGTGGCCGGTCTGGTCGAGTGGCCGGTGGTGCTGGTCGGCAGCTTCGACGAGGCGTTCCTCGAGATTCCGCTCGGAGGTGATCCGCACCACCATCCGCGCCAACCAGAAATGCTTCGTGCTGGTCGCGCCCTGACCACCAATAACGTCATCGCCCGGCGCATCGAGTCGGCGCGACGGCGTCTCGCCAATCGCTTCATCCTCACCGCCAATATCGAGGCGCCCGATGGCGGCAAGGCGATCGTCGCCGGCAACGAGCGGGTCATCCGCGCCCGCCTTTCCGACGCCCGCTATTTCTGGGAGACCGACCTCAAGACGAAACTCGAGGACCGGCTGCCCAAGCTCGACCGCATCGTCTTCCACGAGAAGACTTGGCACGCAGGGCCAGCGCGTCAAGCGCATCATGCGGCTCGCCCGCGAGATCGCGCCGCTTCGCCGCCGGCCGATCCCGACCACGCCGAACGCGCCGCCGAACTCGCCAAGGCGGACCTCGTCACCGAGATGGTCGGCGAGTTCCCGGAGCTGCAGGGCCTGATGGGCCGCTACTACGCCACCGAGGCCGGCGAAGAGCCGTCCGTCGCCACGGCCATCGAGGACCACTACCGGCCGCTCGGGCCCTCCGACCGCGTGCCGACCGACGCCGGTCGCCATTGCCGTGGCGCTCGCCGACAAGCTCGACACGCTGGTCGGCTTCTGGGCGATCGACGAACAGCCGACCGGCTCCAAGGATCCCTATGCGCTCCGCCGTGCGGCCCTTGGCGTGATCCGCATCATCCTCACCAACCAGATCCGCCTCGATCTCTGGCTGCCGCTGTCGGCGGCTCTGGACGCCTATTGCGATCAGGGCAACGAAGACGTCGCCAACATGATCGACACATGGATCAAGGAGGCGACCGCCCGGCCGGCCCGCGATGCGATGCGGCACGCGACCGAGTTGTTCGGCATATCGGGCTTGCAGGATTTCATCCGCGACCGGCTTCAGGTGCAACTGCGTCAGCAGGGCGCCCGCCACGATCTGGTCAACGCCGTGTTCGCGCTCGACGTTCAGCGCGACCTCCTGATGATCGTCCGCCGCATCGAGGCGCTCGGCGGGTTCCTGGACACCGAGGACGGCGCGACGCTGCTCGCCGGCTACCGTCGCGCGGCCAATATCCTTCGCGACGAGGAGAAGAAGGCGGGTGAGAAATACGACGGCCCGGTCGATCCGAAACTGCTGGCCGAGCCGGAGGAGCGCGTCTTGTTCGAGGCGATCGGCGCGGCCGAGGGCGAGGTCCGCGCGGCGATCGAGGTCGAGGACTTCGCCGACGCCATGGTCGCGCTCGCCAAGCTGCGCGCTCCGGTCGATGCTTTCTTCGACAAGGTGCTGGTCAACGCGCCCGAGCCGGAAGTCCGCGCCAATCGCCTGCGCTTGCTGAACCGCATCCGGCAGGCAATGCGGACAGTCGCCGATTTCTCCCGGGTGGAAGGCGGCTGACCGGCCGCGCCGGGGTTGGGCTCCCCGCGCCAGCGTCGCGAGAGTAGCCTCGCAACTTCCGGAACCGCCGTCCTGATTCGGCGTTTCCTGGCGCGCGCAGAAGGAGTCACGCCATGATGATCGCCATGCAGCCGCTGGTCGCGCTGATCGCCGGCATCCTCATCCTGATCGTGCCGCGATTGCTGAACTACATCGTCGCGATCTATCTCATCCTGATCGGCATATTCGGTCTGTGGCCGGGCCTCATACCCGGCTCCGGCTAGCAGGCCTGCGTCAGTCGATCGTCACCACGATCCGCCCGCGCACCTTGCCCTCGGCGATGTCGCGGGCGGCGGCGGCGATATCGGCGAAGCCGATGGTCGTCGTCATCGCGGCGAGCTTGTCGCGGTCGAGTTCGCGGGCGAGGCGCTCCCATGCCGCGATACGGCGCGCCTTCGGCACATAGACCGAGTTGACGCCGAGAAGCGAGACGCCGCGCAGGATGAACGGCGCCACCGAGGTGGCGAGGTCCATGCCGGCCGCGTTGCCGCAGGCGGCGACGGCGCCCTCCGGCATGGTCATCGACAGGACGTTGGCGAGGATGGCGCCGCCGACCGAGTCGACGCCCGCCGCCCAGCGCTCCTTGGCCAGCAGCTTCGGCGGTGCGCCGAGTTCGTCGCGGGCGACGATCTCGCTGGCGCCGAGATCCCTCAGGTAGTCCGCTGCCTTGCCGGCGCGCCCGGTGACGGCGTGGACGGTGAAGCCGCGCCCGGCCAGCAGCGCGATCGCCGTCGAACCGACGCCGCCGGCCGCCCCGGTCACCACCGCCGGTCCGCGCTCCGGCGTGATGCCGTGGCTCTCCAGCGCCATCAGCGCCAGCATGGCGGTGTAGCCGGCGGTGCCGATCGCCATGGCTTCCGCCCCGGTCATGCCGGCCGGCAGGGGGATCAGCCAGTCGCCCTTGACCCGCGCCATCTGGCTGTAGCCGCCATAATGCGTCTCGCCGACGCCCCAGCCGTTGAGCACGACCTTGTCGCCGGGCGCGATGCCGGCGTGGGAGGAGGCGGTGACGGTGCCGGCGAAATCGATGCCCGGGATCATCGGGAAGCGGCGCACGACCGGCAGCTTGCCGGTGATCGCCAGCCCGTCCTTGTAGTTGACGGTCGAGTGTTCGACGCGCACCTCGACGTCGCCCGGCATGAGGTCGTCGCGGCCGAGTTCGGCCTCGCCGACCGATTGGGCCTTGCTGGCTTCGTCACGGGTAATCAAGAGGGCCTTGAAGCGGTCCACGTCGTCTCTCCTGGCTGTCGGCGGAACGCACCATAGGCGGCCGGCAGCCGCAGGTCAGCCCCGGCAAGACGGAATGGTCTATCAGGTCGCCACGGCCGGACGAACAACCTGCCGCTCGACGATCGGCATGTGGACGATCGCCGCGAAGATGCCGAGCGCCACCGACAGCCACCAGACGATCGTGTAGGAGCCGGTGCGGTCGTAGAGGAATCCGCCCAGCCAGACGCCGAGGAACGAGCCGGCCTGGTGCGACAGGAAGACGAAGCCGAACAGCGTGGCGATGTAGCGGGTGCCGAACATGACGGCGATGAGCTGCTGGGTGGGCGGCACCGTCGACAGCCACAGGATGCCCATGACGATGGAGAAGGCGATCACCGATGCCGGGCTCGGCGGCGTCAGGATGAAGGCGGCGATCACCGCCGAGCGGCTGAGATAGAGCACCGCCAGGATCCAGCGACGCGGCATGCGCCCGGAGAGCACGCCGGTTCCGATCGACCCGATGATGTTGAACAGGCCGATCAGCGCCAGCGCCCAGCCGCCATAGGCGGCCAGGCCGATATCCGACAGGTAGGGCGGCAGGTGGACGATGATGAACGCCACCTGGAAACCGCACACGAAGAAGCCGGCGACCAGCAGGCGGTACGAGCCGTGGCCGAACGCCTCGCGCAGCGCCTGGATGATCGACTGGTCCATCTGGCCGAGCGCCACCGGCGCCGCCTGCGGCTTGCCGCGCACGACGAAGGCGAGGATCGGCACGACCATGACCATCGCCGCCATGATGGTCAGCGCCGTCTGCCAGCCATAGGCCTGGATGAAACCCTGGCCGAGCGGCGCGAAGATGAACTGCCCGACCGAGGCGGCCGCGGTGCCGAGACCATAGGCCGATCGTCCGCATGTGCTCCGGCAGGAGCCGCGAGAAGGCCGCCATGACCAGCAGGAAGGCCGAGCCAGCGATGCCGAGGCCGACGACCACGCCGGCGGTGAGTTGCAGCGTGACCGGGCTGCTGGTGTGCGCCATCAGCACGAGGCCGAGGGCGTAGAGGAACGTGCCGATGGTCAGCACGCGCGCCGTGCCGAACTTGTCGGCGAGCATGCCGACGAAAGGCTGGCCGATGCCCCAGGCGATGTTCTGGATGGCGATCGCCAGCGCGAAGACCTCGCGCCCCCAGCCGTATTCGTTCGACATGGGCGTCAGGAAGAAGCCCATGGTCGTGCGCGGTCCGCTGCCGACGATGGCGATCAGGCAGCCGACGCCGATGACGATCGGCACCGATTGAAGCAACGGGCGTGCGACGGAAGTCCGGTCGGTCATGGGAGAACCTCGGCGCCGCCGGGCGCGTGGAGCGGAAAACAAAGTGTAGCCGGCGCCGCGCGCGGTCGGCATCATGAAAACTCCTGATGCCAGCCATTCGCTGGTTTCATGGAGAGCGCATTGGTATTTTGCTCCGTCCGTGCTTATATCCCGGCGCGAGACCGGCCTTGGGCCGGCTGTTTTAATGTCCGAAATATGCTCCAATTGAGCATAAAAGGATGCAGGAGGCGCCAATGGCGATGGCAACCGAGACCGCAGAGGCGGCCAGGACCCCGGCGCAAAACCGCGGCGGAGCGCGCACCGCGAGCCGCTGCCCATGCCGTCGCTCGAATACACCGACGAGGTGGCGCGGGAGACCGCGCATCTCTACGAGCGCGTCAAGGACGTGATCCCGGCCATCGAGTGGCCGGTGATGGCGCCCTACGTGAAGGCGATCAACGACCTGAAGAAGGTGCGCAACGCCGTCATCCTGGCGCACAACTACCAGACGCCGGAGATCTACCACTGCGTCGCCGACATCAAGGGCGACTCGCTGCAGCTCGCCATCGCCGCGCTCGAAGACCGACGCCGACGTCATCGTCCAGTGCGGCGTGCACTTCATGGCCGAGACCTCGAAGCTGCTCAATCCGGACAAGACGGTGCTGATCCCGGACCGGCGCGCCGGCTGCTCGCTGGCCGCCTCGATCACCGGCGCCGACGTGCGCCTGCTGCGCGACCGCTATCCCGGCGTGCCGGTCGTCACCTACGTCAACACCTCGGCCGACGTGAAGGCGGAGAGCGACATCTGCTGCACCTCGTCGAATGCGGTGCAGGTGGTCGAGAGCCTCGGCACCGACCAGGTGCATGTTCCTGCCCGACCAGTACCTGGCGAAGTGGGTCGCCTCGCAGACCGACGTGAAGATCATCGCCTGGACCGGCGCCTGCGAGGTGCATGAGCGCTTCACCGGCGCGGAGACTGCGCGACTACCGCGAGGCCAATCCCGGCATCCAGATGCTGGCGCACCCCGAGTGCCCGCCGGACGTTATCGCCGAGGCCGACTACACCGGCTCGACGTCCAAGATGACCAACTGGGTGCTGAAGAACCGCCCGGCCACGGTGCTGCTCGTCACCGAGTGCTCGATGGCCTCGAACATCGCGGCGGAAGCCCCCGACATCGAGTTCATCCGGCCGTGCAATCTCTGCCCGCACATGAAGCGGATCACGCTGCCGAAGATCCTCGACAGCCTGGTCGAACTGCAGCGACGAGGTGACGGTCGACCCGATGGTCGCCGACAAGGCGCGCCGCGCGGTCGAGCGGATGGTCAACCTGAGGAGCTGACGACATGCCGATCGGCGCGCGGCCTGTTGCGAAAGTCTGCAGCGTGCGCATTCGCGAAGCCACGTGCAAGACGTTGACGCGATGAGCCGCGTCCTGATCGCCTCGATCACCGAGCTGTGCGACGCCGACCATGCGTGGCACGCCGGCGGCGATTGCCGAGTGGACCGCGAACAAGTCGCCCGGACGGCATCCGCGGCTGGTTCGCCAACCCGGCCAACCGGCTGTTCGTCGCCGAGGAGGATGGCGCCATCCTCGGCGTCGGCGGGTTCAGCGCAGGACGGCGAGATCATCCTCAATTATGTCGTCGCCGGCGGCGCGCTTCCGCGGCGTCAGCAAGGCGATGCTGGCGCATCTGGAGGCGGCGATGCGGGCGAGCGGCATTGACCGAGGCGCACTGGACAGCACCGCGACCGCGCGTCGCTTCTACCGTGGTGCCGGCTGGCGGAGGGCGGTGAGGCGGCCTCGAAGCTGCTGTCATGTGCGTTGCCTGCGCCCGATGACCAAGCGGCTCGCCTGACGGCGCGGGAGCACTGCCATGACTTGACCAGCAAGCATCCGCGCCCGGCTCGACCGACGACGTCATCATCCTTGGCGGCGGCCTCGGCGGCCTGTTCACTGCGCCTCCGCCTCGCGCCGCGCCCGGTGACCGTGCTCTCCGCCGCGCCGATCGGGGAGGGCGCCTCCTCGGCCTGGGCGCAGGGCGGCATCGCCGCCGCGATGTGCCGAGGCGACTCGGTCGAGAAGCATCTCGCCGACACCATCGCCGCCGGCGACGGCATCGTCGACGAGAAGATCGCGCGGCTGATGATCTGCGACGCGCCGCACCGCATCTTCGATCTCCTCGAACTACGGCGTGCCGTTCGACCGTGACCTTGCCGGCCATCTCGCCATGTCGCGCGAGGCGGCGCATTCCGAGCGCCGCGTCGTCCATGTCAGTGGCGACATGGCCGGCGCCGCGATCATGGCACGCGCTGGTCGCCGCGGTGCGCAAGACGCCGTCGATCCGCCTGGTCGAGGGCTATGTCGGCGAGCGCCTGACGACCAAGGGCCGGCGGGTGACCGGCATCGTCGCCCGCCCGCACAACGGCGGGCCGGCGCTGCACTTTCCCGGCGCGCGCCATCGTGCTCGCCTCCGGCGGCATCGGCCATCTCTACGCCGTCACCACCAACCCGGCCGAGGCCGAAGGGGCTGGCGTCGGCATGGCGGCGCGCGCCGGCGCGGTGATCGCCGACGCCGAATTCGTCCAGTTCCACCCGACCGTGCTCGACGTCGGCCGCGACCCGGCGCCGCTCGCCACCGAGGCGCTTGCGCGGCGAGGGCGCCAAGCTGATCAACAAGGCCGGCGAGCGCTTCATGGTCGGCGTCCACCCGCTGGCCGAGCTTGCCCCGCGCGACATCGTCGCGCGCGCCGTTCACGTCGAGATCCAGGCCGGGCCGTGGCGCCTTCCTCGATTGCCGCGAGGCGATCGGCGAGAAGTTCGCGGCGCATTTCCCGACCGTCTATCGCTATTGCCGGGATGCCGGCATCGACCCGGTCACCCAGCCGATCCCGATCGCGCCCGCCGAGCACTATCACATGGGCGGGCGTCCTGACCGACGGCGCCGGCCGCTCGACCCTCGACGGCCTGTGGGCCTGCGGCGAGTGCACCTCGACCGGCGCCCACGGCGCCAACCGGCTCGCCTCCAACTCGCTGCTCGAGGCGGTTGCCTTCGCCGCCCGCGTCGCCGCCGACATCGCCGAACACCTGCCGCAGGCCGAACAGTTCGACGTGCGGCCGGCAACCGAGGATGGCGACGGGGCGGACGCCGACCCCGCCGCGGTCATGCGCCTCCGCCGCACCATGAGCGGCCAGGTCGGCGTGGTGCGCGACCGCGCCGGCCTGACCGAGGCCCTCGCCGTCATCGCCGACATGAGTGCCGCTTGCCGCTCGCCGCGCCTTCTCAACATGCTGACCGCGGCGCGGATGATCACCGCCGCCGCGCTCGCCCGCACCGAAAGCCGCGGTGGCCACTACCGCTCCGACTTCCCCGAACACGATCCCGCCTGGCGGCATCGCACCTTCATGACGCTGGCCGAGGCCGAGGCCATCAGCGAGAAGGCGGCCAGTATCGGCGCCGCCACGGTGCCGGCATGAGCGATCTGGCGAGGCTCCCCGGCGTTCTCGTCGCCGAATCCGTGCGCGCCGCGCTGAAGGAGGATCTCGGCCGCGCCGGCGATATCACCTCGGCTGCGACCATTCCGGCCGGTGCGCGCGCCACTGCCGATCTCGTCGCCCGCAAGCCTGGCGTCATCGCCGGGCTCGATCTTGCCGCCGCTGCCTTCCGCGAACTCGATCCGACGATCCGCTTCGATGCGAACGTCGCCGACGGCGATACCGTCGAGGCCGGCGCGACCGTGGCGAAAGTGGAGGGGCCGGCGCGCGCCGTGCTGTCGGCCGAGCGCGTCGCGCTGAACTTCCTCTGCCATCTGTCGGGCGTCGCCACCGCCACCGCCGCGCTGGTTGCGCGCGTCAGCCATACCTCCGCCCGCATCTGCGACACGCGCAAGACGACGCCGGGCCTGCGCGCCTTCGAGAAATACGCCGTGCGCTGCGGCGGCGGCATGAACCATCGCTTCGGTCTCGACGACGCCATCCTCATCAAGGACAACCACATCGCCGTCGCCGGCGGCGTCATCGCCGCAATCCGTGCCGCGCGCGCGGCCGCCGGCCACCTGGTCAAGGTCGAGGTCGAGGTCGACACTCTCGATCAACTGGTCGAGGCGATGGTGGCGGAGCCGGATGCGGTGCTGCTCGACAACATGAAGCCGGCGGACATGCGCGAGGCCGTCAAGCTGGTCGCCGGCCGCGCCATCACCGAGGCGTCGGGCAATGTCACGCTGGAGACGGTGGCGGCGATCGCCGAGACCGGCGTCGACATGATCTCGTCCGGCTGGATCACCCATTCCGCCCCGATCCTCGACCTGGCGCTGGATGTAGTGGTAAGCCCGACCGGGTGAGGAAGGCGGGACCGACCGCCCGGTTGACGGCAGCGACGATGAAAAAGCCGAAAGCGTCGAACAAACAGCAGAAGCCGCGCCTTTCGGCGATCGATCTGAGCCTCCAGCTCGACGAGGAGATCTATCATCGCGAGCTCGATCGCGTTCAGCAGCGGCTCCGCACGATCCAGCATGCCTATCTGAAGTCGGGCAATTCGGCGGCGATCGTCTTCGAGGGATGGGATGCCGCCGGCAAGGGCGGCACGATCCGCTGCATGTCGGCCGTGCTCGATCCGCGCGGCTTCAAGGTCTGGCCGATCTCGGCGCCCCGCAAGTACTACCTCGATCGCCACTATCTGGCGCGCTTCTTCGAGCGCCTGCCGCCGCGCGGCGCGATCTCGGTGTTCGACCGGTCCTGGTATGGACGCGTCCTCGTCGAGCGCGTCGAGGGGCTGGCGAGCGGCAAGGACTGGAAGCGCGCCTATCGCGAAATCAACGAGTTCGAGCACTTCCTTACCGATCACGGCACGCGCGTCGTCAAGATCTTCCTGCACATCTCGCCGGAGGAGCAGCTCCGCCGGTTCCGCGAGCGCGTGCTCAACCCCGAGAAGCGCTGGAAACTGAGCTACGAGGATTTCCGCAACCGCAAGAAGTGGCAGGACTACGAGGCAGCCACCGACGACATGTTCCGCAAGACCTCGACGTCATACGCGCCCTGGCACGCGATTGCGGCCAACAACAAGAAATTCGCGCGTGTCGAGGCGCTGAACGCGATCGCCAGGCGGCTCGCCGCCGGCGTCGATCTCGCGCCGGCGAAACTCGATCCGGAAATCATGGAAGAGGCGCGGGAACTCCTGGAAATCGATCCGGCGCTGCTCGACGGTGGCCGCCGCCGCCTCGATTGAGGCCAGCCGCGTCGCGGCTCAGCTCCAGCCGCCGTTCTTGGTCTTGTAGAAGATGTGGCGGCCGATCTTGTCCATCTTCTTCATGGTGCGCGCCCAGCGCGGCCGCACATAGTTGGCGTGGTAGTGCGTCGCCGCGCCGACGTCGCTGAGGTAGAGCGTGCGGTCGTCGCTGACGACCTTCTTCGCCAGCGCCTGCGCCGCCGCCCAGGGCTTGGGTTCGGTGATGCGGTCCGGAATTCCGTCGCAGGCGAAGGAGAACTGGCAGCGATTGCGCTTGTTCTTGTTCTGGTAGACCACGCCGCACACCGTGTTCGGGTAGGCGGGGTTCTTCAGCCGGTTGAGGACCACCTGCGCGACGGCGATCTGGCCGCGCTCCGGCTCGCCGCGCGCCTCGAAGTAGATGGCCGTGGCGAGGCACTTGATCTCGCCCGGCGTGCGCGCGTTGGCGGGCAGGGCGTAGTTCACCCAGGCGTGGTTGGCGTCGATTGTCGGGTCGAGAACGACCGAGCCTCGGCCCTTCTTGGCCATGACCGCATCGAACGCCTTGGCCGCCGGGTTGGCATCGTCCACCGCCGCATAGGCAAGCGCCGTGGTCTTGGCGGCTTCGTCGGGCTTTGCCGGTGCGGATTTCCTGGCGTCGCCGGCGGCAACGGCCTTTGTGTTTGTCTCGGGCAGCGCAAAGGCCATGCGCGGCAGCGCCGCATCGTCGGCGGGCGCGAACAGCGCCACGGTCTTCAAGGCGCCGGCGCTGATGCCGCGCGAGGCGCGCTGGACGAGCAGGTCGGACTTGCCGCTGCGGTTGATGCGATCGCCGACGACAATCGAGCCGGTCACGACAGGATCGGTGCGGATGCTGGTGTTGCGCGGAACGCCGGGCCCGACCAGCGAGGCGTATTTCGGCGCTGCCTCCGGGCCGCGGTTCGCGAAGCGGCTGACGGCGTCCTGGCGGGCGACCGTCTGCGTCGACAGCGCCAGCAGGATGCCCGCATATGCGAAGCGACTGATCCGGAACGATTTCCGGACGCGTTGACGCCGCCTACCCCGAACTACCACCCGCAACTCCACCCACGCCACCAGACACACACACGGTGCCGTTCCGATCCGCCAGGCGGACCGTCGCGCTACCCCAATGCCCAGTGATGGGGGATTAACCTTGAAACTCGGTTAATGCCGACAGGTAGAAGCGCCCTCGACCGCATTGGAGGCCCCAATCCGGGCGGCAATGCGGGCAAGTTTAGGCGATCAGGTGGTATCTCTCAGGCGGTTCCGGGTCCGCCGCCGGTCCCCTTGGCCCGCAACGCCGCCTGCGCGGCGGCAAGACGGGCGATCGGAACGCGGAACGGCGAGCAGGAGACGTAGTCGAGCCCGATCGCCTCGCAAAAGGCGATCGACGCCGGGTCGCCGCCGTGTTCGCCGCAGATGCCGAGCTTGATATTGGCCCGTGTGGCGCGGCCGCGCTCCGCCGCCATGCGCACCAGCGCCCCGACGCCCTCCTGGTCGATGGAGACGAACGGGTCGGCGGCGAGGATGCCGGCCGAGCGGTAGGTGCCGATGAAGCTCGCCGCATCGTCGCGCGAGATGCCGAAGGTGGTCTGCGTCAGGTCGTTGGTGCCGAAGGAGAAGAACTCGGCCGAGCCGGCGATGCCGCCCGCCTCGATCGCCGCTCTCGGCAGTTCGATCATGGTGCCGACCTGGTAGGCGGGCACGACGCCGCGCTCCTTCGCCACCTCGGCCGCCGTCCTGTCGATCAGGCCCTTGACCAGATCGAGCTCGGCCCGCATCGCCACCAGCGGCACCATGATCTCGGGCACGATCTCGGCGCCGGTCCGGGCGCTGACGTCGATCGCCGCCTCGAAGATGGCGCGCGCCTGCATTTCGGCGATCTCGGGGTAGGAGACCGCCAGCCGGCAGCCGCGGTGGCCGAGCATCGGGTTGAATTCGTGCAGGGCCAGCGTGCGCTCGCGCAGCTTGCCGGCATCGACCGACATCGCCGCGGCGACTTCGCCGATCTCCTCCTCGCTCTTCGGCAGGAACTCGTGCAGCGGCGGATCGAGCAGCCGGATGGTCACCGGCAGGCCCTTCATGATCTCGAACAGTTCGACGAAATCCGAACGCTGCATCGGCAACAGCTTGGCGAGCGCCGCGCGGCGGCCGTCAGCGGTGTCGGCGAGGATCATCTCGCGCATGGCCAGGATGCGGTCGTCGTCGAAGAACATGTGCTCGGTACGGCACAGGCCGATGCCCTCGGCGCCGAAGGAGCGCGCCGCGCGGGCGTCGGCCGGCGTCTCGGCATTGGCGCGCACCTTCAGCCGGCGGGCGGCGTCGGCCCATTCCATCAGCCGGGCGAAATCGCCGGAGAGTTCCGGCTCGCGCATGGCGACCGAGCCGGCCAGGACCTCGCCGGTCGAGCCGTCGATGGTGATGGTCTCGCCCTTCTTGAGGACGCGGCCGCCGGCGCTCATCGTTCCGGCCTGGTAATCGACGCGCATGCCGCCGGCGCCGGAGACGCAGGGCTTGCCCATGCCGCGCGCGACCACGGCCGCGTGGCTGGTCATGCCGCCGCGCGAGGTCAGGATGCCTTGCGCCGCATGCATGCCGTGGATGTCCTCCGGGCTGGTCTCGACGCGGACCAGGATGACCTTGCGCCCCTGTTGCTTGAGCGCCTCCGCCTCGTCCGAGGAGAAAACGATCTCGCCCGAGGCGGCGCCCGGCGAAGCCGGCAGGCCGGTGGCGATCAGGTCGCGCTTGGCCTCCGGGGCGATCGTCGGGTGCAGCAGCTGGTCGAGCCCGCCCGGCTCGATGCGCAGCACCGCTTCGCCGCGGGTGATCAGCCCTTCCTCCGCCATGTCCACCGCGATCTTCAGCGCCGCCTTGGTGGTGCGCTTGCCGGAGCGCGTCTGCAGCATCCACAGCTTGCCGTTCTCGATGGTGAACTCGAGATCCTGCATGTCGCGGTAGTGGCGTTCGAGCGCGTCGCAAATCTCGCGGAAGCGGGCGAAGGCTTCCGGCATCGCCGCCTCCAGCGAGGGGCGGTCGGAGCCGGCCGCCAGCCGGGCCGCCTCGGTCAGGTCCTGCGGCGTGCGGATGCCGGCGACGACGTCCTCGCCCTGGGCGTTGACCAGGAACTCGCCGTAGAGCGCCTTCTCGCCGGTGGATGGATTGCGCGTGAAGGCGACGCCGGTCGCCGAGGTGTCGCCCATGTTGCCGAACACCATCGCCTGGACGTTGACGGCGGTGCCCCAGCTTGCCGGGATGTCGTGCAGGCGGCGATAGGTCACCGCGCGCTGGTTCATCCACGAGTCGAACACCGCGCCGATGGCGCCCCACAACTGCTCGCGCGGATCCTGCGGGAACGGCTTGCCCGCCTCGCGCTCGACGATCGCCTTGTAGTCGGCGATGAGCGTGGACCAGTCGTCGCCGTCGAGGTCGGTGTCGAGCACGTAGCCGCGGTCGTGCTTGAAGTCCTCCAGCCGGTCCTCGAACAGGTGGTGGTCGATGCCGAGCACGACGTTGGAATACATCTGCATGAAGCGGCGGTAGGAATCGTAGGCGAAGCGCTTGTCGGCGCCGGCGGCGAGCGCCTCGACGGTCTGGTCGTTGAGCCCGAGATTGAGCACCGTGTCCATCATGCCGGGCATCGAGGCCCGCGCCCCGGAGCGTACCGAGACCAGAAGCGGTTTGGCGGCGTCGCCGAGGGCGCGGCCGGTGAGGCGGGTCACTTCGCCGAGCGCGGCGTCGACCTGCGCCTTGAGATCGTCCGGGTAGCAGCGGCCCTTGTCGTAGAACCAGGCGCAGACTTCGGTGGTGATCGTGAAGCCGGGAGGAACCGGCAGGCCGAGATTGGACATTTCGGCGAGGTTGGCGCCCTTGCCGCCCAGCAGGTTGCGCATGTCGGCGCGGCCTTCGGCCTTGCCGTCGCCGAATGCGTAGACCCATTTGGTCATGGTTTTCCGCCGTTTTCAGAAAAAGGGCTCGCGTGAGCGCTTTCCTAGCCGGGCCGCATGATGCGGCGCAACATGGATTCGCGGCGGGAGACGGACGCCATGCGATAAAATCGATTGCACGGGAAAAACTCGCCGTCGATCGATGCGGCTATGGCGAAGACTGCTATCTTTTGCCGCAGGGGGGCAGCCGCGGAGGATGGGCTGCCATGGAACTGTCGGAAGCGCTCGGCTACCTGGCGTCCGGACTCGTCCTGGCGACCTTCACGATGCGGACGATGATTCCCCTCCGATTGTTGGGCATCGCCAGCAATATCGCCTTCATAAGCTACGGTTATTTCGCCGGCCTCCTGCCGGTTCTCATCCTTCACGCCATCCTGCTGCCTCTCAACGTTTATCGGCTGGCCGAGATGCGTCGTCTCGTGAGGGAGGTGAGCCAGGCAGGCGACGGCGCGGCTCCGCTGACCTGGCTGCTGCCGTTCATGAAACCCATGTCCGTCAGCGCGGGGACGATCCTTTTCCGCAAGGGTGACGCCGCCGACACGATGTATCTCCTGACCGAGGGGCGCGTCTGCCTCGAGGAGTTCAACGTCGATATCGAACCGGGCGAAGTGGTCGGCGAGATCGGCGTCTTCGCGCCGAATGGGCAACGGACCGCCACGGCAATCTGCCGGACTGACTGTCGTATGCAACGCCTCGCCCGCGAGCGCGTGCGTGAGCTGGTGTTCCAGAATCCGCAACTGGGTTTCTACCTCGTCGGCCTCATCGCCGGTCGGCTCGTCGAAGATCTCAGGATCATCGAGACACGTGCGGCGTAGTTGGGCCGACCGGCGAGAACCAGCGAAAATAGATCAGGCCCGGACACCGAGGCGGAAGCCCGGCGCCGGGCGTTCCCTGAGGATCTCGCGCCGGAAACGGAACAGGGCCGCAGGCCGGCCGCGCTTCTGTGGCGCGGTCTGGCCGGTCGGTTCCACCAGGGCCGCGCCCTCCACCAGTCGCCGGAAATTCTGCTTGTGCAGGTGGCGCCCGGAGATCGCTTCGACGGTGCGCTGCAATTCGGTCAGCGTGAATTCGTCGGCCATCAGCTCGAACACCACCGGGCGATATTTCAGCTTGGCGCGCAGCCGCGAGATCGCCGTCGCCAGGATGCGGCGATGATCGAAGCGCATCGGCGCCCCGGCGACCTGCGCCACGCGCCGGTCGAAGATGCCGCGTCCATCGCGCTCCGCCTCGACGACAAGTCCGGCCTCGTAGAGCAGTTCGTAGCGGTCGAGCGCCCGCTCCTCGTCCCAGCGGGTCTTCTCCTCGCCGAAGGCCAGCCGGATGCGTTCGCGCCGACCGAGCGGCCGGCGGACCGCCGGATGCCGCGATTCGGACCGGCTCCAGCGCTCCAGCGCCGGCAGCAGCGCCTGGTCGAGAAGGGCCGGCCGGCCT
Organism: uncultured Alphaproteobacteria bacterium; assembly: GCA_963822975.1. Taxonomy (GTDB): domain Bacteria; phylum Pseudomonadota; class Alphaproteobacteria; order Rhizobiales; family Kaistiaceae; genus CAVSRC01. The sequence continues at coordinate 226,435 of CAWGJV010000007.1, forward strand.
TCGCGCCAATCCTCCCACGGAAAGAATTCGTACCAGCGCCGCCAGCGGGCGCCGGCCAGCGCGATCTCTTCCGACGCGCCCTCGCTGATCCGCGTCAGGGCGAGATAGCCGACCGAGACGAGATGCGGGCCGGTATCGCCCGGCGCGGTGTGGCGGCCGCGATCGCCGAACGTGTAGAGCTGCTCGACGTGACCGAGCGTCAGCGCGGTCTGCTCCGCCACCCACGCCCTGAGGCCGGTCTCGAAGGTGCGATGGGCGATGGGGTCGAACGGCCCGAAGGGGAGGTTGTCCAGTTCGCGCTCAGCGCCGGAGCCGGACGGCGACGCGACCAGGATCAGCGGCTGCTGCTCGGTGACGGCGACGATGGCCGCGTGCAACCCGATCTCGATCGGCGGCGCCTTGGCGGCCACCATAAGTCAGCCCTCGAGCGGCAGCGCGAAGGGAATGCCCTCGAAGGCCTCGGCGCCGCGGCCGATATCCTCGATGGCGGCGACCATGCGGCCGCGGCGGCCGAGGAGCCGGTCGGCGATGGCGACGAGCCGCGCATTGGGCGTGGCGTATGGCGAGGCATCGCGCAGCGCCCAGGCCATTTCGCGTTCGGTCCGTGCCGGGCGCACGACGCACAGGGCGATGAAGGCGGCGGCCGTCGAGCGGCTGATGCCGGCATAGCAATGGACCACCATCGGCAGGATCTGGTCCCAGCGTCCGGCGAAGGCGATCAGTTCGCTGACGTGCTCCTCGGCCGGCGCCACCATGCCGTCCGCCGGCTCGACGATGTCGTTGATGCCGAGAAACAGGTGGTTCTCCGGCGGGATCGCTTCCGGCCGCACGACCGGCGTGCCGATGTTGATGAGGCTGACCAGATGCCGCGCCCCTGAGGCGGCCACGGTCGGGGCGATCATCGAGAGAGGGCAGACGTGAATGGCGGGCATCAACGGGTCTTCCGGTTTCTCTCGTCCAGTCTAGGGCGCTGCGCCGCGCGGGTCACGCCTTGTCGCCAAACCTGGCCCCGGAGGCCGGGGGTCACAAGGCCAATCGCCACGCCGGCAATTGCCGGCGCGATGAAGGTCTGCGTCGGACACCGAAGAAACGAAGATGCGCCAGGATGCTGGGCTCGCGGGCCGATCAGCGATACTTGTGTCGGCGCGACCGGACGTGTTTGTTCGGTCATTCACTTGGCTCGCAGGCGTGTCGAATGGCTCCCCATCCATTTCAGGTACTGAACACCGAACAGGCACAGCACTTCATCGAGAAAGGCTTTGTGCGCATCAAAGGGTGTGTCGATCGCGAACTGGCACGGCGGTGGACGGACGAAGCCTATGCCAGACTTGGCTACGACCCGGACGATCGCTCCACTTGGAGCGAGGAGATCGTCTGGATGGACCGAAAGAACGTGGCGCCCGTTGCAGAGTTGTCTCCGCGGGCATGGGGCGCCCTTTGCGACGTGGCGGGCGGTGCGGATCGCATCGACGACCGCATCATGGAGATTGAGTCGCAGCACTTCACGACCATCAATTCAACCGAATGGTCGGACGCCTTCATCGTCAACTTTCGTCGCGGCGCCGACCAGCCGTGGATCAAACCGTCGCGCGAGGCCGGGGGATGGCACAAGGACGGTAGCTTCTTTCGCCATTTCCTCGACAGCCGCGAACAGGCGCTGCTGACGATCGTCTACTGGTCTGAGGTAGGTCCCAGAGGCGGCGGCACTTTCATCGCGCCGGATTCGATCCGGCATGTCGCGCGCTATCTGGCCGACCACCCCGAGGGCGTCGATGGCAAGACTTGTGGAGCGCTGATCGACAAGTGTGAGGAATTCGTCGAGGTCACCGGCGAGGTCGGCGACTTCATCATCCTGCACCCGTACATGCTGCACGCCTCGTCCAACAATCACTCGCAGCGCGTGCGGTTCATGACCAACCCGCCGGTCGTGCTGAAGGAGCCACTCAACTTCAATCGCGACAACCCGGACGACTTCTCGCTGATCGAGCGCGCCACGCTCCACGCGCTTGGGGTGGAGCGGTATGATTTCCGGCCGACGGCGCCGCGAGAGGAGTACTGGCGCGTCATTGGATAGCGGCAGGCGATCCGGTCACTCGCGGTCTTTCGATCCGGGCGAACTGTCCCGGATTTCGGAACTGCGCCGCTAACCGGCCGCCTTGGCGACGACGGCGAAGCGCTTGAGGAAGCGTCGCTCGGCCACCGAAGCCGGCCACGGCACCAGATCGAGACGCGCCCGGTCGACGCCCGCCGGACGGCCGAATATCCGCGCCGCCTCCGCCTCGCCGAAACCCGCCAGCGCGACCGCCTCGAAATAGGCGGCGATGCGATCGGCGGCCTTGATGCGGGCGGTCAGGCGAGGGGCGAGCGGCGTCGGCAGCCCGAAGCGCCGGTGGATGGCGGCAAGCAGGCGCTGCTCCACCGCCGCGTACTGGCCGCCGAGCAGCGATTTGAACGGCGAGATGAGGTCGCCGATGACATATTCCGGCGCGTCGTGGAGCAGCACCGCAAGGCGCTCGGTCGCGCCGATCGCCGGCGTCAGCGCGGTCGCGACGTCTTCGACGATCAGCGTGTGCTGGGCGACCGAAAGCGGATGCGGGCCGGTCGTCTGCCCGTTCCAGCGGGCGACGCGGGCAAGCCCGTGGGCGATGTCGACGATCTCGATGTCGAGCGGCGACGGATCGAGCAGATCGAGGCGGCGTCCGGAGAGCATCCGCTGCCAGGCGCGGGGAAGGGCGTCGCTGCGTTTCGGCATGGGTGGCGGCGGTCCGATGTTGACCGCGGCATCGTGGCCGATTCTCTTGTCGGGCGTTAGTCCTCGCTGGCCGCCTTGGGCCAGCCGAACGTCGCCCAGCCCGGCAAGGCCAGGGTGAGTTCGGCGGCGCCGGCGGCGATCGGCACGCCGGCATCGATGGCCTCGCGGGCCCGGTCGAGGCGAACCACGGCCAGTCCCTCGCTGCCGGCGGAAGAGCCGAGCGTGCCGAGCGCCTTGCCGCCGGCCGAGATCTCGCTGCCGCGCGCCGGCAGCTCGCCGGCCGCCTTCACCATCACCGTGCGGCGGCGGGCGGTGCCGCGATGCTGCATGCGCGACACCACCTCCTGGCCGATGAAGCAGCCCTTGCCGAAATCGACGCCGGAAAGCTGGTCCATGTCGACGTCGTGGGGAAACGCCTCGCCGAAGGCGAAGTCGATGCCGCCTTCGGGAATGCCCAGCGCGATGCGGTGGGCGTCGTAGTCGGCCTCGCTGGCCGGTGCGAAGCCATGCCGCTCCGCCGGCTGGTCGACCGGCATGACGATGCGCCAGCCGAGCGACGCCAGCCGCGGGTCGGGTGCGGCGACCCCGTCGATATTGGCGACGCCGTGCGGCGCCCCAGACGGCGACCACGCGCAAGGCATCCGAGACGTCCGCGACCTCGACCTTCGCCCGCAGCCGATAGATGGCGAGGCGCTTGACGAAATCGCCCGCCGCGGTGCGCGGCAGGTCGATGAGGAAACGTTCGCCGTCGCGGAAGACGATGAAATCGAAAAGGATCTTGCCCTGCGGCGTCAGCAGGCCGGCATAGACCGCCTGGCCGGGCGAGGCCCGGCTGGCATCGGCGGTGAACAGGTTGTCCAGGAACGTGGCGGCATCGGGCCCGGCAACCGAAACGACGGCGCGCCGGACAAGCTCCGCCACTCGACCTTCACTCATGCGACGCTCCGGGCCGGCTGATGACGGCCTCTACCTAGGGGGTGCAATGGGGTCGGGCAAGCCGGAGGGCAGGGCGTCAGTCGCCGGCGATGAAATATTTCCAGGTGCCGTCGGGGGCGATGCCGGCGCGGTAATAGAGGTAGCTGCCGTAGGTCTTCATGTCCTCGTAGTCGCCGGCATAGACCAGCTTGAACAACTCCACGAGCTGCCGCGGCGACAACTGGTCGACGGGATAACGGGCGAAGTAGGGCCAGACATACATCTCGTCCGCCGTGCCGGCGCCGACATGGACGTAGCCCGCCTGCAGCACTTCGATCAGCACCGCCAGAATCTCGCGGCCGCCTTCATCGCCGGAGGAGGATTTCAGATAGGCGATGGGATCGTCGACGGCGTCGAAGGACAAGGCCGGCGGCGTGCCATTGGCCTCCATGATCGGGCGCAGCTTCTCGGGGTCGCCGGTCGACGCCGCCTCGATGATCTGCTCGCGCAGCCGCGCCACCGGCGCCGGGAGTTTGGAGACGTCGTACTCGACGACCGGCACCTCCGCCTTGCTGGCCGGATCGGTGGCGTCGGGGGCCGGCGTCGCGCCGGTGTCGGGCGGCACTTCCGGCATGGCCGGTTCGCCGCCGGGAACCACGATTGTCTCCGTCGGCACCGCGCGGCCGTCGGTCGCCGCACGGACCGGAAAGGCCGCCGCGCAGGCGATCAGCAGCGCCAGCACCGGCAAAAGGCCAGCGCTCGGCGAAAGCGCGTCCCTGGAAGATCCTTGCCGCATGGCTGCCCTCGAGCCCGGCATCGCGTCCGCATTCTAGTGGAAGCCGCCGGGGCCCGCCACTGGCGAGGGCTGCGGGGGTGCTACTGTACCGTGACGTCGATGCTGAACTCGAAGGCGCGGATGCGCTTCGGCAGCCCGGCGGCAAACTCGGCCACCGCCTCCTCGCCATAGGCGGCGATCAGGTCGGAGAGTGCCGTGAACAGGGCGGCGTGGGCGAGGATGTCCGGATCGACGCCCTCGGCCATCGCCTCGTCCCAGGCCTCGCTGAGATAGTTGAGCGCCATGCGCTTCTTCTCGGCGATCGAGCGCTCTTCCTTGGCGACCGGCGCCAGTTCCGTCGCAACCGTCATCTGTTCGTATTTCCCCCCGCGCCGCTTTGCCGGAAAGGTAAAAGGTTCATCAAACTATCACGGCCGGCTGTGGCCGGAAGCCACATCGTGAAGAAAGGGTTAACACGACCTTAAAATTGTAGCTATCCGGGTTAACCCTTTGTTAACCCTTACTTTCCGTAGCGGGCGGCAATCTCGCCGGCAATCCGCGCGCCTTCGTCCATGTAGCGGCCGACGGCCTCACGCGCCGCCTCCGTGCAGGTGCGGTAGACCGCGCGATAGCTCTCGTAACCACGGTTGAAGCGATCCACCATGCGGGCCCGCTGATTGAGATCGGGCTCCGCCGAATCGATGAGCGCCTGCATCTGGTCGCGCCACAGGCTGCCCTCGTTGCTGCCGCAGAGGTCGCGCAGGAACTGCACGGCGCCGAGAATCTCAGACAGCCGGTAGAGCTCCGGCTCGTAGCCGGGCGCGGTGCCGCCCGGGACCTGGGCCATGGCGGGCAGGGGCGCCGCCAGCAGGGCCAGCATCGCCACGATCCTGAAGCCGGTCATCGGCGCGATCCCGTGGGTCTCGATCACCCGGCGGGTGTCCTCGGTCATGTCGAGCCCGGCCAGTTCGCTGAGCCCGACCCAGCGCGCCTCGGCGGCGTCGTCGCCGGCGGCGATGTCGCCGTCCACGTAGCGGCCCGAAAAAACGATCAGCACGAAATGGGTCTCCACGCTTCCATCTGCGTTCCGGCCGATGATCTCGGCCATGTCGATGCGGACGAGGTTAGCAACCGCGATGCCGGTTTCCTCACGAATCTCACGGATTGCAGCCGCCTCAAGGCGCTCGCCAAATTCCACCCGGCCGCCCGGCAGGCTCCACAGGCCGGCAAGCGGCGGCCGTCCGCGCTTGACGAGCAACACCTGGCCTGCCTTGCTGACCAGAACGCTGACCCCGATCTGTGGCTGGCGGGAACCCGCATCCATCGAATCGACCGTAGCCGGGCCGGGCGCAATGCGAAAGCGGAGCCGGCGCGTCCGGTCTGCTATTCTGGGGTGCCCGACCGCAGCAGCAACCGACCGGAATCCCATGTGCGGACGCTTCGTTCTGACCGCCACGCCCGAGGAGCTCGAGGCTCTTTTCGGCTATCTCGACGGCGAGCCGTTCCCGCCGCGCTACAACATCGCGCCGACCCAGCCGATCGCGGTGGTGCGCATGGCGGAGGGCGCACGCCGCTTCGCGCTGGTGCGCTGGGGGCTGATTCCGGGCTTCGTCGAGGACCCGAAGAAGTTCTCCTTGCTCATCAACGTCCGCTCGGAAGGGATTCTGGAAAAAGGCATTTCCAAGAATGCCATGAAATACCGCCGCTGCCTGGTGCCGGCGTCCGGCTTCTATGAGTGGCGCGCCATGCCGGGCTCGAATTCCGGCAAGACCCGCCAGCCCTTCTGGCTCCGGCCGCGCGACGGCAAGCCGATCGCCTTTGCCGGACTGTGGGAGACGTGGTCGGACCGCACGACCGGCGGCGAGATCAATTCGGCCGCGATCGTCACCACGCAAGCCAATGCCGTCGTGAAGCCAATTCACCAGCGCATGCCGGTCGTCGTCGCCGCCAACGATTTCGAGCAATGGCTGACCGGCACGCCCGCCGAGGCCGAGAGCCTGCTCGGCCCGGCGCCGGACAAGCTTCTCGAAGCCGTGCCGATCTCGTCGCGGGTCAACGCCTACGCCAACGACGACCCGTCGGTCCTCGACCCCATCCAGCCGACGCTGCTCTGACACCGGGATGGACGCGCCATTTCTATCGGCCGCCTTTGAGGGATTCCTCCTCGGCGCCAGCCTGATCGTCGCCATCGGCGCCCAGAATGCCTTCGTGCTCCGCCAGGGCCTCGCCGGTCGCCACGTCTTCGCCGTGGCGACGGTTTGCTCGCTGTCGGATCTCGCCCTCATCGCCGCCGGCGTCGGCGGCCTCGGCACGCTCATCCGGCAGGCGCCGTCGCTGCTGACCGGCGTAACCCTGGCCGGCGCCGCCTTCCTGGCCGTCTACGGCCTGATATCCTTCCGCCGCGCCCTGCGACCCGACACCCTGACGCCGGCGGCGGCCGCCGAACCGGGTCTCGCCGCCACCATCGTCACCTGCCTGGCGCTGACCTTCCTCAACCCGCATGTCTATCTCGACACGGTCGTGCTGATCGGCGGGCTCTCGGCCCGCCATGCGGGGAGCGGGGCCGCCGCATTCGGAGCCGGAGCGGGGCTCGCCTCGCTCGCCTGGTTCTACGGGCTGGCCTATACCGCCCGCCTGGCAGCACCGGTCCTTGCCCGGCCACGGGCGTGGCGGGTTCTCGATACGCTCATCGGGATCGTGATGCTGGCCATAGCCGCCCGCCTTGCCGGCGAAGCGCTGTGGACGGCGCCCTGACGGGCGTCAGTGCATCTGCTCGGCGTCGCCCGGGTTCGCCGGCTGCCCGCCGCCCTGCTGCTGCACCGCCGCCGCGACGCAGCGAATGGCGATGCGGCGGTACTGGGTCTCGAGCGTCTGCTCGCGCATGTGATCGGCTTTGGACCGGAAGGGTCGCTCGTCGATGGGCTGTTGCTTGGTCTTCACGGGGCTTCTCGTCGGTCGTCGGTTGTGCTGCCGCAGCGGGCTCTCCCGTCGCGGCGCCGCGTCCGTGCGGTCCGATTGCGGCAAATCCATGTTGCGCGCGCCGGATTACCGAAATGCTACCGGCGCGTGACTGAGCTGCAACGCTGCGCCGGTTCGCTCACCAGCTCCAGGTGTTGGGATCGGCGATCCCCTGGCGGTGGCTGGCGGCCATCAATCCCCTGACCGAACGCACGATCCACCAGACGGCGGTGAGGATCAGCAGAAGGACGCCGAGGCCAAGCGCCAGCACGAGGATGGCCGAGACGACGGCGAACAGCAGGCCGAAGCCCGCCGTCCGCACCTGGTAGGTATAGTGGTCGCGCCAAATTCCGCTGGCATTGGGGCGGTTGATGATCGCCAGCGCGAAGCCGATGATGATCGGCACGACGCCGAAGGCGGGAATCAGCCCGGCGAGATAGAGAACATAATTGAGCATGACGTTCTCGCGCCCCGGATGCAGGTACGGGCTGATCACGTCGAAGGCTGACGGTGCGTCGCCGCCGGATTCCGGCGGCGGAGGAGGGGTGGGGCGATCGCTGCTGTCGGTCATCGTGTGGCCTCCGCGGAGCTCGGTTCCAACCAGTCGAGCCAGTCTATACCATGTCCGGCCAGTGTGCTGCGCCCTGTCGACGCCAAGACAGATTGCGCCGCCGCCGGTCTTTGCCATGGGGGCGACGCCCCGGCGATCCCCACTGACGTCTGGTTTCCGCGGTGGGATGCGGCACGTGGTGGGTGAATGCTGAACGCCTTGTCATCAATGGACCCATTGCGCCGCTGGGCGGTCCTGTCGGGTGGCCTGACCGCCGCCGGGCTCCTCGCCGTCGTCGCCGACAGCTCGCGGACGGTCGGCGAACGCGCCCACATATTTCTTCTCGCCGTCATCATTCTCGTCTGGTTCGCCATCGCCGCCGAGTATGCCTTCCAGATCTGGTCGGCTCCGGACGGCACGGCTCGCCGCGCCTATCTGCTCTCGGCGAACGGCCTGGTCGACCTGGCGTCGGTTGCCGCCCTGCCGATCGGCTGGCTGATCGTTCGCAACTGGTTTGACGCCCCGCTGTTCGCCGTTGTCTGGACGCTGCGCTACGTTCGCCACGGAAACGCCTCGGGCCTCTCGCTGCTCTGGCGCACGCTCCGCCGCAGCCGCACGGCGCTTGTCAGCGTTGCGGTGATGTTCATGGCCATCTTCGCGATCGCCGCCACGCTCGCCTACGTCTTCGAGCGCGACGCCCAGCCGGAGGCCTTCGGCAGCGTGGCGCGCGCCATGTGGTGGGCGATCGCGACGCTGACGACGACCGGCTACGGCGATCTCGTGCCGGTCACCTTCTGGGGCAGGGTGCTTGCCGGGTGGACCATGATCGGCGGCATCGTCATGTTCGCCCTGCAGGCCGGCATCATCGCCGGCGCCTTCGCGGAGGAACTCCAGCGCCGGCATTTCCTGCACACCTGGGACCTGGTGACCACCGTGCCGTTCTTTCAGGAACTCGGCGCGGCGGCCATCGCCGATATCGTTCGTCTGCTGCAGGTGCGCGACGTCAGCGAGGGCACGGTCGTGGTCCGTGCGGGCGATCCCGGCGACGCGATGTATTTCATCGTCTCCGGCGAAGTCGCCGTCCAGCTGAAGCCGGAGGCGATCGCCCTCGGCCGCGGCGCCTTCTTCGGCGAGATGGCACTGTTGTTCGCCGAGCCTCGCTCGGCAACCGTCATTGCCACCGAGCCCAGCGTCCTGCTGGTCCTCGATATCGCCGACTTCCGCGTACTGGCCGGTCGCCGGCCGGAACTGGTTGACGCCATCGAGACCGAGGCCAAGCGCCGGCAGGCCGACAACGCCGGCGTCGCGCAAACTCCGAACGGGTGATCCGGCGGCGGCCTATGGCAGTCGCATCGTGTGGTTCGGCGGGAATTCGGCCTTGCCGAACGTATTCGGGAAGGCGGTCGCCATCCACTCGTAGGGGTAGCCGAGCTTCAGCGGCATGGCGTCGGTGAGTTGCCGGCGGATGTCGGCGTCGAGGTCGAAGTCGCCGGCCGCGAGGTTCTCCGCCACCTGCTCTTCGCGCCGCGCGCCGATGATGGCCGCGGTAACGCGCGGATCGCCGAGCAGCCAGGCGAGCGCCACCTGGCTCGGCGTGCGGTCGAGCTTCCCGGCGATGTCGACGACGAGATCGATCAGCTTGAGCGCGTCCTCGAACCAGTAGCGCGGCATGGTGACCGAGGCCTGCAGGCCGATGCGCGACTTGGCGTCGGGCTTGTCCATGTCGCGGTACTTGCCGGACAGCATGCCGGCGGCGAGCGGGCTCCAGCAGATCATGGCGAGCCCCTGGTCCTCGCAGGCGGGCAGGATCTCGCGCTCGATGTCACGGCGAAGCAGGTTGTAGAGATGCTGCGCCGAGACCAGCGGCTCGTAGTTCTTCAAGGCGGCGACGCCGTTGGTCTTGGCGATCTGCCAGGCATAGAAGTTGGAGCAGCCGACATAGCGGATCTTGCCGGCGCGAATCAGATCGTCGGCGGCGCGCAGGCTCTCCTCGATCGGCGTGTAGGGATCGGGGCCGTGGAACTGGTAGAGGTCGATATAGTCGATATCCATGCGCTTCAGGCTCTTTTCGCAGGACTCGACAATGTGCTTGCGCGACAGGCCGCGGGAGGTCACGGCCGGGTTGCTGGGGAACCAGCACTTGGTGGCGATGACCAGGTTGTCGCGATCATGCGCCTTGAGCGCCACGCCGAGCATCTTCTCCGATTCGCCGCCTGAATAGCCGTCGGCGGTGTCGATGAAATTGCCGCCGGCCTCGATGAAACGCCGCACAATGGCGCTGGACGTGTCCTGGTCGCAGCCCCATTCCTTGTTGCCGAATGTCATCGTGCCGAGACACAGCCGCGACACGAGCAGGCCGGACCGTCCGAGGTAGCGGTATTTCATGAGTGCACTCCGAGGTTCTGGGTTGCGGCCGGCAGGCCGCGCAGTCGGCGGGAAGGAATCCGGGGAGCAAAGAACAGCGTATTGGAGTCGGCGTAAAGCATTCTTTCGGGCAAGCGGGTGCGAAACGCGACAGCCGCGCGACGTCGGTTCGCCGCGTCACCGATGCTCCTTGACAGTGACACGCAACGCTCGGATGCTTTTGCGCAAGGCGAAGGAAGAACGTGCGGCGAAAAACGCCGCCCGGAAGTTCAATAATAATGAACATCAAAAGCGGGAGGAATGCATGACGAAGCGAGGGAACTGAACTCGTCGGCGGATGCTCGGCGCCTCGGCCGGTGTCATCGCGGCGGCTGCAAGCGGCGTTTCGCTGCGCAGCGCGCTGGCGGCGCCGGCCGTGGTAAAGGGATCCAAGCTCACCTATTGGGGCGGCCTGATCTTCTCCGACGCGGCGAACAAGCTGCTGGTCGACACGATCAACAAGTGGGGCGCAGACAACGGCGTCGAGACCGAGGTCGTGATGATCAACCAGAACGAGACCGTGCAAAAGGTCTCCGCCGCGGTGGCTTCCGGCACGATGCCCGACGCACTCGACTGTCGGCCTCGACCTGCTGCTGCTTCTGTCGCGGCAGGACGCAGTTCGTCCGTGTCGACGACCTCTACAAGGAGATCGGCGACGGCGCAGGGCGGCTGGTTCGAGCTCGGTGGACAAGGCGACCGACACGACGCCCGTCGCCGGCGGCCGCACGGGCATCCCGTTCGGCGTCTCCGGCAACCTGCTGCTGCGCCGCAACGATGTCCTCTCGCGCCGGCCGGATTCGAACACCGCCCCGCAGACCTGGGACGAACTCGTCGCGCAGGCCGCAGCGGTCAACAAGCCGCCGGTGTTCGGCCTCGGCCTGGCGCTCTCCAACGTCGGCGACGGCAACGTGCAGATTTCCGTGTTGCAGTCCTATCGGCGGCCGCATCGCCGACGACGCCGGCAAGACGGTGACGATCAAGTCCGACGAGACACGCGACCTACCTGCAGTGGGTCAAGAACGCCTGGGACAAGGGCCTGTTTCCGCCGGGCAACACGACGTGGGACGGCGCCGGCGACAACCAGGCCTATCTCGCCGGCCAGGCGGTCTTCATCGCCAATACCGGCTCGGTCGGCATCGCCGCGAAGAAGCAGGATCCGGAACTTTACAAGGACACGCTCTTCTCGTCGCTGCCGGGCGGTCCGAAGGGGGTGATCTCGCCGATCGGTCCGCAGGCTGCGCGTGATCCCGAAGACGAGCCAGAACCAGGACACGGCGAAGGCGCTGATCGACTATCTCGCCCAGCCCGGAGTTCATGAAGGCCTACTACGCCGAGGCGATCTATGGCCCGGTGCTGAACGACCAGGCCAAGTTCGACATCTTCGGCGGCTCGAACCCGATCCTCGCCGGCCTGCTCGACCTGGTGCAGAAGGGCACGGCGCCGGCCTATCCGGACGTCTACAACGCCGCCTATGCCGACATGTCGACCAACTTCATCGTGCCGAAGATGGTCCAGCGCGTCGTCATCGACAGCTGGGACTTCGACAAGGCGATGGACGAGGCGCAGACCCAGGCCCAGGCGATCTACGACAAGTACAAGTCCTAGACGTCCGTTACTGCCGCGGGCGGGAGCACCTGCCCGCGGTGCAGCCGCCCACAGGCCGTACGGTCGAGGAGCACACCCAGGGATGCAAGATGCCCTGCAGGGCAGCCGGCGCAAACTCGCGTCCGCGGAAACGGCGGCCCCGCGCTCACCCGGCTTGAGCCACTCCATTCAGGAGAAGATCTTCGCCTACGGGCTGGTGCTGCCGGTGGTCATCCTGCTGCTCGGCCTCGTCGCCTATCCGTTCTTCTATGCGATCTACGTGTCGTTCACCGACCGGGTGATCGGCAACGACGGTCATTGGATCGGCCTTGGCAATTTCCGCTATCTCGCCGGCACCGCATCGTTTGGCGCCGCCATCACCAACACGATCGTGCTCGTCGTCACCAGCGACGCGCTCAAGCTTGCCATCGGGCTCGGGCTGGCGCTGCTGGTCAACCAGCGGCTTCCCGGGCGCGGGATCTTCCGCTCGTTTCTCATGTTGCCGTGGGCGATGCCGGCCTTCGTCGCGTTCCTGACCTGGCGCGTCATCTACCAGCCGATCGGCGGCGGCCTGAATCTGATCCTCACCCAGACCGGCATCTGGCCCGGCATCGTCGACTGGCTCGGCCAGCGGTCGACGGCGATGCCGGCCGTGATCGCCGCGACGGTCTGGCGCGGATTTCCCTTCTGGTTCATCAGCATGCTGGCCGCCCTGCAGGCGATACCGGTCGAACTCTACGAGGCGGCGCGGGTCGACGGCGCGAACGCCTGGCAGCGCTTCCGCCATGTCACCGTACCCGGCATTCGCACGGTTGCGATCGTCACGGTGCTGCTGTCGTCGATCTGGACGGCGAATTCCTTCGAGAACGTCTGGCTGCTGACCCAGGGTGGGCCCTCCGACGCCACCATCGTGTTCCCGGTGCTGGCCTATTTCGGCATGCAGACCCAGCGCATCGGCGAGGCCGCCGCCGTATCCGTCGCCATGCTGCCGGTTCTGATCGTGCTGGTCTTCGCGGCCACGGCGATGATGCGGCATCCGGAGGACGAATGAGCGCGCCAGCCATCCGCGACGACAACCGCTTGCGCGGCATGGCGCCGCGCGAACGCGTCGGCCGAATCCTGACATACGCGGCGCTGGTGATCGCCGTCCTGATCGTCATGTTTCCGGTCTACTGGATGATCACGACCTCGCTCAAGCCGCCGCGCGATATCGTGCGCACGCCCTCGCTGTGGGTGCAGGTCTTCACCCTCGACAACTACCGCATCCTGCTCGACGACAAGGGATTCCTGCTCAACGTCCGCAACAGCCTGCTCGTCGCCGGGACGGTCACCGTGATTTCGCTGATCATCTCGTCCTTCGCGGCCTATTCGCTGATGCGCTTTCGCTATCGCTTCCGCGGTCTGATCGGCCGGCTGATCCTTTTCGCCTATCTGACGCCGACCTCGCTGCTCTTCATCCCGCTGTCGATCCTGATGGCGCGCCTGAACCTCGGCAATTCGCTCTACGGCCTCATTCTCGTCTACCTGACCTTCTCCTTGCCGCTGGCGACCTGGCTGCTGAGCGGCTACTTCCGCAGCGTGCCGCGCGAGCTGGAGGAGCAGGGGATGATCGACGGGCTCTCCCGCATGGGCTCGCTCTTGCGGATCGTGTTGCCGTTGTCGGCTCCCGGGCTGGCGGCTGTTGCCATCTTCACGTTCACGGGCGCGTGGAACGAACTGCTGCTGGCGCTGGTTCTGATCACCTCCGACTCGCAGCGCACCGCGCCGCTCGCGCTCAACTACCTCATCACCAGCGACGTCCTGCCGTGGGGGCCGTTGATGGCGGGCGCGGTCCTGTCGTCGCTGCCGCTGATGATTCTCTATTTCCTGGCACAACGATTCATGGTGCAGGGCATGACCGCCGGTTCGGTCAAGGGTTGAAGCATGAACAGCTCCACTTCACAGGGGATCTAGAATGAAGAACGAGGGCATTCGCGTCGCTATCGGTCAGTTCCACGATTTGACGGACGAGAAGCTCCGCTTCGCCGCGCAAATCGGCGTCAAGGGCATCCAGATGAACAACCCGCGGCTGCCGGGCGATGCCTACTGGGAGACGAAGGACATCAAGGCGCTGGTCGACAAGACCAGGAAGCACGGGCTCGTATTCGAGGCGATCGAGAACGTTCCGACCCATTTCTACAACAAGGTCATGCTCGGCCTTCCCGGCCGCGACGAGCAGATCGAGAACTACCAGCGCACGCTGCGCAACGTCGGCCGCGCCGGCGTGCCGATCCTCGGGTTTCACTTCATGCCGAATTCGGTGTGGCGGACCGAACGGCGCGCGCCCGCCCGAGGCGGGGCCGGAGCGACCAAGTTCGACATGAGGGAGCTCAAAGGCAAGACGAAGCGCCAGCTGCGCAAATACCTGCCGACCACGCTCGGCCACGCCATGCCGATATTCGACGAGAAAGACGGCGTCGTCACCGCCGACCAGATGTGGTCCAACTACGAATACTTCATCAACGCGGTTCTCCCGGTCGCCGAACAGGCGGGCGTCAAGCTTGCCCTCCATCCCGACGACCCGCCGGTCCCCATGCTCGGCGGCGTCGCGCGGATCTTCAAGGAACCGGAAGACTTCAAGCGCGCCTGGCGCCTGAATCCGAAGAGCGACCACTGGGGCCTCGACCTCTGCCTCGGCTGCTGTTCCGAGATGCCCGGCGGAGCCGACAACGTCCGCGAGATGATCCGCTTCTTCGGTCCGAAGGGCAGAATCCTCTACGTGCACTTCCGCGACGTGAAAGGGACGGTTCCCAACTTCACCGAGTGCTTCATCGGCGAGGGCAACTACAATCCCGCCGAGGTCATGGCGCTGCTCAGGAAGAGCGGTTTCGACGGTTTCCTGCTCGACGACCATGTCCCGCACATGGACGACGATACCGACTGGAACCATCGTGGCCGCGCGCACGCCATCGGCTACATGCAGGGCCTGCTGCGCATGGGCGAAAGGCCGCGGGCGGCGTAGGCCATCTGGACACCCTCGCGCAATCCGCCTTCAATGCGCACCGTGCGGCGAGGAGGCTTCTGCTTGCGTGTGTCTGACTTTCGCCGGAGGCGGGCGTGATCTCCCGCGTCTCCGAACGCCGCTCGCGGCTGGCGCGGTTGAGTTCGCGGCTGGCCGCCTTGTCGGTGCCGGTACTCATCATCGCGGCCATCGGCCATCGCACCGGCAAGCTTGCCGCGACGCCGACCTATGCGGTCATGGCGCTCGGCTTCGCGCTTGCCGCGCTGGCGGTGATCCTGGCGCTTGCCGCCTTCGCCGGCATCTGGCGCGACGGGCGCAAGGGCGCCGTCGCCGCGGCGCGCGGCCTGATTGTCGGCCTCATCGTTCTGGCGCTGCCGGCAATCGGGGCGTGGAAGGTCGTCACCCTGCCGCGCCTTGTCGACATCTCCACCGACCTCGACGATCCCCCGCCGTTCGAGCGCGCCCTCGCCGACCGGGCGGCCGGTGACGATCCCATCGTCGATCCCGGCGAGGACGAGATCGCCGCGCAGCGCGACGCCTATCCCGACATCGTGCCGCGCCACTATCCGGTGAGCACCGCGCGCGTCTATCAGGAGGCCAAGGCGATCGTCGATGGCCACGGCTGGCGCGTGCTCGACGCGCGTGAACCCTCCGAGACCGACGAAACCGGACAAATCGAGGCGGTCGCCACCACGCTCCTGTTTGCTTTCCGCCAGGACGTGGTGATCCGCATCGTGCCGGACGGCGATGGCGCACTGGTCGACATGCGATCCGCCGCCCGCAACGCCGCCCACGATCTCGGCGCCGACGCCGACCGCATCCGCGCCTTCTTCGGCGATCTCAACTCGGCCTTGCAGGGGGTCAGCGGCGGCTGAGCCGGTAGGCGCCCGCTGGGCCGGGTGGCCCGTCGCGCTCCACCAGGCCGCGCTCTTCCAGGTCTTGCAGATGCGCCTGCACCGACAGGCCGGCCGCGCCGGCAAGTGCGGGCGCCAGGCCGGCATAGACCGCCGCGACGATCGCCGGAATGGTCCTGTCACCGGCGGCGAGCCGGGCAAGGATCGCCGCTTCGCGTTCCTGGCGATGCTGCTTCAGCCCGCGCACGTAGTCATGCGCGTGGGGCAGGGGGGCGCCGTGGCCGGGGAGGTAGGTGTCCTCGCGCCGCGCCAGCAGCTTGTCGAGCGAGCGCATGTAGTCCGCCATGTCGCCGTCCGGCGGCGCCACGACCGTCGTCGACCAGCCCATCACGTGGTCGCCCGAAAAGAGCATGTCGGTGCCCGTCAGCGCGAAGGCGAAATGCTCGCTGGCATGGCCGGGCGTCGCGATCGCTTCCACCTGCCAGCCCTTGCCGCCTATCGCCGCGCCGTCGGCAATTACTTCGTCGGGCGCGAAGGCGGGGGCGGCGCCGGCATCGGTCGCTGGTGCATCCACAGTGGCGGACGGCGCGGGCTTGCGGGCGCCGCCATAGGTTCTGGCGCCGGTTGCCGCGACCAGCCGCGCCACGCCGTCGACATGGTCGTGGTGAGCGTGGGTGAGCAATATGTGCGTCACCGTCGCGCCGTCGGTCGCGGCGAGGAGGGCGTGCAGGTGGGCCTCGTCGGCGGGGCCGGGATCGACGATCGCGACGCGGCTGTCGCCGATGAGGTAGCTGTTGGTGCCGGCGAACGTGAACGGCCCGGCATTGGCCGCCGTTATCCGCCGCACGCCCGGCGCTATCCGCACGGCCTCGCCGTGCTGCGGGCGCGAAATCGCGCTGGAAGGTCAGTTCAGCCATGTCGCGAGGGAACCTCGGTCAAGCCGGCATCGGTCGGCGGGGCATCCGGACCATGACGAGACCCGTTTGACGGGCGCCGGCGGGGAATGGTCGGAGTGGCAGGATTCGAACCTGCGACCCCCTGCTCCCGAAGCAGGTGCGCTACCAGGCTGCGCTACACTCCGTTTTCCCGGCGGAGCGGACTTATACCGGCGGGGGCATGGGGCGGCAAGGGCGAGAAATCGGTCGATTCCAGCCGGAATGGCCGCGTTGCCGCCGCGCAGGCGAGCCTATATACGGAGCCTCGGCCGGATGTGAGCGAAGCGCGCCGACCGATCGGTCATGGGGCGTAGCCAAGAGGTAAGGCAGCGGATTTTGATTCCGCCATACCCAGGTTCGAAATCCTGGCGCCCCAGCCACGTAACCGTTTGATATTGCAGTAGTTTATTCTCTCGGGCCACATACGCGGCGAATTGGCCGGGTTTCCGGCGTGCTGCAATTGGCAGAGACGAATTCAGGCACGTGCTCCTCGCGCAACTCGAGGGCCGAATATCTCTCGGGCGGCGTTCAGTGGTTGAATCGTCTCTGAGGTAGACGCGGCGGATGAGCGTAGGCCCATGTGGTCGGCAGCCGCTCAGTCGCCCGCGATCTCGTCCTGCGGGAAGCCGAGCAACTTGCGCTGATCGGCCCAATCGATCGGCAAATGTGTGGACAGGCGGATCAGTTTCCGGGCGGTCAGTCGCGGTGGTTGGCGTCCGTTGACGATGGCGTCGGTGATGTCCGGAGCGAGCCAGGGTAAGCGCAGGATCAGTAGATATAGTGCGGCCGAGACGTTCTCGCCGTGCGCGATGTCGTGGACGGAGAGATCCGGGTTCTGCGTGAGCCGCGTCTGGATGTCATGCGAGCGGGCCAGGACACGGAGCAGGGCGGGATCAGGCGGGCGCTCGTCGCCGGCATTCTGGACGACCATGCGCATCTCGCGGCCGGCCCGCTGGAGGCGGGCAGCAATCTTCAGCGTTACGATATCTTCGGGATCGGTATCGCCTGTTGCGGATCGATCCGGTGGCGCTGCGTTGTGCCCATGAAGCACGCCGATCAGCCGTTGGCGATAGACCTGGACCTCGATTGACTCCGAGTTAATCTCGACGCGCCTGACCAAAGTCATCACCAAGGGGCGGATCTCGCCCGGGGATCGCGTCTGTCAGTTCCTCCGCGATCCGGCGGGCACGCTCCATGAGCGGCTTAACTCCGGTTCCGCTTGACGCGTGCTCACCAATGCCATCCAGAAGTTCGCCCCGGTCGTCGAGCAGCGTGCGCAATCGCTCGGTGACCAGTCCTTCGAGGTCGCCAGCTGGCACCCGCCATTTGGCAGCGTCCGACTTGCGTGTGCCAGTAATCAGCGAGCTCGACACGTAGTACCGATAGCGGGTTCCCTTCTTGACCGCATGTGTCGGTGTCAGTCGCTCGCCTGTCGCATCGAACAGGAGTCCGGTCAGGAGGCTTGGTTGCCTTGCACGCGTGCCGCTGCGCCCGCTCAACGCGGTTCTCGGCCAGCGTCGCCTGGACCCGATCCCACTGGGATTGATCGACAATCGCCGGATGCTGTCCGGGATAGGCTGAGCCCTTGTGGGTTATCTCGCCGCGGTAGATCCGATTCTGAAGCATCTGGTAGAGGGCACCGCGGCCGAGGACCTGACCGCCGTAGACGGAGCCATC